>NZ_LZLY01000084.1 GCF_001673535.1 Mycobacterium sp. 1081908.1 | reverse complement strand
GGCGCGGGGGCCGGTGGGGCCGGCGGCAGGGCGTTCGGCGGCGGGACCGCCGGGGTCGCCGGGGCGACGACGTTCTTGCCGACATCGGGTCGCTGGTCCACGTGCGGGCGAATGCCGACAGCGAGCGCCACCGTCAGGGCCACCGCGCCGACGACGAATATCACCGTCGCGGCGAGGATCGCCAGCATCTTTCGGCTGTGGCGCCCGCCATGCTCGGGGTCGTCGCCGGACGCCGGCTCCGCCTCGGCGCTGTAGGCCAGCTCGCGCGCGGGTTCCTGGACGTAGGGCATTTCGACCGTGCTCGGCGCTCCCAATTGCTCGTTCGCCGATGCCAGTGCGGCGCCGCGTGCCAGGGCCATCTCGGGTTCCTCGGGGGCCGTCACCGACAGCGACGTCGCCGCCTCCAGCGCGGGTTTGATCAGCGGGATGTCGACGCCGGAGCCGACCACGAACACGCCGTCGGGCCGGGCGCGCATCGATTCGGCCCCCGCGACCATCGCGGCCAGCTCCGCCAGCGCCGCACCGTCGCCGCTCGGCAGGGGCCTGCGCTGGACATCGGCGACCGACCCGTCCGACGTGTCGACGACGGCGAGCGTCGCGGTGGCCGGCTCGACGAACAGCAGCGCGGTACGGGCGGAGTTGGTCGCGCTGCCGACCGTCTGAGCCAGCGCCGCGGCGGCCATGAACGCCGAGACCAGCATGACGTTCTCGATCTTGCGCGTCGCCAACGCGTTTCGCAGCGCGGCGGCGGCGGACTGATCGGTCCACGTGACCCCGCTGGACCGCAGCCGGTAGCCGCTCTCGGCCGCGCTTTCGCGGGTGCCCAGGATGGCCTCGATCACCCGATCGGCCGCGGCGGCACCCGGCATCGGAAAGTCGGCCTGATCGACGGTGACGCCGCCGGCGCCTGCACCCTCGACGAGCACCATGCGGACCGTCTCGGGTGCCAGAGACACCCCAAGGACGACGTCCACCGCTCCCCCCATTCTCCAAACTGGTTCGCTGACAATCGGATTGCCCCACCCCTAGTCCGCCACCCTAGCCCGCGGATCCGGACACGTGCGGCGGCGCCGAGCCGTTACCGGCGCCCGAAGCCGCCGAATCCGTGGCCACCGCCGAATCCGTGGCCGCCACCGAATCCGTGTCCCCCGCCGA
>NZ_LZLY01000083.1 GCF_001673535.1 Mycobacterium sp. 1081908.1 | reverse complement strand
CATGACGCTTCGAGGTCGAGCTTGCCGCGTCGGGCCAGCGCGGCGAGCACCGGGATGTCGCGCGCCGGGTCGCTGGCGCCGTAGACGCTGCCCTGGACCGCCTTGCCGTCGGCCATCAACGACAGCGCGGGGAACGTCACCTCCTCGGCGATGCCGGCGGCGCCCACCAGGGTCACCTTGCCGCCGCGGCGGGTGGCCTCGTAGGCCAGGCGCATCGTGGCGGGCTTGCCCACCACCTCGATCCCGTGATCGACCCCGAGGCCGCCGGTGAGGTCGCGCACCGCGGCGACGACGTCGACCTCGCCGGCATCGATCGTGTCGGTTGCCCCGTTGGCCAGCGCGGCGGGAAGCTGGCCGGCGACCCGGTCCGCGGCGATGATCGGCGCCGCGCCGGCCAGCCGCGCGCCTTGGATCGCGGCCAAACCCACACCGCCGCAACCGATCACGAGCACGCTCTCCCCCGGACGCACGGCCGCGGTGCGCATCACCGCGCCCACCCCGGTGGTGACGCCGCAGCCCAGCAGCGCCGCGAGGTCGAGCGGCAGCGACTCGTCGACCGGCACCACCGCCGCCGCCGGCAGCAGCGTCTCCTCGGCCAGCGACCCGGCGCGCGACATCCCGGTGCTCGCCGCGCTGGCCCGACGCGGCAAGCTCGACCTCGAAGCGTTGGT
>NZ_LZLY01000082.1 GCF_001673535.1 Mycobacterium sp. 1081908.1 | reverse complement strand
AGCCCGGTGCGCCCGCGCATGGCGCGCTCGAACGCGGCCAGGTGCGGATACTCGCGCAGCAACCTGCCCAGCTCGTCCAGCATCGCCTCGAGGCGCTCGACCACGTCGTCGGAGCGCGACGCGGCCGAGCGCAGCCGGGGCAACACGAGCTCGTCGATCTCGTTGACGGTCGCGGCGAGCAGCTCGGACTTGTTCGGAAAGTAGTGATACAGGCTGCCGCTGGTCATGTCGGCGGCCTTGGCGATCTCGCGGATGGTCGCGCGCGAATAGCCGGCCCTGGCCACGCAGCGCATGGTGGCGACGATGATCCGCCGGCGGGTCTCCTCGCCGCTGGCGCCGACCGGGCGACCCAGTTGTGCCCGCGTCATTGTGACGTCCTCACTTCCGGCTAACAGCGTCAAATATAATCGGCCGATCAATTTATGTGCCGGTTCCGTAGGGGGGTGCCCCGCATGAGCCCCGCCCGGTCGCAGCTGGGGCGCCCGCCGGGCGCCAGCGGCGAGGAGACCCGCGCTCGAATCATCGCCGCGGCCATGCGGTGTGTGGCGGAGGTGGGCTACTCCCG
>NZ_LZLY01000081.1 GCF_001673535.1 Mycobacterium sp. 1081908.1 | reverse complement strand
AGGCCGGCGGCAAGCGGTTCCGGCCGTTGTTCACCGTGTTGTCGGCGCAGCTCGGCCCCAACCCGGACGCCGCGGAGGTGACGATCGCCGGCGCGGTCATCGAACTAGTGCACCTGGCCACGCTCTACCACGACGACGTGATGGACGAGGCGGAGGTGCGCCGCGGCACGCCCACCGCCAACGTGCGCTGGGGCAACAACGTCGCCATCCTGGCCGGTGACTACCTGTTCGCGACGGCGTCGCGGTTGGTGTCCCGGCTGGGCCCGCAGGCGGTGCGGCTCATCGCCGAGACGTTCGCCCAGCTGGTCACCGGCCAGATGCGCGAGGGCCGCGGCGCGGCCGAGGGCGTGGACCCGGTGGAGCACTACCTGAAGGTGGTGTACGAGAAGACGGCGTGCCTGATCTCCGCGGCGGGCCGGTTCGGCGCGATGTTCTCCGGCGCCGACGCCGACCAGGTCGAGCGGTTGAGCCGCCTGGGCGGCATCGTGGGCACCGCGTTCCAGATCTCCGACGACATCATCGACATCGACAGCGACTCCCACGAGTCCGGCAAGCTGCCCGGGACGGATGTCCGCGAGGGGGTGCACACCCTGCCGATGGTCTATGCGCTGCGGGAGCCGGGACCCGAGGCGGCCCGGCTGCGCGAGCTGCTGTCCGGGCCCGTCGAGGACGACGACGCAGTGGCCGAGGCGCTGACGCTGTTGCGGGCGTCACCCGGGATGGCCAAGGCCAAGCAATTCCTGGTGCAGTACGCGGCGGACGCGCGCGCTGAGCTGGAGCTTTTGCCCGATCTCCCCGGCCGGCGCGCGCTGGAGACGCTGGTCGATTACACGGTGAGCCGGCACGGTTAGCGCGTCGGAGGAACCTTCGCCGCCGGTTCGGGCGTTCAATTAGCGATAGTTGACGCTCCAAGGAGGGCACCGATGACCTGGCATCCGCATGCCAACTGGTTGAAGACCTTCGCCCTGTTGGTCGGTATGTCCGCGTTGATCGTGTTTGTCGGCTCGCTGTTCGGCAGGACGGCGATGTTGATCGCGGTGCTGTTCGCCATCGGCATGAACATCTACACGTACTACAACAGCGACAAGCTGGCGTTGCGGGCCATGCACGCGCAGCCGGTTTCCGAGCTGCAGGCGCCGGTCATGTATCGGATCGTGCGCGAGTTGGCCACCTCCGCGCACCAGCCGATGCCGAGGCTCTACATCAGCGACACCAACGCGCCCAACGCGTTCGCGACGGGCCGCAACCCGCGCAACGCGGCGGTGTGCTGCACCACCGGAATCCTGGGGATCCTCAACGAGCGCGAGTTGCGCGCGGTGTTGGGGCATGAGCTTTCGCACGTCTACAACCGCGACATCCTGATCTCCTGCGTCGCCGGGGCGATGGCGTCGGTGATCACCGCGCTGTCCTACATGGCGATGTTCTTCGGCGGTGGAAACCGGGAGGGCGGCAATCCCTTTGCGCTGCTGCTGGTTTCGTTGTTGGGACCGATCGCCGCGACCGTGGTCCGGCTGGCCGTGTCCCGGTCGCGCGAGTACCAGGCCGACGAGTCGGGCGCCGTGCTGACCGGTGACCCGCTGGCGCTGGCGTCGGCGCTGCGCAAGATCTCCGGCGGCGTTCAGATGGCGCCGCTGCCGCCGGAGCCGCAGCTGGCCAGCCAAGCCCACCTGATGATCGCCAACCCGTTCCGCGCGGGCGAGCGGATCGGGTCGATGTTTTCGACACATCCGCCGATCGAGGACCGCATCCGCCGCCTGGAAGCGATGGCGCGGGGGTAGGTTGCGCCCACCACATGACCTGGAGAGGAGAGCTCTCCTTGGGGATGAGTGACTCCCGAATCTGATAGCGCATGTGCTATCACAACCGCCGTGAACCACTACACCTACCGCGTGCAATGGTCGCGCGAGTACGGCGAGTACATCGGCGTGTGCGTGGAATTGCCTTACCTGAGGCGCGAAGCGCCGACGGCCGAGCAGGCCGTCGCCGCCATCGAGCAGGCCACGCGTGAGCACGTCGACGCCATGCGGACATGCGGAGAAGCGGCCCCCACGCCCCTTTCCGAACGCAACTACAGCGGCACCTTCATCGTCCGGACATCGCCGAAGCTGCACGCCCGCCTCGCGCTGGAAGCCATCGAGGAAAGGGTCTCGATGAACCAGTGGATAGTTCAGAAGCTCAGCGGCCGCACTCCAAGCGATACTTTCGGGCTCTCCGGCTTCGACTAGGCAGCGGCCTCGGGCCTTTCGTGATCGACCAGTTCGTGCGCGCGCCGACGGACGAGGTGACCCGATTCGGAAATCCCGTCGATGTGCACGGTGCCGCCCGTGGCCTCGTACTGGCGCTGCCAGTCGGTGATCGCCTGGTGCGCGGCGTGGTCGAGGTATTGGGCCGAAATATCCACCGTGACAACGCTTTCAGCGGGGATGGAGGCCAGCACGCGGGTCAGCCGGGGCAGCGCGAGGAAGGTGCAGGCCGGGCCCTCGATCACCACCCGCCAGTCGTCACCGACGGGCTGGGCCTCGACCCTGACCCGGATCACCCGCCACGCGGTCAGCGCGATGGCCAGGGCGAGCCCGATCATCACCCCGTGCAGCAGGTTGAGGAAGACGACGCAGACCGCGGTCACGATGTAGACGGCGAGATCCCCGTGCTTCATTGCCGTTTCGATGTGCGCCGGCTTCAGCAACTGAATACCGATCACGATCAGCAGGCCGGCCAGCGCCGCCGTCGGGATCTGCTCGACCAGCTCCGCGAACGGAACCGTGAACAGCAGAATCCACATACCGTGCATGATCGAGGAGGCGCGGGACTTCGCGCCCGCGTTGACATTGGTTGAGCTGCGGACGATCACGCCGGTGATCGGCAGCCCGCCGATGGTCCCCGACACGAAGTTCGCGGTGCCCTGGCCGATCAACTCGCGGTTGAAGTCGGTGCGCGGACCGTTGTGCATCCTGTCGACCGAAACCGCCGACAGGAGGCTTTCCACGCTGGCAATCAGCGTGACGGTGATGACGCCGATGGCCACGGCGCTCCAGTTGCCGTGCGGAATCTCGGGCAGCTGCAGCGCGTTCAGCGGCGACGAGTCGATCTCGATGCGCCGCACGTGGAACGGGAAGGCCAGCGAGATGACCGTCACCGCAACGATGGCGACCAGCGGCCCGGGAACGAAGCGCAGGCGTGCCGGAACCCAGCGCCAGGCGATCAGGATGACGATCACCAGCGCGCCCAGCAGCGCCCCCGGCCGATGCGCGCCGATGATTTGGCCCGGCAGTCCAATCAGGTTGTGCCAAGCCGTGCTTTTGGATTTTCCGCCCAGCAAGACGTGCGCTTGTTGCAGTGCGATCGTGATCCCGATTCCGGCCAGCATGGCGTGTACGACGACCGGTGAGATCGCCAGCGCCGCGCGGGCAACACGACTGAGCCCCAACAGGATCTGCAGCACGCCGGCGGCGGCGGTGATCAAACACGTTACCCCCCACCCGAAATCGGAGATAAGATCGGCGACCACGACGGTCAGTCCCGCGGCGGGACCGCTGACCTGCAGCGGCGATCCGCCGAGGGACCCGGCGATGATTCCCCCCACGATCGCGGCGATCAGCCCGGCCAGCACCGGGGCGTTGGACGCGATGGCGATCCCCAGCGACAACGGAAGGGCGACCAGGAACACCACCAGTGACGAGGGCAGGTCGTGCCTGACGATGGATCGTATGCGTTCGATTTGAATGTCTTGCATCGGTCGCTTCCCTCGTTAGGTGTTAGCGGGGAATGTTCCGAGCCCCGTATTGCTCTTGGCTACGTCGGCGTAGCGTGTTGGCGCACAGGCGATTACAACTGCGCCATTCGGCGGTCAGGGCCTGGCTGCCTCGTTTGACGGTATGGGCGCGACAAAGCGCGGGTCAAGCCGCCCGCGCGGGCGCATATCGAATGCAAATAATTTCGTTACGAGTTGTTTGGTTGACGAATCAGAAGCCGGACCCGTGCACTTCGTGCCCGGGAACCTCGACCATCAGGCCGCGGTAGGCCTGCTCGACGCTCGAACCGTGGTTGATCACCGCATCGACCTCGCGAGCGATGGGCATATTCAGGCCAAACTCATTGGCGAACTCGGTGATCACGCTGGCGGCCTTGACACCCTCGGCGACCTGGTTCATCGACGCGATGATCTCGTCGATCGGCTTGCCGGCCCCCAGTTGTTCACCGACGTGGCGGTTGCGGCTGCGCTGGCTGGTGCAGGTCACGATCAGGTCACCGAGCCCCGCCAGGCCCGGGAAGGTGTCGGGGTGGCCACCCATCGCCACCCCGAGCTTCGTCATCTCGCGCAGCGCCCGCGCGATCACCAGCGCGCGGGTGTTTTCCCCGATCCCCAGCGAATAGCCCATCCCCACGGCGATCGCGTAGACGTTCTTCAGCGCGCCGGCCAACTCGACGCCGACGACGTCGTCGGTGGTGTACACGCGGAACCGCCGGGTGCGGAACAGCCCCGACAGCCGGGTCGCCAGGTGTTGGTCGGGCATGGCCAGCACCGCCGCGGCGGCATAGCCCTCGCCCACCTCGCGCGCGATGTTCGGGCCGGCCAGGATGCCCGCCGGGTGACCGGGCAGCAACTCCTCGATGATCTGCGACATCCGCATGTTGGTGCCCTGCTCGAGCCCCTTTACCAGCGACACGACCGGCACCCAGGGCCGCAGCTCCTTGGCCAGTTCGGTGAGGACCCCGCGGAAGCCATGCGAGGGCACGCCCATGACCACGACGTCGGCGCAGTTCGCGGCCTCCGCAAAGTCGCTGGTGGCGCGCAGCGTCGAGCTCAGTTCGACGCCCTCGCCGAGATAGCGCGTGTTGCGATTGTTGTCGTTGATGTCCTTCGCGGTTTCCTCGGAACGCACCCACTGCAGCGTCGGCCCCCGGCGCGCGCAGATCGACGCGACGGTGGTCCCCCACGATCCGCCACCGAGAACGACAACGTTCGGTTCACGCATAGCCATGGCGATCACAGTATTGCCGCCACCGGAGATTTAGAAGCAGTTCACCAACTGTGCGAGTTCAGGCGTATTCGCAGACGCCGCTCACCCGGCGATCCGCGCCCGGTCGGCCACGCGGCCGAACACCATCGCCTCCTCGATGCGGTCGAACCGGTAGTCGATGGCATCGGCGAAGTAGTTCTGCCGCACATTCCACGGCCGCCGGGTGCCCGACTTGGGCAGCGCGTGGCCCGAGCGCTTCACGTAGTTGGCCTGGATGTCCCAGGACGGCTTGACCTCCATCGGCTCGTCGCCCCGGTGCGGGTAGGCGTGCGTGTAGCCGTGGGAGGCCATGTGCGCGACCAGTTTTGCCGTTGCGCGGGCGGTGATGTCGGCGCGCAGCGTCCACGACGCGTTCGTGTAACCCACACACCAGAACAGGTTGGGCACGTCTTCGAGCATGTGCGCCTTGTAGACGAACCGGTCGCGGTGATCGACCCGTTCGCCGTCGAGGCTGATGGCGGCCCCGCCCAGCGCCTGCAGCTGCAGGCCGGTCGCGGTCACGACGATATCGGCGTCGAGGTGCGCGCCGGACTCGAGCGCGATGCCGGTGGCGTCGAATTGGTCGATCTGGTCGGTGACCACCTCGGCGCCGCCGTCGCGGACGGCGGTGTAGAGGTCGGCGTCGGGTATCAGGCACATCCGCTGGTCCCACGGGTTGTACCGCGGCTTGAAGTGGATGTCGACGTCGTAGCCGTCGGGCAGCTTTCTGATGGCCCGGTAGCGCACCAACCACCGCACCAACCGCGGCAATTTGCGTGAAACGAGAAAGAACAGCGCCTCCGTAAGCGCGACGTGAAGCCGCATGAGCAGGTGGGAAGCCTTGCGTGGCAATAGCTTACGAGCGACGGCGGCCACCTTACTGTATCTGGACGCCGCCATCATGTAGGTGGGCGAACGCTGCAGCATCGTCACCTTCGCGGCCCGATCGGTGAGCGCGGGGATCAGCGTGACGGCGGTGGCCCCGCTGCCGATGACGACTACCTTCTTGCCGGTGTAGTCGAGGTCTTCGGGCCAGTGCTGCGGGTGCACGACGGTGCCGCCGAACCGCTCGATGGTGGGGAACTCGGGCGTGTAGCCCTCGTCGTAGTTGTAGTAGCCGCTGGCGAAGAACACGAACCGGCCCCGCACGGTTCGGGTGGCGCCGTCCTGGTCGACGGTGACCGTCCACGTGTCGGAGGACGAGTCCCAATTGGCCGCGCGGACATGGCTGTTGAACCGGATGTGGCGGTCGATGCCGTACTTGCGCGCGGTGGCGCTCAGGTATTCGCGGATGTGGGCGCCGTCGGCCACGCCCTCCTTCCGGGTCCACGGCTCGAACGGGAAGGACAGCGTGAAGATGCTGCTGTCCGAGCGAACTCCGGGGTAGCGGAACAGGTCCCAGGTGCCGCCGATCTGAGCCCGCCGCTCCAGGATGGTGTAGGTCACGCCGGGGTTGCGCTCGGTGATCCGATAGGCCGCGTCGATGCCGGAGATGCCCGCGCCGACGATGATGACGTCGAAGTGGTCGTCCTGCTGCGGAGTCACCGTCATCGTGGATCTCGCTTCCCGCTATCGATAGTTGACGAACTGCAGCGCCACGTCCAGATCGGCCTGCTTGAGCAGCGCCTGCACGGCCTGCAGGTCGTCGCGCTTCTTGCTGCTGACGCGGACCTCGTCGCCCTGGATCTGGGTCTTGACGCTCTTGGGGCCCTCGTCGCGGATGAGCTTGGTGATCTTCTTGGCGTTCTCGCTGCTGATGCCCTGCTTGAGGGTGCCGTTGACCTTGTAGGTCTTGCCGGAGGCCTGCGGCTCGCCGGCGTCGAAGGCCTTCATCGAGATGTCGCGACGGATCAGCTTCTCCTTGAAGACATCGACGGCGGCCTTGACCCGCTCCTCGGTGGACGACGTCAGCTCGATGGCCTCGTCACCCTTCCACTCGATCTTGGTGTCGGTGCCGCGGAAGTCGAATCGGGTGGACAGCTCCTTGGCGGCCTGGTTGAGCGCGTTGTCGACCTCCTGCCGATCGACCTTGCTGACGATGTCGAACGATGAGTCGGCCATTCGATCGGTCCCTTCGTCTGGTTAGCCGTTTGTGCCTTGTCTACCCGTTCGTTGTAACCTGTCTGGCGGCAGGTTGCCCGAGCGGCCAATGGGAGCGGACTGTAAATCCGTCGGCTTACGCCTACACAGGTTCGAATCCTGTACCTGCCACCAGGTTTTACACCGGATCCTCACCTATCCGAGAACCCAACCGCATTTCCGGGCGGGGCCCTTCCCTGCGCGGGTCCCGCATACGAAACGGGCGGGGGCTACCAAATTGGTTAGGGTAGCCTTACTCTGTTGCACGGGCCGGGTGGCCGGACGTTGCTGGCGCGCGAAGGAGTTGGTCAGGGGTGACCGAAACAACGACACCGGTGGCCGACGCGTCAGACCAGCCGCCCGAATCGGTCTCGCGCCGCGGTCGGTGGCTGAGCTGGGGCCTGTTGACGGTGTGGGGCCCGGGCCTGGTCGTGATGCTGGCCGACACCGACGCGGGATCGCTGATCACCGCGTCGCAGTCCGGCGCGCAATGGGGTTATCGGATGGTCCTGCCGCAGCTGATCTTGATGCCGATCCTCTACGTCGTGCAGGAGATGACCGTCCGGCTGGGCATCGTCACCAAGAAGGGGCACGGCGCGCTGATCCGGGAACGGTTCGGCCGTTTCTGGGCGTGGATTTCGGCGTTCACCCTGTTCGCGTCGGCGATCGGGGCGCTGCTCACCGAGTTCGCCGGCGTCGCCGGGGTCGGGGAGCTGTTCGGCGTCTCGCGCTGGGTGAGCATCCCGGTCGCCACCGCCGCCCTGCTGGCTTTGGCGCTGAGCGGCAGCTACCGGCGCGTGGAGCGCATCGGGCTGGCCATCGGCGCGGCCGAGCTGGCGTTCCTGGTCGCCATGTTGATGTCGCGGCCCGAGCCGAAAGCCCTTGTGGAGGGCCTGAAGTCGATGCCACTGGGCAACTCGTCGTATCTGTTGCTGGTCGCGGCCAACGTCGGCGCCGTCATCATGCCCTGGATGGTCTTCTACCAGCAGGGCGCGGTGGTCGATAAGCACCTGTCGGTCGCCACGATCCGCCAGGCCCGCCACGACACCGCCGCGGGCGCCGTGCTGACCCAGCTGATCATGATCTCGGTGGTGGTCACCGTGGCCTCGACGATCGGGGCCCACAACGGCGACACCGCCCTGAACACCGTCGGCGACATCGCCAACGCGCTCACGCCGTACCTTGGCCGCGTCGGCGGCACGGTCCTGTTCGGGCTGGGCATGCTCGGCGCGGCGCTGGTCGCGGCGATCGTGGCCTCCCTCGCCGGCGCGTGGGGACTGTCCGAGGTCTTCGGCTGGAAGCACACCCTCAACCAGCGGCCCAACCGGGCGACCGCCAAGTTCTACATCACGTACGGGCTCGCGCATGTGATCGGCGCCGCGCTCGTGTTGGCCAGCGTCGACCTGGTCAACCTCGCCGTCGACGTCGAGGTGATGAACGCCCTGCTGCTGCCCATCGTGCTGGGCCTGTTGCTGGCGCTGGAATCCCGTGCGCTGCCCGCGGAGTGGCGGATGCGCGGCCCGCGCAAATACATCGCGTGGGCCCTGTGCCTCGTCGTGATGGGCTTCGGGCTGTACATGGTTCCGCAGGCCCTCGGCCTGACTTAAGCGCCCGAGTGCGCCGGATAGGCGTGCACCAGTGCGCTGTCGAGCCGCGGCACCGCATGGGTGAGTTGGTGTTCGGCGTCGTGCGCGATGCGGTGGGCGTTCTCGAGGCTGGTGTCGGGATCGATGTCCAGCTCGGCGTCGGCGTGCAGGCGGTGCCCGATCCAGCGCATCCGGACGCTGCGCACGCTGCGGACGCCCGGCCGGGCGGCCAGTGTCGCCTCGGCGGTGTCGATGAGCTCGGGGTCGACGGCGTCCATCAGCCGGCGGAAGATGTCGCGCACGGCGCCGCGCAGCACGGCCAGGATCGCCACCGTGATGACCAGGCCGACGATCGGGTCGGCCAGCGGATAGCCGAGGGCGACGCCGCCGGCCCCGAAAAGCACTGCGAGCGAGGTGAATCCGTCGGTGCGAGCGTGTAGACCGTCGGCGACCAGGGCGGCCGACCCGATCCGGCGGCCGATCCGGATCCGGTACATGGCGACGACTTCGTTGCCGAGGAAGCCGATCACGCCGGCGGCGGCGACCCAGCCGACGTGCTCGATGGCGACGGGGTGGATCAGACGCAGGACGGCTTCGTAGCCGGCGACGATCGCCGACGCCGTGATCATGCCGATGACGAACAAGCCGGCGATGTCCTCGGCCCGGCCGTAGCCATAGGTATAGCGCCGCGTCGCCGGTCGGGTGCCCAACGCGAACGCGACCCACAGCGGGACCGCGGTCAGGGCGTCGGAGAAGTTGTGGATGGTGTCGGCGGCCAGGGCGATCGATCCGGACGCGACGGCGATGACGACCTGCACGATCGCGGTCGCTCCCAGTCCGACCAGGCTGACTTTGACCGCGCGGATGCCGACGACGCTGGATTCCAGGGCGGTGTCGACGCTGTCGGCGGCGTCGTGGCTGTGGGGGACCAAGAGCTGCGCCACGATGCCACGAATTCCGTGGGCATGGTGGTGGTCATGCCCGTTGTCGTGATCATGACTATCTGCATGCATGCGCAGATAATAGGTAACTTGCGCCTGGCGTGAGAAGAAGGCCCGCTGAAATAGCTAAGGCCCCGACCGGGGTCGAGGCCTTAGCTATTAGTGATCAGTCGTTGCAGGTGCAGTCGGGATGGCCGCACTGGCAGCCAGCCGTTTGGGTGCACGCGGAGGCGCCGCACGCACAACCGGTGGATTTGCAAGCACACTTTCCAGTTTCATTCATGCGCCTAACGGTACCCCCGTAGGGTATATGCAGTCAAGCGCCACGGAGAAGATGACCTGCGGGTGTCGCCCGGGTGTCGGCGCGCTAGGGTGTTTCGGCCGGCCTCAGCAAACAGGTCGGTCGGAAAGTTGAGCAATCCATGACCGCAGCAGCGGAAGCGCCGGCGCTTCAATCGCGGGTCGGCCACTACTACCAGATGGACCACACTTACGTGGTCGGCCGCGAGAAGGTCCGCGAGTACGCCCGCGCGGTGCAGGACTACCACCCCGCGCACTGGGACGTCGACGCGGCCGCCGAGCTGGGCTACTCCGGCCTGGTGGCGCCGGTGACATTCACGTCGGTGCCCGGCATGGCCTGCAATCGCCGGATGTTCGAGTCGGTGGTCGTCGGCTACGACACCTACCTGCAGACCGAAGAGGTCTTCGAGCAGCACCGCCCGATCGTGGCGGGCGACGAACTGCACGTCGACGTCGAGCTGACGTCGGTGCGCAGGACCGCCGGCAGGGATTTCATCACCGTCACCAACACCTACACCGACAGCGACGGCGAGCGGGTGCACACCCTGCACACCACCGTCGTCGGCATCACCGCCGAAGACGTCGATCCGGCGATCAAGCTGGCCGTGCCGAAAATCATGATGCACGACGTGGACATCGTCGCGATCGGCGAAGCCGCCGCCGGGTATGAGAAGACGGTGCGCCCCGAAGGTGAGGTGCGGATCGCCCAAGGCGGCGCGACCCGCACGCCGGGGACCCCCTCCTTCGATGACGTGCAGGTCGGCGACGAGCTGCCCACTCATCACGCCCGGCTGTCCCGCGGTGACCTGGTGAACTACGCCGGCGTGGCCGGCGACGCCAACCCGATCCACTGGGACGAGGGCATCGCCAAGCTGGCCGGCCTGCCCGACGTGATCGCCCACGGAATGCTCACCATGGGCCTGGGCGCCGGATTCGCCTCGGCGTGGTCGGGGGATCCCGGCGCGGTCACCCGGTACGCGGTGCGGTTGTCGCAGCCCGCGATCGTGTCGGCCGCCGAGGGCGCCGACATCGAGTTCACCGGACGGGTCAAGTCGCTGGATCCGGAGACCCGCAGCGGTGTCGTCATCGTCGCGGCGAAGGCCGGCGGGCAAAAGATCTTCGGCATGGCGACGCTGAACGTCCGGTTTCGCTGACCGAACCTCAGAACCACGGCCCGGGGAAGTGGCCGTCCTGGTCCTGGACCATCACGATGTCCTTGCAGTCGCCGTTCAGCGCGGCGGCGTTCTCGCCGCGGCAGACCAGCGTCCAACCCGATATCCGCGCGAACGGCCGGACGGACCAGGTCGTCGCGACGGGATCGGGAGCGGGCAGGGCGAGGACGGCGTATGTGTTGCCGACGTTGGTGATGTAGAGGTGGTCTTCGAAGTACGCCAGTTTCGCGATATTCATCTTCTTCGCGTCGTCGCGCGTCTTCAACAAATCCCAGTGCTGGGTGTGCAGGTTCCACACGCCGAACCCGAACTGCGAATTGTCCGAGTTGCGGCCGTCGACGAATAGCTTCCCGTCCGACAGCGTGGCGGACAATCCGCCGCCGGAAACCCGGTCCGAATCGCCCACCTTGATAAGGGATTTCGCGTTCAGGTCATAGAACATCGTCGACACCACCGGCGGGTTGTAGGAATCCCAGTGGGTGATCTTCACGAGTTTGTCCGGGCCATCGGACAATTCGCCGTCGACGGTCCAGATGTCGTTGTCCTGATAGATCGCTTCCCCGCTCGGGCGGCGCAGCTCCGCTCCCGACGTCTTGGCCGGGTCCGTGTTGCGTTGGAACGACAGGACGTCCTGCCAGACCCGACCGGGCTGGGGGTCGTTCCACATGATCGACAGATCGGTCCCGGACAGGATGACGGTCCGCGGCGGCGACTCGGCGCTGTGCCCGTCGGTGAAGGCGTTCACCCACGCCACACCGGTCGCGGTTGCCGCCAGGCCCCATTCGTTCGCCGCGGTCAATTTCAGGTCGGGCGTCGGCGGCGCCAGCTCCTTGGTCACCAATGGCTGGCTCGTCTTCAGGTCGAACGCGTACGCCGTGGCCTTCGTGACTTCGGGCTGCGACCCTTGCGCCGGCTTGGTCGTCGTCACCACGTAAACGACCCTCATGGTGTCGGCGGTCCCCGTCAGCGCGCACATGCCGCCGGATAGATTCTCGCCGGCCGGGACCGCGGGGACGCCCGGCACCACGTATTGGCCCGTCTTCGTGTCGAAGACCTTGGGGCGAATGTCCTCGAGCGCCGACTTGCGCTGGACGAATTTCTCGGGGCACCCGACGTAGGCGGTCCCGCCGTAGCTTTTCCAGTCCCTCTCCAGCGGTCCCGTCACCGGTGGCGGCGCGGGCGCCGCGCTGGCCGTGGTGGTCGAGGTCGAGGTGGTCGGGGTGGCCGCGGGCGGATCCGCCGTTGCCGAACAGGACGCGACGACCAGGCAGCTTGCCGCCGCGATCAGGGCGCGCCCGTGTGTGGGCACAGTTCGCCCCCGGATCCCGCGCATCGACAAAACCCCCGTTAAGTCCGTGTAACCAACGAGCGTAAAGCCGGCCCGCACCGACCGCGACTTGTGTGCGGCCGTCTTCGTCACACGTGGTAGACCGAAAGCCATGAGCAGCCTCGCCGACGAGACCCGCTGGATGGACGCCACGGACCAGGCGGCGCTGGTGGCAAAGGGCGAGGTCACGCCGGCCGAGCTGCTCGAGGCGGCGATCGAGCGCATCGAGCGGTCGAACCCCGCGCTGAACGCGGTCGTCATCGAGTGGTTCGACCACGCCCGGTCCGTCGCCGCCGGCCCCGACCTGCCCAACGGCCCGTTTCACGGCGTCCCGTTCCTGCTCAAGGACCTCTATACGAGTTTCGCCGGTCAGACGCTGTCCAACGGTAACGTCGCGCTGAAAGAGGCTGCGAAGATCGACACCGCCGACACGACGCTGGTCGCCCGGTTCAAGGCGGCCGGCCTGGTGATCGCCGGCCGGACGAACAGCCCCGAGATGGGCAGCCTGCCGACCACGCAGCCGCTGGCCTGGGGGGCGACCCGCAACCCGTGGGCGCTCGACCGCACCCCGGGCGGCTCCAGTGGCGGCGCCGCCGCGGCGGTGGCCGCCGGGATGGTGCCGTTCGCCAACGCCTCCGACGGCGGCGGCAGCATCAGGATCCCGGCGTCGTGTTGCGGGCTGGTGGGCCTCAAGCCCAGCCAGGGACGGATCACGGTGGGCCCCGCCCGGGCCGAGACCGGGCTGGGCGTCGAGTTGTGCGTCAGCCGCACGGTGCGCGACACGGCGCGGTTGCTCGACGCGGTGCGCGGTCCCGGTGTCGGCGACTCCGTCATCGCCCCGGCGCCACGGCGCCCGTACACCGAGGAGCTCGGCGCCGACCCGGGCCGGTTGCGCATCGGGCTACTCGACGTGCATCCGCGCGGCGACTTCCTGCACGACGACTGCGTCGCGGCGGTGCGCGCCGCGGCGTCGATGCTGGAGGGGCTCGGCCACACCGTCGAGCCGGCCTGGCCGGCGTGCCTGGCCGACACGTCCCTGGTCGAGAAGTTCATGGCGTTGTGGGCCACGCAGCTGGCGATGGCGGCGCGGGGGTTCGGCGAGACGCTCGGACGCGAGGTGACGGCCGACGACATCGAGCCGGTCAACTGGGTGCACGTCCAGCGCGCGCAGCGGTTGACCGCGGTCGACTACGCCGTGGCACTGGACGCGGTCTACGCGTTCCGGCGGGCGCTGCAGCAGTGGTGGGCCGACGGCTGGGACCTGCTGCTCACGCCGACGCTGGCCGAGCCGCCGCTGCCGCTGACCGAGTTCGAAAACAACCCCGAACATCCGACCGCGCCGATGCGCCGCGCCGGCCGGTTCGCGGCGTTCACGCCGCCGTTCAACATGAGCGGGCAGCCCGCGATCAGCCTGCCCCTGCACCGCAACGCGGAGGGCCTCCCCATCGGTGTGCAGCTCGCCGCCGGCTACGGGCGCGAGGACGTGCTGATAAGCGTTGCGGCACAACTGGAATCGGCCCACCCCTGGGCGTCCGCTCACCCGGCTGAATGACTACGTATCGAACTCGATGGGCAGGCTCAGCGGGCCGCTCAGGCTGACCATCGGCTTCCACGGCACCGGTCCGGCCGTGCGCGGGTTCAGCAGCCGGCCCGCGATGACGTTGAGCGCCTCGGCGATCTCGCGGCGGGCCAGGTTGGCGCCCAGGCAGTAGTGCGCACCGCCGCCGAACGTCAGGATCGGCGGCGCTCCCTCGCGCGTGATGTCGACGCGGTCCGGGTCGTCGTAGACCGCCGGATCACGGTTGGCCGCAGCGGTATTCACCAGGACCATCGTGCCGGCGGGGAAGAGGTAGCCGTCCAGCTCCGCGTCCTGGGCCACCAGCCGCAGGGTGCCGCCCGCGATCGGCGAGTGGCGCATGGTCTCCTCGACCGCGCGCATCGCCAGGTCGGGATTCCCCTTGAGCAGCGCCCACTGCTCCGGGTGTTCGCACAGCACGTGCACCGAGGCGGCCACCTGGTTGCGGGTGGTGTCGGTGCCCGCCAGCAGCAGGCCGCCGGCCAGCATGCGCAGTTCGGCGGCGTTGAGCCGGTCGCCGCCGTCCTCGGCGCGAATGAGGTCGGACAGCAGGTCGTCGGTGAGGCTGCTGCGGCGCCGGGCGACCATGTCGTCGACGTAGTCGTCGAGCTGCCGCCACGCGCGCATCACGACGGGTTCGACTTCGCGAAGATCGACCGTGAAGCTGAAGGCCTTGAACACGTCGTCGGCCCACGACGAAAACTGTTGCCAATCCTCGCGGGGCGCCCCGAGCAACGCGCAGATGATCGGGACGGGGTAGGGGCGTGCGAGGTCGGTGACCACGTCGCAGCGGCCCGCGTCGATGACGCGATCGACCAGCTCGTTCATCACCGCGACCATGGTGTCGTGCAGGCGCAGCGTCGCGCGCGGCGTGAACGCCTTCGACGTCAGGCTGCGCAGCCGATGGTGCGCCTCGCCCTCCAGGCACAGCAGGCTGTTGACCACCTTGTCCCACAACGGCCCGGAGGTGACGCCCTGGGCGAGCAGGTTTATGCCGGGCGGGATCACGAACCGCGGATCCCGAAGGACGGACCGGACCAGGTGATAGGACAGCACCTCGGGGCCGTGCGGTCCCAGCGCGACCGGGGCCTGCCGTTGCGCCGCCTGCAGGCGGGGATAGACGTCGGCGGGAGTCTCCTCGGCGCCATACTCCAGCGTCGGCAGGCCGGCTTCGAAAACGCTTGGGGGAGCGGCACCGACGGTCATTGACGGTCTCCTCGCGACGACTTTCACACAATGTATGGCCACGCCGAGGGGGTGTCAACGATATCGGTTGCCCACCACGAACTTTGCTAGCGACCCGGACGCGCGGCTCGGGTCGGCGGCCCTAGGTCGCCATACACGACCGCCCCTTGTGTGTTGTCGCCCCGATGACCGCGACCGCGAACACGCCGCCGGTGATTCCCGAAATCAGCAACGGCAGTTGCCCGTTCGAACCCCACAGGAAGCCCGCCCACAACCCCGCCACCAGCACGGCCAGGCCGGTGGCCCCCTGGAAGACGCCCTGGGCGCTCGCCTGGTGCTCCTTGCCGACGAGGCCCGAGATCCACGCCTTCCCGACGCCGTCGGTGCACCCGGTGAATACGCCGTAGGCGCCGATCAGCAGCCAGGCCGTCGCCAGGTCGGTGGTCAGCCCCAGCCCGGTATAGCCGATCGCGAAGAATGCCAGACCGAGCCCGAACAACGCGGGTTTGCCGATGCGGTCGGCGAGCGCTCCGGCCGGGTAGCTGGCCAGGGCGTACACCGCGTTGTATCCCACGTAAGCCAGAATCACCTCGGTCACCGAGAAGCCAATCTCGTTGAGCCGCAACAACAACAGCGCGTCGGGGAAATTCACCAAGCTGAAGCCGATGAGCAGCGCGGTGACCCGCCAGTACGGCCGCGGCAACGTGCGCACACCGGCCCACATCGACCGCCGTGGCGGCCGCGGGCCGGGACGGCGGCGCTCGCGCGCGAGGAAGACCAGGGCAACGCTGAGGACGGCGGGCACGATGGCGACGTACAGCAAGGGCGGGATCCGGTGGCCGAGCAGCTCGTAGCCCGCCAGCCCGAGCAGCGGACCGACGACGGCGCCCATGGTGTCCATCGCCCGGTGGAAGCCGAAAACCCGGCCGCGCTGGGCGTCGTCCACGTCGTCGACCAGCAGCGCGTCGCGCGGCGCGCCGCGAATCCCCTTGCCGAGCCGGTCGACGACGCGACCCGCGAGCACACCCGGCCACGCCCCGGCCACCGCGATGATGACCTTGCCCAGCGCCGCCATCCCGTAACCGGTGGCGATCAGCGGGCGCCGGGCGAACCGGTCGCCCAGCGGGCCCGCCGCGAGTTTCGTGAGCGAGGACGCCCCCTCGGCCAAGCCCTCGACGGCTCCCACCACGGACGGCGGCGCGCCGAGCACGGCCGTCAGATAGATCGGCAACAGCGGATACAGCAGTTCGCTGGCGGTGTCCTGCAGGAACGAGACCCCGGAGAGCACCCGAACGTTGCGGGTGAGCCAGGATGGCCACGAGCGGTTCGGTCGGGTCGCTTCCTGCCTCACGGACGTCAGCGTAGGGGAGCGGCTCAGTCCGTTCCGCGCAACCGCACCATCCGGGTTGTCGAGCTCTCGTCCAACTCGACGACGTCGGACCGCGAACGCAGGAAGTCGCTGAATGACCGGAATCCCAAAGACTTCTCGCTGAACGACGGGTCCATCCGCTTCATCTGCGCCTTGACGGCCGAGTTGTGCAGCCAGTCGACGTCGTCCTTCTCCAGCCCGATCTGCAGCGCGCGGGTCAGCAGCGCGGTGGCGGCGGCCTGCGGGTCGGGCGCCTCCTCCGAATCCTCGCGCTTGTCCGCCTTGGTGCGACCGTTCGCCTTCTTCGGTTTGGCCGGCTCGGGCTCGAACACCGGAACCCCCGGCAGCGCGTCGTAGATGACGAACTCGTCGCAGGCGGCCGCCAGCGCCCGGCTCGACGCGCCCGCCACCCCGATGCCCACCGCGTACCGGCCGAGCCTCTTGCAGCGCTGCGCCAGCGGGATGTAGTCGGAGTCGCCCGCCACGACCACCACGTGGGTCAGATCCGGCAGCCGGAACATGTCCTCGACCGCGTCCACGGCCAGCCGGATGTCGGCGCCGTTCTTGCCGTAGGCGGCCGCCGGGAACAGCTGGACCAGATCGACCGCGCGGGCCACCAGCTGCCCGCGGTACCCGGCGTTGACGTCCGCCGACCAGTCCGCGTAGGCGCGGGTCAGCACCAGCGTCCCGAACGACGACGCGAAGTCGATGATCGCCCCGACGTCGACGGTGGCCCTGGCCAGCCGATCTTGATGCTGCTCGAGCCCGGCGGCCTTGTCCCGCTGGAACGAATTGCGCCCGTTCACCTGGTCGTACCGCGAGATCACGATGTTGTCGAAGTCGAGGTAGACCGCCACGCGGGCCATCGCTGGTTCGGTCATGGCATCCATCTTGTCCGACGCGGGTTGTCGCTCCGCCATCGGCCGACGCAAGAATTTCACAAGGAATCGGCGAAAATTCGGCAAGCGCTGCGCCGCAACCTAAGTGCATGCACGCCACAGGCACCCTGAAATGGGTTGTCGCGAGCGCCGTGCTCGCGGGCGGGTTCGCGGCCGTTGGTGCGGGGCCGGCCGCTGCCACCGCCCGTGCCGACGACCACTGCTCGTCGAGGACGGGCTGCTATCACGGTCCCGGCATGCGCGTGGTGCCCGCACAGAAGGCGCGCTGGGCCGCCAGCGCCCGGCTCGACGCGACCGACGAATCCCGGCCCCCG
>NZ_LZLY01000080.1 GCF_001673535.1 Mycobacterium sp. 1081908.1 | reverse complement strand
ATTGTGACGGAATCGAATTGACGGTCGTCCACGTAGGCCGCGTACCGGTGCACCAAATCGCTGAGGGCCGCGCGGTCGCTCGCCGAGAGGGTCACGAGCTCAACGACAGCCGCTGGGCGCACGCCGACAGGGCGTCCTTGGCCTCCTCGATGTCGGCGGTCGGCGGCATCGAGAGCACGATCCGGTCGGCCCCCTGATCGGCGAGGCCGCCCGCGCGCTCGGCATCGATCTTGGTGACCGCGCGGCCCTCAGCGATTTGGTGCACCGGTACGCGGCCTACGTGGACGACCGTCAATTCGATTCCGTCACAATGCTTTTCACCGAGACGGCCGAATTGCACGTGCCCGCGCCGCCGGACGCGCTGGAACCCGTCCACACCCACCGCGGCCACGAGGCCATCGCCGCCGCGGTGGCCGCCGTCGCCGCCGTGACCCGCACCGAGCACGCCATCGTCGGCGAGGTGTACGACGAGGCCGCCCGGGGCGGCACCGCCGGCGGGCGCGTCGCGTGCGTCGCACACCACTGGAGCCCGCGCGGGGACGAGGTCGTCGACGTGGTTTGGCACCTGCGCTACGACGACGAGTACCGGCTGACGGACGCGGGCTGGCGGATCAGCCGCCGGGCCCTGACCGTCAACGCGATCGAGACCCGGCCGACCCGCCGATTGCGGCCGTCCGACCCGCGCCGGGATCGGCTTCCAGAAGGTTATGCCCAAACTCACAGGGACCCCCAAGGAACCGAGTTTGCGGAGTAAATACGCCGTTTGTTCGGCAGTTGCGGCTACCGCCATTCGGACCGGGGCGGATTTTGGCCCCCGGCAACAATTGCCGGCGACCGCAGAACCGGGGACGGTCCCTGCCTTCCCGATCGAGTCCAATTAATCCAAGTGCTTTCGGGTAATTTCGGCCGCGTGACGAATACCGAACATCGGGACCCGCGCATTGACACCGCCGGGACCGCCGGGGGGCGGGCAGCGCACGACGGCTCTGTATCGGCACTCGCGGTGGGCACGCCGCTGACGTCAATCCCCGACTACCGCAACGAAATACACACCGCCGAGGACACCATCGACGTCGAGGCGTACGGCGGCGGGTTCGACCTCACCCGGCGGGCGACGGCCCCCAAGCTGCGCGTCGGACGCGACAAATGGTTCAACCTGCTCTGGCTGATCCCCATCGGCTTCGCCCTGCTGATCGCCGGCGTGGCGATCGGCAAGGGCCTGCACAACATGCCGGCGGTGCAGTCGTTCATCCAGCGTCACCCCGGGACCGACACCCACATCGGCGTCAGCCCCGGCCTGCCCGCATGGATCGGGTGGACTCACTTTTTCAACCTCTTCATGATGATGTTCATCATCAGGACGGGGATCCAGATCCTGTGCGACCATCCCCGCCTCTACTTCAGCCGCAACGCCACCCCCGGCAAGGACGAGTGGCTGCGGGTGGGGCCCCCGGTTCCGGATGACGAGCTGTGGACCGCCAACGCCGACACCGTCGCCCTGCCACCGCAATTCGGGTTGCCCGGATTCCGGCATTCGATCGGGCTGGCCCGGTGGTGGCACCTCGGCATCGACGTCTTGTGGCTCCTCAACGGGGCGGTCTTCTACGTGCTGTTGTTCGCCACCGGCCAGTGGCGCCACATCGTGCCGACCAGCTGGGACGTCTTCCCCAACGCCGCGTCGGTGGCGATCCAGTACCTGTCCCTGGACTGGCCGACCGACAACGGCTGGGTCGCCTACAACGGCCTGCAGTTGTTGTCCTACTTCACCACCGTCTTCATCGCCGCGCCGGCCGCGTTGATCACCGGACTCGGGATGTCGCCCGCGTTGTCGCAACGCGTCCACTGGCTCAGCAAGCGGCTGAGCATTCAGCACGCGCGCTCGCTGCATTTCGTGGTGCTGGTGTACTTCTTGTTCTTCATCCTCGTGCACGTGACCATGGTTCTGACCACCAGCGCGCTGCGGAACCTCAACCACATGTTCGCCGCCCGCGACGACAACGGGTGGATGGGTTTCTGGATCTTCGCCGCGGCGATGGTCGTGACGGCCGTCGCGTGGGTTTGGGCCACCCCCTTCACGATTCGCCATCCCCGGGTGATCCAGCGGGTCGGATACGCGCTCGTCGGACCCTTCCAGCGCGCGCTCGAACGGCTCGACCCCAAGCCCGGCGCCTTCACCGAGAAGGACATCTCGCCCCACCACTGGCGCAACGGCCGCCTGCCCGAGACGGTCGAGTACAAAGAGTTGGAGGCCAACGACTTTCGCGATTGGCGGCTGAGGGTCTACGGCCTGGTCGAGCACCCGATGGAATTCTCGCTCGACGACCTGAAGGCGCTGCCCTACCACGAGCAGATCAGCCAGCACTTCTGCATCCAGGCGTGGTCCGGCGTCGCCAAGTGGGGCGGCGTGCAGATGAAGGCGATCATGGACATCGTCAAACCGCTGCCCGAGGCGAAATGGGCGGTGTTCTATTCGATGGGCCTCGGCGCCACCGGCGGCATCTACTACAACGCGCACCACATCGGCCAGATGGACCACCACATGACGATGCTGGCCTACAACATGAACGACCAGCCGCTCCCCTACATGCACGGCAAGCCGCTGCGGCTGCGCAACGAGTTGCAGCACGGCTTCAAGCTGGTGAAGTGGATCAAGGGAATCGAGTTCGTCGCCGACTACCGCGACATCGGCAGCGGTTACGGTGGCTACAGCGAGGACCACAAGTACTTCGGACGGCACCAGACGCTGTAACGGCGTCGCGGACCAAAGTCGTTTCCTCGGAGGCCGTTTCGGGTAGCCGCAGACAAGCGGTGTAACGAAGCGGAATCTGAGGAGGCACTCATGGTACGACGCCTCTGGGAGCGCTCGGCCGGCCTCGTCGTCGTCGTGGTCGGCGCCGTCGCGTTCGTGGCGTGCGTGATCAATTTCGCGCTCGGACAGGCCGGACCGGGCGTGGCGGCCGCGATCGTCGGCCTGCTGGCCTTCGGCGCCGGGCTGGCGTGGCTTGCCATGGACCGCAGGCGGATCCGCGACGCCGAACGCGGCTGGCACACGGGTCAGCCGCCGCCGTAACTGCTCGCGGTAGCTACTGCAGGGAAGCCAGGTTGTTGACCGATTTCCGGATGTCGGATCGCAGCACCCTGGCGACCAGCCCCCCGACCGGCCCGCTAAGCACGCCGCCCTTCAGGTCCGCCGTCAGGCGAAACTTCGATCCCGGATCGTCGTCGGAGATGGTCACGCCGACCGCAACCCGGATGCCGCCGCGGCCCCGGCCTTGCAGCTCAACCGCTTTCGGTGCGTCATAGCAGGTGACTTCCCAGTGGATGATGTTGCGGAAGCCCTTGACCTTGATGCACGACGAAACGCAGGTGCCCTTCTCGATCGTCGACGGGACGGGCCCGCGCCAGCCCCCGAAAATCGTCAGCCACTCGTCGAAGCGGCGCAGGTCGGACGCCAGCTTCCAGGCGGTCTCAGGGGGCACATCCGACGCCATCGAAACATCTACTCGTGCCAAGGGTTCTCGCTCCTCGTCAGCGGTCGCGGGTGTTGCTTCCGCATACCCGTCGGTCCCGACGGGATAAACCCCGGCCCGCGATGGCTAGGGCCAGGCCTCCGCCAACTGCTGGGCCACGTCGATGACCTGGGCGGCCTGCGACTGCGGCGAGTCGATCTCCTCGGCGACGTACGCGGCGACGAAGCGACGGATCTCGCCGTCGACCCCCGCCAGGATGCGCAGCACCTCGCCGCGGAAGGACTTCGACGACACGTTGACGGTGATATCGGACGGACGGGGTTTCGCGACGTCGACGATCAGCAGCAGGGGCTCGGCAGCCCGTGCCGTGGCGCGCAGCGCGATGTCGCCGGAGACCACGAACCGCTGCTTGTCCAGGCGCAGGTCCAGCAGCAGATCGATGGACAGGGGGATGTGGATGACGAACGTGATGTCGTCGCCCAGGCGCCGGGTCACCTTGGGGTCATGGATCTTGACGTTGGCGCTGACCTTGGCGATCCCGCCGGGCCCCTGGGCGATGGGCTCCATGGCGAACTCGTTGCCGGCGATGTCGGCGAACGCGGCGGCGACACGCTCGGGGGTGACAGCGACCTCGAAGAACCTGCGGCCGAACTCTTCGTAGGTGACATAATCGTGATTTGGCATAGGCTTATACCGTCTCACGTCCCCTGCCGGAACGGTCGCTGATCTGCCCGCGTCGCAGCAATTTCGCGCCAGGCGTGGCCCCCGGAACAGGCTGGGCGGACCCGATGGGTATCACGAGGATGTGACCCGCACCCACCCCCATTGCGCTGTGAACATCACCACAGGTGCGGCGCCTGGATTCGGTGCGCCGGCCGCCGGCCTGGGAGGCTTGACTGACTTGGAGGTGTTTGGAACCGATGTGCGCCCAGGAAGCCACTGAGCCGCGCTCGTTGACGTCCCGGATCCAGGGACCGCTGACCTGGCTCGGCGGCGGGCACCGCCGCGAGCCCGGTGAACGGCAAGAGCGGGCGACCCAGGCCGACGAGGCCCTGGCCGGCGCGGTCGTGTTGCTCGTGGCCGCGCTGGCCTGGCTAGTCGCGGGCCTGGCGCTGAGCCAGTCCACCCGCTGGCCGACGCCCGCCGTCGTGGCGCTGACGCTCGTCTTCGGCCTGCTGGTGGGCGCGGTGACCCGCGGCACCGCCGCCGGGCCCGGGCGGCGCTGGCCCGGCGTCGCCGCTCGCGCCGCCGTCGCGATCGCCGTCGGGGTCGTCGTCGGCGAGCTCGCCTCGCTCGCCATCTTTGCCAGTTCGATCGACCACCGCCTCGACGAACGGGCCCTGCGCAACGCCGACTCGGCTCCGGCCGTCGCGCAGGCGTCGGCATCGCTGCAACAAACCAAGGACGCGCGGGGCGGGCTCGACCGCGCCGTCGCGCAGGCCCGCGAGCGCCAGGACCAGGCCCTGGTCGTGGCGCGCTGCGAGTACAACCCCACGCCACCCTGCCCGCAGACCCGCATCACCGGCGTTCCCGGGGCCGGGCCCGAAACCCGAACCGCAAACGAGCTTCTCGCCGACGCCCAGCGCGAACTGGACACCGCGTTGGCGGCCCGCGACCGCCAGGCACCCGAACTGGATGCCCGCATCTCCCGTGAGGAGCAGGCCCTGGCGCGGGCGCGCGAGGACGTGGCCGCGGACGCCGGCCGGGGGCTGGGCGCGCGCTGGGTGGCCATGAACGACGTCACCCTGGCCGGCGCCGGGGCGTTGGCGCTGCGGCTGGCGGCGATCGCGTTCTTCGCGCTGCTGTGCCTGCTGCCGCTGATCCTGCGGCTGTGGCGCGGCGAGACGACGCACGACCGCCACACGACCGCGCGGGCCGAGCGCGAACGCGCCGAACTCGAGGCCGAAACCGCGATCGCGATCAAGCGGGCGCAGGTCCGCCGCGAGGCCGAAATCATGTGGGCCGAACACCAACTCACTCAGGCCCGGCTCGCCATCGAGGCGCAGACCGAGATCGACCGCGAACGGCAGCGCCGGCGGGTGATGGACGCCCTCGATGCGCCGGTGCGGGCGTCGTCGCGGCGAACGTTCGAGCCGCCGGCCGACGACATGTACCTGCCGATCGCGGCGGAAGCCGAGGCGGCCAGTCGGGCGATCGCCCCGCTGCCCGCCGGCACGCAGGAGCCCGAGGTCCAGGTGGCGCCCGCGACCCCGGCGAACCTGCCCGCACCGGTCGAGCCGGGCGGGGAGGTCGAACCGCACGATGAGCGGGCGACCCCGCTGATTCCCTCGCTTCCCGACGCCACCAGGGCCGCGGCCCGCTGGATCCGCCCGCTGGTTCCCCCGTTCGTCGCCCGGGTCATCGACAACACGACCCAGCCGCTGCGCACCGCGCGGCACGTGTTCGAAGAGGTCGAGGAGATCACCTTCGCGCTCAGGCGCACCCGCAAGGTGACGCTCGACTCGGAAAGCTCCGAGCCCGGGGGGCAGGCGCCGCAGTCCGACGAAGCCCCGCCCACCGCCGGCCGGGTCCGGGTGGGCGGCCACGAGCGGCGCTCGGTGCGCGGCATCGCCGCCAACGACGTCGAGGCCCTGACGCTGGCGTCGCGCGAGCGCGATGCCGCGTTGACGCGGCGAGACGGACCGGGCGAGCTGCGCGCGCCCGAAGGCCCCCGGCAGCTGCCCCCCGGCAACTGACTGCGGAGCCGTCGGATTTCATCCGGTGGCCAGCCGTCGTTAAAGTCCCGTTGGCCGCAGCGGATGCACGCTTTTGCGCACTTTGCGACAATCACGGAACTATGAGACCCGTACTGCTGCTGGCAAGTGCCGCCCTCGTCATCGGTACCGCCGCCCCGGCCTACGCCGACCCCGACGCCAAGGACCAAAGCTTCCTCAACGCGCTCACCCAAGCCGGCCTGACGTACCTGAACGCCGACCGCGCGATCACCGCCGGCAAGCAGGTGTGCAAGTCGGCCGACGACGGACTGACCGGCGAGGAAATCGTCAAGAACCTGCAGGAGAAGAACCCGGGGTTCCAAGGCCCCGGCGCCGCCAAGTTCGCGGCGATCGCGGCCTCCGCGTACTGCCCCGAAAAGCTGGCCCAGACCGAGGAAGGCGAAGCGCCGAAGCCCGCCGGCGCATAGCGAAGATCCGCTTTCCCAAGGGCGGCACCCGGGCGGGTGCGCGGCCGCCGCGCCCGATCCGCGCGAAGGTATGATCCTGCGGATGACGGCGGGGGAAGGATCACGTGGATCTCGAGGCGGCGGAGATGGCAGGGCAGGGTCTCGCGGTGACAACCGCTAAGGCGATCGCGGCCCCGGCGTGAAGATCAGCCTGTTCCTCGCGGACGCGGCGCAGGCTGACGTCCAATCCGGAAAGGTTCATGCCCTCGGCCTCGGGTGGCGTCAGTGCCAAACCCCTACGCCCCCTTTCGCTTTGGTGCTTTTCCTGGACATCGACTGGGACGAGACCAACAAGCCGCACAAGCTGACGTGCCAACTGTTGACCACCGACGGCGACCCGGTGGTGGTGCTGGGCACGCAAGGGCCACAACGGATCTCCTTCGAGGCGTCGGCGGAGGCCGGACGTCCGCCCGGGGCGATCCACGGCACCTCGGTTCGCATGCCGCTCACCCTCAACATCCCGGCGGGAATCCCGTTGGAGCCGGGGATGTACGAGTGGCGGGTGGAGGTGCAGGGCTTCGAGCAGGCCACCACCGTCGAGGCGTTCGTCGTGGTCGGCGCCCCGCACCCGCCGGCGGCGACGCCGGCCTGATGCCCAAATCGCGAGGGTGCAACTAGCGACGCGGCTACTCGAGAAACGTGTCGGCAGTTGCACTTTCGCGGCGGCCGCCCCGCGCTATTCGGCGCCGAAGGCCGCGTGCAGCTCCGGCAGGAAGCCCGCCAAGTGATTCATCTCCTGCGCGCAGTGCACCAGCAGGTTGCGGGCCGTCGCCTCCGAGGTGCCCAGCACCCGCGACGCGATCGGGCGGACCGCCCGCGACGCCACGCCGGGCGCGTTGCGCACGGCGATGTGCGGTCCGCCCATCCAGAATCGTGACCGCATCTCGGCGCCCGTCGGCGTCGAGCGGATGTGATGGATGAACCAGCCCGCATCCACCGGCGCGTCGCCCGACCCCAGCCGGGCGCAGATCGACACCGCGTCCGCGGTGTCGGGCGGGCAGCCCAGCGCTGCCGGTTCGACGAATTGAATGGCGCCGTTGAGCAACGCCGAGCCGATGTACTCGCTGATCATCGACCAGCGGCCGATGTATCGCCGGTCGTCCTTGCCGTCCTTCCAGGCGGCGGACAGGTGCGCCCGCGGGTGCCACAGCTTGTAGCGGCGGGTGTCGCATCCGTGCCACCCGAACCACCACGCCCACATCGCGGGGGTGACCCCGGGCATGTCGGTGCGCACCG
This sequence comes from Mycobacterium sp. 1081908.1, assembly GCF_001673535.1. Taxonomy (GTDB): domain Bacteria; phylum Actinomycetota; class Actinomycetes; order Mycobacteriales; family Mycobacteriaceae; genus Mycobacterium. Next base: position 27,176 of record NZ_LZLY01000080.1, on the reverse strand, counting down.
ACACTTGCAGGCTGCCGTCCTCGAGGATCCCGTAGCCGTTCTCGGTCCGCTGGTAGCCCTCCTCGGCGACGCTGGCGGCGTCGTCGAACGCCAGCAACGCCATCCCGCCCTGCGGGCCGTGCTGCAGCGCCTCCACGACATGGCTTGGCAGCGGGGCCATTTCGGGCTTGAGGAACTTGCCGAACGGCGTGTTCGCGTCGTGGTCACGGTAGCCCAGGTACAGATCGCCGGCCATCAGAGTCGTCCCATCCAACTGTTGAACAAGCCGTCGGGGTCATAGGTGGCGCGCGCCTTGTCGAGGCGCGCCATGGCGTCGTCGGTGGCGAACTTCGCCGGCCGGTTGCCCAGGTTTTCGTCGGCGAGCTGGATTCCGGTGGCCAGGTGTGACATCGCGGCCATGCTGGATCCCGCCCAGTCGCCGTACTTCTGGTCGTCGGCGGCGTCCCGCCACGAGCCGTAGAGCGCCAGGTAGACCTCGTCCTCCACGCTGTAGGCCATGTCCTGGCGCGGCGGGGACGGCCCCCAGTTCAGCCACAGGAAGTGCGACGGGGCCGGCGGCATGGTTTGCAGGATCGTCCGGATGCCCGGCAGCAGCTCCTCGGCGGACGCCGAGGTCCACATGTTGTCGGCCGTGTAGCGGTGGTCGTTCAAATAGTGGGTCATCACGGCCGTGTACCAGGTGGGTAGGTCGCTCGTCATGTACGGGACCGCGACAAGCGCTTTGTCCACCACGGGGCAGGTGCCGAATATCGCGAGGGCCTGCTGCGCTTCCTCCTCGGAGTCGGCGAACGCCGGGGACGCGAACGCGATCGCGGGGCTGTCGATGCCCATCTCCGGGAGGCTGCGTGTGGCGATGGCCTGCATCTCCACGCGGCGGTCCACCTCGGCGCTGATGCTGCGGGCCCAGCTGTAGACCTCGTCGGCGACGTCCCACGGATAGACGTAGATGCTGGTGCCGCAGACGGCCGGGCGCGGGTAAAGCTTCAGGTAAAACGAGGTGACGACGCCGAAAAAGCCCGGGCCGGCCCCGCGGGCCGCCCAGTAGAGATCGGCGTGATTGTCTGCGTCGCAATGGATCTGCTCGCCGTCGGCGGTGATGACGTCCAGGCCCACGACGCTCTCGCACGCCGGGCCGTAGATGCGGCTGTTCCAGCCGTACCCGCCCTGCAGTAGATAACCGCCGAGGCAGACGCCTTTGCAGTGGCCGCCGGGAAAGAACAGCCCCTGCTCCTCCAGGTCGGCCATGAGCAGGCTGCCGCCCTTGCCCGGACCGACGACGGCGACACCCTTTTCGGCGTCGACCGTGACGTGATCCAGGCGGCTGACGTCGAGCAGCACGGCGCCGTCGCGCAGGTGGCTCGCGGCGAAGCTGTGCCCGCCCGAAACGATGCTGACCCGGTGCCCGTTGGCCCGGGCATAGCGGATGCCGGCGATGATCTCCCCGGCGTCGACCGCCTGGACGATCACCTCGGGGTAACGCTCGGGCACCCGCTCGTGCCACACCGTGCCGCGCCGGGCGGCCTCATACCCGTCATCGCCCCGGAAAAAGTGCCGCCCGGCTGGTAGCGCGCCCATGTGGAACTCCTTTGGTCCGCATTTCGGGTCGTTGTGATCCACGATGCGGAACACTATAGTGGACGAATGCCGACAAATGGCGTTTAAAGGGGGAAAATTTTGCCGACCGGTCGCGACGAAGGCATCCAGGTCCTGCGCCGGGCCGCCGCGGCGCTGGACGAGATCGCCGCCGAGCCGGGGCGGCTGCGCCTTGTCGACCTCGGCGAGCGGCTCGGGCTGGCCAAGTCGACGGCTCGCCGCCTGCTGGTGGGCCTGGTGGAGGTGGGGTTGGCGAACGTCGATGCGCAGGGCCGCTTTTCGCTCGGTGAGCGCCTGCTGGGTTTCGGCGGCGCCGACGGCGAACAGATCGCGACGATCTTCCGCCCGACGATCGAACGGGTGGCGCGCGCGGCCGACGGCGAAACGGTCGACCTGTCGGTACTGCGGGGCCGGCGGATGTGGTTCGTCGACCAGATCGAATCGCCGCACCGGCTGCGCGCGGTCTCGGCCGTCGGCGTCCGATTCCCGCTGGAATCGACCGCCAACGGAAAAGCGGCCCTCGCGGCCCTCGACGCGGCCGAGGCCGACGCCCTCATCGGTCGCCTCGGGGCGGCCGACGCGCTGCGTGCCGAAATCGCCGAGATCAGGCACACCGGTATCGCTTTCGACCGCGACGAGCACACTCCCGGCATCTCGGCGGCCGCCATCGCGCGGCGTACCGCCGGCGACAACGTGGTCGCGATCTCCGTGCCGGCTCCCAGCGAACGGTTTCGGGAAAAGGAGCAGCGCATCCTCGCGGCATTGCGCGCGGCGGCCGAATCGTCGGCATGGACGCGCTGACGATTCCGCGGACTGCTGGTTGGCGACGGCCGTGGTACCCCCCAGGACCCCGGCCGGCGCCAAGTCTCTAACCCCCGCTCAGCAGCTCACCGCCGCAGGCCTGGTGAACAGAGAACCCCACTCGTGGCGGGCCGCGGACTGCGCGTCGGTGAAGCTCGGCGTCTTCTCGCCGTCACCCGCCAGGTGAACGAGCGCCCACGCCATGGCGAATACCGGAACCTTGTGACGCAATGCCGCACTGTGCAATTCGTCGAAAGCCACTTGCGAAGGGCATCGGCGAAGTCCGATCAGGATTCCCCGCGCGGTGTCCAGAATGCCGCCGGAGTTCGGGCCGTACGCCATCATGCTGTCGATACCTCCTGTTGCGCCCGAACGGAATCCGCCACGCATGGCGGCAAAGAGCCCGTGCGGTACGCATCGTCGCGCCTTGTCCCCTCAAAGGCGCCCTATGCCATGATTTGTTGATCGCAACGCGATGTGCCAGAGCACCGCTGCAATCGATACGCGCTTGTGACCGATCCGGGATCGCGCGAATCAGCCTGCGAGAGCCAGCACTTCGTCGAAGCCGGCCACCAAGGCGTCGTGGCAGACGTCGTAGTCCGGTATCGCGGTGGTGTCGACGTCGATGCCCAGGGCGCACTTGTCGACCGGCGCCGATCCCATCGGCCGGGAAGTGCGGTGACGCGTGGATTTGATATCGCCGGCGCTATCAAATCCGCCGCAGGGCACATGCCCCGGAGAGCCCGACGGAACCGTTCGGGCTATTCCCCCGGTTCCGCGTCGGCGAATTCGCAGAAGGCCGTGTAAGCGCGGGCACCGTAAATGGTGGCCGGCCCGCCATGCATCAGGAAGGTGACGCCGATGGCCCGATCGCCAACGCCATGAGCTCCTTTACCTTGCGGCTCAGCGCCCCGTCGGTCAGGGCCGCCCCGCTCAGGGCCGCGAATCCCTTGTACACGTCCGGGATTTGCTTGCGCAGCTCGCGGTGCTGAGGCAGCAATTCCTGCAGGACCTCGTGGTGATGCTGGTCTGACATGTCGGCCTACTCGGCGCTGACCGGCGAACCAGCCTTAAGGGACCCGATCGCCGCGCGCAGCCTGTCCCCGACCTCTTCGGCGACTGGGCGCAATTCCGGCTCGCCGGTCACCTCGACCAGCAGTCCCGGGTTCATCGCCTCGACGAGCACTGTCGCGGCGTCCTGCGGGTCGGCGCGCACGACGACGTTGCACGGCAGCAGCAGGCCGATCTGGCGATTGGCCTCCACGGCGCGATGCGCCAGCGGCGGGTTGCACGCGCCGAGGATCAGGTAGTCCTCCATGTCGCGGCCGAGCTTGGCCTTCATCGTGGCCTTCACGTCGATCTCGGTCAGCACGCCAAAGCCCTGCTCCGCGAGCGCCTCGCGGGTACGCGCGACCGCGTCCTCGAATGAGGTGCGCATCGGCGTCGCAATCGCGATATCCATCATGATTCCCTTCCGTTCGTGCCCCGGTGCCCTCAGGCGAGCGCCAGGAACAGCTTCTCCAGCTCGGCCTCGCTCAGCGGCGCCGCACCGTCGGCGGTGGCACCCGTGACGCATTCCTTCAACCCGGTCGCGACGATCTTGAACCCGGCGCGATCGAGGGCGCGCGAGACCGCCGCGAGCTGGGTGACGACGTCCTTGCAGTCGCGGCCCTGCTCGATCATCGAGATCACCCCGGCGAGTTGCCCCTGCGCGCGGCGCAGCCGGTTGAGCACCGCGGCGATGCTGTCCTGGTCACCAATCATTTGAATCCTCCGTCTCCCCGTATTCCCGACCGCCACCCACGGGTACCCGCGGGGGTATCAATCGGTCGATCCAGAATATACCCCACCGGGTATGAGTTGTCATCCCTCGGCGCAGAACCGAAAGGAATTCATGATGGCGACGGCCAACCTCTCCTACGAGACATTCGAGTCGACGATTCGCGACAACCCGCTTGTGCTGGTTGATTTTTGGGCCGGCTACTGTGCGCCCTGCCGGGCGTTCGCGCCCATTTACGACCGATCGGCGCAGTCCCATGGTCTACAGCCAGCCCGGCGCCCTGCCACCGGCCGCCCTGCAGGACCTCATCACCCGGGTGAAGTCGCTGGACATGGACGCGGTGCGCGCCAAGATCGCCACCCGCAAGGCCGCCGCGGCCCGGTGACGGCGTGGGGCCTCAGAGGATGGCCCCGACGTCCTTCGCCCTGGCGATGTCGTCCCAGTCGACGTCGAGCTCGAGCAGGATCTCTTCGGTGTGCTGCCCGTGTTCCGGGGCGCGGGCGGGCGACGGCGGGGTCTCGTCGAATTGCACGGGCGCCGCGACGATCCGGTATTTCTCCCCGTGGTCGTCGACGTTGGTGACCACGTATCCGTTGGGTTCGACCTGCGGGTCGTTCAGGGTCTCGCGCGGTGTCGCGAGGGCGCCCCACACCCCGGGTTCGTCCGCGAGCACCTTTCGCCAGTGCGCAAGGTCGTTGCGGGCGAACGCGTCCGCGAAGATCTCGGTCGCCGCGGCCGCGTTGGCGATCAGGTTGCTCGACGGCACGAACCGCTCGTCGGTGGCCAGCTCGCCCAGGCCCATGCGTGCACAGAAGCCGGCCCAGAATTTGTCGGGCTGCAGGAAGACCAGCTGAATCCACCTGCCGTCCTTGGTCTTGTACCGGTTCACCAGGGGATTGATGGCCAGCCCGGGCGGGGCGCCCGGAATGCCGTCGATGTCGAAGAAATCGGCCGCCGAGATCGACGGCGCGATCGCCCACATGGCCTGTGCCAGCAGCGAAGAATCCACGATCGTCGGTTCGCCGGTGCGTTCCCGGTGAAACAGCGCGGCGCACACCCCGCCGGCCAGGGTCGCGCCGCCCTGCAGGTCGCCGAACCCCGGGCCCTGGACCGCCGGCGTGTCGGTGCCGAACGGCGTGAGCGTGTACGCCACCCCGCCGCGCGCCAGATAGGTGGCGGCGTCGAACCCGCCGCGATCCCGGTCCGGACCCCGAACCCCGAGCCCGGTGCCCCGCGCGATGATGATCTTCGGGTTGAACCCGCGGATGTCCTCGACGGTGAGCCGGGCCCGCTCGAGCGCGCCGGGCAGCCAGTTGGTCAGGAAGACATCCGCGCTGGCCAGCAAGCGGCCGAACAGCTCGCGGCCCATCTCGGACTTGATGTCGATGGCGATGCTGCGCTTGCCGCGATTGCCCAACTCGAGGATGAAGTCGGCGTCCGGGCGGGCCGCTTCGCGGGTGAACCCGCCGACCACCAGCGCCCGTCCGGGGTCCCCCGTGGCCACGCCCTCCACCTTGATCACGTCGGCGCCCCAGTCCGACAGGGCCGCCCCCGCCGACGGCACGTAGGTCCACGACGCCAGCTCCACGATTCGGACACCTTGGAGGACACCCGACAAGGCAAGCCGCCTTTCTTGCTATTTTAAGTATTCTAGCTACTCTAAGGGATATCGACAGCCCGGCTGCGGCCACGCGCGGTTTTCGTGGAAGAGACGCGATGGGGCCGACCATCGGCCCGATCCCGCTCCCCGATGCGCTGAGCGCGCGCCGTGGTTCCTCTTGCGTAACGAATGGCTTTGGGCCCCAACGAGGGTCGCCGGTTTAGGCGCCGCGGCAAAGGACGGGATATGGGCAGGGTGACGGGCAAGGTGGCCTTGATCAGCGGGGCCGCGCGGGGGCAGGGACGTTCGCACGCGCGGCTTTTGGCCGCGGAGGGCGCCGACATCATCGCGGTGGACATCTGCGCGGACATCGAAACCAACGAGTACCCGCTGGCCCGGCCGGAGGATCTCGACGAGACGGCGCGGCTGGTCGAGAAGGAGGGGCAGCGCGCGTCCACGGCGATCGCGGACGTGCGCGACCGGGCGGCCCTGGCCGCCGCGATCGATCAGGGCGTGGCCGAGTTCGGCCGTCTCGACATCGTGGTGGCCAACGCCGGCATCTGCCCGCTCACCGCGGGCCTGCCGCCCCAGGCGTTCGCCGACGCCGTCGACGTCGACCTGCTCGGGGTGCTCAACCTGGTACACGCCAGCCTCAAACACCTACAGAGCGGGGCGTCGATCATCGTGATCGGGTCCAACGCGGCGTTCATGTCGTCACTGAACACCGGAGGCGGCGTGTCCGGAGGCCCGGGCGGGGCCGGGTATGCCTTCGCGAAACTGGCTGCCGCGCACTATGTTCACGACTTCGCCCTGGCGCTCGCGCCCTTCAGCATCCGGATGAACGCGGTGCATCCGACGAATGTGAACACCGACATGCTGCACAGCGCACCGATGTACCGCGCGTTCCGGCCGGACCTGTCCGAACCCAAGCGCGAGGACGCCGAACCCGTGTTCCCCGTGGTCCAGGCGATGCCCATCCCCTACGTCGAACCCGAGGACATCAGCGAGGCCGTGCTGTTCCTGGCCTCCGACGCCGCCCGCTACGTCACGGGCCAGCAGCTCCGCGTCGACGGGGGCGGCTTCCTCAAGGTCAAGCCGTGGTCGGGCGGTTGAGATGCTGCCCGGCAACGGAATTGGGGGGAATGGGGACGTCGAACGCCGCCTCTACGAACTCATGGTCCTGATGAAGGCGGCCGACGACCGGCTTTCCAAGGGCATCGGCACCGGCGAGTTCATGTGCGTGTACTGGCCGTCGCGCGGCCAGGAGGCCATCGCCGCCGCGATGGGGGTGTCGCTGCGGGCCGACGACCAGTTGGTGACGACATACCGTGGGCTGCACGACCTGATCGGTAAGGGCGTCCCGCTCGAGGAGATCTACGGGGAGATGATGGGGCGCACCGTCGGCGCAAGCCGCGGCAAGGGCGGCACCATGCACATCGCCAACCCTGACAAGGGAGTGATGCTCTCGACCGGGATCGTGGGCGCCGGGCCGCCGGTGGCCGTGGGGCTGGCGATGGCCGCCAGGCGCAAGGGCCTCGGCCGCGTGACGGTGGTCAGCTTCGGCGACGGCGCCACCAACACCGGCTCGTTCCACGAGGCCGCCAACATGGCCGCGCTGTGGGACCTGCCGCTGGTGTTCGTGTGCCAGAACAACCTGTTCGCCGAGATGACGCCGACCTCGGACACGATGAAGCTCGAGCAAGTCGCGCAGCGGGCGGCCGGCTACGGCATGCCGGGGGTGCGCGTCGACGGCAACGACCCGCTGGCGGTGAAATCGGCCCTGGACGAGGCGCTCGGGCGGGCCCGCGCCGGCGCGGGCCCCACGTTCATCGAGTGCGTGACCTTTCGCTTCCGCGGCCACTACTTCGGCGACCGGATGCCCTACATCCCCAAGGACCAACTGGCCGCGGCGATGGCGGCCGACCCGGTGCCGCGGTTTCGCAACCACCTCGCCGAAGCTGGCATCTGCGACGCCGACGAGCTCGACCGCATCGACCGGGAGGCGTCGACGACGGTGGAGGACGCCCTGGCGACGGTCATGGGCGCGGAGCCGCCCTCGATCGACGAACTCGACCGCGACGTGTACGCCACCCCGATCAGGTATCCGGTATGACGCAAGAAAAAGAGATGACGATGCGCGAGGCGCTGAACCTCGCGCTCGACGAGGCGCTCGCGGCCGACGAGCGGGTGTTCCTGCTCGGTGAGGACATCGCCGATCCCGGCGCCTCGGGACCGACGGCGGGGCTGTCGACGAAGTACGGCCACGAGCGGGTCCTCGACACGCCCATCTCGGAGGCCGCGATCGTCGGCGCCGCGATCGGTGCCGCGATCGACGGGATGCTGCCGGTGGCCGAGATCATGATCATGGACTTCATCGGCATCGCGGCCGACCAGCTGATCAACAACGCCGCCAAGCTGCGGTTCATGACGGCCGGGCGCACGACGGCGCCGATCACCATTCGCACCCAGGTCTACGCCGGGCTGGCCACCGGCGCCACGCATTCGCAGAGCCTGGAGGCGTGGTTCATGCACATCCCCGGCATGAAGGTGATCGTGCCGTCCACCCCGCGCGACGGGAAAGGCCTTCTCACGTCGGCGATTTTCGACGAGGACCCCTGCCTCTTCATCGAGACCATCCGGCTGCAGGGCAAGAAGGGGCCCGTCCCCGTCGAACCCGGGTTCTCGATACCCCTCGGCCAGGCCGACATCAAGCGGCCCGGCACTGACGTGACCCTGATCGCCTATGGGCGGCCCGTGCACGACGCGCTCACAGCGGCGGACACGCTGGCCGACCAGGGCGCGAGCGCCGAGGTCGTCGACTTGCGCACGCTGGTGCCGCTGGACGTCGACACCATCGTCGAATCCGTCCGCCGCACAAGGAGAGTCGTGGTGGTGCACGACGCCGTCCAATTCGCCGGCCCGGGGGCAGAAATCGCCGCCACCCTGCAGTCGGAGTTGTTCGGGGAGCTGGCCGCGCCCATCGAGCGCGTCGCCGCCCGGTTCGTCCCCAACCCGGCCGCCGCGGCGCTAGAGGCACAGGTGTACCCGTCGCCGGGGCGAATCGTCGCCGCGGCTCAGCGCACCCTCGACAGGGCCAAAGTTCATGGCTGACTTCGTCATTCGCATTCCGCGGGTGTCGGTGGCCGTCTCGGAGGCCGAGCTCACCGGCCTTCTCGTCGACGCCGGCGAACGCGTGGAGGAGGGCACGCCGATCTACGTGATCGCCACCGAGAAGGTGGAGCAGGAAATCGAGGCTGGTGCCTCGGGCATCGTGCAGTGGACCGGACAGGTCGGGACCACCTACGACATCGGCGCCGAAATCGGCGTCATTACGCCATAAGAAAGGGACGCAAACACATGGATCTCAACGAGACCCGCGAGAGAATCGTCTACGAAAAGGAAGGCCCGATCGCACGAGTCACGCTCAACTGGCCGGAGAAGGCCAACGCCCAGGACCAGAAGCTGGCCGAAGAAGTCGACGCCGCCCTTCTGGACGCCGACCGCGACTACGACATCAAGGTGCTGATCCTCAAGGCCAACGGCAAGGGCTTCTGCTCCGGACACGCCATCGGCAACAACGCCGTCGACTACCCGGCGTTCGTCGAGGGCGCCAAGGTCATGGGCACGCCGTGGAAGCCGCAGACCGACCTGTTCGTCAAGCCGGTGCTGAACCTGTGGGAGTTCTCCAAGCCGACGATCGCGGCCGTGCACGGCTATTGCGTCGGCGGCGGCACGCACTACGGCCTGACCACCGACATCGTGATCGCCGCCGAGGACGCGTACTTCTCCTACCCGCCGCTGCAGGGCTTCGGCATGCCGTCCGGCGAATGCTCAATCGAGCCATGGGTTTTCATGAACTGGCGGCGCGCCGCGTACTACCTGTACCTCGCCGAGGTCATCGATGCGAAGAAGGCGCTGGAGGTCGGCCTGGTCAACGAGGTCGTCCCGCGCGACCAGCTGGAATCGCGGGCCGACGCCATCGCCCGCCACATCGCCCAGGCGCCGATGACGACGCTGCTGGCGACCAAGGCCAACCTGAAGCGGGCCTGGGAGCTGATGGGCATGCGGGTGCACTGGCAGAGCTCCAACGACCTCGTCGCGCTGGCGTCGATCAGCAGGGACGTGCAGGAGCTGATCCAGACGGTCTTCAAGGACAAGGTGCTGCCGTCCGAGCAGGCCCGACGCCAGGCGGCGGCGGCAGCCTCGTCCACCGACGGCGCGGCGACGACTTGAGCCTTCGCAAGGTCCCCTGGTGAACATCGCCGACCACGCGAGCACCGCCGCCGCGTCGCCGGCCCTCCTGGTCGCGGACGGGGGCACGATCCCGTACGGCGAGCTCTACGCAAGGAGCCGACGGGTCGCGGCCACCCTGCACGAGGCCGGGCTGCGGCGCGGCGACGGCGTCGCGCTCGTGCTGCCCAACCGGCCCGAGTTCTTCGAGATCACCTGGGGCTGCCAGCTTTCCGGGCTCTACTACACCGCCGTCAACACCCACTTCACCCCCGACGAGGTCGCCTACGTCATCGACGACTCCGACGCGAAGGCGGTGTTCGTCGACGCGTCGGAGGCCTGGGGCCCCGGCCTGGCCGCGCACGTCCGCGCCGCCAACCCGGGCGTCGGGATCCACCTGGCCGTCGGGGGCGCCTTGCCGGGCTGGCGCTCCTATGACGCCGCGCTGGCGGCGGCGGGCGACGCCCCGCCGTTGTCGGACGGCTCGGAGATGCTGTATTCGTCGGGCACCACGGGACGGCCCAAGGCGGTTCGGCGGTCGCTGCCGGCCGACGGCAACGGGTCGTGGGCCCAGTCGGTCCTGGAGATGGCGCTGATCCACAAGTACGGGATGGACCGGTCCAGCGTGTACCTCTCCCCCGCGCCGCTGTATCACGCGGCGGGGGTGAACTACACCATGGCGGTGCACCGCGTCGGCGCCGCCGCCATCCTGATGCGCAAGTTCGACGCCGAGGCCGTCCTTCGGTTGATCGAGACCCACCGCGTCACCCATGCCCAGTTCGTGCCGACGATGTTCGTGCGCATGCTCAAGCTGCCCGAGGCGGTGCGGCGAAAGTACGACGTCTCGAGCCTGCGATGCGTGATCCACGCGGCCGCCCCGTGCCCGATGGACGTCAAGCACCGGATGATGGACTGGTTCGGCCCCATCATCCACGAATATTACGGGGGCACCGAGGGATTCGCGGGCACGACCATCGGGCCCGAGGAGTGGCTCGCCCATCCCGGCTCGGTCGGCAAGCCGTTCAGCCCCGTTCACGTGGTCGGCGACGACGGGCGCGAACTTCCGGTCGGCCAGTCCGGCGAGCTGTTCTTCGAGGGCGGGCCCGACTTCGAGTACTTCAAGGATCCCGCCAAGACCGCGTCGGTCTCGAACGAGCGGGGCTGGCGGTCGCTCGGCGACATGGGCTATGTCGACGAGGACGGATACCTCTACCTCACCGACCGCTCAACGTTCATGATTGTCTCGGGCGGGGTGAACATCTACCCGCAGGAGGCGGAGAACCTGCTGATCATGCATCCCAAGCTCGTCGACGCCGCGGTGTTCGGAGTCCCCAACGACGAGTTCGGCGAGGAGGTCAAGGCCGTCGTGCAGCCGGCCGGCGGCGTCATGCCCGGGCCCGACCTCGAGGCGGAGCTCATCGCGTATTGCCGGGCCCACCTGGCGGGTTACAAGTGCCCGCGCACAGTCGAATTCGAGGTGGAGTTGCCCCGCGACCCGAACGGGAAGCTGTACAAGAGGCGCATTCGCGAGCGCTACTGGCAAGGGCGGGCGTCACGGATCGTATGAACGAGGGAACGACATGGTGACTACTACCGAAAGCACCCACCCCGACGTGAACTGGGCACCGCTGCCGGTGCCGTGGGCGGTTCAGCGGCCCGACCGGATCCCCAAGCAGCGGTACTACGACCCGGAGTTCTACGCGCTCGAAGCGGAGTTGCTCTGGCCCCGCGTGTGGCAGATGGCCTGTCGGCTCGAGGAGATCCCGAAGCCCGGCGACTACGTCGAGTACGAGATCCTGGACGAGTCCGTCATCGTCGTCCGGCTCGACGCCGGAAACGTGCGGGCCTATCACAACGCGTGCCGCCATCGCGGGGTAAAGCTGGTGGAGGGCAACGGAAACCGCCGCACCTTCGTCTGCCCGTTCCACGGCTGGTGCTGGGCCATCGACGGCCGCAACACCTTCGTCCTGCGACCCGAAGAGTTCGCCGAGGAAAACCTGAGCCCGGACGATCTGCAACTCGTCGGAGTCAGATGCGAGCTGTGGGGCGGATGCGCGTGGATCAACCTCGACGACGACGCGCCGCCGATGCGTGACTGCTTCGAGCCGTTCGCGTCGATCTACGACGCCTGGAAGGTCGAATCGCTGCGCGTCGAATGGTGGCAGGCGTGCCGGCTGCCGGTGAACTGGAAGCTGGCGACGGCCGCCTTCATGGAGGGCTACCACGTCCCGCAGACCCACCCGCAGCTGCTGCCGTCCTCGATGCCCAGCACGTCGACACCGCCGGGGCTGGCCCAGACCAACCTGTACTTCATGCGCACCCTCGGCGAGGGCATGGCCGGCATGACCCACGAGAACGACGTCCGCATCGCCGAGGGACTGCAGAAGATGGAGTTGCCGTCCGATCCGGCCGCCGCCATGGCCGCGTGGCGGGCCGCGCTCAACGACGCCATCGTGAGCTGGCACCGGGCCCGGGGCTGCGACATGCCCGACCTCAACGAGCTGGAGCGCCGCGGCATCACCGAGGCGATCAATTTCTGTTTCCCGCACTACTTTCTGCTGCCGCAGTACAGCAGCGCCTCGTCGTACCGGATCCGTCCGCTCGGCCCGGAGGAGACGCTGTTCGAGATCTGGTCGCTGACCCGCATCCCGCCGGACCAGATCACCGACAAACCCACACCACCGGAGCCCATGGCGCCCGACGACCCCCGCTGGCCGCCCATCCCCGCCCAGGACTTCTCGAACCTGCCGCGGCAGCAGAAGGGCCTGCACTCCAAGGGGTTTGAATACATGCGACTGTCGGACCGGATCGAGGGGCTGATCTCGAACTTCGAACGCGTCGTCGACGGCTTCCTGGCCGGCCTGCCCTATGACGCGCTGGTGCCCGCGATCCAGAAGACCAACACCACCATCGACGTGCCGGTCGCCGACCTGGGATTCAGCTCGGGGGCGCGATGACCGCCCGCTGGGACCGCTCCGTCGACCTGCTCATCGCGGGCAGCGGTGGCGGCGGCATGGTGGCCGGGCTGGCCGCGATCGACTGCGGGCTCGAGCCGCTGATCCTCGAGAAGCAGGCGCTGGTCGGCGGCTCGACGGGGCTTTCTGGCGGCATCGTCTGGCTGCCCAACAACCCGTTGATGCGTGCCGAGGGCATCGCGGACTCGCGCGAGGACGGCATGGCTTACCTGGCCGACGTCGTCGGCGACATCGGCGCGCCGTCCTCGCCCGCGCGCCGCGAGATGTTTCTCACCGCGGGCTACGAGATGATCAATTTCCTGATCCGCAAGGGCGTTCGGCTGATCCGGTGCGCCGGGTGGAGCGACTACTACCCGAACCACAAGGGCGGCAACGAGTCCGGCCGCGCCATCGAGGGCATCCCCTTCGACGCCGCGGAGCTCGGCGGCTGGAGCGACAAGGTGCAGCCGCCGCTGGCCAAGAACTACGGGTTCGTGGTGCTGACCAACGAGTTGCGTTCGGTGCAGTACTACAACCGGTCGCCGCGCGCGTTCGCGGTGGCGACCCGGGTGTTCCTGCGCACCGCGGCCGCGCGGGCCCGCCGCCGGCAAATCCTCACCAACGGCGCCTCGCTGATCGCCCAGATGCTCAAGGCGCTCATCGAATTCGGTGACGGGCAGCCCCCGCTGTGGACCGGTGCCGCCATGGAGGAGCTCATCGTCGAGGACGGCCGCGTCGTCGGGGCGCGGGTGTCCCGCGGCGGCGTGCCGCTGAACGTGGAGGCGCGCAAAGGAGTGCTGCTGGCCGCCGGCGGGTTCGGCCACAACAAGGAGATGCGCCGCCAATACAGCGGCGACCAGCCGAACGAGGCGCAGTGGTCGATCGCCAACGCCGGGGACACCGGCGAGGTGCTGCAGGCCGCGATGCGGCTGGGCGCCAAGACCGACCTGCTCGACGAAGCGTGGTGGCTGCCTTCGGTTTTCATCAAGGACGGCGGCGCCGCGGCCGCCTCGCTCGGCTCGGGCCGGCAGCGTCCCGGCGCCATCTACGTCGACGCGACCGGCCGGCGATTCTGCAACGAGTCGAACTCCTACGTCGAGGTGGGCAAGGCGATGTACGCCAACAAGGCGGTGCCGTGCTGGATGATCTTCGACGACGGCTACGTGCACCGGTATGTCACCAGCACGAACCCGCTCAAGCGCAACCAGGGCCTGCCGCCCGAACTCATCGAGAGCGGCGCGGTCAAACGCGGCGACACCATCGCCGACCTCGCCCGCCAGATCGACCTTCCCGCAGACGAATTGGCGCAGACGATCCAGCGGTTCAACCGGTTCGCCGCCAAGGGCCTGGACCCCGACTTCGGGCGCGGGCAGTCGGCCTACAACGACTGCCTCGGCGACCCCGGCTACCGGCCCAACGCCGCCGTCGGCCCGCTCGACCGCGCGCCCTACTACGCCACCCGGGTCTTCCCGGCCGACGTCGGGACGTGCGGGGGCGTCGTCACCAACGAGCACGCGCAGGTCCTCGACGAACAGGATCTGGTGATCGAGGGCCTCTACGCCACGGGCAACACCACCGCGACGGTGATGGGCCGCACGTATCCCGGCGCGGGCGCGAGCATCGCCAGCTCGATGGTGTTCGGATACGTGGCCGCGCGGCATGCGGCCGGTCGCCGGATCGCCGGCGAGCGCAGCCGCTAGTCCTTCGCCGCCTCCCCCTTGCCGAGTGTGCGGCGAGCCGCACGTTCGGCCCCGAGTGTGCGGCCAGCCGCACACTCGAGGGGAAACCTATTCGTCGCGGCCGACGAAATCGCGTGGCTTCATGCCGGATTGCATGAGTTCGGCCCGGCGCGCCTGCACGTCCGAGGCGGCGCCCACCATGTTGGTCAGGATGTGGCTGACCTGGAGATGGACCCGCATCCCCATCAATTCCCAGGCCCGTTTCACGTTGTTCTTGACCGCCATCAGCGTGGTCAACGGGATCTGGGCGATCTTGCGCGCCATCTCCTCGACGGTGTCTTCCAGGTCCTCGCGCGGCACCACCCTGTTCAGCAGGCCCCAGTCGAGGGCCTCCCGCGCGGACAGGGTGGGCGCCAGCAGCAGCCAGTCCATGGTGCGGTGCCAGTTCATCAGCAACCACGGCTCGATCATGGTGTGCCCGCCGGGTTCCCCGAGGCTCTGGGCAAGCGGCATCTGGAAATACGCGTCCTCGGACGCCACGCAGAAATCGGTCAGCAGGCCGAGATAGATCCCGCCGCCCATGCAATAGCCGTGGATCGCCGAGATCGTCGGCTTGGGGAACTCCCACAGGTACAGGGTGGGCCACAGAAACAGGTCGGCGGTCCCCTTGTACAGGTCCTCGAAGGTGTTTCCGAAGTCCGGGTAGGGGTTCTCGTCGGGGCCCCAGCGGGCGACATGTCCGCCGCAGAAGCCCTTCCCGTTGGCCTTGATGATGACGACCTTGATCTCTTTGTCGCGGTCGGCCTCGTGCAGGCAGTCGTCGACCTCGGTGACCAACGCCGCGTCCTTGGTGTTGGCCTTGTCGACCCGATTCAGGATGATCCGCGCAATCGGCGGTTCGCGTTCATAGATGATCGCTTCGAGCACGCGCCGCTCCATCGTGGTGACATTACCGGGTTCGGGCCCTGCGTCCGGGAGCCTTAGCCGCGCGCCACCAGCCACGCGTGACCGTCGCCCTCGCCGGCGTCGACGAGCTCGAGCCGGGCGAACGCGGCGGGCAGCTCGCCCGGCGCGGCGCGGAACGGTCCCGGCGCGGCCCCGACCTCGCTCAGCGCGGCGATGGCCAGCAGCCCGCCCGGCGCCAGCCGCTCGACGATCGCCCCGTCGAGGCGGCGGTCCCGGAAGTTGTGGCACAGGATGACGTCGACGGGCGGCCCCGCCGGCAGCCCGTCGTCGAGGTCGAATACGTCGAAGCGGCAGCGGTCCCCGACGCCGGCGAGCCGGGCCAACTCGCGCGCCTGGTCGATGGCCACCGCGGAGACGTCGCACCCCCAGGCGTCCAGGCCGCGGCGGGCCAGCCACACCGCGCCGCGCCCCTGCCCGCACGCGAGGTCGAGGGCACGCCCCGCCGTCGGGAACAGCTCCGCGTGGCGCGCCACGAAGCCCGGCGGCCCGACCTCGCCCACGGGCGGGGGTCCGGCCGTGGCGTACCGCTCGTCCCAGCGACGCCGGTCGTCGTCGGCCATAGGCGCCACCATAAATCGCGCACCGCGTTTCTACACTGGACCGGTGTCTAGAGAGGCGGCTTCTCCGACGGACGCCGGGACGGCCCGCCGCTCCGACCGCCGGCCGGCGCAGACGATCCGCAAGGTCCTCGACGCCGGGCTCGAGGAACTGCGCGAGTCGTCGTACGCGACCCTGACGATGCGCGCGGTCGCGACGCGCGCCGGCGTGTCCCCGGCCAGCGCGTACACGTACTTTCCGTCGAAGAGCGCGCTGGTGGCGGCGGTGTACCTGCGCTTCCTGCGGGACCTGCCGTTGCACACCGACGTCAACGACACCACCCAGGCGCGGGTCAGCGCGACGCTGCGCGACATGGCGCTGATGGTCGCCGACGAACCGGAGTTGGCGACCGCCTGCGGCGCGGCGCTGATGGCCGACGACCCCGCGGTCAAGCCGCTGCGGGAGCAGATCGGCGAGGAGGTGTCCCGGCGGATCGCGGCGGCGCTGGGTCCGGGGTGGCCGCGGGCGGTGAAGTCCGCGCTTCAGATGACGTTCTCCGGGGCCCTCCTGACGGCCCGGTTCGTCAGCTATGACGAGATCGCGGGGCAACTCGACGAGGCCGTCGGCCTCATCCTGAAAGCGTGCGCCGCCTAAAGCTCAGTGGCCCAACCGGATCGCTATTATCCAGCTGTGAGGATCGGCTGAGCATGCGCAGCCACGGCTGGGCAGGGAACGCGCCCGCCTCCGACGAGGAGGCGATCGAGCGCATCCTGGACGCCGCCGACCGGATCATCGAAGAGCGCGGCCCCGCAATGGGCATCGCGGACGTGGCGCGCGCCCTCGGCGTGACGCGGCAGACCGTGTATCGGTACTTCCCCGGCACCCAGGCGTTGCTGGTGGCGGCCGCGATGCGCTCGGCCGACGGGTTCCTCGACCGCTTGGCGACCAAGCTCGAGGGCGTGACGGATCCGGTGGTGGCGATGACGGAAGGCATGGCGTTCGCCATCGAGCAGCTGGCGTCGGACGACCAGGTCGCGTTGGTGTTGCGCCACCGTGGCGGTCAGAGCGTCTCGATCGTCTCCGATACCGCGTTGGCGTTCGGACGTTCGATGCTGCATCGCTTCGACATCGATTGGGAGCACTACGGTTTCGATGAGGCGGGCCTCGACGAGCTGAACGAATTCGGCCTGCGGGTGCTGCAGTCATTCCTCACCGACCCGGGCCGGCCGCCCCGAACCGGCGCCGATTTGCGGCGCTATCTCACCCGCTGGATAGGGCCCGCGATCGCCTATCCACAGCTGGTGCGCACCATGGACGCGCTTCGGGGAGCCGAGCCGGCGCCGGCGCGCGGGCGCCCGTCAAGGGCGTCCTGATACCGGCGAGGCGGTTGATCCCTCCCCCGAGTTCGGCCATCCTCAACGAACCGACGCTGACGACGACCGCGTCGACGACCTGGTCGACGTCGCCGACAGGAATCGCGCGTTACGCAAGGCCGCATTGTCCTACCGCGGTAACTGGCGGGACGTGGTCCTCCTGCTCTGCGTGGTGCTGTTCACCATCATCTGGTGGGAAGTCGACCACAGCCGGGGCAACTGGCTGCCGATGTTCGTCCTGCTGATCCTGCTGTCGATGGTGACCGCCGCCTACGCATTTCGTGGCGTGCTGCGCGCCGCCCATTCGCTGCTGCGCGGGGGGCGCGCCGAGGATCGGCCTGGGGAACCGGACACACGGCCGTGATTTGATCGACCGCGTCACAGCCCGGCCACCCGCCCCGGCCCGCTAGTGGCCGGCCCGGCGCCGATAGTTGGGGCGTGAACTGGGACATCTCCGGGCCTCAGGCGCATCGCGAGCGGCCCGTCGGTCGCCGGGCCGGCGGGGCGCGCCAGTGCTCGGCGAGCAACATTTAACGCCCTATGTCAAAATTCAGTACGTGCAGCTACCTCCCCTCGCCCGCCTGATTTGTGCTGCGGTGGCGCCGATTTGGGCGCTGCTGGTCGCCCCCGTTCCCTCGGCATCCGCCGAGCCGTGCCCCGACGTCGAGGTGGTCTTCGCCCGGGGCACCACCGAGCCCCCCGGCGTCGGCCGCGTCGGCCAGGACTTCGTGGACACGCTGCGCTCGCGCGTCGGCGCCCGATCGCTCGGCGTGTATCCGGTCAACTACCCGGCCACCACCGACTTCCCCACCGCCATCGACGGCATCACCGACGCCGGCCACCACGTCGAGTCGATGGCGGCCAGCTGCCCCAGAACCAAGATGGTGCTGGGCGGGTATTCGCAGGGCGCGGCCGTGATGGGCTTCGTCACCGCGAACAGGGTCCCGGACGGGGCGAACCTCGCGCAGCCACCCCAGCCGATGCCGCCCGACGTCGCCAACCACGTCGCCGCCGTCGCCCTCTTCGGCAAGCCGTCGACCCAGTTCATGAGCATCATCAACGAGCCACCGGTGACGGTCGGCCCGCTGTACGCACCGAAGACGATCGAGCTGTGCGTGCCCAACGATCCGGTCTGTTCGGGGTCCGGATTCCCAGCCGCGCACCGGCAATACGTCGAGGCCGGGATGGTCGATCAGGCCGCCGACTTCGCTGCGGGACGACTCTAGGAACTAGCCGACGGCCGACGCCCGGCGCCCCCGGACCAGCCCGCCGGGCCTGGTCTCGGTCAGTTCGCCGTCGGCGACGACGGTCTGGCCCAGCACCATCGTCTCGACGTAGCCCTCCGAGCGCTGGATCAACCGGCCCGCGCCGCCGGGCAGGTCCTCGACCCGCTCCGGGTAATGCAGCCGCAGCCGATCCAGGTCGATCAGGTTGATGTCCGCGCGCCGCCCGGACGCGAGCACCCCGCGATCACCCAGCCCGTAGAAACCCGCGGGATCGCCGGTGAGGCGGTGCACCGCGGCCTCCAGCGACAGGCCCGGCCCGCGCGTCCGCTTGCCCACCCAGTGCGACAGCAGGTACGTCGTCATGCTGGCGTCGCAGATGATCCCGCAGTGCGCCCCGCCATCGCCGAGCCCCTGCAGACTCACCGGGTCCGCCATCATGTTGTAGAGGTGGTCGTAGTTGTTGCCGGCGTAGTTGAGCAAGGGCAGCAGCAGGAATTCGCGGCCCTGGGCGTCGAGCAGCACGTCGTAGGTGACCTCCCAGGGGTCACGGCGCTCCCGTTCGGCGATCGCGGCGATGCTGTCCTCGGGTGCGGGTTCGTAGTCGAGCGCTTCACCGAGCGGATACAGGCGCTTGAAGATGTGCTTGTTGAGTTGGTCCGCCGAGGGTTCGGACGTCGGGTCGGGCGGGTCGGCCAGGATTCGCGCCCGCACGTCCGGATCGCGGAGCCGCCGAACGCGCTGCGCCAGCGGCAATTCCATCAACGGCCGGTACGTGGCGCGGTGCCGGAAAGGATTCATCCGCGATTGGTGGCCCATCAACATCCCGAAGGCCCGGCTGGCGACCTGCTGGCGGATCGCCGCACCGGCCGCGTTGGCCTCGTGCACCGCCGCGAACCAGCGTCGCCAGTCGTGCGGGTCCTGCTCGTTGACCATCGCCAGGAAGGTCAGGGGTATTCGGTATTGCCGCCCGAGCCTGGTGATCCAGTCGATCTCGGCGTCGATCGAGTGGCGC
Organism: Mycobacterium sp. 1081908.1; assembly: GCF_001673535.1. GTDB lineage: Bacteria > Actinomycetota > Actinomycetes > Mycobacteriales > Mycobacteriaceae > Mycobacterium. Next base: position 7,425 of record NZ_LZLY01000080.1, on the reverse strand, counting down.
TGGTCGCCGCCCATCGCGCCGCCCACCCCGGCCGGAACCACTTGGAGCACACCGGAACCCACCTCGGCCATCGCGGCCATCAGCGCGGCGAGCTCGTCTTCCTCGGAGTAGGTTCCCGGCACGGGTTCGCCCGACGCGCTGCGATGCCCCGCCGTGCGTCCGAACGACATGCCCAACGCCCCGGCGCGCAGGCCGTCGGCGACGATCCGGCGCATCGCGTCGAGGTCCGCAGCCGTCGCGGTATCGTGCGCGCGGTCGCCCATGACGAAGCCGCGGACGGCCGCGTGCGGGATCTGGGCGGCGACGTCCACCGCGCGCGGCATCCGCTCGAGGGCGTCCAGGTACTCGCCGAAGGACTCCCATTCCCACGTGATGCCCTCGGACAGCGCCGAGCCCGGAATGTCCTCGACGCCTTCCATCAGGTCGACGAGCCAGCCGTGCCGATCGGGCCGCACGGGCGCGAAACCGATGCCGCAATTGCCCATGATCGCCGTCGTGACGCCGTGCCAGCACGACGGCGTGAGATGCGGGTCCCAGGTGGCTTGCCCGTCGTAATGCGTGTGCACGTCGACGAATCCCGGTGTCACGGTTAGCCCGTCGGCCTCGACGCTGCGTCTGGCGGTGCCCTCGACCCGGCCGACCTGCGCGACGATCCCGTCGCTCACCGCGACGTCGGCGGTGCCGCCCGGCGCGCCGGTGCCGTCCACCACGGTTCCGCCCCGGATGATCAGGTCGTAGGTCATGGCAGCCTCCTAGCGGGCCGGGCGTCGCGCCCACCAAGCATTCAACAGCGTTCTCGCCTTTCTCAACAGGCGACGCGGTCGTGCGTGGCACCATCGAGGCGAATGTCTTCGAGGTCGAGGAGGCCGGATGGCGACGAACGGGCCGATCGGGCGGGTCGACTTCGACGTCACCGATCGGCTGGCGATCATCAACTTGTTCGGGGCCTACGCCTACACCTATGACGAAAACCTGCTCGACGCCTTTCGCGCCCTGTTCACCGAGTCACCGCAGCTCGTCCTGCTGCACGAGGGCCGCCCGCTGTCGGCCGACATCGACACGGTCATGGGCCTGCTCGCGGTCAGGAAGCAGGGTTTCGCAGCGGAAAACAACCAGCGTCGCCACGCGCTGAACTCGTTCTGGTTCGCCAGCCAAAGCGACACCGAGGCCACCGGCCACTGCTACGTGCAGGTTTTCGCCGTCAAGGACGGCGGCGCGCCCACCCCCGACCTGACCGGCCGCTACGAGTTCACCGCGGTCAAGCAGGACGGCGCCTGGCGGTTCAGCCGGTGGGTGGTCGCGATCGACCAGAAGCAACCCGCCGGCGGCGGGTGAGCGTCAGCGGGGAGCGCATCTTGCGCGCAGCTGCGGGACGCCCGGGCCGGCGAGATCGTCACAGTAGGCCTGGCGCCCCGCCATCGCCATCGTCAGCGCCAGGGTGGTGCCGCTGACCAGCGGGCCGGCACCGGCGGCGAAGGAACCGTCGGTCGCCTCCAACCGCAGACCGTCGATGGCGCTCCGGCCGGCGACCGTAAAGTCCCGGCGCGCATAGAAATCCGCCACCGGGGCGACGGTGTCCACGGGTGGTGTGCGCAGCAGCCCGAGGGGCCGCCGGATGTCTTGAGCGTGCACGACCACCTCGCCCAGCCACGCGGCGGTCGGTCCCAGTGGCGCGGTGGTGCGGGTGATGACCCGACGGAACCGTTCGAGTGTCTCGGCGGGGGTTGCGCCGCGGTGCTCGGCCAGGCGCCGCGCGTTGTGCAGGTCGAAGTCGAACCGGGCGCCCACTGCGCTGGCGAACCAGCGCAGCCGACCGATGCTCGCGGCGGCCGTGAGGTGGGCGACCACCTCCTCGACGACCCACTGCCCGCACAGCGACGGCCGCGCCCATTGCGCGTCGTCGAGGCCGGCGAGATCGTCCGCGAGCGCGGCGCGCTCCGCGTGCACCGCCGACCAGAGCGCGCCGCGGGTGGCACCTTCGGACATGTAAGCCTCCAAAACACGGCAAGGATGACGCCGGTATAGACCACCGCCACGCCCGAAAGTCGTCGGCCCGCGATGCCCGGCGTCAGAAGCGGGGGCCGGCTCCGGTGTCGAGGGCTTCCAGGGCCGCGTCGATGTTGGGCAGGATCGTCGGGCCGTAACCGCTCACCAGTTGCCCGAGCGCCCGCGCGATGTGCGGACCGACGGCGCCGGCGGCGAGGACCTCCTCGGCGATGGCCACTCCGTTCACCACGTGGGCGGCGAGCAGCCGGCCGTCGGCGGTCACTTCGTAGCGCCAGTCGCCGATTTGAACCCGCTCGGGCTGCGAACTGAACAGGCCCCGCCGCGCCGGCGTGACGATCACCCCGGGAACGCCGCCGAACACCTTGACCACCAGCGCGACGCCGCCGGGCCCGGATAGGGCCGACCCCACGGCGTGACTGACCCGCTCGTGATCAAACCCGGTCATCAGTCACTCATCGGCAGCACGAACGACGGCGTCAGGGTCTGCGGCTCGCCGCTGCGACGCACCGCCGTCCCCGCCACGTAGAACTCCACGGTGTGATGTCCCCACGCGTAATTCGAGATGGCGAAATGCACGCCCACAATGCCGCTGGCGCCGTCTCGCTCGGCCTCGCTCTGCATCCTCGACATCGCCAGCTCGCGGGATTGGTAGCTGCCCTGCGTCCACTGCGGCATCTCGGCGTTGCGTCCCGCCTGCTTCAGCATCTGCATAAACCCTTGCACGGCAACGTGGAACACGCAGTTGCCCATCACGAAGGCCACCGGGGCGAACCCGGACCGCAGCAACGTGGTCAGGTCCTGGCCGGACAGGTGGCTGGTGAACGCCTGCCCATTGGGGCGCCGAAACGCGCCGGGCTTCGCGGTGTATCGCACGGCGGTGCCGACCGCGATGAACTCGAGGTGCTCGCCCTCCCCCTGGTGGCGCCATTCCAGGCGCACGCCGACCACGCCGTCCGCGCCCAGCGAATCGGCCTCGGCCTGCATCCGTGACATCGCATTCCAGCGGGCGCGATACGTCGCCTCGGTGAGCACCGGCAGCTCGCATTGCTGCCTGATGCCGGTGAACTGGTAGCCCACGTGATAGACCGACACGCCCATCACCAGTTCGATCGGCTCGAACCCCGCCCCGTGCAACAAGGCGAATTCGTTGATCGACAGATCGGTGGTGAACACCTTGCCTGCGTGCGACAGCCGTTCGCTGGCGACTGGGTCAAGCGGGTTCGGTTGCATGCTCCTAAGGCCCTCCTCCGGTTCGGAGGACAGCGTAGCCCGGCGACGGCCGGACCGACGTGTAGCGAACGCCGTCAGTTATCCCGAACTTTTGTGTCCATCGCTGTGGACACCAAAGGTCAAATTGGCGTACCGTCATATGGACATGAAAAAGCGGCAATACGAGATGCGGGCCCGCGGGGAGGCGAAGGCCGCCACGCGCGAAGCCGTCATCAACGCGGCCATCGACACCTTCACGGCCGAGCGTTCGTTCTCGGTCACGCTGGGTCCCGTCGCCGAGCGAGCCGGCGTGACCGTCAAGACGATCCTGCGGCACTTCGGCAGCCGGGAAGCTCTGATCGAGGCGGCCTGGGCACGCGCGTTCCGCGACGCCGTGGCCGAGCGCTCGGCACTGCCCGGCGATCGCGACGCTTCGCTTACGGCCTTGATTGCGCACTATGAGCGCCGTGGCCTTTTGGTGCTCGGCGCGCTGGCCGAAGAGGACGACGATCCGCGCGCGCGACACATGTGCGACGCCGGCCGGATCGCGCACCGGGCGTGGGTGGAAGAGGTGTTCGGAGCGGGCTTGCCAGGGGAGCGCGAAGACCGGTGTCGACTCATCGACGCGCTGGTGGTGGCCACCGACGTCTATGCGTGGAAGCTGCTCCGCGTCGACCGTGGTTTGTCGGTGGACGCGGTCCACGACCGGATGCAGCTGTTGACCGAGTCGATTCTGGCGGCGGCCGCGGGCGTATCGCGGTGTGCGACCGAAGGGAGGGCGCCATGAGAATCCTGTTCGTCACGGTGGACGGTGGCGGAAACATTCCTCCGCAGTTGGCGATCGCTCGCGCGCTGAAACACCGCGGTGCGCAAGTGTCCTTCCTCGGCCATGAGGGCGTGCGCGAACAGGTCGAGGCGGCCGGCTTCGCCTTCGAGCCGTTCCGGGCCGGACACCATTTCGACCCGACCGTCAGGCGATCGTTGTTGGCCCTGATGGCCGATTTCGCCAAGACCTCGATGGACCGCCAACTCGGACGCTGCGCGGTGGATGTGGCGCAGCGGCAGGGAGCATCCGCGATCGTTGTCGACGTCATCCTGACCGCCGGGATTTCCGAGGTGCTTAAAGCCGACATCCCGACCGTGGTCTGCGTGCACTGCTTTTACCGCGGCATGCAGGATCTGGCCGCGAGCCCGATCGGGTGGCTGCTGCGACTGCGCGGCACTCCGCCCCTCGGCGCCGAACGAAGCGACGCGCTGCACATCGTCACCGCACGGGCCGACCTCGACCCCGTGCGCGGCGCTCCTCCCGTTCACCACACCGGGGTGGCGTGGCAGGGTGTTCCGAAGGCGGCTGCCGCGCAGCCGATCCCACGGATTCTGATCAGCCTGAGCACCTGCGCGTTCGCCGGTCAGCGGCGCATGCTGCAGAACATCCTCGAAGCCATCGGCCCCTTGCCGGTGCAAGCGACGGTCACCGTCGGGCCGGCGATAGACGCGGCGGGGTTGCGCGTTCCCGGCAACGCATCGCTGCATGCGTGGCTCGACCACGACGAGGTTCTCGCCGGCGCATCTTTGGTGGTCGGACACGGTGGTCACAGCACCACGATGCGCGCCTTGTCTTTCGGCGTTCCGGTGATCGTGATGCCGGCGAACGTCCTGATCGACCAGCGACGGGTCGGCGCAGCGGTTCGTGACGCCGGCGCCGGGCTGCTCCTTCGAAAGCATGCCGCACCGAACCGCATCCGGGCGGCCATAGAGACGGTGCTGCTGGATCCGCGCTACCGACAATCGGCCGCCCGGCTCGGGGAGCGGATCCGGGAGCGCGACGGGGCCCAACAAGCTGCCGAGCTGATCACCCAATTCGCCTGCGCCAAGCGAGAACCCAAGCCCATCGGGGGCGGCGACTCAAGACGGGCTTGCGCGTCTTAGCGGGCGAAACTCGCTCACGGACTAACGACGACGAAAGGCCTGAGTCAATGCCGGTCCTCCACATCGAACATCCCATCACCGATATCGACACCTGGCGCGACGCGTTCAACCGATTTGCCACGGTGCGCCGGCGAGCCGGTGTGACCTCCGAGCGCGTGTGGCAACCCGACGACGACCCGCGGTACATAGTGGTGGATCTGGAATTCGAAGCGGCCTCGTCGGCCGCCGATTTCCGCACATTTCTGCGGGAAAGGGTGTGGTCGTCGCCCGACGCCGCACCGGGGCTGGCGGGAAGCCCCAGGGCGGTGATCCTGTCCGAAATAGCGACCGCCTGACCGGACCGGCGCTCCGAGCGCGCCTCGATGAACCGATCGCGGCGGGGCCTCGTTATCTGAAATACCAGCGCTTTTTTGCGGTACCGGGGTGCGCGCGGGGAGGGTCATGTTCGGACGGATCGACACCGGCAGTGCTCCGCAGCACAAACCGCTGACCATCGAGCTGCGCGACGTGGTGCGCGAATACCGGGTCGGCGGTCAATCCGTGCGCGCCCTCGACCAGATCAACCTGCGCCTCGAGGGCGGGCAGTTCGTTTCGGTGGTCGGGCCGTCGGGCGCCGGCAAAAGCACCCTGCTGCACCTATTGGGTGCGCTGGATTCCCCCGATTCGGGCTCGATCGAATTCGACGGTGACGAGATCGGCCGGCTCAGCGACGGGCAGCAGTCGGAGTTCCGCCACCACCGCGTCGGCTTCATCTTTCAGTTCTTCAACCTGTTGCCCACGCTGTCGGCGTGGGAGAACGTCGCGGTACCGCGGCTGCTCGACGGCGTCCGGCTCGGCAGGGCCAAACCCGACGCGATTCGCCTGCTCGACCGCGTCGGGCTCGGCAACCGGACCGAGCACCGCCCCGCCGAGCTGTCCGGCGGCCAGATGCAGCGGGTCGCCGTCGCGCGCGCGTTGATGATGGACCCCCCGCTGATCCTCGCCGACGAACCGACCGGGAACCTCGACTCCGCGACGGGCGGGTCGATCCTGGAGCTGCTCGGCGAGGTGGCCCACGAGCCCGGCCGCGGCCGGCTGGTAGTGATGGTGACCCACAATTCGGAGGCCGCGGCGGCGACCGACCGGGTGATCGCGCTGCAGGACGGCCGGGTCGGCGCCGACCAGCGGTCGGAGGTCATGGTGTGACACGGGGCGCGGGGATCGCCGCCGCGGCGAGCCGGCTGCGCCTGTTCAGCCTGCGCGAACTCGCGGTGCATCGCCGGCGCACCGGCGCATCCGTCGCCGTAATGGCGGTATCGGCAATGTATCTGGTCGCGGTGTTCGGCATCTTCGGCTCGATCAGCGGATCGGTCAATCGGCTCGCCGACGGCATCGCGGGGATCGCCTCGTTGGAGGTGTCCGGCATCACCGACGCGGGCTTTCCCGAGACGATCGCCGCCGACGTCGCCGCCGTTCCCGGGGTCGCGACCGCGGCACCGCTGATCCGGACCACGGCGTCCACGTCGTCGGGCCCGGTCCTGCTGTTCGGCGCCGACGAGCGCCTGGGCGCCCTGGGCGGCGCCCTCAAGGACGCGTTGAAAAGCGGATCGCCCGGAGCGCTCGCGAACCCGTCCGGCCCGCCAGGCGCGGCCGACGCCGTGCGTGTCGGACCGGGCGTCGGGCGCGCCAAGGGCGAGACGTTCCAACTGGGGTCGAGATCGGTCACCGTCGGCGAGGTCCTCGCGGGCAAGCAGGTCGCCGCGCTCAACGGCGGTCACTACGTCCTCGCCCCGCTTGCCTTGGCGCAGAACATCACCGGGCGCACGGGTCAGCTCGACTCCATCCTGATCACCACCAAACCCGGCGCCGACCTCGTCCGGGTCCGCGCCGCGATCACCACCGCCGTGAACGGCCGGGCGATCGTCGCCGAGCCCAGCATGCGGGCCACCCGGGCCGGCGACGGCGTCAAGCTGATGAACTACATGGCCCTGATGGGGGCGATGGTCGCCCTGATGGTCGGCGCCTTCCTGATCTACACCACGATGACGATGGCGATCACCCAACGGCGGCCGGTCATTTCGATGCTGCGCGCGATCGGTGGCCGCCGCGCCACCATCGTGCGCGACATGCTCGCGGAGGCGGCGATCCTCGGCATCATCGGCGGGGCGTTGGGCTCGGCCCTCGGAATTCTCCTGGGCCGCATCGCGATTGGGCGATTGCCGCCGGCCATGACCCAGGGGCTGGAGGCGCGCATCGAGTACTGGCTGCCCGGCTACGCGATACCGGCCGCCGTCGCGGCGA
>NZ_LZLY01000079.1 GCF_001673535.1 Mycobacterium sp. 1081908.1 | reverse complement strand
CCGCGGCGTTGGTGCGCCCGGACCGCACGGTCATGCGCGCGGGCCGCGACCTTGCGGGGATCTGTGCGTGGACGGCCACCGCCCTGCGCGCGGGCTAAGGCGCCCAGCGACGGCTACGCAGGCTTCACGACGATCACCGGAATTCGCACCGAATGCAGCAGCGTGTTGCTGACGGAGCCCAGCAGCATGCCCGTGAGACCGCCTCTGCCGTGGCTGCCGACCACGACGAGTTGGGCCGATTCCGCCGCATCGATGAGGTGATGGGCCGGCCGTCCACGCACAGATCCCCGCAAGGTCGCGGCCCGCGCGCATGACCGTGCGGTCCGGGCGCACCAACGCCGCGGTGGCGCGGCCACGGCGCAGCCAGACTCCCAGCGGGCTGCCGGGCTCGGCGGCAATCACGACGACGCCGCGGCGCCCAAGCTGCGCTTGGTCGCCGGCGCCGGGATGATTGGTGGTGATCAAGGCGAAACCGGTGCCGATCTCGTCGTCGAGCCGTCGACCGCCGGGCAGCAGCGGGTTCGGGCACAGCGTGCCGGCGAGCCCGCGCGTTCGGCGCGGCTTGGACACCAGCGCGGAGGCGCGCAGCGCCGGTGTGGTCGAGTCGATCACCTTGTCGCGCAGGCCGGGGATCAGCCGCAGCCGCGGGAGAACCACACGGCGCGCCACGTTGCCCACCCGCCCGCCGCCGGTCATGGCCCAGCCGACGCCCAGCGCCAGCCGAATCATCTGCCGCGCGTGCGGCTTGCGTTCCCGCTCATAGGAATCCAGAACGCTCGCGCCGAGCGTGCCGTTGTGGACCCCGGCGATCTTCCAGGCCAGGTTGGCCGCGTCCCGCATTCCGGCGCACAAGCCCTGCCCGATGAACGGGGGAGTGAGGTGCGCGGCGTCACCGAGGATGAAGACGTTGCCGCGGCGCCACCGATCCGCGATCTGCGCGCGGAACGTGTACTCGGTGACGCGCAGCAGCGTCATCTCCGAGTCGGCGACCTCGGTAATCCAGGGCGCAATCAACGGTCGCAACGTCTCCAAGGCGCCGAAGTGGTCGGCACTTTCGCCGTCCAGCAACCGGAACTCCCACCGGTAGCGGGCGGGTCCGATGCGCATGTAGGTTCCGGCGCGCACCGGGTCACACACCTGGTGCACGCCGTCCCACTGGTGCAGGTCCGCGTCGCTGGCGATGTCGACCACCAGCCATCGCTGCTCGAACTTCAAATCTCGCATGGCCGAACCGATTTCGGCGCGCACAAGGCTATTGGCGCCATCACACCCCAACACATAGTCGGCGTCGATATGGTGCGCCCGGCCGTCGGTTCGGTCGATGAAGGTGACTCGCGCGCCTCGTCCAGAGTCGCTCACCGTGGTGACCTCGGCGTTCCCGCGCAACTGGGCGTTCGGATAGCGCTTGAGGTTCGCGCGCAGCAGCACCTCGAACTCCGGTTGGTCGAACATGTTGGCCTGGGGAAACCCGTTCCGGCTTTGGGAGGGCTCGCGGTGGAACTCGCCGAGAACCCGGAACCGGTTGTCCACCAACCGCAAACCGAGGGTGGGCCGGGAGATCGCCGCGAACTCCTCGGCCATGCCAAGTCGGGCGATGACGCGATAGATCTCGTCGTCCACGTGCACGGCGCGCGGCTGCGGGTACACGTCGGGCCAGCGGTCGAGGATCAGACTGTCCACCCCGTGCTGTGCCAGCAGTGTGGCCGCCGTGACACCGGTCGGTCCGGCGCCGACGATCACCACCGAAACATGCGGAGCAGCGTCGTCGCTCATGTGAATCGAACTTGCGTGCGCTGCGTGCCGAGATCGATGGCCCCGTCATCGGTGGCCACCGACGCCTCCACGACGTCGCCGTCGCTCAGGTAGTTGCGGTTGCCGGCCTGACCCTTGAAGAACATCTTCCATTTGACCGAAGGCGGCAACAGGTTCGAGATCATCTGCACCGGCTTCGGCGGGGCGCTGAGCGCGGTGCCGACCGGGGTTCCGGTGAGCACCAGGTCGCCGGCAGCGAGTTCCTGGAATTGGGTCAGTGATTGCAGCGCTTCCAGCGGCCGGTAGAGCATGTCGCCCGCGACGAGTGCGTTTTGCCGTTCCTGGCCGTTGACGCTCAGCCGCAGCCGCAGATCCCCGAAACGCTTGAGCTCGTCGGCCGTCAGCAGCACCAGCTCCGGACCGACGGGAGTGAACGTCGGATAGGACTTGGCCTCGTAGAACTGGGTTTGAGGAAGCTGGATGTCGCGCGCGGAAACATCGTTCGTCACGACCAGCCCGGCGATGAATTCGGCGAGGTTGGCCTCGGAAATGGTTGTGCCGATGGGAACTTCGCGGGCGATGACCAGCCCGATCTCCACCTCGTAGTCGAGGAACCTGACGTGTGCGGGTTTGACGATCTCGTCGAACGGGCCGGTGATCGACGCCGACGCCTTTCGGAAGAAGGTCAGCGGAATGGACGCCGGGTCCATGCCGGCGTCTTTGACGTGCGACGCGAAGTTGGTCATCTGTGCGATCACCCGGCACGGCCGGGTGACGGGAGAGACCAATGCCAGGCTGGCCACATCGACGGGGTCGCCGCCGGAGGCAGCGGCTGCGATGGCGGCGCGGTCGGCCAGCAGGGCAGCGGTGGTGGTGGCGGCGGTCTCGATCTTCGCGGCGCCGTCGGGAGTCTTGAGCCACCAGCCGTCGGCGGTGTGCAGCACGGAAACGGTCATGAGGTGGGCACTTTCAGTAGGCCGCGGAGGCGGGTGACATCGAACTCGTTGCGCTCGCGCAGCGCGGCGATCATCGAAACCAATTCGTGGCGAGCCGATTTCAGGTCCGTTCCGAGGAAGTCCCTGGTCGGTGGCGGTCCCCACTGGGCCAGGCCGGACGCGGTGAAGGGCGCCCACCCGGGCTCCAGGGTGTTGTCGAACAGATCCCCGTCGGCGAAGTGCTCGACCAGAAAACCGTCGGGATCGCGCCAGTAGTCGAAGATCTGGCTGCCCTGGATGTGCCGGCCGATTCCCCAGGAGCGGAAATAGCCTCGGTCCGAGAGGTATTCGCCGCCGGCGGCCAGGGCGTCGAGATCGCTCACCTGGTACGCCGAGTGGAGATACCGGTTGGCCGGCCCGAGCGCCATCGCCAGCGTGTGATGATCGGCCGGGATCGACCCTCGGTCGCACCGGATGAAGCTCATGGTCGGGCCCCGGAAGCGCTGGCCCGGGAAGAACATGAAGTCGCTGACTATCAGCCCCAGGTTTTCCAGGTACCAGTCCAGTGCCTCGAGGTACTTCGTCGATTGGACCACCAGGTGGCCCAGCCGCTGCACCCGGGCCGGCACGCGCGGGGGTCGCTGGGCGGCGTTGGTCCGGCGCACGTCGCATCCGAAATTGAAAGCGTGGGGCCGCTGGTCGGACAGCTCGGGCAGCTCGTGCATGCCGGCGACGACGCGGACCGGCATGCCGCTGGGATCCATCAGGTCGACCGCCAGGCCGCCGACGTTCTCCGGCAGCCGCCGCGCGGGGGCGCCGGATTTGTCCGCCAGGCGCAGGACGTCGGCCTCGTCGCAGGCGCGGAACGCGACGCCGGCGAATCGGGTGCGCGGCCCCCGCCGCAGGATCACGCATGGCGCGCCGGCCCGCGTGCCGCGCAGCTGAAGCTCGCCGGGATCATGCCGCGCCGTTTGGAAGCCGAACGCGCGGGAGAACGCCTCGGCGCGGGTGAGGTCGGGCTTCTCGAACTCGAGCCACGCGATGTCGGCGACCTTGATCACCGGATTGCGGCACCGTCCGGGGTGTTCGCCGGGCAGCGCTCCCTGCTCGCTGTGCAGGCCGCGGTGGGCGGGTGTCATCTTCATGGGCCATCTCCAAGCTAACTGACGAAATCGTCACATACTGGGTGACGCGCCGTCAAGACTAATCTGACGAATTCCTCAAAAGTGATGCATACTGCTAAACATGAGCGCGATGCCCGAGGGCACGGAACCACCCAGCCGCCTGGAACGGCGCAAACAGCGCACCAGGGCGGCGTTGATAGGGGCGGCCCAGCGGCTGATCGCCGAGGGAAAGATCAACGTGCCCGTTCTCGAGATCACCCAGGCGGCCGACGTGGGGATGGGTTCGTTCTACAACCATTTCGACAGCAAGGAGCAGCTGTTCGAGGCCGCGGTCGCCGACGTGCTCGACGCGCACGGAGCGATGCTGGATCGGCTGACCGAGTCGATCGAGGACCCGGCGGAGATTTTCGCCACCAGCTTCCGGCTGATCGGCCGGCTGTTCCGTCGGCGCCCGCAGGAGAGCGAAATCCTGCTCGCCAATGGGCTGGCCTTGCTCTCGTCCGATCGCGGCCTGGCCCCACGGGCGTTGCGGGACATCAAGGCCGGCATCGACGCGGGGAGGTTCTCGGTCGACGACCCCGAACTTGCCCTCTTCATGGCGGGCGGCGCGCTGTTGGGGTTGGGAAAGCTGTTGCGTGACAACCCGGATCGCGACGACGCCCGGGCCGCCGACAGCGTCACCGAAAGCGTTCTGCGTCTTTTCGGGCTCAGCGCCGAGGAGGCGCGCGCGGTATGTCAACGCCCGCTGCCCGAGGGCGCGTTCGTCCGGGCGTAGGCGGCGCCGGCCTTGGGGAGGGAGCCCTCAGGCCCCTTTGCGGGCGGCGTCCCCGGTGGCCGACACGATGTGCGCCACCAGCTTGCCGCCGCGGACGACCTCGATCGTCTGGCCCGCCGCGACCTTGTCGAAGTAGCGCCCGGCACGCTTGCGCAGCTCGTCGAGCTCGATCCGGCGACCGGCGTCGGCGGGAAGCGGGATCGTCGCCAGGTCGCCGGCCGACACGATCCGCGCCAGTATCCGGCCACCGCGGACGACATAAACCGTCTCGCCGGCCGCTACCCGGTCGAAGCACCGACCCGCACGCGTTCGCAGTTCCTCGAGCCCGACCCAGCCGCCCGCGTCGGATGGCGGGACTTTGATGGATCGTGCCGGGATCGGAGCCACCCTCCAGTCGCCCACCGGCAGGATCCGCGCCACCAGCTTGCCGCGACGCACGACATCGATGGCCTCTCCTGCGGCGACCCGCTCGAGATACGCGCACGCGTCACTCCGGAGTTGGCCTAGGCCAATCGCTTCCGGCATTTGGCTCCGATCTCCGTAGTTCACCGACCGGGAGCGTGGCGATCCGGCGACCCGACGATGTCCCAGTATATGACTGTACGTGCGGTCAGTGTCAATGGCCTGGTCAGGGCGGTCGAACCGGTTGCGGGGGCCGCGCGACGGGGCTTCGCCGGAACGCACGCACGCGCGGTGAGGACGTGCATAGCTCGAGACGGAACCCAAAAGCGCTGTAAGCCAGCGGGTTTGATCGGATTCGAAATCAACGGGGCGGCGCCAGCATGTCCTTCCACCCGTCGTCCCCGGTCTTGGTCGAATTTTCGACCGCGTACCTGACGCCGTCGGGGCCGACCAGTTCGCCGCTCTGCGGGCTGTAAACGGCCGCGGGAGGGCCGCCCGGGGTGTACACGCAGGGGTTCGGCTGCTGCCCATTGCACTGGACGGTCCCCGACCCGGGGCGCTGCAACGGATCGCTGACGGGGGGCGGTGTCCCCGGCACCCGGTCGGAGGGCGCCGGGTTCATGCCGTTGTTGACGGACGGCGCGGGTATCACCTGGCCCGGCTTGACCGGCTGATCGCAGCGCGCCGCGGGCGCGGGACAGGTCAGGATCTGGTTCGGATCGCCGTACCACGGGTTGGTGCCCGCCGGGACATACGGTTTGGGGTCGCGGCACTCCCGCGGCGTCGCGGCGCGTTTGCCGGGGACATCGACACACGGCAGGTTGCGCGCGCCGCGGACGTCGTTGGCCGGGGTGTCCTGCGGGATCTTGCAATAGGTTCCGGACGGCATCGGCGCCAGGCTGGTGTCCGCCGGGGACCGCCACTGCGGCGCCGGCAGGAACCCCGTCAGGCACGGCGGCGGCTGGTTGATCGTCAGCGAGGTGCCGAGCGACGCGTAGCCCGGGAAGGGCGTCGTCACGGTCTGGCCTTCCGAGGCGCCCTGCGGGTAGGAGACCAGCAATTGCTCGACGCCCTTGTGGTAGCGCTTGAGCATGTCCAGCACGATCTCGAGATTCGCCAGCGTCTGCGGCAGCGATTCGCGGACGTCGCCGAAAACCGCGTTGACCTGATCGGCGGTCGGCGCGCCCTGCGTCAGGATGCTTTGAACATGCTGGTCGTTTTCGGCGCTTTGCGCGGCCAGGATGTCCAGGTTGTGCGACCACCGCTCGATCGAGTCACCCGAGTCGACCTGGCTGTCGATGATCGGCCCGGAGTTTTGGATGATGTCGTTGACGTCTTGGATGTTGGTCTTGAAATCGCCGGCGATCGCCTGCGTCGCGTCGACCAGCCGCTGCAGCGCGGGGCCCAATCCGCCTACGGCTTGGGCGGTTTCGTCGAGCAGCGAGGCGATCTTGTCCTTGGGCAGCGCGGCCAGCCCGCGGTTCGCGGCGTCCAGAGCCGGCCCGATATCGGTGGGTATGGTGCCCTTGGCGATGGTCTGTCCCGGCTGGAAGTACTTGCCCGGGTTGCCGGGCGACACCAGATCGATGTACTGCTCACCGACCGCCGAGACCGAGTGCACGTTCGCCGTCGCGTCGATCGGGATCTGGAAGCGGTTGGCGATGCTCATGGTCACCCGCGCGCCCGACCGGGTCGGCTCGACATCGGTGACCCTGCCGATGGTTTCGCCGCGATAAGCCACGTTGGCCGTCTCGTAGAGGCCGCCCGACGCGGGTAGCTCGGCGTGCAGCGTGTATTGGCCGAGCCCCGCCGCGGTGGGAATCCGAAGGTAGTACCCGCCGAGCGCGACCGCGGTGACCAAGCTCAGGATGGCGAACAGGATCAGCTGACGCTTGATGAAAGGGGTCAGCATTGGCCTCTGTCCGCCCTTTCCACCAGCGGCCCGCCCGGCGCGTCGTTCGGGTTCGGCGTGTACCGGACGTCGGGGATCATCGTTTCGGGGTCGCGGCCCCACGACTGCTCGAGCGCGCGCAGCGCCCCGGAGAATCCGGTCCCGGTCAGGATGGCGTTGTCGACGGAGCTCATGGTCAGGTCGAGCGTCAGCGATAGGTTGAAATAGTCGCCGCGGAACGCCTTCGGCACGGCGTCGATGTCGAACGGCCGGACGAGTATCAGCTTGAGCGCGCGGATCAGATATGGTGCGGCACGGCCGAGTTCCCGCAATGGGCATTGCAGCGCCAGCAGGTCCTGGTGCAGGTCGCCGCGGGATGCGGACAGGTATTGGTCGGCAACTCCGCCGAGCCGTCCCGTCGCGTCGACCGCGTTGATCAACAGGTTCTGCTTGTCGGCGAAATGCTTGAGCAGGGGCGGGAATTCGGTGAGGACCCGGTCGATGACGTCCGAGCGTGGACCCACGTAGGCCAGCAGCCGGTTGGTGGAGTCGATGGCTCGGGTGATGTCATCGGTCTGCTCGTTGAGCCGGGCGGTGAACGTGTCCAGCTTGCCGAGGAAGGCGTGGATCTGGTCGGCCCGTCCGTGCACGATGTTGTAGACCTCGTCCTGCAGCGTTTCGAGGTTCGGGATGCCGCCCCCGCGCAAGATCATGGCGAGGCTGGCCAGCGTCTGCTCGGTCGTGGGGTAAGTGGACGCGTTTTGCAGCGGGATGGTGTCGCCCGGTTTCAGCGGCTCCGGCGACGGGTTGGGCGGTGCGGCCAGCTCTATGTGCTGGGAGCCCAGCAGGCTGGTCTGCCCGATCTTGGCGGTCGCGTTCTTGGGCAGCTTGACGCTCTTGTCCACCCGCAGCGTCAGCGTCGCTATCCAATTCTTGAGGCTGATCGCGCGCACCGTGCCGACGAAGACGTCGGCCACCCGCACCCGGCTGTTGTCGTTCAGGGCCAGCGTGTCGGGCATCTGCACGTAGATGACGTAGGAGCCGGGTCCGCTGCCGGGTCCGCCCGGCATCGGCACATTCGCGATTCCGTGCCATTTCGCGCACGACGTCAGCGCCGCCGCGGCGACCAGCAGGGCCACCGCCTGCCGCGCCCGGTATCGGACGCGAATGCCGAAGGTGCGCAGCGTGTTCACGGTCCCAATCCCGCCGCCGGGGCCGCCTCGGCGGGCGCGGGTGTCGGTGCGACCGGTCCGGGGATCACCCCGGGCCCGGGTGCCGGCGGCGGGATCGGCACCTGCGGTGCCCGCACGCCGATCGGTGGCAACACGGGGTTTTCGTCGTAGGCATTCGGCGGTCCCGGTGGCGTCTGCAGGCCCGACTGCGGCGGTGCGATGTCCGGGCCGCCCATCAGCTCGGCGAGGGAGTCGGGCGTCAGCAGGCCCGCCGTGATCGGCCCCACCTGCTGCCCCTGCATCCCCGGGGCGACGACCCAGCCGGGCTGAGTGTTGCGGTGCGACAACGGGGTATCGGGCACCCAGATCCCGGGCACCGTGGTGTCCTTGTACCCGTTCGGGGGCCGCAGCCGGGGCTCGGAGTAGGCGACTTCCTTGGGCAGCGTCTCGGCGGTGCTGAACAGGTTCAGCCCGAAGGGCAGGTAGTTGAACTTGATCGCGTCGAGGACCGGCGCCAGGTATTGCGCGCACAGTTCGGCGGAGTCTTGGTAGCCGAGCCGGCTGCCGGCCTGAATCATGCTGCAGACGAACTGCATCGGGTTGGCGAAGTTCGGTATCGCCGGGATGGACATCACCGCGCCGTGCGACGGGTGATAGATCTGGCTGAGGTTCGTCTCCAGCGTCGGCAGGACGTGCAGGGCGGTCTCCAGGCCGTTCAGCGGATCAGGCTGCACCAGCGTGTTGGTCAGGTTGGCGAGGTTGCCGACGTCGCTGGCCAGCACCCCGCGGTTCTTGTCCAGGAACGGCCGCAGCGTGGCAAGCAGGCCGTCGAATTGCTGTATCGCAGTGGCCAGCTCACGATCGGACCCGGTCAGCTTGTCGGTGAACTGGGCCAGGTTTTGGTTCAGCGCGACGAACTGCTGGTCGTCTTTGTGTAGGGCGTTGACGAACTGTGCCAGGCTGCGCACCACCGCGAAGAAGTCCCCGCGGCCTTCGTTCAGCGCGGTCAGCGCCCGCGACAGGCTGTTCAGGGTGGTGTTGATCTGCTTGCCCTTGCCGGCCAGCCCGTAGGCGGCGGACTCGATCAGGTCACCGAATGGGCCCTTCGGCTGCTCGGGCGTCGGGCCCAGCTTGTTGATGACGTTGGCGACGCTCTCGCGCAGTTGGTCCCACTCCGTCGGGACCTGCGTGCGTTCGATGGGAATGACCGCGTTGTCGGCCATCACCGGGCCACCCTTGTAGGGCGGTTCCAGCTGAATGTTGCGCGACGCCACCAGGGTTGGGTTCACGATCACGGCGGACGCGTTGGCGGGCACCTTGTATTTGTTGTCGTAGTGGAAGGTGACCTTCATCTTGTCGCCGGCCGGCTCGATCTTGTCGACCGAACCCACGCGGACGCCCATGATCTGGACCTTGTCCCCGGCATAGAGCGCGTTCGCCTCCGGGAAGTACGCGACCACGGTGTTGGTCGTCAACTTGTTGTAGAGCCGCACCCCGAGAAACCCGGCGAGCACAGCCAGCGCCACCACCAGCACCCCGACGACCCTCCGGGCCCGCGGGTTGCGGAATGTGTTGACGGCACTCAATTCTGGTTACCTCCCGTGATGCCGCTGCCTCCGGTGCCGCCGGGGTTGATGAACGGGGCCGGCAGCTGGTTCCCGGGTCCGGGCGGCGGGGGTGGCCCCGGCGGCAGGCCGGGCGCGAAGGTCGACGGTGGCGGTGGGGGACCGGCGGGTTGCAGGTTCTCGGTGCGCGCGCCCGGCGGTGCCTGGGTGGGCAGCGGCACCGGTGTGCCCGGCACGTCCGGGGGCGGTTCACCCGGGCGCCCGGCGATCGCGATCCCCGGCGTCGGGGGCAGGCCGTTCGGGTTCGGCGGTGCGCCCTGCACGTCGATCGGTGCCGGGAAGCTGCCGCCGAAGGGGCCGACGTTTACGCCCGTGCACGGCAACGGGTTCCACGGCCGCGGGAGGGCGTCGGCCGGCGGGGTGTACGAACACGCCGTTCCCGGTGGGACCGCCGGTCCCGGGTGATCCGGCGTGCCTTCCAGCACCGGAGGTGCCGGCGGCGGTGCCCCGTTGGGGAACCGGGTGCCGTTCGGGTCGGGCCAGCGGAACTCGGGCAGCCCGGCGCTGCGCCAGAAGTCCTCCGGGTCGATACCACGCTTCTTGAAGGCGGCGTCGACGAACGGCTGCAGGATCCAGTACGGCAGCAGGTTGGACAGGACGATCTTGAAGTACGGTCCCGATGCGACGGATTCCCCCAGCGATGCGGCGAATTGGCTGACATAGGTGAGGGTTTGGGCCAAGTCATCCTTGCGCGCCACCAGCACGTCGGTGATGGCGTGCAGCTGCTCCAGCACGGGGTTGAGGTTCGGGTTGTCGTTGATGAATCCCTGCACCTGGGTCGAGAAGGCGGAAACGTTTTGCAGCAGGGCGTCGATGGCCCGCCCGCGTTCGTTGAACGCGACCAGTAGCGTCTTCGCGTTGACCAGCAATCGGTTGATTTGTTCGCTGCGGTCACCGAGCACGCCGGCCACCTGGTGGGCCTGGGCGAGCAGGTGCTTGATCTGTTCGTCGCGTCTACCGATGGTGTCGGAGAACTTGGTCAAACCGTCGAGCGTGGCGCTCAGGTGTGGGTAGGTCTGGTCGATGGTCTCCGACAGGACGTTCAGCGAGCGCTTGACGGTGTCGATGTCCCAGCCGGCGGCGGCCCGGGTGATGTCGAAGTTCGCGTCGTAGAGCTGATAGGGGGTGGTGCTTTGGCTCAGCGGCAGGACGCTGCCCGGCCGCAGCGTCTGGTTTCCGCGCGGCTCGATCTCGAGGACTTTTTTACCCAGGATGGTGTCGGTCTTGATCGCAAGCCGGCTCTCGGTGCCGATGGTGTTGGCGCCGATGTTGAATTTGATCAGGACGTGGTCGCCGTCGATGTCGAAGGACTCCACTTTGCCGACGTTCACGCCGGTGATGCGCACCTTGTCGCCCTTGTTGAGCTGGCCGGTGTCGGTGAACTGGCCGTAGTAGCTCGGACTGGCGAAGATCATCGGGACGCTGGTGAAGCTTTGGCCAACGACGACGCCGAGAACCAGGACCGTGATGCCCATGAGACCCACACGGTTGCGGTTGAATTCGGTCAGCGTCCTCATTGCGGCGAGCACCTGCCCGTGGGCTGCTGCCAGATCCTGACCGTGCGGACCGGGCCGCCGGCCTGCAGCCCGTTCCACTTGATCGTCAGGTCGCAGAGGTAGAAGTTCACCCAGTCGCCGTACAGGCCGATGCTGCGTCCGATCAGGTTCAGCGCGGTCGGCGTCTTGTGGATCAGGTCGCCGAGCTGATCCTTCTGATCGACGAGCGGCTGCTGGAGGGCCTGCAGGTAGTCGATCTCCTTGTGCAGCAGCGCGCGGTTGTCGGCCAGCAGGTTGGCCACCGTTCCCGCGGCATTGCTGATGTTCGCGGTGCCGGCGGCAAGCGGGTCCGCGTGGTTTTGCAACCCGGTGATCAACCGCTCGAAGTTGTCGACCGTCTGGTCGAACTCCTTGCGATGGCGAACCGTGGTGTCCAGCACCGTGTTCAGGTTCTTGACCACCTCGCCGATCGCCTCGTCGCGTTCAGCGATGTGCGAGGTCAGCTGCGCGGTCTGGTCGAGGATGTCGTTGATGGTGCCGCCCTGACCCTGAAACACGGTGATGATCGCCGACGCGATGGTGTTGACCTTTTCCGGATCCAGCGCGCGGAACAGGGGTTTGAAACCACCGATCAGCGCGTCGAGGTCTAACGCAGGCGAGGTCCGGGACAGCGGGATGAATCCGCCCGGCGGCAACACGCGGTCGGCGCCCGCCCCGTCGCCGCGTTTGAGTTCCAGGAAGCGGTTGGCGAACAGGTCGAGGTAGCGGATCTGGGCCGTCGTCGACTGATAAAGCGGAATCGAGCGGTCGACGGCGAAGTCCACCTGCGCCTTGCGGCCGCCGTCGACCAGCCGCACCTTCTTGACCTTGCCGACCTCCACTCCCGAGGCGCGGACGAACTGACCGTCTTTGAGGCCGCTGGCGTTGCTGAACTCCGCGGTATAGCTGTTGGTGCGGTTGAAGCGCAGCTGGGCGAACACGACCACGATCGAGACGGTGATCAGCGACAGCACCAACGAGACGATGCCGAGCTTGATCGCGGAGCCGGTGATTTTCATGGGTTGATCGTGTTGTCCCCGACTTGGCGGCCCCAGACGTACTCGATGGCGTACGGCGAGCCGGTATCCAGGTGGTTGTACGGCGCGAGGCTGGCGCCGGTGTCCAGCACCAACTCGGGCGCGGGCCAAAGGTCATGGGTGATGGTCTGCCAGCAACCGGGGGCGCCCCCCGGCCCGCCGCGCGCGTTCACCCGCGGCAGGTTGTCCGGGTACACATAGGGATTCGGCGCCCCGCCCACCAGTCCGGCGAGGCCTAACAGCCCCTGGGTGAGCACGGTGCCGGCCAGTCCCGGCAGCGTCAGGATGCCGCCCAACCCCGACGTCAGCTCGGTCATGGTTCTCAGCGCGTAGCCGTTGCCGCCGCCCGTCGTCGCGAAGGCCGCGGGTTCTTCGTCGTAGTAGTTGCGGATGGTGCAGAAGAATTCGGGGCTGTAGGTGTCGAGCAGCTGGGCGGTGGGCACCAGATCCGCGACGCCGCGCTGGAAGTAGGGCCCGCCCCGCCGGAAGATGTCTTCGCCGGTGTTGCCCAACCCGGCCGCGGCCAGCAACGCGGCGTCCAGGTCGGCCTCCTGGCGGTGCAGCGTGCGCGCGGTGACCACCGCGTGGTTGAGGGAGTCCAGCAGGTCCGGTGCGGCGTTGGCGTACGTGTCGCCGAGGGCCGCCAACCGCTGAATGTCGTGGCGGAGCTGCGGCATTTGCGGGTTGACGTCGTCGAGGATGGCGTTGCCGTTGACGATCGATTGCCCGAACTTGTCGCCCAGCCCGGACAATGCCTGCGCGGCGGCGGCCAGCGTGAGGTTGACCTTGACCGGGTCCACCTTGTCCGCGATCGAGGTGATCGTGCCGAACAACGTGTTGAACTCCGTCGTCACCGACCGCGCCTCAATCACCTGGTGCGTGGTAACGCGTTGCGGCGTGGGGTCTTTCGGAGAGGTCAGTGACACGTATTTGTTGCCGAACACCGTGGTCGCCTTGATGTTGGCCTCCACGTTGGCCGGAATGAGGTCGATGTACTTGGGATCGACATCCAAGACGAACTTGGCCGCCGGCACGCCATTGCGCTGGATCTGCGAAATGCCGGCCACCCGACCGATTTCCACCCCGTTGTAGGTGACCTTCGAATTCGGATCCATCACCAAACCGGACCGGGGGGCCACCATCGTCAGGGGCGTCTTCGGCGTGAGCCGGCCCCGGAACTGCAGCCACACGAACGACAACACCACCGCGGCGACCACCAAGAACACCGCGGCCGTCGTCTTGTACGGCGGAATCCGTGGCGGGTGGTCCTTGATCGGCGGGGCCGGGGCTGTCGGGGCTGTCATTGACCGTTACACCGTGAGGTTGAAGTTCGGGCTCTTGCCGTAGACCGCCATCGCGGTCAGCACGACGACGACGACGATCGTGATCAACGACAGCCGCATCGACCGGCCGACGGCCTCGCCGACGCCGACCGGGCCGCCGCTGGCGGTGTAGCCGTAGTAGCAGTGGGTGGTCATCACGACCACGGCGACCAGGATCACCTCGGCGAACGACCAGCCCACGTCGTTGAGGCGCAGGAAGGTGTGGAAGTAGTGGTTGTACGTGCCGGCCGACTGCCCGTAAAAGAAAACCGTCGTGACCTGCTGGGACAGGAAGGCCAGCGTGATCGCCAACCCGTAGAGCGGGATGATGACGACAAGGCCCGCCACCACCCGGGTGGACGCCAGGAAGGCGACCGACCGGATGCTCATCACCTCCAGCGCGTCGATCTCCTCGCTGATGCGCATGGCGCCCAGTTCCGCGGTCGCGCCGGCGCCGACCGTCGCGGCCAGCGCCTGACCGGCGGCCACCGGCGCCACGAACCGCACGTTGACCAGCGCGGCCAAGAACCCGGTGAACGCCTCGACACCGATGTTGCCCAGCGTCGCGTAGCCCTGGATGGCGACCAGCGAGCCCGCGGACAGGGTGATGAAGCCGACGATGGCGGCGGTGCCGCCGACCACGGCCATCGCGCCGGTGCCCATCCCCATCTGGGCGACCATCCGCAGCATCTCTTTGTGGTAGCGGCGCATGGCGAAGGGGATCTGCCCGACGGCGGTCAGCGCGAACCAGATCATCTGCCCGATCTCCACCAGCGCCCGGGCCGGGGCTTCCCCGTATCGACTGAGGGTGGTCCACGAGAGGCGGGCGGGCGCGGGGGAAGCCGCTGCGGTAACGGTCATCAGCGCCCCGTTCCGAACCGGACGCCGATGGTGGTCAGCGCCGCGTTGACCGCGAACAGCGCGATGAAACACAGCACCACCGTCTCGTTGACGGCGGTGCCCAGACCCTTGGACCCGCCACGGACGATCAGCCCGCGATAACAGCCGACGAGGCCGGCGATCAGCCCGAACGTCGCGGCCTTGATGAACGCGATGACCACCTCGGGCAGGCCGGTCAGCGCCGTCAGCGTGGACAGGTAGGCGCCGCTCGAGACGTTCTGCAGGTAAACGCTGAAGAGGTAGCCACCGCCCAGTCCGACGGCGACCACCAGGCCGTTGAGCAGCACCGCGACCATGGTCGAGGCGACGACGCGCGGCACGACCAGCCGGTGGATCGGGTCGATGCCGAGCACCTCGAGGGCGTCGATCTCCTCGCGGATGGTGCGGGCGCCGAGGTCGGCGCAGATGGCGGTGCCCCCGGCACCGGCGACCACCAGCACGGTCACGATCGGACCGAGCTGGGTGACGGCGCCGATCGCGGCGCCGGCACCGGAGACGTCCGCGGCGCCGATCTCGGCCAGTAGCAGGTTGAGCGTGAAGATGAGCAGCACGGTTTCCGGGATGGACACCGCGATGGTGGGCAGCAGCGAGACCCGCATGAGGAACCAGCCGGTCCAGATGAACTCGCGCCACTCGAACGGCTGCTTGAGGGCCTTGCCGGTCAGCACGCACATCCGGAAGAACCCGCCGGCCACCTCCGTGCCCGGCCGGATCCGTTGGCCCACCCTGCCGGCAAACGAGTGCGTGGTCGTCATCGGCGCCGCCCTCGAGGCGAATGCACAACGAATCGCGACTCGTCTGCACGCCGCTCGAGCGAGCCACGCGGCGGCGTGGGGGAGAGGCGGAGACGTCGGGTGTGATTCCGATTCGCGACCTCGCCCGAAGAGTAACGGCGCCCCGAAAATCGGGGCACCAGAGGGGGTTTCGACGGCGCCACGTTCCGGCCTGCTGGTGCTCGGCGCGACCCCGGGTGCGGCGCGCACGGGCCGGCACCGTGGTCCCTCCACGCGGCGATCCCGGTCCCCGCCCTGCGGCCCCGCGCCGCGATCGTTTGCGCCACGCTGCAACTATTGCATTAGACCGTACGTGCGGTCAATAAATCGCAAATGTCAGCCGCTTTCACCCGAAACATGGCGCGCCGATTCACGGATCGTCCGGTTCTACCAGGCCGTTTGCGCCTCGCGCCCCCTGGGCTGGCGCCGGGTCGGCTCGCGTACACATGCACGCCGCTAACGGCGAATTAGGCTCCCGCGCAACCTATTCCGCCGATTGGCCGTCAGCTTCCGCCGGCCGTTACCGCGGCGAGGCACTCCCGCACCACCGAGACGACACCGGTGGAAGGGTTCGTCCACTTGCTGAGGCCCAGGCGGTCGAGCAGCAGCCCGCCGAGGAACACGTCGACGAAAGCGGCTCCGACTTGCTCGGGTGTCCGGGAACCGGCGGGATCGAACCACACCCACATCCATTCGAGCGATCCCCACAGCTGCAGCGCCGCCAATTCGACGTCCACGCTTCGGAACACGCCGACGTCGATGCCGTTGCGGATTTCGTCAATCGCGTGTGTTTGCAACTGATCGCGCAGCTTGCGCACGTGCTGCATCGCCGGATCGTCGGACAGCTGAACCACCTCGCGCTGGCTCGCAACCGTCGCATGGCGGGCGCTCACCTGCAACAGCGCGGAGGCGTAAATGATCGCGGCGATGCGTTCGTGCGGCGCGGCCAGGCGATCCCATGCCAGACGCAACACGTCGAGCTGGCGGGCCAGGTGGGTCTCTTCGAGCTCCCGCAACATCTGGGCTTTGGTACCGAAGTGATGAACGATCGTGCCCTTTGACATGCCAAGTTCATCGGCGATGTCGCCGATATTCGTTCTGTCATAGCCACGTTCGGCGACGTAGCGGACGAACGCGTCCAATATCTCGCTACGCCTGCCAGGCGATCTGGGCATCTTCAACCCTTCGGCATAACTAACCGTACGAACGGTCTATCATAGCCTTCGCCGACGCGGATACACGTAACGGTTTAACGACCGTGCCGCGGCCGGTGAGTCGTCGCCGTTGCGTCAGCGGGGCCCGTGACGTCCCACACCGGAGCCGTCCGGTGCCGTCACGACATACATGTTTTCGCCGGGCGCCGAGCTGATGTCACCCGCGGCGTACACGGTCAAAAGTTCCCGGCCATCACGATCCGCGACGCACACGTAGGCGTCCGTCTCCGCGTCGTATTCGAAGCCGTCCCAAGCCAATACGAACGCTAGGCAGTTGCCGTCGCGGTCGAGAACGACGACCTTGTGCACGCCGGATTCCTTCAACAGTTCGGCATCCTGAGTGCGCCGTTGAGGGCCGTGGTTATTGGTGACCGCGAGGCTGTCTAACATCTGCATACTCCCTTACCGAGGGTGTCTCCTTGCGGTCCGGGCGCGCTCAAACGTTCCGAACCTGCCGGAGACGTTGCTCCCCGATACTACCTCCGACCAGGGCATTACGGCCCCTCTCAAGGGGCCGTAAGTCGCTTGCCAACGGGCCGACGCCGCTAATGCCGGCGCGCGGCGGTTCCCCCGGTCGGAGGCGCCGGATCGGCCGCGCGCCGCCCGGCCTTCGTCGGGCGAAGCGCCACCAGCACCACTCCGACGGCGAAGAGCGCCGCGGTCACCCATGGCAGGCGGCCGTCCGGCGCGAACCCCGCGTACGCAAAGAAATGCAGGCCAGTGGCGGCCAGTGCGGCGCCCGCCAGCATGAACACTTCGCCCCAGCGTTCGGTCAAGGGCACACCGAGCATGGGCAGCGGGGCCGCGAAAAGACGCCGCAGCGTCCACAACAACAGGAGCTCGGCCGCCGTCACCACGCTGAGGACGACCACCCACTCCAGCCGAGCCAGCCACCACAGCCCCGTTCCCTCCGGCGGTTGGGGCAGCAGACCCGCCGGATACGCGACGATCGCGACGATCACCACCGGGATCATGTGCCAGAGGTACAGCGCCATCACGTTGTTGTTGCCGATGGCCAGCACCCGCTTGATCATGTCTGCGCGCAGCGCCCGGTTCAGCGCGGGCGCGAGCGTTATCGCCAATGCGCCCTGGGCGCATCCGAACGCCAGCAGCGCAGCGGTCGGCGGCGTCGTGTTGTCGATCGTCTGCCCGGGAACGCCGATCATGCTGATCGGATACACGCCCAGCCAGATCAGCAGCGCCAGCGCGATCGCCGAGCAGGCGGCCAGCACCGCCGATCGGCGACCGCCCAGTAGCCCTCCGCGCCAAGCGATCCCGAGCTGGTAGAACGTGCCCCAACACAGCAAGTAGTTAACCCAGCCAAGGTTGTGCACGTGGGCACCGATCGAGAGGACGTCCACCGCGACGACCCCTACCGCGAGCGCCGCCGGCGCCAGCAGCCCCCAACGCCGATGTGCCGCAACCGCAATCGGGGTCAGCGAGACAACGATCAGGTACACGGCCAGGAACCACAGATGCATGGCCACGGCCCAACCCGCGTACTCCAGCGTCGCGCCGGCCACGTGGCCGGCGTCGAGCGCCGCCACCACCACCGACACCAGCGCGACGTAGACCGTGGTCGGGCCCAGCACGCGGGCCAGCCGGTGCCGAAGCCAGGTCTGGCGCGACATGCCGTCGGTCTCGCGCCGGTGCGTCCAGGACAACGCGCCCGCGTAGCCGGCGACCAGAAAGAACGTCGGGACGGCCTGGAAGGGCCAGGTCAGCCACTGGGTCCACGGGATGTCGACGAGCGGGTTCTGCCGACCGAAAGATCCGTCGTGATAGGTCACCGAGCCGGCCAACCAATGCCCCAGCACGATGAGGACCACACCCGACACGCGATAGAAGTCGACCGCGAGATTGCGGACCGGTCGCGCGGTGTCTGGCACGAGCGCCACGGTACCCGCCCGGTCGCCCGGGGTCGCCCGGCGCACAATGGGGGCCATGAAACGGGCTCATCTCGCGGAACTCGAAGTCGGACGCCTCGGTCTGGGCGCGATGGGCATGTCCGTCGCCTATGCCGGTGCCGGCACCGACGACGCCGAATCCATCCGCACCATCCATCGCGCCATCGACCTCGGCGTCACGCTGATCGACACGGCCGAGGTCTATGGCCCCTATGTCAACGAGGAACTCGTCGCCCGCGCCCTACAGGGCCGGCGCGATCGGGTGGTGCTGGCGACGAAGTTCGGCCTGATCTCCCACACCGGCCGCAACGGCCTCGACAGCAGCCCCGCCAACATCCGCATCGCCGTGGAGGGGTCGCTTCAGAGGCTGGCGACCGACCACATCGACCTCTACTATCAACACCGCCTCGATCGCGAGACCCCGATCGAAGACACGGTCGGGGCCCTGGCCGAGCTGGTGTCAGCCGGAAAGATCCGGCACATCGGGCTTTCCGAGGTGGGCGTCAACACCATTCGCCGCGCCCACGCCGTGCATCCGATCACCGCCGTGCAGTCCGAGTACTCCGTGTGGACCCGCGATCCCGAAGACGGCGTGCTCGACGCGTTGCGCGAACTGGGCATCGGGTTCGTCGCCTACTCGCCGCTGGGCCGCGGGTTTCTCACCGGCGCCATCCGCTCCAACGGGGAGCTTCCCGACAGCGACTACCGCAAGACCAACCCCCGCTTCTTCGACGAGAACTTCCAGCACAACCTGCGGAGCGCGGACGAGCTGCGTGAGATCGCCGCCGACGTGGGCGCCACCCCGGCCCAGGTCGCGTTGGCCTGGCTGCTGGCGAAAGGCCCTGACATCGTGCCGATTCCGGGGACCAAGCGCGTCAGCCGGCTCGAGGAGAACGTCGCCGCCGACACCGTCGAGCTCGCCCCCGACCAGCTGGCGAGGATCGACCGACTCACCCCACCGATCGGTGGCCACCACGCCGAGGCGCAGATGGGATGGATCGACCGCTGATGGGCGGCACGAAGCTGGTGATCGGGGCCAGCGGTTTCCTGGGATCCCATGTCACGCGCCAGCTCGTCGCCTCGGGCGCCGACGTGCGAGTCATGTTGCGCCGCACCAGTTCCACCCAAGGAATCGACGAGCTCCCCGTCGAGCGCTGTTACGGGGACATCTTCGACGACGACGCGCTGCGCACGGCGATGACCGGCTGTGACGTCGTCTACTACTGCGTCGTCGACGCCCGGATGTGGCTGCGCGATCCGGCGCCGTTGTTTCGCACCAACGTCGAAGGGCTGCGGCACGTCCTCGACGCCGCACTGAATGCCGACCTGACAAAGTTCGTATACACCAGCACCACCGGCTCTTTGGCGATCAGCGACAGCCGGCCGGTCACCGAAGGCGACCCGCACAACTGGGACCAGGGCGGCCCCTACATCGAAGCCCGGGTCGCCGGCGAAAACCTGCTCCTCTCGTACGCCCGCGAGCGGGGCCTGCCCGCCGTGGCCATGTGCATCTCCACCACTTACGGCCCCGGCGATTGGGCGCCGACGCCGCACGGCTCCCTGATCGCCCTCGTCGCCACGGGGCGTTTCCCGTTCTATTTCGGCTACTCGTCGGAGGTCGTGGGCATCGAGGACGCCGCCAGGGCAATGCTTTTGGCGGCGGAACGGGGACGAAACGGCGAGCGCTACATCGTGTCCGACCGCTACATGAGCGGCCGGGAGCTGCACCAGATCGCCGCCAGCGCCGTCGGCAGGCGCCCGCCGCGCATCGGCATCCCGATTTCGGTGCTGCGCGCCGGTGCGCGCGTCAACGATTTGGCGGCGCGGCTGCTGCGCCGAGACCTTCCGTTCGCCTACGCGGGAATTCGCATGGCGGAGCTGATGTCGCCACTCGACCACGGCAAGGCCGAGCGTGAACTGGGGTGGAAACCGGAACCTGTCGAAGACTCGATCCGCAAGGCCGCGGTCTTCTTCGCTTCCCGGAGGTAGCCCTTACTGCGCGCCGGCCAGCGCCTCCGGACCGTACTTCTTCTCGATCAGCGCCCACGGGTCGGCATACGGGCCGCGGCCCTCGGCGCGGCGCTGCAGCTTGAGCAGGATGCGCAGCACCGGTCGCAGGATCGGGCCCAGCGCCCACAGGACGATGCGTATGCGGCCCTGGGATTCGGCGACCCAGGCGGTCGACTCGTGCCAGTCGTGCTCCTGGAAGTCAAGCAGCGCTTGGGCTTCGGTGGTGTCGAACCATCCGGTGAAACTCCAACCGCGGTCGTCGCCGGGGTCGCCGGGCAGGCTCGCGGAGGGGCCGAGCCGGCCCAGGCCGGCGGCGGTCATCAGGTCGTCCTCGAGGTCGCGCTGCAGCATCACATACGATTCGTTGCCGCCGATCAGCAGGACCTTGCCGGCGATGCTGGCACCCCGATCGACGGCGTTGGCGAACGCCAGCGCCACGTCGCGCGCGTCCACCATGTGGATGCGGTTGTCGCCGGGCATCGAGCGCATCAGGAGCAAGTGGTCCCCGCTGATGCTCGCCTGGGTGTCCGGCGAGACCACCCCGCCCAACCGGAACAGCGCATACGGCAGGCCGCTGGCCCGGGTCGCCGCCTCGGCCAGCACCTTGTCCTCGCCGTACTGGTCGATCGGCTGCACCGCCGTGTCCGGGGTGATCCGCTCGGGGTAGCGGTACGGATTGCGCGACCCGTAGACCGCCGCGCTGGAGGCCAGCAGAAACAGCGGGGGATCGGGCAGCTGGGCGGCCGCCGCCAGCAGGGTCTCGGTACCGCCGACGTTCACTCGCCTGGCCAGCGCGGGATTGCGGTACGACGGCGGTGAAATGACGGCGGCGAGGTGAATGATCGCGTCGGGCCGATGGGTCGCGATCAGATCGCCCACCGCATCGGCGTCCAGCAGGTCGATGTAGGCCGGAATCAGCGTGCCGGCGCCCGGGGACAACTCGGCCTCGGCGGCGACGGTCTTGTCGGTCCGCAGGTCGGTGGCGACGACGGTCCGTCCCCGGTCGAGCAGGATTTGCGCGCATCGCCTGCCGACCTGGCCGAACGCGCCGGTGATCAAAATGGTACCCACACTCATCGGCGTATCACTGCTCCATCAGTCGGCCGGCGAGCTTGCTGGCTGCCCGCCGGATGCGGTCGGAGATGTAGATCGAGAACAGCGGGGTGACGATGTCCTCACGGAGCCGAGTCAGCTTGGAGCTCTTGATAACCCAGCGCCCGTCGCTGCTCTCGTAGGTCTCGTGGTAGTGGCCGTAGCCGACCAGCGTCACGCCCGGCCCGAAGCGGACCACGTCTTGCAGCGCCCACACCCCGCGCGCGGTCGTCGCCGAGGTCAGTTCGATCTCGGGCGCGTGCACCTGGTGCGCGGTGGCCTGCGCGGGGCGCCCGACGCCCTTGCGGGTGAACGCCACGAACTCGTCGGCGCCGACGATCAGCTTGCCGCCCGCCTCGGACGTGTCGCTGACGAAGTCGTCGGCGAACAGCGCCCGCCATGCCGCCCAGTCCTTGGTGTCGAGGTACCGGCAATACCGCGCTTTGAGCTGTTTGATCGCCTCGATCGCCAGCAGCGCGGTGGCGTCGACGTCCGCGGTCGGCCCCGTCATCGCGGCCTCGCGTGACACTTCACCCCAAAACTGTAACCCGAGACGCGGTCGACGCCGCGGGCGGCGCCCGAGACGGTTGTCGCGGCCCGGGGGAATCAACGGGCGCCGGCGGGAGCTTATGGTCACATGGAACCCGCGCAAGTGCCGAACCCGAGGAGGCGCGCACCGCATGACCATTCCTGACCGTCAGCGGGCGGTGGTGATGCCGGGGCCCGGCGCGCCCCTCGAGACCGTGGACAGGCCGGTCGACGAACCCGGCGCGGGGCAGGCGCTGGTCAGGGTCAGGGCGTCGAGCCTGAACTTTCACGACAACGTCAACCTGACGGGCCTCCTCCCGGGCCCGTGGCCGCGCGTGCCGATGAGCGACGGCGCCGGAGAGGTCGTAGCGGTCGGACCCGGGGTGGACGGCCTGCGGGTGGGGGACCGCGTCATGGGGGCATTCCATCCCGGTTGGCTGGATGGGCCGCCGACACCGGAATCGAAACGGGTGCTGCCCGGCGACACCGAAGACGGGTGGTTGCAGCAATATCGCGTCGCCGACGCCTCGGGTCTGGTTCGCACGCCCGGGCACCTCAGCGACGTCGAGGCCGCGACGGTGCCGTGCGCCGGTGTGACGGCCTGGAGCGCCCTGATGGAAGCCGGCATCGGTGACGGCGACGTCGTGGTGACCCAGGGCACCGGCGGGGTATCGCTGTTCACGGCGCAGCTGGCCCGGGCGCTGGGCGCCACGGTGATCTTGACGTCGTCGTCCGACGACAAACTCAAGACCGGATCGGACTTGGGTGCAACGCATCTCATCAACTACCGCGCGACCCCGAGCTGGGAGACCGAGGTGAAGCGACTGACCGGCGGCCGGGGTGCCGACCTGATCGTCGACCTCGGCGGGCCCGCCACGCTGGCGCAGTCGGTGCACTCGGCGCGGGTGGGAGGCACCGTCGCGGTGATCGGCGTGCTGAGCGGATTCGACACGGCGCCCATCTCGGTCGCGGAAGTGATGCTCAACAACCTGCGGATCGTCGGAATCACGGTGGGCAGCGTGCGCGCGCAGCGGGACCTGTGCGATTCGATGTCGGCTACCGGGATCAAGCCCCACATCAGCCACGTCTTCGACTGGGAGAAGTTGGACGAGGCGCTGGCGGTGATGCGGGCCGGCGAACACGTTGGCAAGATCGCGATAACCATCCCCTGACGAAACCATCGGGAAGGCAACGATATGACGGATTCTCCCTCCCGGCTGATCGACGCCAGGATAAAGGAACTGGGCGATTGGCGCGGCGAAATGCTCTCTCGCATCAGGGAATTGATCAAGCAGGCCGACCCCGACGTGGTCGAGGAGTGGAAGTGGAGGGGCGTCCCGGTGTGGTACCACGACGGGATGATCTGCACCGGCGAGACGTACAAGAGTGTGGTCAAGGTGACGTTCGCCAAGGGCGCCTCGCTCGAGGACCCGTCCGGCCTGTTCAACTCCAGCCTCGACGGCAACACCCGACGGGCCATCGATTTCCACGAGGGCGACAAGATCGACGAGCGCGCGTTCAAGGCGCTCGTTCGCGCCGCGGTGCAGCTGAACGCCTCCTAGGCGACCTGTACAGTCGTCAAGCGGTGCTGTACAGTCGCCCAGCACAAGCTCGAGGAGGCCATCGGCGATGACGCGCAGGCGAATTCGGTGAGCGCCGAGTCGGTCGAGGAGTTCCGCGGCCGGGCCAGGGCGTGGTTGGCCGAGAATCTGCCGCGGCTGGATTCCGCCGACGCCATGGTGCTCGAGCGCGACGAGCTGACGTCCTGGCGGCGCGCCCGCGAACTGCAGCGAAAGCTGTACGACGGAGGATTCGCGGGGATCTGCTTTCCCCGCGAATACGGCGGGCTCGGGCTGAGCTACGAGTACAAGAAGGCGTTCGACGCCGAGGCGCTGGCCTACGAGACGCCGCTGCTGCTCAACGTCCCGTCGTTCGCCATCTGCTGCGCGACGATCCTGGACATGGGCACCGAGGACCAGAAACGCACCCACATCGGCGCGGCGCTGCGCGGCGACGAAGTGCTCGTCCAGCTGCTCTCCGAACCCAGCGGTGGTTCGGACCTCGCGGGCGTCATCACCCGCGCCGACCGCCGGGACGGGCGGTGGATCATCAACGGCGCCAAGACGTGGAGCACCTGGGCGTTCGCCGCCGACTACGGCCTGTGCCTGGCCCGAACCGACTGGGACGCACCCAAACACAACGGCCTGACGATGTTCCTGCTGCCGCTTCGTCACCCCGGGGTGACGATCAACCGCATCCGTCAGGTCAACGGCTCGGTCGAGTTCTGCGAGGAGTTTTTCGACGACGTCGACGTGGGCGACGACGCCGTCGTCGGAGAGCCGGGCAAAGGGTGGGACGTCGCGTCACGGCAGCTCTACCACGAGCGCCGCACGATGGGCGACGGCTCGGAGTACACCAGTGGGCCCGGAATCGCTGAGGCCGAGGATATTTCGATCGACCTGATGGCGTTGGTCGACAGCACCAGGCAAGGGGAGAGCGAACGTGTCCGCGAGATGGTGGGCCGGGTCCTGGTCCACCGGGCGGTGCACGGGCAACTGAGCGAGCACGTCTACCACGCCGTGGTCGACGGATCCCTGCCGCCCGCCGCGGGATCGATCATCAGGCTCGACATGGCCGAGGTGCACGACGTCGAGAACGACACCGCCCTCGCCATCGCCGGCTCCGCGGGCGTGGTGGAGGACGACGCGGGCCTGCTCGGCGTCGGCACGCGATACCTGGGCCGTCAGATCGCCAGCATCGGGGGCGGCACGACGGAGATGGCCCGCAACGTGATCGGCGAGCGGGTCCTGAACTTTCCGCGTGAGTACGCCGCCGACCGCGGTGTGCCGTTCAACCAGGTGCGCCGTGGCAGAGTCGCAAAGGGGAACCACCAGTGAGCGACCGACCTCGCGACATCCGAGAGCTGGCCGATGACACCGGCGCCTACCGCGACGAGTTGTTCCGACGCTGGACCGGACTGCTCAGCTATCGCTACATCGGCCGTAACCACTCGTCGATGAACGTCGGCGAGACCGACGACACCGTCACCATCCGCCGCGACATGCGCAACGACGCCGGTGGACTCATGGTGGCGCCGTTGGCGATTTCGTCTCCGGAGGGATGCCAGACCGACATGGTCGCGGTGCCGAACCCGGTCATCACGTCGGTCCAGAT
Source organism: Mycobacterium sp. 1081908.1 (assembly GCF_001673535.1). Taxonomy (GTDB): domain Bacteria; phylum Actinomycetota; class Actinomycetes; order Mycobacteriales; family Mycobacteriaceae; genus Mycobacterium. The sequence continues at coordinate 44,307 of NZ_LZLY01000079.1, read as the reverse complement.
CATCGACCCGGGCTATGACGTCACGCGGATCGAGATCGTGGGGTCCGGCATCGTGCACCAGGGCCGCACCATGGGTTACGGACGGTGCAAGATCGTCGACGCCGACAACCCCGACCGGGTGATCGCCTTCAACGAGGGGCAGGGGGCCGTCATCGGCGTCCCACCGGAAGGCCTTGGCAAGATGGATGTTTCGGGCACCGAGCTGGTGATCGAGGACTCGCCCGATCTGCCTCCGCTGTGGCAGGCGTTCGGTGCCGGCAAGCGCGCCGACGGCCATTGGGTGCTGCCCGCGCTGAGCGCCGAGCTGGCTTCGCCGGATGCCGCGCTGCACATCGGGCCGCAGCACGTCGTCCTCGAGACCGCGGCGACCGACCTGGCCGCCGAGGTCGCAGGCACCAGGATGCTGCAGGTCGTCAGCTGGCACGTCATGTTCATGTCGCGCGGCAAGGTCGGCCCGTTTCGCGTGGAGGGCACGGCGCACGCCGGCTCACCCGGACGCATTGGCGTGCGCATGCTTCTGCACGACGAAGGAAACGCGGACAAGGCCGTAACGTCCGCCGCCGCGATCTTCGAGACGGTGAACCCCCGCTAATCCGGTTGAATTCAGCCGGAACTAGAGGCGACCCTCGGGTAAAGCTTTCGGCCGCGACGGGCGTGTCCCGCGTGTGTCCTTGACCAGTGGTGACCAGCGCATAACTATGTTTGCCATAGGCAATCATGGACGCTAGACATCATGGATGGTAGAAACATTCCGATGTGTAATTTCGGGGTTTTGGGTCAATCCGAATTTGGTGTGGACCTTGGATAGTCATGGGGGAACGATGAAGCAGCGCGGTATGGCTCAGAAGGTTTCTGCGTGCGCGGTGGGCGCGCTGGCGGCCGTCATGTTGGTGCCGACCAGCGTCGCGCGGGCCGATCCGACGGACGAGGACTTTACGAACTACCTGCAGTCGCACGGCGTCGACCTCGGTGGCCCGGCGATGGACGTGAAGGCGGCCCAGGTCATGTGCAATGACCTCAACGCCGGGTACAGCCAGAAGGATGAGATCGACCAGTTGACGGGCGCGCACCGGTTGAGCCAGAAGCAAGCGGAGATGTTCGTCGGCGCGGCCACCGCCGACTACTGCCCCGGAAAGCACCCGGCCAACAAGCCCAGCAAGTAAGGGCGTCGAAGGCCAGCCCTGGTCATACATCTGTGTGCGTCTGTATGGTGCAAAAAACACCGGCACGACAGGAGACGCGCAGTGGCAGAACGGTTGGCGGGAAAGGTCGCGCTCGTCAGTGGCGGGGCGCGGGGGATGGGTGCCTCGCACGTGCGGACGCTGGTGGCCGAGGGTGCCAAGGTGGTGTTCGGCGACATCCTCGACGACGAGGGCAAGGCCGTCGCGGCCGAGCTCGGCGACGCCGTCCGCTACGTGCACCTGGACGTCACCAAACCCGAACACTGGGAAGCGGCGGTGGCCGCCGCCGTGACCGAGTTCGGCGGGGTCGACGTCCTGGTGAACAACGCCGGCATCCTCAACATCGGCACCATCGAGGATTACGAGCTGTCCGAGTGGCACAAGATCCTCGACGTCAACCTGACCGGGGTGTTCCTCGGCATCCGTGCCGTGGTCAAGCCGATGAAGGAAGCGGGACGGGGATCGATCATCAACATCTCCTCCATCGAGGGGATGGCGGGCACCATCGCGTGCCACGGGTACACCGCGAGCAAGTTCGCGGTCCGGGGGTTGACCAAATCGGTTGCGCTGGAACTCGGGCCGAGCGGCATCCGGGTGAACTCGATCCATCCGGGCCTCATCAAGACGCCGATGACCGAGTGGGTCCCCGAAGACATCTTCAACACCGCGCTCGGCCGGATCGCCGAACCCAGGGAGGTCTCCAACCTCGTGGTCTATCTGGCCAGCGACGAGTCGAGCTATTCGACCGGCTCCGAGTTCGTCGTCGACGGCGGCACCACCGCGGCCCTGGCGCACAAGGACTTCTCCGCGGTCGATGCAAGCCAGCAACCCGAGTGGGTGACGTAGCCCTCTCGCAGAGGCTTAGACCGCCGCGACGGATTCGCGCTCCTTGGCCGGCGTGGGCCACGGCGAGGGCACCGGCCGCTGCCGCACCCGCTGCGGCCACCAGAACCACTTGCCCAGCAGCGCCGCGATCGACGGCGTCATCAGCGACCGCACGATCAGTGTGTCGAACAACAGGCCCAGGCCGATGGTGGTGCCGACCTGACCGATGACCGTGAGCTCACTGACGGCCATCGTCATCATCGTGAAGGCGAACACCAGCCCCGCCGAGGTGACCACGGAACCGGTACCGCCCATCGCCCGGATGATCCCGGTGTTCAGGCCGGCGTGGATTTCCTCCTTGAACCGGGACACCAATAGCAGGTTGTAGTCGGCGCCAACCGCCAGCAGGATGATCACCGACATGGCCAGCACCATCCAGTGCAGTTCGATGCCGATCAGGTGTTGCCAGATGAGCACCGAGAGCCCGAAGGACGCCCCCAGCGAAAGCAACACCGTCCCCACGATCACCGCTGAGGCCACGACGCTGCGCGTGATGATCAGCATGATGATGAAAATCAGGCACAGCGAGGCGATTCCGGCGATCAGCAGGTCATAGTTGCTGCCGTCCTGCATGTCCTTGTAGGTCGCCGCGGTGCCGCCGAGGTAAATCTTGGAGCCCTCCAGGGGTGTGCCCTTGAGCGCCTCGTAGGTGGCCTTCTTGATCGCCTCGATGTGCGAAATGCCCTCCGGCGTCATCGGATCGCCGTCGTGGCTGATGATGAACCGCACCGCGTGGCCGTCGGGTGGCAGGAAGTTCTTCATGCCCTTCTTGAACTCGGCGTTGTTGAAGGTCTCCGGGGGCAGGTAGAACGAGTCGTCGTTCTTGGACGCGTCGAACGCCTTGCCCATGGCGTTCGAGTTCTTCTGCGCCTCGTTCTGCTGATCCTGCAGCCCCTTTTGGGTCGAATACATGGTCAGCATCGTCGTTTTCATGGCCTTCATGTTCTCGATCATCGACGGCATCAGCGCCACCATCTGGGGCATCAGCGTGTCCAGGTGATCCATGACGGGCAGCAGGCTCTGGATGTCGTCGGTCATCGTGTCGATGCCGTCGAGGGCGTCGAACACGGACCGTAGCGACCAGCACACCGGGATGTCGTAGCAGTGCTTCTCCCAGTAGAAGTAGCTGCGGATCGGCCGGAAGAAGTCCTCGAAATCCGCCATGTGCTGGCGTAATTCGTCGATGTCGATGGTCATCTCGTGCATCTTTTTGACCATGACGTGCATGTCGTTCGCCATTTGCGCGGTGATGCTGGACATCTTTTCCATGCTGTCGATGGTGGTCTGCATCATGTCGGCCTGGTGCAGCATGTCGGCCATCTGGTCCGCCTGGTACTTCTGATTCATCTGCTGGGTGACGCCCTGCATGCTGATCTGAAACGGGATCGAGGTGTGCTCGATCGGCGTGCCCTGCGGCCGGGTGATCGCCTGCACCCGCGAGATTCCGGGCACCCGGAAGATCGACTTGGCGATCTTGTCGATGACGAGGAAGTCGGCGGAATTGCGTAGGTCGTGGTCGCTTTCGATCATCAGCAGCTCGGGGTTCATCCGAGCCTTCGAGAAGTGCCGGTCGGCCGCGGCGTAGCCGGCATTCGCCGGCAGGTCGGCGGGCAGGTATTTGCGGTCGTTGTAGTTGGTCCGGTACCCGGGCAGGGTGAGCAGGCCGACGAGCGCGATCGCGATCGTCACGATCAGGACGGGGCCGGGCCACCGGACGACGACGGCACCGACCTTGCGCCAGCCGCGAATTCGCTGCGCACGCCTTGGCTCGAGTGTCTGGCGGAAGCGCGATGCCACCGAGATCACCGCGGGACCCAACGTCAGCGCCGCCGCGACCACGACCACCATGCCGATGGCCAACGGGATGCCCAACGTCTGGAAGTACGGCAGGTTGGTGAAGTGCAGGCAGAAGGTCGCGCCCGCGATGGTCAGGCCCGACCCGGCCACCACGTGCGCGGTGCCGCCAAACATCGTGTAGTACGCGTCTTCTCGCGACTCGCCGATCGAGCGGGCTTCCTGATATCGCCCGATCAGGAAGATCGCGTAGTCGGTGGCGGCCGCGATCGCCAGCGTCACCAACAGATTCGTGGCGAAGGTGGAGAGCCCGATGATGTTGTAGTAGCCGAGGAACGCCACCATTCCGCGGGCGGCGGCAAGTTCGAGCACGACCATCACCAACGTCAGCAGCACCGTGACGATGGAGCGGTAGACCATCAGCAGCATCGCGATGATCACGATGAACGTGACGGTGGTGATTACCTGCAGGCTACGGTCGCCGGCGATGTGCTGATCCGCTTGCACCGCCGCGGGTCCGGTGACATAGGCCTTGACACCGCTGGGCGGGCTCAGGCTCTTGACGATGCCCTGGACGGCCTCGACCGACTCGTTGGCCAGCGCCTCGCCCTGGTTCCCGGCCAGGTAGACCTGGACGTAGGCGGCCTTGCCGTCGTTGCTCTGGACGCCCGCCCCACTCAGCGGATCGCTCCACATGTCCTGGACGTGCTCGACGTGTTTGGTGTCGGCGTCGAGCTTTTTGACCATCTGGTCGTAGAAGGCGTGGGCGTCGGCGCCCAGCGGATTTTGCCCCTCGAGCACGATCATGACCGAGCTGTTGGACTTGTATTCCCCGAACACCTCGCCCATGTGCTTTGTCGCGATGACCGATTGCGCGTCGTCCGGGCTCATCGAGACCGAGCGCATCTTTCCGACCTCGTCCAGCTGCGGGACGATCGTGTTGAGCACCGCGATGATCGCGATCCAGCCCAGGATGATCGGCACGGCGAAGGTTCGGATGATGCGCGGGATCGCCGGGCGCCCGGCGTGTCTTGCGACGGGCAGGACGTCGGTCGGGTGTTCAGCGCTTGCGCTCATGCGGATTTCACCAAGCAGAAGGTCAGGGCGTGCACGCCGTTGGTTATCTTCTCGTCCTTGACTTCGTCGTCGATGGTGATGCGACACCCGAGGCGGTCACCGTCGCTCTGTGCCGAGAGATTCGGGAACACCGACGGGGTGGTCGTGCTGAGGACCAGCGTCCAGGGCAGCGGCGCGTCGTCGACCCGCTTCGGGTCGGCGGACAGATCCAGGTAGTTGACGTTGGCGTGACTGGCCGAGCCGAAGATCTCGTATTTGACGACCTTGGGCTTGAACGGCTTGGAATCCTCCTGCCGTGGGCTGGTCAGGACGCCGGTGTCGTTGGCCGTGAAGAACGACTTGACCCGCGCCACGGTGAACCCGCCGATCACCACCACCGCCACGATCAAGAGCGGCAACCACGCGTTGCGCACGACCCTGGATAGCTGCACCTGCGTGGATTCCTCTCGTCGTCAAATCAACGTTGGTGCGTCGCCTTCGCGGTGATCACCGTATTAGGTTGCGCCACAACGGAGTTCGTACGCCGCCGTGATCGGTTTGGGCAGTCGGAAGCTGGGAACGCTGTCCCCGCATCGCGAACCCCCGTCTGATGCCACCACAGCATAATACATCGCCTGCATAATTTGCAGACAATGCAAACGAAGGTGATCTAGGTAACTATCCGGCGGATCACTTCGCGAAGATGCTGTTGACCAGGGCGGCAGCGCGCTCGACGTAGGGCATCGGCGTGTCGTCGAAATCCTGTGGCTCGGCGCTGGCCCAGCGCTCGATGCCCGAACGCACGGCGGTCAACGCCAGCGCCGCGATCAGCGGGGGTATCTCGTCGTCGGGCCGCATCGCCTGGCGACGGGCAACGATGTCGGTCAGCTGGTTCTGAAACCGTTCCAGCTCGGCGAGGAATGCCGCCAGTACCGCCGGGCTGGTCTTGCAGAGTTCGAGCATGCCGGCGGCCTGTTCGCGCAGCGGGGGCATGTCGCGCAGGTGATGTCCCGCGAGGCTGATCAGGTCCGCGAGGACAACCGAATAGGGCGCCGGCCCGGCCGCGACGAAATCCGCGGCCAGCTCCACGGGCAGGTCCGACGGGCCATACGCGATGGCGGACTCTTTGTTCGGAAAGTAATTGAAGAACGTGCGCGTCGAAATTCCCGCTTCGACACAGATCTCCTCAATGGTCACCTTGTCGAAGCCACGTTCCAGCGCCAAGCGCACCGCGGCGTTGCGGACGTCGGCGCTGGTCTGGCGACGACGCCGCTCGCGAAGGCCTAGGGGATTGCCCATGCCACTCATAGTTGCACAAACCGCAAACTTTGCAGTCAACTTGTGCGCGGCGCGAGGGCCTCGCGCAGGTGAGCGCACTGACTGGCGAAGAACTTCATCGAAATCGGCGCCTTGTCCGCGATCTGGTCGAACGCGTGAAACGCGCCCGGAGCGATCTCTTCGTGCACGGGCACCCCGGCCTCCCGCAGGCGTCGCGCGTAGTCCAGGCACTCCTGATAGAACAGGTCCAACGTCCCGACGCCGATCCAGGTCGGCGGCAGGCCCGACAGATCTTCCCGACGGGCCGGCGCCGCCTCTCGGGGATCCGCGCCGTTGAGGTACCACCGCCACGCCAGCTGATTGTCGAATCCGGTCCACATGAGCCGCTTGTGGCCGTCGTGGTCCGCGCCGGTGCGGTCGTCGAGCATCGGGTAGACCAGCATCTGGAACGCGACTTTGACGTCGTCGCGGTCGACGGCCCGCTGAGCCACGGCGGCCGCGAAATGTCCACCGGCACTGGCCCCGCCGACCGCGACCCGGTCCGGGTCCGCCCACGGTTGGTGCGCCAGCCACCGCAATGCCGCGTAGCAGTCCTCGACCGGGATCGGATACGGGTGCTCCGGCGCCAGGCGGTGTTCCACCGCGGCCACCGCGACGCCGGTGAGATGCGACAGCTTGCGTAGAAACCTGTCGTCGTGGGCGGCGTGTCCCATGATCGTGCCGCCGCCGTGGATCCACAGCATCGCCGCCGCCGGGCGGGTACGGCTGACGGGTAGGTGCAGGCGAACCGTGACGTGTTCGTTGACCGCGGCCACCGGGACATTACGCAGCCGGCCCGCGTTGCCCATCAGGTTCATCAGCGCCCGCTGGACCCGGTAGCCGCGATGCAGGGCGTAGCCGCGGGGCAGGAACCGGGCCGCCTTGCGCAGGCCGGGATCCAGGGCATGCCGCGACGTGAAGGCGTTGCCCGCGTGTGTGTTTGCCATCGCGTGCCCTCCGGTCCGGTGCGCCGACCATACCTGAAGCGGATATCGTCCAGGGCCATTAACTGATTGGCCCGCGCGCCGAGAGGGTAAACGGGGTCGTGGCTTCGACCATGACCAAGGTCATCAACGTCCTGGACCCGCGCACCGGCGACCAGGTGACGCAAATTCCCATCACGGAGCCGTCAGACTGTGACGACGCAATCCGGCGCGCCGCGGATGCGGCCCCCGACTGGACGCGCACCGCGCCCGCCGAACGTGCCGAGGCGATCGCGGCAGCCGCCGCCGACGTCCGCGGCGCCATAGACGAACTCGCCGAACTGAACGAGCGCGAAACGGGAAAACTGCGCGACGACGCGCGGTGCGGCGTGGAGGCCGGAGTGGGCACGCTTTTGCAGTACGCCCAACTCGGCCCGTTGCATCGCGGGCGCGGCCTGCAGGGCGACTGGTCGGCAACGGATTTGATGGTTCCCCAGCCGCGCGGCGTCGTCGCGGTGCTGACGCCCTGGGACGACCCCGTCGCCGTGGCCGCCGGGCTGCTCGGCGCGGCGCTGGTCACCGGAAACACGGTGGTCCACAAGCCCAGCGAGCGCTGCCCGCGGACCGGTCGGCGGTTCGCCGAGCTGTTGGCCGCGCGGTTGCCGAAGGGCGTGCTGGAAATCGTTGACGGCGACGGAACGGTCGGTGCGCGATTGGCCGAGTCGGAGCTCGTCGACGTGGTCGCGCACGTCGGCAGCAGCGCGACCGGACGGGAGATCGCCCGCGCCTGCGTGGAACGCGGCGCCAAGGCGCTGCTGGAGAACGGCGGAAACGACGCCCTGATCGTCGACGCGGACGTCGACCCCCGCTGGGCGGCCGGCCAGGCTGCACTCGGTGCGTTCGCCAACGCGGGTCAGATCTGCGTGTCGGTGGAGCGGGTCTACGTCGTCGCGCCGATCGCCGAGGCGTTCGTCGATGCGTTGGTCGACGAGGCCCTGTCGTGGGCCGATCGGATCGGGCCTTTAGTCGACCAGCGCCACCGCGAGCACGTGCACGCCCACGTCGAGGACGCGGTGCGGCGCGGCGCCCACGTCCTGGCGGGCGGCGAACCGCGACCGGGACCGGGTTCGTTCTATCCGCCGACCGTGCTGACGGACTGCGCGCCGGACATGCTGGTGCTGCGCGAGGAGACGTTCGGTCCGATCGCGCCTGTGCGGATGGTGCCGGACTTCGCCGCCGCGCTGGCCGAGGCCGGTAACGACCGCTTTGGCCTGGCCGCCACCGTGCTGACCGGCGACATGGCGCACGCGCAGGAGGCGTGGCGCAGCCTCCCGGTTGGCACCGTCAAGATCAACAACGTGTTCGGGGGCGCCCCCGGGGCCAGCGGCACCGGGGTCGGCTTCGGCCCCGAGCTCCTCGACGAGATGACCACCATGAAGGCGGTGCACTGGTCGCCGCTTTGATCCGCCGCGAGAGTGCAACTGCCGACGCCTCCACTCGAGAAACGCGTCGCTAGTTGCACTTTCGCGGGCCGAGTTGGACCGGATAGCTGGCGCGAAGGATGGCCACATTGGACGGCGGCGTGACGACGACCGCGGCGCCGGCTGCCGGCCGTGCGAGCTCGCCTCCGTAGCTGTAGTCCAGCCGGTTCCAGACCCTGAGGTGGTCGCCGACGACGACCGCGGGCCCACGCTCGGTTACGACGAAGACCCCGTCGGGCAGGTCGTCCCAGGCGGCGCGATGACCGGCCCGGTTTATCCGCTCCAGGTGCAGCTGCGCGTCGATGTCTTTAGCGTAAGGTGTTGCACCGGAGTGGGTTTCGGCCCACAGATCGCGGTACTCGTTGTAGGCGCCGCGACGGCATTCGGCGCAGGGGCGGTGTCCGGCGGCCAGCGAGACGGCCTCGTCGAGGAAGAACAGCGGCGTGTAGCGATTCGGCTCCCATTGCGCGACTCGACGGCTCCTGAATGACAGGACGCAGGTGATCCAGGTCTTGTGCTGATGGTTGCGCACTGCTACGCGGGTGCCGCGACCCTCGTGCAAGCGACCACGGTTGCCCATCCACGCCCCGCGGCCCGGGGCGGCGATGATCTCACCCAGGGGCGAGACCCGGTTGCGCGCCGGCCCGTTCGTCATCGACCTTGTTCGAGATCGAGCAGCACGCGCTTGGCGGTCGGGCCGCCGCGGTAGGCGCCGACCGCCCCGTCGGAACGGATCACCCGGTGGCACGGCACGAAGATGGGGATCGGGTTGGTCGCGCACGCCGTGCCGACGGCGCGTACGGCCTTGGGGGAGCCCGACAGTCGGGCCAGGGTGGCGTAACTCGCGGTGTCGCCATAGTTGATCTCGGCGTTGAGGTGTGCCAGCACGGTGCGCCGAAAGCCTCGCGACAGCGACCAATCCAGCGCGACGTCAAAGCTGCGACGGCGCCCGGTGAAGTATTCGTCTAGTTGTCGCACCATGGGGTCCAGCCGTGGGCGCGATTCGAGCACGCGCGGGCTGATGCGCTCCGCCAGGTTCTGCAGCACGCTGTCGCGGTCTTCGTTGGCGAACGCCACGCGTAGCAGTCCCAGGGGCGTGGCCGCCAACAGCAGGGGTCCGACGGCGGAGTCCACTGTGCGGTAGGCGATGTCGAGCAGATCCCCGGCCTGGGCGTCCCTTTCCAGGCGAGCGTGCAGGCGCCGGAGCCGATCGCCGTCGACGGGGTAGTGCGCGGTGAGATCCGGTGTGGTCATTGGTGTTTCCTTGTCGTATCGATGAGGGGATAGGTGCGGCGCAGGGTGGCGATCCCGTCGGCGGCGGCTCGGCGGGCGGCGTCAACGCTGCTGTCGAGAATCACCGCGATCTCGGCGTAGGGCAGGCCGGCCAGATAGTGGTAGGCAACGGCCTGGCGCTGCTTGGGCGGCAGCGCGCCCACCGCGGCGTCCAGGTCGAGATCGTGCGCGTCGGCCCGCTCGCGAGCGGGGGAGTCGGGCGGATCGGCGACGGGGGCGGCCCGCCGCGCGGCCCCGCGCGCGATGTCAATGGCCTTCCGGTGCGCGATGGTCACCAGCCACGCCTCGACATTGGCGTCGGCCGGCAGCTGCGGGTAGGCCTTCAGCGCGGCCAGGAACGTGTCCGACCAGGCGTCATCGGCGTCGACGTGGCCGATCACCGCTCGAACGACCCGCCACACCGTGGCGCCGTGTCGAACCACAACCGCCTCGAAAGGCGGCTTGACGTGCCGATCGACATTCATCCTGGCGCTGTTTCCTCCGTGCAATCCGCGACTCTCATTGTGAAGACGTCCGCGCGGCGCCGAATGTGAGCCCCGGGGCACATCGAAAAGGCGATCTCACGATTCCAAGCCGATCGTCGTCTACCAGGAAAGGAGGTTCGACGATGCACACACGACACACGGTGACCGACAGCCCGCTCGGGGAGCTGACCCTGGTCGCCGACGGCGACGCCCTCACCGGCGTGTACTTCCGGCGTCATTGGCACCCACCCACCGCCGACGCCCTCGGTCGGTCCGTGCTACCCGGCGCCGATGAACTGTTCCGGTGGACCGCCGATCAGCTGCACGAATATTTCGCCGGCGCGCGGACACAGTTCGACGTCCCCGTCGCCCTGAGTGGCGACCTGCGTCGCAGGATGGTCTGGGACTTGTTGCCCGCCATCGGCTACGGCGAGACCACGACCTACGGTGAGCTGGCCACGACGCTGGCCGACGGCTTCACGGCCTACGAAGTCGGCCAGGCGGTCGGACGCAACCCGCTCAGCATCATCGTCCCGTGCCATCGGGTCGTCGGGAAGGATGGCGCGCTAACGGGTTACGCTGGCGGTCTGAAGCGAAAACGATTCCTGCTAGACCTGGAGGCGCCGGTGCCCGCGGCGGCCGGCAGATTGTTCTGATGCCGTCGAAATGGGATCGGAGGGTGACCGCCGCCGACTGGGACGCGATCACCGCCGATGTGAACGATGTTGGCGGCGCACTGCTTCCGCGGCTGCTCACTCCGAGGGAGTGCGCGGCGGTGCTCGATCTCTACCCCGACGACAGCCTGTTCCGCGCCACCATCGACATGGGCCGCCACCGTTATGGGCAAGGCGAGTACCGCTATTTCAAACGGCCCTACCCGCACCCCATCGACGAGCTGAAACAGGCGCTCTACCCCAGGTTGTTGCCGATCGCCCGCGACTGGTGGACCAAGCTGCGACGCGACCCGCCCTGGCCCGACACGCTCGACGAATGGCTGGACATGTGCCACCGCGCCGGCCAAACCAAACCCACCGCGTTGTTGCTCAACTACGGGCCGGGTGACTGGAACGCGCTGCACCGAGACCTGTACGGGGACCTCGTGTTTCCGCTGCAGGTCGTCATCAACCTCAACGAGCCGGGCGTGGCGCACACCGGCGGCGAATTCCTGCTCGTCGAGCAGCGACCCCGGGCCCAGTCGCGCGGGACCGCCACCACACTGCCGCACGGGCACGGCTACATCTTCACCACCAGGGAACGGCCGGTCCGCTCGACGCGGGGATGGTCGGCCGCGCCCGTGCGACATGGGGTGTCGGTGGTCCGCACCGGTCACCGTTGCACACTCGGGTTGATCTTTCACGACGCCGCCTGACGGCGTGCGGCACGATGGCGGGCATGGAGCTTTACGACGTTATGCGCTCGACGTCCGCCGTGCGCGAGTACACCGACGACGCCCTTCCCGACGACGTACTGGCACGAATCCTCGACAACGCCCGCTTCGCGCCCTCCGGCGGCAATCGGCAGGGCGTGCGCGTCATCGTGCTGCGAGACAGGGACACCCGGGCGGCGCTGGCCGAACTCGGACTTCCCGCCGCCCGCCGGTACACCGCGCAACTCGCCAACCGCGATACGCCGTGGAATCCGTTGCAGCCGACCGGCGTCGACGCGTCGACGATCGAGGCGACGGACCCGCCGGCGCAGATGTCGGCCCCGCTTCGCGACGCCCCGGTGGTGCTCGTGATCTGTCTGGACCTCGCCGTCGTTGCCGCCACCGATCAGAACCTCGATCGCATCGGCGTGGTGCCGGGAGCCTCGGTCTACCCGTTCGTGTGGAACGTGCTGCTGGCCGCGCGCAACGAGGGCTACGGCGGAGTGTTGACCACGATGGCCGTCGCCGAGGAGCCGCGTGTCAAAGAGCTCCTCGGCGTGCCCGACCCGTACGCCGTCGCCGCTGTGGTCCCGCTGGGCAAACCGGTGCGACAGGTGAGGAAGCTGCGCCGACGGCCGGTCGCCGAGTTCGTCACCCGCGAGCGTTTCGACGGGACAGCTTTCAGCGGTTAGGTGGCGCCGGCACGACCGCAACGCCGACCATGGCGTCGCGGCTGACGAGGCGCGCCAACTCCTCGACGCCCCAGTCCCGGGTATTCGCCGGTTGCTGCGGCAACACCAGATACCGGGTTTCGGCGTTGGAGTCCCATACGCGGATCTGAGTCGAATCCATCAGGTGCAGACCGAATTCAGCGAGCACGGCGCGCGGCTCGATCACAACGCGGGCCCGGTACTCGGCGGACCTGTACCACTCGGGCGGGAGGCCAAGTATGGTCCACGGATAGCACGAACACAGCGTGCAAACAATGACGTTGTGGACCAGGTCGGTATTTTCAACCACGATCAGTTCGGCGCCCAGCGTGAGACCCGCTGCTTCGATCGCGGCATTGCCATCCTGCAGCAGTAGGTCTTTGTAGTCCGGGTCGCTCCATGCGCGAGCGACGATGCGCGCGCCGTTGAGTGGGCCGATGTCGTGTTCGAGCATGCCGGCCACGGCATCGATGGCCCCGGGTGGAACCAATCCTTTTTCCAGCAGCAGAGACTCGATCGTCTCTGCCCGGAGGGCGGGATCCCGCCGCGGGGCATCCGGTTGGTCGATCATGCTGCCTCCAGGTAGCGTTCCCACAGCCCGACGTAGATTCCTTCGTTCTGCTCGGCCGTGGATCCCCACAGATCGTGGCTGTCGAAGCGCACGGTATAGACGTGTTGGGGGTGCTCCCCTTGACCGCGAGCGTCGGTGTCGGGAAAGACGGCGCCCGGGTGGATGCGCACAATCATGCCGGGGCGCCCACGGACGTAGCGAGGCAGCCGGGTGTGTCCGTGCGGGTGCGCGTTGACGGCAATTACCGCGTCGCCCAACGCGAACCGCGGCGCTCGATCGATGTCGCGGCGGTTACTCGGTGCGCCGCCACCGGCCGTCGTTGCTTTTAGAATGTCGGCCGCTGGTCTGCGCTCGCGTTGCAGTGGCGAAGTGGTTACTGCACCGAGGCGTTCGACACGCAGCTGGATCTCCTCTGCGCTCAACAATGTGCGGTCCACCAGCGCCGCTTCCAGCGCGTCGAGATGGCGTTCGTAGTAACTGTCGGAAAGGTAGCGCAGCGGCGGCAGGCTCTCTATCGCCAGACGCAGGGCGCCACCGCCTCCGAAGAGGCCGCGCATCAGCAATAGCATGGTCATCGCTTCGACCCGACCTTCCCATGGGTTGCGAAACACCGGCTCGTTCTGCGCGCGCGGCACCGGTCCGAACGATTGCATGCCGCCCAGGTCGTGTAGCCCGTTCATCGCCGGACTCCTTCACCGGATCGGTTGCGCCCCATACCAGACACCGTCCGGGGCGCCGATGGCGCCGGCCCGTTCGCGGGCCTCCGCCAGTTCCGGCGAGCGCGCGAATTGGCGGGCCTTGTCCACGTCGTGCATGTCCATGACCACGACGACTGTGTCGGCGTTCTCGGCGTCGACGTAGGTTCCGGTGACCACCAAGCCGTGCTTTCGGCGCACGGCGTCAAGCTCCGGATCGCGGAAGACAGTGTTCCATTGCTCGACACTGGTGACACGTTGTTTGACGAGCATGATTCCGGCCACGATGAGTCCTCCTGACACTGAATGTTTTTCAGGGTGCGGTTTTATGAGCGGTTGCCAGCCAGGCGCGGCTGGCTTCGACATTGCGTTGATCGAATGCGGGCGGGGCGGGACGGCCGTATTCGGCGGCAACCGCTGTGATATCGCGGATTTCGGCGCTCCAGCCGTGCCGACGCAACCAGGCGTCCAGCTCGCCAGTGGGGCCGCCCTTCCACATCGAGACGAGTTCGGGTGAGATCGCCGCTCGCGCGGCGCGAAGCTGTTCGGAATCCTCGTTGTGATCCAGAGCGAGCGTGCTTCCCGTCGCGGAGCACGAGGTGATCCGGTCGAGGAAGACATCGGCCGCATCCGGTTCGAGGGCATAGAGGATCCCCTCGGCGAGCCACGCCGTGCGCTGCTCGGGATCGAACCCGGCCTCGACCAGCTGTGTCGCCCAATCGGTCCGCAGATCCACCGGCACTTCGACGCGCCGACAGCGCGGCTGTGCATGCAGCTCTTGCAGCACAGCGGATTTGAAGGCTAGGACCTCGGGCTGGTCGGCTTCGTAGACCCTGGTTCCGGTCGGCCACGTCAGGCGGAACGCCCGACTATCCATACCGCAGGCGAGCAGGACGACCTGTGCGGCGCCGGCTCGCGCGGCATCGAGCAGCGCGTTATCGAAGAACCGGGTGCGCACCGCGACTTGCTCGGCCATCAGCTGGAAGAAATCTGGGGCCGCGCCCTCGCTGTTCCACACCGACCCGCGCGGATCGGCGCGGTCCACGAACACGCGGGCATACGGGTCGTTGAACAGCCGGTCGGTGCGGGCGCTTTCGCGGGCGCGCAGCATTGCCACGCCTAAAGACGTCGCCCCGATGCCGGTCGGGGCCGCACGTGTTTGCCGTTGCTGTGTCATAGGCTTCACCTCCGACATCGATGTCTACAGGTGTAGATATAACGACTCTAGACCGGTCGAGCACGTATGTCTACCGTTGTAGATAAATCCGGCACGGAGGTGGCAATGAAGTCCAAGGTGGGCGAGAGCGCCGATGCGAACCCGCCGCGGCGCAACGCCGCGGCCACCCAGGCGCGCCTGCTCGTGGCCGCGCGCGAACAGTTCTTGCGCCATGGGTATCGGGCAACGTCGTTGCGGTCGATCGCGGCCCAGGCCGGCGTCGACGTGATGCTCATCAAGCGGTATTTCGGTTCGAAGGAACAGCTTTTCGCCGAAGCCACCGATGTCTCGGACAACGTTGACGCGGTGCGGCGTGCTGCCGACGACGTGGTGGCCGCCGCCATGATCGAACGGGTGTTGCGCGCTCGCCGCGACGTCGACGCCCCGTTGTTCGCGCTGCTGCGCTCCAGCGGCGACCCCGCCGTCGTCGAGCGCCTCAACGACCAGCTCGAAACCGGGCTCACGCGCAACCTTTCCCGCAGAATCAAGTCGAACGAGCCACGACTTCGCGCCGACATGGTCGCCGCCCTGCTCCTCGGAATCGGCGTCCTGCGTGCGCTGCTCAATAAAGATCCGATCGCCACCGCCGACGACCGCGCTATCGCCGCAATCTTCAGGGAAGCGTTTGAGGCACTGACGAAACTGCCCCAAACGGCCCCGCAAGGGGAGTGACAGGCGGAGCGCTAGGCGCCGTGGAACTCCGCCTCGGCGGTCGCGTCCGGCTCGTCGTCGATTAGGGGAAGTCCAATCACCCTGTGCCACAACCAATTCGTCACAGTGACGTATTGCGGGCCGTTCGGTACCGAAGGGGAGTAAGCCGACCACCGTCCGTAGCGGTTGCGTCCGCGCGGCCGAGTGGGACCGCCGGCGGAAGATCTCGACAGCAGCGGTCCAACCCGCCGGTTAGGAAGAGGCCGACGATGATCTGCCAGTAGAAATACCGGCCCACCGCATCCGCCGTGAAGGCGGTGTCGCCGTTGGCATGAACGCAGGGACTCGATGTCCGTGCGCCGCAAGCCAATTCGTCACAGTGACGTATTGATGCCGCGCCGGGGAGAGGGAGGATGGTTGGTCGATCGCCGGCAATCGGCCGACCGCTGGGTAGCGCGCCAGACCCATCCGGTCCAGTGGCTGATCCATCGCATGGTCTCGGGGTGAGTGCAACTGACGACAGGTAAAGGGCCGTAGGGGGCGAGCCGCTGCGTCAGCGCCGTGACGCGCTCGGACCGCGCTTCCACCGAAGACGCTCGTCTCCGCTTTACCGATAAGCGACATTATGTCAAGTTAGTCCCACTCCAATTTCTGAATTCGCAGCGTTCGATCGTGCGAACAGGTGGCCACGACCTGTGCGTCGGCGCTGAGTGCCACCGAATCTACCGACGCGCCGTGGGCGTCGAACTGCGTTAAGCATTCCCCGGATTCGAGATTCCAGAGCCGGGCCGTGGCGTCTTCGCTGCCAGTCAGCGCGATTCGAGCATCTGCGCTCACGGCGACCGAGGTAACTTTTCGATCGTGGCCACCGAGCGTGCGCAGTAACCTCCCGGAAGGCACGTCCCAAACGGTTGTCTCTCCGTCGACGCCTCCCACGACCGCGACGTCGCCGAGGCGGGCCAGGGCGCTCGCCTGCCAACAGTCAGTAGGGACCGCAAAGGCATGCGTTCGTTGACCGGTTGCGGTGTCCCACACCCGGATCGTCTCGTCCGCGAGAACGAGTGCGTCGCGTCCGTCGTCGCTGAGTCGCACGATCCGGGCGATTCCACCCAGGTCCTTCACCGCGTGCAGGCGACGTCCTGTGGTGACGTCCCAGGCCGTGGCCGAGCCCCTCGTCCCGCACAACGCAACCGTTCCGTTGCCGTTGACGGCGACCGAGTAGACCGGCCCGCTATGGCTGCGCAGTGTTCGCAGTCGCCGCCCGCTCGGCACATCCCACATGCGCAGCCGCCCATCGTCGGAACCCGTTGCGGCAGTGCGCCCGTCGGCGCTGAGGGCGACACAGCGAACTGCCCGCCAGTGCCGGCGCAGCACCCGGATCTGCTCGCCGGAAGCACAATCCCACAGCCGTGCCCTGCGGTCCCGGCCGCCGGTGATGAGCACACTTCCTTCTTCGGAGAAGGCCCAATTGACGGTATCGGCGCTGAACTTGGGAATGGTCAGGACACAGCGGCCGGTCGTCGTGCTCCATACCCGCGCCGGATCGCTGCCGGCGATCACCAACCGGCCACTCGGGTCGATCCCCATACCTAACGACCACTGGTGTGCCAGCACGTGCAAATCCACAACGGCACACCCGCGCCGCCCCGGGCCCTGTTGTCCGTCATCGCGCCACACCGCATACAGCCTAGGTGCCTTTCCTGAGGAGCACAGTCTCCGGAAGTCGCGTCTTCCGCGGCGGGTGGCTCGGGACGCCGTCATGAAGCCGCCACCTCCAGGCCCGGTGGCTACCCGACGGATCGGCAAAAACCACCGAACATACGCAGTGCACGCATTGCGCTACGAGCGGCCGTTGCTAACGGTCGCAGCCCTGCAGCGATGAGTTTCAGCGACTCGTCGCCTCGGTATCGGCGAGCCGCAGACGCTAGAAAGCCTGTCGGGCCGCTCGCTCGGTCGTCACGTAGTCCAGTGATCACGCTCGTCGGAAGGAACAACATGCCCGTACGACAGACCCGTCGCCGAGTACCGGCGCGCACTGCCTGAAGTCGGTCGCCGCGTTGACAGCCATACACGAATTGAAGGGAGGCTTGCCGTGGGCAGCACATGGAAGTTGATAGAAATCGAGCGCACGAGACTCGCCGAGGCGCTCGGAGGGCTCACCGCGCAGGAATGGCAGAAGCCGTCGCTGGTCGCCGGGTGGGACAACCACCTCACCCTCGCCCACGTCGTGGGCAGCGCCCAGGTCAACTTCCGCACGGCGATCGTCGGCCTGGTCTCGCACGGCTTCAGTTTCTCCAAGATGGTGGCCGACTTAAACCAGCAGACGGCCACGGTCAGCTCGCGGGAGCTGGTGGCCAAGCTGCGCGAGCTGTCCACAGCCCGCGACCGGCCGCCGGGCCCGGTAGCCGCCCAGCTGCTCGAGGTGGTCGTGCACGGCGAGGACATCGTCTACTCGCTGGGGCGCAAGGTCGAGCACGACCACGTGGCACTGATCGCCGCGGCCGAATACGCAAAGAACGAACAGACTTTCGTCGGGGTCCGCAAGCGCATCGCCGGGCTGCGCGCGCGGGCGACCGACTTTGACTGGTCCACCGGAGCGGGGCCCGAGGTGTCCGGACCGATGGTCGCGCTGCTGCTGGCCATCTGCGGGCGCAAGGCGGCCCTTGACGAGCTGACCGGCGACGGGGTCGAGATCCTGCGCAGCCGGTGATCCCCGCCAACAACGACCGGGGCTATCCCTCGACGGTCCTCTTCAGGCCGGCTAGCATCGAATTCCAGTTCGCCTCTGCTCGGTTGGCTTCTTCTTGACTGGAGTTGTTGTCCTGCGACAGTTTTACGTCGGTGCCTGAATTCGTGGATCTCAATTCGTAGGTCAGTGTGTGGTAGTTCTCGGGCTTGTCCGGCAGGCCCGTCATCGGGCTGAAGTGCGTGACCCGCAGCAGGTGCGGCTCCTGCACGTCGATAACTGACCCCTTGTCCTCGTAGGCCTTTCCATCGTATTCGCCTGACCAGGTGATGGAACTGCCCGGTTTCCAGTCGGTCTTCACGCGTGTCCCGAAGAAGTACTTCTCCACGATGTCCGGATCGGTCAGCGCCTGCCACACCCGCTCAACAGATGCGTTGATGCCGATCTCTGCGGTGGCTGTGAATGTCATCGACGATCCTCCTATCGTTAGGATATATGACTGAGTCATATATCGACTACCCTGTAGGACGAACCGACAAACCATGCAGCAGGTGCGATGGACGACCATGACCACGAGCAGCTGATCAACTGGGTGGCAGTGGCGGCGCTCGCCATCAGCGACGCCATCTACGACTCGCTCGAATCGTCGACCCGACACGATCGCAGCGCCGCTGTCGCGCTGGTCGCGTTGGCAGACTTGGCGCACGGGGGGTCCGTCCAGTCGCTGAGCTCGGTGCTGGGCGTCAGTCACTCGGGTTGTGTCCGGATCATGGATCGACTGGCTCGCGACGGGCTCGTCGACCGCCGGCCCGGCACGGATGGCCGCACACGCTCCCTGGCGCTGACACCCGAAGGACGACGACTTGCGCGCCGGCTGCGTCGCGCTCGCGACGATGCGGTCGTCGCCGCGCTCAGGCATCTCAGCGCCGAGCAACGGAAGCAGCTTCGCGGGATCAGTCGGGCGGTGGTTGCGACATCGGCGCGTGACCGCCTCGAACATCGCCGAACTGGGTGGTCACCGGGCGGCGGTTGGCTGTGTCGGCTATGCGACGCGGCAGCCTGCGGGCGCGACGCCGGCCAGTGCCCAGCCGCGAACGCGGTGCAGTGATGAACGCCTGATTTTCCGGCTACAGCCCGGACGGTACGACCTTGCCGTTTACCGTCACTTCGGCCTGGCCCGTCTTCGAGTTGTACTCGATCCTGCCGTGCTCGAAGTTCGACACCAGCAGATCGCCGACTGCGTTCACATCGCTGGTGGGAAAGCCCAGCGGGCCCGCCGAACCGTTAGTGCCGGTGATCGCGGGCGTGCCGTCCGGGTCGCGTGGCACGTTCCAGGCCTCCCGGATCTTGCCTGTGGTGATGTACGCGGGCGTGCCGGCCTGGTCGTTCTTGGCGGTGATCACGCCGCCCTGAAACTGCTGGAATACCAGCCCGCTCTGCCGTGTCCCCGCGTTGCGGTCGCCCGTCAGCGGCTTGCCGAGAGCTTTCTTCTGATCCTCGGTCGCCGACGAGTATTTGGCAGCGATCGGGCCGGTCAGCGTCACCTCGACGTCGCGCTCCCCGATGAGCTTCACCTCGGTGGGCTGCGCTGGGGTTTTAGACGTCGAGCTGGCATTCACCCCGACCTGAGGCGGTGGCGACGCGTCGACGCTCGTGCCATTGCTGCAGCCGGCAGTAATCAGCGCGACGGCGGCCAGGCCGACCATCGCCGGGTGGCGGTATGCGATCGTTCTCATGAGCTTCTCCCCCGTGTCTTCCTCTGGAGTGGTCAAGTTGCGGCCGACCTCCCCGCCCGGCTCCGACCACAACCGAACCATGCGAGGGGCGCAGGCGGTCGCGGTCGTCGTAGCTCCGAACGACCTTACGACGCGGTCATAGCCGGCGAGGCAGAGCACCTGCCTAGGGATCATCGGTGCTCGATGAAATCCACCATGGGCTCGGCGGGTCCGTTCGTGACATCTGGTTTGAAATTCCGAACACGGGATAGACCTCACGTGTGAATCGGCTGCCGCTCTTCGACAGCCGGCACCTCATGAAGGGAGCCCGACGTGGCGTTCTCACACATTGCATCGAAGACAACTGCACTAACAGCTGCATTGGCGGCGGCCGGAATCCTCGCGGCAACACCGGCATTCGCCGATCCGCAAGTACTGCAATTCGGCCAGATGGCAGAGCTTTCCAGTAATGGTGGCACCATCGACTACACCGTGAGCAACCTGCAGCCCAGCGGCCATAACGACGGAATTTGGTACTCCGACGTCACGGCCAAAGGTGTGAGCGGTAACGCGATCCCGAACATTGCCGACTTCAACGCTCGGGCGGTCAACAGCTCCACGTTCGCGGTAATGAAGGGCAACCAGACCGACGGCCTTCCTGAGGGGCCACTCCCCCTAGGCAGCCCCGTTACTGGGCGCATTTACTTCGACGTTCGCAACGGTACGAACCCCGACAGTGTCGTCTACCGGGACGCCGGAGGCACGGACAAGGTCGTCTGGAAAGGCTAGTCACTCAACTCGCGCACCTCGCTTCATCGGTGAATACGCACGAATCGAATATGCAGCACTACCAATAGATCTCGTCGTATTCATGAGATAATTCAGCTCTCATCGCAAGCACCGCTTCGCCGCTCCGCGTCGTCCGACCAGCTGTCCCCAGTGCAGTGGCGCGGACCGCGGCCTCACGGGGTGATCGCGACGGGCGAACCGACGTGCCGCGGGCACGGCTGCTAGCCCATTGTCACGATCGCGCCCACGGCGATGCCGATCACCGCCACCAGGGCCACCAAAATCACCGTGATCGCCGCGCGCACGATCTCTTCTTCCGTGAGTCGCCAGCGCGGCTTGAATTCGGCGAGAACGGAGTCCCCTCGGCAGTCGATAGCGTCGAGTCTTGCGATCGCCGAAGTGACAGCTTCATGCTCGTGAGCCGCGTCTTTCTCGACCGGCTGGTGCGCGGCGATTGCGGTCGTCATATCAGCCCCCCAGGCTTGCGGATGCCGATCGGGCGTTATTGGTCGGCAGCTTTGGACTTCTCGTAAATCCAATGATACGAGCGCGAAAATCACGATTGCGGTAAACGAGCCTTAACGGTCACAGCACAGAATTGTGCTCCGCGCCGACGGCCATGCTCCGCGTGAGGACGCGGACGCTCGGGTGACCCGCACCCGCCGTTTCAGTCAAAATGCCTGGACACCAACGGTATTCGACGGACAACGCTGAGTGCGCAAACCGTCCTCCCCGGCTGTCGCGGCAACTGGCTGGAGAGCTCGCAGGACAACCTGGTGACTTACGGTTGACTGTCACTCGATCGCGGGAAGCGCCCGCGAGGGGCCACTGCGCGGGGAACGACTATGCCTACCATCGCCACGTCGGATGGTGTCTACAAGGACTGGGGCTCTGGCCGGCCAATCGTTTTCAGTCATGGCTGGCCGCTGACGGCCGACGACTGGGACGCGCAGAAGATGTTCTTCCTGCACCAGGGCTATCGCGTCATCGCTCACGACCGGCGCGGGCATGGCCGGTCCGAGCAGGTTGGGAACGGCAATGACATCGAGCACTGGGTGGCCGACCTGGCGGCGTTGACCGATCGGCTCGACCTGCGCGAGGCCGTCCATATTGGGCACTCGACTGGTGGGGCTGAGGTCGCTTGCTATGTGGCACGCCATCAGGAGCGGGTCGCCAAGGCGGTACTGGTGTCTTCTCCGACACCGAGCATGGCCCAGACGGAGAACAATCCGGGCGGCCAACCCCAGGAGTGGTTCGAGGCGGTGCGGGCGGGTGTCTTGGGAAATCGATCGGAGTTCTTTCGTGCGGTGCCGGAGGGTCCGTTCTACGGGTTCAACCGATCGGGCGTGGAGCCGTCCGAGGCGGTCATCGCGAACTGGTGGCGACAGGGCATGTCCGGCAGCGCCCAGGCTCACTACGAGACGGTGGTGTCCTGGCTCCAGGACTACTCCGAAGAGCTGAAGGCGATCACCGTTCCCGTCCTGGTGATGCACGGCGACGACGATCAGATTGTGCCGTTCGCCAGCGCGGTGCCCCGAGCGGTCGACCTACTCCAGAACGGCGCGTTGAAGACCTATGAGGGTTATCCGCACGGCATGCTCACCACGCACGCGGATGTTCTCAACCCGGATCTGCTGGCGTTCATCGCGTCCTGATCGGCAGCGACGGACGGTTGGGCGTCAATCGTCGGCCCACCTGACCGCCACTCAAGACGCATAGTCCGCTTAACGCACTTTGGAGCGGTGCCAGCGCCAGGCGACTGACGGGTGGCGCAGCAGCGTTGGCAGCACGGCTAGAGCGTCGAAGTAGGTGATGCGCTCGATGCCCTTGCCGTCACGCAGCCGGAGCCGGTTGACATTCGGCCATTCGAATACGTCGCGTCCGAGGAAGGCACGGAGCCGGAATTCGATGAAGACGATGTCGTCGTCGCCGCTCCAGTGGTCGACGTCGGCAGTCAGCCCGGGAAGGGAGCGGCAGAATCGGTCGAACTGTGCTTGTGCGGCCTCGATGCCGACCGTGCGCGGTGCGAGCGGTTGCACAAGCACGACATTTGGATGCAGCAATTCCGGCAACC
This sequence comes from Mycobacterium sp. 1081908.1, assembly GCF_001673535.1. GTDB lineage: Bacteria > Actinomycetota > Actinomycetes > Mycobacteriales > Mycobacteriaceae > Mycobacterium. Next base: position 21,440 of record NZ_LZLY01000079.1, on the reverse strand, counting down.
CGTGCGATGACGGATGGCGCCAGAAGTCGGCAAACCTCGTGACGAATTGCTCTGCATCGGAGCGCGTGTTCATGCCGACCACGATGCCGCGAACTGACTGCCACCTCGACCCGTTGCGCTGCCAGCTGCTGCCACATTCCCTACTGATCGGGCGTCTGCCCTGAGTGCCGGCGAGCGGCCCGACGACTCAACTGTCTTGATCAACGGGAGTTGTGTCGACGGTGATGTTGCCGCCCTTGCGTTTCGCATCGAGCATCGCTTGGTCGGCTCGACTGATGCTGGCGTCGAGGAGGGCCATCGGGTCGGCCTCCGGCGCTGTGAAGACGCCGAGTTCGACATGAGTAACGCCGATGCTGGCGGTGACGGGAGCGTGATCGGCCGGTGCGGCGATCGCGCACCTGACTTGTTCGGCGGTTCGTTGCGTGTGGCCAGGCTCGGTAACGTCGATGACGACAAATTCTTCTCCGCCGATTCGGGCCACTAATGCCCTACTCCGCACAGCGGATTCGATCCGCCGAGCGGTGCGAATCAAGACGTCATCGCCGATCGGATGGCCGAAGGTGTCGTTGATTTCTTTGAAATGGTCGAGGTCGGCGACCATCACGGCCAACTGCCCGCCCGAGCGGTGATGATCGCTCAACAGCTCGGCGAAGTACAGGTGCAGGCCCCGCCGGTTGAGCAGACCGGTCAGCGGATCGGTGCCCGACTCGTTGGCGTCGTTGCGCAGCGTCCGGATCCCGAACTGGATCCCCACGGGTGCGGCGAGGACCGGTGTCGTCACGGCCAGGATGCTAACGGCGAAGACCGCGACGTCAAAGTGCGCGTCCGCAGCCGCCCGAATGGCAAACACGGCCGTCGACGCGAAGATCCACAGGGTATGCAGGGCAAGGAATCTCGGCCCGTCGAAGAACAGCAGATAGACCGAGAGTTGCGTGAACGCGTTGAACCCGTACAGGCCCGCGAGCCAGGCTGGTTCGTACAGCGCCAGCGTGGCGATGCCGATGTCGCAGGTAATCACGAACGCGCGCGACACCGGCAGTGACGGCCATGGTCGAAAGCACCACCGGATCACCCAAAACATCACCAGGACCGTGAACGACGCCACCACAACCTGAGAGACCAGACGATGCGGGCCGGCCCAGGGAAGAAGAATCGCCAGGGCAGTCACGACCGTCAGCCCGTTACCCACCCCGATCATTACTCGGATGGCCTCTGCCATCGACCGCTTGGCGAAGTACTGCACCTGTGCGGCGTAGTCGACTGGCGAATTCCACCATTCACCGACGAGACCGCGAAACACCGCGAAACTTCTGGACTCGGCCAGCGAAGCCATCTTTGGAGACGCCTCCTCGACCGCCCTGAGAATATTGCCGCGAATCAAACGCAAGAGTGCACGAAGATCAGCGAACGATATTACAGGCGATGCCCGCCAGTTATGCCGACGTATCAGCGCCTGGTTGGGGTTGCCCGAGATGAATGCCTTGTCCGTATTCGACGCCGAGACGAATCAGCGTCTGGAGCTGGCTGGGTGTCTCCACACCTTCGGCGACTAATTTCGCCTGCAGCTCGGATGCCAGCGAGTTCAGTGCCGTCGCCAACGCACGTTTGACGGGATCCTCGTCGATTCCGGCGATCAACTCGCCGTCGATCTTGATGATGTCGGGGCGTAGCCGCAGCAGTTGGGTGAAGCTGGCGTATCCGGCGCCGGCATCGTCGACTGCCACACGTATTCCGTGATCGCGCAGATGGGTCAGGCCCGCGCCGAGATCATCCGGAAACGGTTCGTGCTCGGTGATTTCCACGATCAACGGCCGGCCCTGAAATGTAAGCACGTCCTGAATCGCCGGCTCCAGCGCGGCGCTCGGGCTCAGGTTGCCGGCGACCGGACAATCGCTGGGGATGCCGCGAGCGCCACTCAGGACGGTGCACAGCGCGGCATGTTCCAAGTCGACGCCTCGGCCCACGCGCCGGGCAGCGTTGAACCATTGCGTCGGGGTCAACTCCGACGAGGCGGGAAAGCGTATCAACCCCTCGTAGGCAATCGTCTTGCCGCTTGTCAGATGGACGATGGGTTGAAAGACCGCGCTGAGAGCGTCCGGCTGTGCCAGCAGTGCGTCCACTCGATCTTGCAGTCCTTCGGTCTCGACTGCCTCGGGCAACATCACCGAGGCGATGAATCGCTCGGTAAGGGCGCGTTGCCCGCGATCGTCGCTGTCGCTCATCACGTGGGTCAGCAGCGTGGACAGTTGTGACTGCGCGCCTATCACGGCGGAAACGAACTCACTGATAGCGAGCATCGCGTCGACATCTGTGTCGGTGAACGCAGCGGGGGCCCTCGCGGCCAGTAGCAGTGAACCGATGACGTCGTCGTTGTACATCAGGGGAATCGCCGCCCACGACCGCGTGCCCCACTGCTTGTTCATCGCACGAACCCGTGCCGACAGTCGTCGGTCTGTACGGGCATCGTCTATTAGCTTCGGGTGTTTTTCCTGCGCCGCGAGGCCCTGAATACTGCCCTGTTTGGGCACCACGAAACCCGGCGTGCTCGCTAGCACGCCATGTCCAGAAACGGTCACGTACGCGTTATCGGAGGCGCGAAGTAGCGTGACGGCCGCACCATCGGCCTTCTGCATAAACGCACAGGCCTGCTCAGCAATGCGTCCCATCAACGACACGGGATCCATCGACGCGGCCAGTGCCTGCGCCAGGCTCTCCACATTTCACCCCCGTTCTCAGCGGCGTGTGCGGGTTGCGCCGTTTACGATAACGACCGGGCACCGAACGCGGACGAGATTCAAAGCGGGCGACCGGGCGGGTTACCAGTAAGCCTCGCCGTGCGCAGCCACTCTAGCTGCAGCGATATTGCCCGTTGAGCACACAATTAGACGGCGGCGTGTAGGTGCCGATCAACACTCCCCTGAAACCACCTGTGGCTGAACCAGCGGGTGAAATGACGCGATTCCAATTCGCGGGTGTGACGACAAAGTGGGTGCCGGATTGGGTGACGGTGCTATTCCACGCGTGCGAGACGGATTGCCCCACCGGCATGTCGAATTCAAGCTTCCAATCGCTCAGCGGTGCCAAGCTCGCATTGGTGACGGTGAAGTTCGCGATAAAACCGGTCTGCCACGTGTGTTCCACCGACAACGTCGCCGCGGCTGCAGCCGCATGAGCCGCGGGAGCGACGCCGAGTCCGAGGATGGCAACCATCAATGCCGACACGCTTACGTGAAGCGCTGCGCGCCACCGCTTCACGAAACTGTGCAGTCCCGCCATGCAGCCAACCTAAAGCCAATCAGCCGCTCTGGGCCCTCGCATCGCGGGTACGCTGCAATACCTTTGCTCAACTGAAACCGTCGTGAAACGTTAGCCTCCGCGGCAGCGGAGTCATCGAGGCACGCGCACCGCGAGGTAGTACTCGGGGCGCCGCTTCTTGTCGACGGTGTAGCCGATCGCCTCCGCAGTGCCTTGCGAGTCGTAGGCCAACCAGCGCTCCGTGCGCTGACGCGCGAATTCGGTCCACGACGCCACCGTGAATCGTTCGACGAACGTGTCCGGTTCTCCCACACGTTGATACAGCTGCCAACTGTGGCCACCCGTGCGCAGCCGTGACCGCCTCACCGCGCCCATCGCTGTCACGAAGTCCTTGAGATTTTCAGCCGGCACTCGATAACTAACGCTCACCAGCACCGGCCCATCGTCGTCAGACGGTTCGGACACCATTGTCGGTACCGGCAAGGTCGAGGAAACGTCGAAGACGTTCACTTTGCCGGTCGCCGGGCGCAACGGAAGCGGTCCGACGCTGAGGGCGACCACGCCCAACAAGATGGCCGAGGCGATCATCGCGACGTCGAGCCCCTCGCGGGTGGCGACCAACCCCCAGGCATAGGAACCGATCGCTTGAGCCCCCGTGAGGGCCAGAAGATAGATCGACAGCGCACGGGCTCGAACCCAGCGCGGCAATGACAGCTGTGCGGCGGCGTTCAGCGTGGTAAGGGTGATCAGCCACGCCGTGCCCGACAGCACCAAAAATGGCATCGCCGCGGCGAACGGGAGCCACACCGCGGCCAACGGAGCAAGACCGTAGACGGCGGCACACGCCGCCAATAGAACGTTGTCCGAGAACCTCCGGCGCAGCGGGGCGGCCACCGCGACGGCCAGGACAGCGCCCACCCCGATGGCCCCTAATGCGACACCGTAGCCGGTGGGCCCCGACTCCCACCGTTGGGCGGCTGCCACCGGCAGCAGCGCCGTCAGGGCCGACGCGGGGAAGAGGAAAAGCGCTGCGCGAAGCAGGATCCTGCGAAATATCGGCCCGTGTCGGACGTATCGCAGTCCGCTGACGACGGCTTGCCTGAGTCGTTCGCGCTCGAGGGGCGCCAGTTGCCTGGACCGCTGCCAGGTCATCAGGGCGACGATGATGCCTGCGAACGAGACGGCATTCAACGCGAACACCGCGGCGGGTCCCGCCAGCGCAACAACGACGCCACCGATCGCAGGCCCGACCGCCCGGGCGACGTTGACCGAAACGCTGGCTAGCGTCGCGGCGGCCGATATCTGCGCACGCGCGACGACCTCGGGTTGGATCGCCTGCCACGCCGGAGCGGTGAGTGCAGAGGCACAACCGATGGCCACGGTGAACGCCAACAACCATGCTGGGCTCAGCCGTCCGAGGTAGGTCACCAGCGCCAACGCCAGCGCCACCAGCACGGCATAGGACTGCAGCACCATGAGGAGACGGCGTTGGTCGAAAAGGTCGGCGAGCGCTCCGGCGAACAACCCCAGCAATAGGGTCGGCCCAAGACTGGCGGTTTGAACCAGAGCGACAACGACATCGCTGCTGTGCGATTCCACCAAGAACCACTGGGCCGCCACGATCTGCATCCACGTGCCGATGTTGGAGACGAACTGCGCAATGAACAAAGCGCGAAACACGCGATTGCGCAACGGTGCCCAGGTAGACGGGTGCCTGCCGTCGGCGCGTTCTTCCTGCCGAATCACCTTGGAACGATTTGTCGGCGACCTGAACACTGGACTTGCGCCGTCGCCGCCACGGGCGAAATCGCACTGACAAGGTGGTCTGACATACGGTCAACGCCTTTCGCGCGTCATGGCGGCGTTCGAAGTCTACAGCCGCTGCCCCAGGCAGCACTCCGCAAATGAGCGTTGTCGCCGGCCGATATCTCCCCCAACGGTTTACGCATTTCGGTCCTGAAACCCTCGGTCCGCGGCCCGCGACACCGGCGCCCCGCATGTTCAGGTAATCCCACTTTCGTCGGCCACCGGCCGGGGCGCACACTTGTGCAATGGAGATGCGTGATTTCATCTGCGTCGTGCCGCTCACAGCGCGCCTACACCCGTCGCCGTCGACAGCGCGGGGGGCGTGACGTGCACACCGCCGAGCCGACGCCGCCCCGCAAGCTGAACGGCCTCTCGGACATACGCGCGTTCTTCCACACCAACAAGACCCCGCTGTACTTCATCTCGCCGACGCCGTTCAACCTGTTGGGCGTCGACCGCTGGATACGAAACTTCTTCTACCTGACCTACTTTGACTCGTTCGAGGGCACGCACTCGCGTGTCTTCGTGCCGCGACGACGCGACCGCCGTGATTTCGACTCCATGGACGAGGTGTGCAGCCACCTGCTGTCCGACGCTGAGACGCTCGACTTCATCGCGGGCAAGGGTCCCGGTGGCAAATGCTGCTTTGTGATGATGAACGAGGAAATCCAGGCCCTGGCGCGGTCGGCAGGCCTCGAGGTCATGCACCCGCCGATCGAGTTGCGCAATCGCCTGGGTTCCAAGATCGTCATGACGCGCCTGGCTGACGAGGCGGGAGTGCCGAGTGTGCCCAACACGATCGGCCGGGCCGGCTCCTACGACGAATTGCGGTCGCTCGCAGAAGGCGCCGGCTTGGGAGATGACCTCGTCATCTCGATCGCGTATGGCAACGCCGGCAGCGGGACGTTCTTTGTGCACGGTCAGCGCGACTGGGACGAGCATGCCGGTGACCTGGTCGGGCAGGACCTCAAGGTCATGAAGCGGATCCGCAATGTCGAGGTGTGCCTCGAGGGCGCCGTGACCCGCCACGGCACCGTGGTAGGGCCAGCGATGACGAGTCTCGTCGGTTATTCGGAGCTGACACCGAGCCGGGGCAGCTGGTGCGGAAACGACATCTGGCACGAGGTGCTGCCGCCCGCACAGACACATGCCGCGCGACAAATGGTGACAAAGCTGGGCGACGTCATGCGCCGCGAGGGTTACCTCGGCTACTTCGAGGTGGACCTTCTGCACGACCTCGACTCCGACGAGCTCTACCTCGGCGAGGTGAATCCGCGCCTCAGCGGCGCGAGCCCGATGACAAATCTGACCACCGAGGCGTACGCCGACATGCCGCTGTTCCTCTTTCACCTGCTCGAGTACATGGGCGTGGACTATGAGCTCGACATCGATGAGATCAACTCGCGCTGGGAGCGCGGCTATGGCGAGGACGAAGTCTGGGGCCAGGTGATACTCACCGAGACCTCGCCCGATATCGAGATCTTCACCGCGACGCCGCGCACCGGCGTGTGGCGCATCGATGACGACGGTCGGGTCTCCTTTTCGCGGACCGCCAACGACTGGGCCACGCTGCTCGACGGGTCCGAGGCCTTCTACATGCGGGTCGCGGCTCCCGGTGACTTGCGTTCCGAGGGCGCCCAACTCGGCGTGCTCGTCACCCGGTCACACCTGCAGACGGACGACTATCAGCTCAGCGACCGCTGCCAACGCTGGGTGAAAGGCATGAAGGCGAAATTCGTCTCGACGCCCCTCACGCCGGCCGCCCCGATCGTCTCGCGACTCGTCGCGCGCGCGTGAGCGCCCCGGCCGGTATCTCCCTGGACAACTGGCTGTCGGCGCCCTATTCGCATTGGTCGTTCCAGCACGTCGAGGACTTCGTGCCGACCGCGCTGATCCTACGCGGGACGGGGCCGGCCGCGGAACTGCCCGTGGCCCCCGCTCCCCTGGCCGACATTCGGGTCACCAGCACCAACGGAGCGGCCACCACCGTCGGCGCGGTGATGGCCGCCACCGCCACCGACGGGTGGGCGGTCGCGTGCCGCGGGTCGCTGGTGGCCGAGGAGTATCTCGAGGGCATGGGGGCACAGACCCGGCACCTGCTGTTCTCGGTGAGCAAGTCGCTGGTGGGCGCCGTCGTCGGCGCGCTGCACGCGGCCGGCGCGATCGAGTTAGACGCGCCCGTCACCACTTTCGTTCCCGCGCTGGCGAATTGCGGATATGACGGCGCGACGGTGCGCCACCTGCTGGACATGAGATCGGGCATTGCCTTCTCCGAAAACTACGACGACCCGACCGCCGAGATACACCGGCTCGACCAGGCGATGGGTTGGGCGCCCAGAAGTCGTCCGGACGCCCCGTCCACGCTGCAGGAGTTCCTGCTGACCTTGCGGCAGAAGTCGGCGCACGGCGGCCCCTTCGAATATCGCTCGTGCGAAACCGACGTACTCGGCTGGATCTGCGAAGTCGCCGGCGCCCAGCGGATGCCCGAATTGATGTCGGAACTGTTGTGGAGCCGCATCGGCGCCCAATGCGACGCCACCATCGGCGTGGACACGAACGGCACCGGGCTGTTCGACGGCGGCATCAGCGCCTGCCTTACCGACATGATCCGGTTCGGGTCGCTGCTCCTGCGCGACGGGGCCTCGTTGACTGGCCGGCAAGTGGTGCCGGCGGCGTGGATCGCCGACACCCTCACCGGCGGCCCCGACTCGCGTCAGGCATTCGCCGCCAGCCCCGATGACACCGAGCTGCCCGGGGGGATGTACCGCAACCAAGTGTGGCTCCCCTACCCCGACAGCAACGTCGCGCTGTGCCTGGGCATGTGCGGTCAGATGATCTACGTCAACCGCGCCGCCGAGGTGGTCGCCGCCAAGCTATCCACCCAGCACCACTCGCACGAGCCACACATGCTGGACACGCTGCGCGCATTCGACGCCGTCGCCGAGGAACTGGCCGGCGTCCCCCACCGTGCGGCTATCTCTGACGATTGAACGCGATCCGCTCGGGCGTGCGTCGCTCCACCACGGGCTGGTCATGACGTTGGCGCGCCCACCACGCCCGCAGTGTTTGAACATCGATCGGCGCAGTGGGGTCGTCAAAAGGCGATGGTGCGGTGTACATGGCGCCTTCGTTCTGAAGATTGTAGACGGAAACGTTCACTGTTAGCTGTGAGCATACTATGTGTAGATAAGAAACGCTAGCGTCTACTAAGTGACTGACACGCCCCCGTGCGGGCACAATTGAGGTATGGACGGCGTTCTGATCTTCGATGGAAAGTGCGGGGTGTGCACGCGCGCGCGGAACGGCCTGCTCCGGCTGAACCGGACTGGGCGGCTGCGAACCGAGCCCATGCAGAAGCCAGGAGTCTCCGAGCGGCTGGGAATCCCGACCGAACGCTTACTGGAATCGAGTTGGTGGCTGGATTCGTCTGGCGCCGTGTTCGCCGGTGCGGAGGGGATGAACGCGGCGCTATCGACCGCTCTGGGAACGCAGTTGCCGCTACGTATCTACCGCTTGCCCGGGATCCGCGCGGTGCAGGAGGCGGTCTATCGGTGGGTGGCCGCGCACCGGTATCGATTCCGGGGGGTCACGCCACTGTGTGAATCCGAACCCGCCGAGTGCGTTTCCCCTCCCGCGTCCTGACACCACTCCGGAAAACGAGTGGCTGTAGCGTGACGGCCGTGAAGTCCTCCTCCATCACGCTTGCGGCGTGCGTCGCGGCGCTCGTCCTCCCACTGGCCACACCCGGGACCGCAACCGCGGCCGGCTCGTGCCCGACCGCCGCACCGCAGGGTGGCGGGACACCCGAATGGACGCTGACCGGGACCACCGGCAGCGTCGCGGTCACTGGATCCACGGATACGACGGCTCCTCGGGTGACTGTGACGACACCGTTCAGCGTGACTCAGACCCAGGTTCAGACGCTGCACGCCGGAGATGGGCCGGTGGTCCCGGCCACGGCCAAAGTTTCCGTCTGCTATATGGGCGTCAACGGACGCGACGGTTCCGTGTTCGACAGCAGCTACGAACGGGGCGCATCCGTTGACTTCCCCCTGGGCGGAGTCGTGCCGGGCTTCCAGAAGGCGATTGCGGGACAAAAGGTCGGGTCGACCGTCGCGGTCGCAATGACCTCCGCGGATGGCTACCCGAACGGTCAGCCCAGCGCGGGGATCCGGCCGGGCGACACCCTCGTCTTCGCAATCAAGATCCTCAGCGCGTCGAGCTGAGCGCGGACTTTTCCAGCGCCTGCTACCCTTGCCCCTTGGATGTTTTTGGTACATCCAATTTGAAATGAGAGAAGTAAGTAAATGGCACAGGGAACTGTGAAATGGTTCAACGGCGACAAGGGCTTCGGCTTCATCACCCCTGACGAGGGCGACAAGGACCTTTTCGTCCACTACTCCGAGATCCAGGGCAGCGGCTACCGCTCGCTCGAGGAGAACCAGCGGGTTCAGTTCGAGGTTGGGCAGGGAGCGAAAGGTCCTCAGGCAGTAGGAGTGTCGGCCGTCTAAGAAACTCACAAACCTGACAGTGGGCTGGTGCGGTAATTCGCACCAGCCCACTTTGTTTCATCCACTCAACGGCTCACCTGGAAACGCTTGATCCGCGACGTCATTCCGGACACCAACTCGACTCGGCTTCTTGGCAATTGAAGGTGTTCGGCCAGTAACCGGACGACCGCCTCGTTGGCCTTGCCCTCCACCGCCCGCTCCCGGACGTAGATCGTCAGCTCGTCATCAGAGCCGACTTCGACTAGCGGTCCCTTTCGGCTGCCGGGCTTGACCTTAACGACGACGCAGTCGCTCACGCCGAACAAGGCTACCGGCCCGGACTTCTACGTCGACTCGCGGAAACGTTTGCGCAATTGTCGGTGGCTGGTGCTATGTCTGATCGCAAACGGTGGATGGGAGTCGGAATGGATAGCACAGTGCGGGCCGAGCGCGGCGAACGATTCCGTCGCCTCCACGAGGATGACGAGATCCTGTTGCTCCCGAATCCCTGGGACATCGGCACCGCCCGGTTGTTCGCCAACCTCGGGTTTCAAGGGCTGGCGACTACCAGTGCGGGACTGGCGTTTTCATTGGGTAGACGCGACGGCGATGGCGCCGTCAGCAGGAACGAAACACTCGAGCATGTGCGCACCATCGTCGATGCGACGCCATTGCCGGTGACCGCGGATCTGGAGAACGGCTTCGGTGCGTCGCCCGAGGCTGTGGCAGAGACGGTGCGTCTCGCGGGCGAGGTCGGCCTGGCGGGAGCCTCGATCGAAGACGCAACATACCGGCCTGACGACCCGATCTTTCACCGCGAGCTGGCGATCGAACGAATCGAGGCCGCCGTGGACGCCGCGCGGTCCCTGCCCTACCCCTTCACCCTGACGGCCCGCTGCGAGAACTTCATCCGCGGCCGACCCGACCTCGACGACACGCTGTCGAGGCTGCAGGCCTTCGAAGCCGCCGGCGCCGATGTGCTTTACGCGCCGGGTTTGCCCGACGAAGCAGCCCTTCGCCGCGCGTGCAGCAGCGTTTCGAAGCCGCTGAACTACGTTGCCGGCATCGGGACGGTCCGATTCACCGTTGCCGAACTCAGGGAATTCGGGGTGCGCAGGGTGACTATCGGCACCTCGTTTTGCCGTGCCGCCCTGACCGCCGTCGTTCGGGCCGCGCGTGAAGTGCTCGACAGCGGATCGTTCAACTATCTCGAAGGCGTGCACAGCGTGGCCGAGTTCAACGCTCTCATCGATCCCTGATGGCGGATCCCCACGGCAACGGTGCTACAGGTCGCGCACAATTCGCAACGCGGTGTCAACTCGCCGCAACTCGTCGCGGCTGGCCGGCGGACATGCGCCGAGCGTGAAGCTACGGCGGAAAACGACGAAAATCTCGCCACAGCTTCACGTTCGGCGATCCGCTAATCGGCGATCCGCTAACCCGAAGGCTTATCACCCTGGCGGCGGCACCAGGGGCGGACGGCAGGCATTGGAGGTCGGATCCCACCACCAGCCGTTGTCGCATGCCAGCGGTTGCGGGCCGACGCCGACCGGACGGCACACGTTGGCCGTCGGGTCCCACCACTGGCCCGGGTCGCACGCCAAGGGTTGCGGCCCGACACCGAGTGGTCGGCACACGTTGGCCGTCGGGTCCCACCATTGCCCGGGGTCGCACCCAAGCGGTAACGGCGCCCCGGCGGGGCGACACATGTTGGCCTTCGCGTCCCACCACTCCCCGTTTGCGCATTCCGCCGAGCTCACCGGCGGCATCGCGATCGTCACCGCGGCCATCGACCCCAATGCCACCGTCGCGGCGGACACCCCCCGGCGAATCAACGTCTTCATTGCGGTCCTCCCCTGTCGGCGTACAAATCATCGAACCGAGCCCGCGCATGGAGGTCAAGGCCCATCCGGCGCGGCTAGCGTAAATCCCGTGACCACTGCGACTGAGCACTCGGACGACGAGGCCGACATTCGACGACGAACCGACCGGTTGGCCGGCGCGATCCGCGATGCGGATCTCGAAGCCGTGATGTCGGTTTACACCCCGGACGTCGTGTCCTTCGACCTCGAACCGCCCCTGCAACACGTGGGGGCGGACGCCAAACGGCGAAACTGGGAGCGCGTGTTCGCGGCATACGAGCACCCGCTCGGCTACGAGATCCGCGACCTCACGGTCACCGTGGGCGACGACGTCGCATTCGCGCACAGCCTCAATCGGCTCAGCGGCACGCTGAGGAGCGGCACGACGACCACCGGCTTCTGGGTCAGGGCGACGACGTGCTTCCGCAAGCTCGACGGCCACTGGTTCATCGCCCACGACCACGTGTCGGCGCCTCTGGACGTGACGACCGGCGCGGCGCAACTGAACCTGGAGCCGTGAGGCGATTTGGCAGTGGTTGGCAGTTCGTCGGGTAGACCTGGCAGCGGCCATGAAGTGCGATAACAGTCGAAGGGTCGGAACGAAACGCACCAGGAGGAACAACCGACATGCCCCAGCTCGCACTTCGGCAGGCCACCATCGAATACCACGAATTCGGACCGCAGGATTCCCCGCACGCGCCGGTCCTGTTCGTGCACGGCATCCTGGCCGACGGGCGGCTGTGGCGCGAGGTCGCGGACGGCCTGGCGCGTCGGGGGTTCCGTTGCATCGTGCCGACGTGGCCGCTGGGCTCGCACAACATCCCGGTCAGTGACGCCACCGCGCTGTCGCTGCCCGGCGTCGCCGAGATGGTCAACGACGCGCTGGTCGACCTCGACCTGTCGGACGTGACGCTGGTGGGCAGCGACACCGGAGGCGGGATATGCCAACTGGTGGTCGACGCCCACCCGGACCGGATCGGCCGGCTGGTGCTCACCAACTGCGACGCCTTCGACAAGTGCCCGCCCTTCCCCTACGACGTCGCGTTTCGGGCGCTTCGTAGCCCCTCCTCAATCAAGGCGCTATCCCAACCACTGCGGTCGCGAAGGGTGCGGCAGTCGATATTCGGCTACGGCCTGCTCATCAACAAGCCCGATCCGGACCTCACCGCCGCCTGGCTGCAACCCTGCCTCAAGGACTCGCGCATCCGCCGCGACCTCGCGGCGCTGGCGCGAAGCGTGGCCCGCTTCGATCTCACCGACGTGGCCACCCGCCTCCCCCGGTTCACGAAGCCCGTCACGCTGGTGTGGGGCCAGCGGGACCGCTGCTTCACCCCCGGCCTGGGCCGGCGCTTGGCCGGGTTGTTCAGCAACGCGAAGCTGATCGAGGCGCCCGACGCGAAAACTTTTGTCTCGCTGGACCAGCCGGACGCGGTGATCGACGCGATAGCGGAAATCGCCGCGGTGAGCCGGTGATCCTCCCTGCTAAGCGGCGCTGAATTCCGCGCCGGCAAGCGTCGGCGATGAGTTTCGGGCGTGCCACCAGTCATACCTATGAGATCGGAGTAATCGACAGCGTCAAAACAGAGAGGGTGGATCCGATGCCCAATGCCCTGCCCCCGATCGTCGATCAGCAGACCTGGCGCGCCGCGCTCGACGACCTGCGCAAGCGTGAGAAGGCCGCCACCCGGGAGCTGGATGCGATCGCCGCCCAACGGCGCCGGCTGCCGATGGTCGAATTGCCGGACTACACCCTGATCGGGCCCGACGGACCCGTCCGCCTGGTCGATGTGTTCGACGGCCGGTCGCAGCTCATCGTCTACCACCACATGTGGTCCGACGGCGCCGAGTGGCAGTGCGGCGGGTGCACGGGCTTCACGTCGCAGTTCACCCGGCTGGAGTTCCTCGACAACTACGACGCCCGCTTCGTCATCGTCACCAATGGACCGATCGACGAGGCGCTCGCCTACAAGCGCAAGGTCGGCAACCGGATGGAGTGGTATTCGTCGTCGGAGAGCTCGTTCGGCGCCGATATGGACGCACCGCCCGGCGGGGGCTTCGGGGTCAACGTGTTCCTGCGTGACGGCGACACCGTCTACCGCACCTGGCACACGAACGGGCGGGGCACCGAGCAGCTCAGCCATTCTTTCGGGCTGATCGACATCCTGCCGTGGGGCCGGCAGGAGGAATGGCTCGATTCGCCCGAAGGATGGCCGTCCCGGCCGACATACTCGGGGTGGCTCGACTCCCCCGATATCGCCCGGGCCTACGGAAGCGAGGACAACGCATGACCACGACCGCCGAACGCTACGTCGCCACCCGCACCATCGCCGCGAGGCCGGAAGAGATTTTCGCCGTCCTCGCCGACCCCGCCCGCCACTGCACCACCGAGCCCACCGACTGGGTACGCGACGCGGTGGACGCCGGGCCGATCACCGGCGAGGGACAGATGTTCGCGATGAACATGTTCCTCACCCGGGCCGGTGGTGACTACGTCGTCCACAACCTCGTGCACGTGTTCGACAGGGACCGCGCGATCGGGTGGATGCCGGGCCAGCTCGACGACGCGGGCAACCACAATCCCGGCGGCTGGTTCTGGCGCTACGACCTCGCCCCGAACGGCGATGGCACCGACGTCACCCTCACCTATGACTGGAGCGGGACGCCACAGGAGTTCCGCGAGCAGGTCGGCGAGATGCCGATCTTCGCCGAGGATTACCTCGCCGCGTCGCTGGCGACGTTGGAACGGTCCGTCGTGGGTTGACGAATGGCCGTGCAGCCCTCGGGTACGTCGAAGCCGCTTCGAACAAACCTATTTTCCTGTGCGGGCGCGGAATGAAGACGGCCGGATCGAATATCGCGGATTTCACTTAAACCGCGTGCTTTTGGTGCGCGTTTGCCCGAGAACCGGCACTCTCGAATTGGCTCCCCTAATTCGCGCTATCGGGTTTACTTTGGTAGAAATCCAAGCCATGCTTCAGCGACATCGGTCGGTGAATCCGGTAGTCGGGAAGGCTCGCAATGAGTTGGTTGGCGGCGTCGTGGCGACGGCCTGACCATTTTGACTGGCTCACCGGCTACCTGCAGGCTCACGGGTTGAGCACTCCCACTCGCCGCATCATGGCGGGGGTATCGGCTTCGCTGGCATTATGGCCGGTCAACGTTTTGTGGGGAACGACCCCGTTTTTCCCGGGCCTTTCGCTCGCGGCCTCGGTGCTGTGCGGAGCGATCGGGCTAGTCATGGCGGTGCTCTGGCTGACCCGCTGGCCCACGAGACGCCAATCGATCTTTTTTGCGATGACGGGCAGCGCGAGCATCGTGATCGGTTGCGTGACGCAAACCCAACCCATCGTCGCCCTGATGGCGTGTTCGGCCCTGGCCGTGTCGGGCGGCTACCTCGCGTTTTTCCACACCGCGCGATATATGGTCGTGAATTTCCTGCTGGCCGGCGCGGCGGGCGCCGTCGAAGTGGCCCGCCTGGTCGCCGCCGGCGAGACGACGCTGGCCTTCACCGGCTACTTTCTCGTGCTCGAACTCAACGTGGTAGTCCCCTTCGCCATCCATATCGTCATCCGGGCGCTGGGCGTGGATTTGTTGCGCGCCGACCGCGACCCGCTCACCGGTCTGCTGAATCGGCGCGCCTGCGACCGCGCCATCATCGGCCGGATGCTTGCCGGCCACGACCACATGTTCCTGGCCGTGGCCATGGTCGATCTCGACCACTTCAAAGCGGTCAACGACAGCAGAGGGCACGCCGCGGGCGACGAGGCGCTCGTCGCGGCGGCCCGCGCGCTGACCGCCGTGTGCCAGGACAGCGCCGTCGTCGGCCGCGTCGGCGGGGAGGAATTCCTGATCGCAGACGTCATAGCGACACACCGGCCGCAAGGATGGGGTCACAAGTTCTGCAACGCGGTCGCGGCGATCCCCGCCTCGGTGACGGCCAGCGTGGGGACCGCCACCCTGGCGTTGCGCAGCGTGGGTTGCGACGACGTGGAACAGGCACTGCGCCAACTGGTCGCCGATGCCGACACCGCCATGTACGAAGCCAAGCGATGCGGCGGAAACCAAGCCCGGCATCACCGGTCCGCCGCGCCGGCGACCATGTCCTGACGGCAGGGTCACCGACCGCGGCACAAAAAGCCTGTCTAAGGGACGATTGTTAAGACAGCCCGCACCGTTTGGCGCAGCAACTGACTTCCGTGGGAGCCGAGTTCCCGGGCCAGTTCCAACGCGAAAAAGGGATTCCCGCGGGCGATTTCGTGGATACGTAGCAACGTAGGGCGAGCGATCGAGCGGCCCAGCCGCAGCGAGAGGACCTGATGCAGCTCACCAACGGATAAGGACCGCAGTCGGATTCGGCGCGCCCGTCCGGACTGGGCAGCTGTAGGCGCGAAGCGGCCTGCTCGGTACGCGTCGTGCACACCAAGGCCGCCCCGGGCGGCCGCCGCGCGGCATACGACACCACATTCGCGCTGGAGGTATCCACCCATTGCAGGTCGTCGATCGCGATCACCACCGGACCTTCGGTAGCGAGGCGCCGAATAACGGTCACGAACGCCGGCGCTGAGCTTCATTGACTTCAATGCCGTACTCAACAGTGTCTGGCGAGGTCGCTACGACGAAGCGGCGGTGATCGCCCGGGGAGTCGGTCGAACGCGCGCGCCAGCTTGGCGGCGATGTGCCCCTGGCCGCCGCAGTTACCAGCCGGGCGGTGGTCGCGGCTTACCGCGGGGATGAGCAGCTGACGCGAAGCGATGTCGCCGCGGGGCTAGCTGGGTTTGAGCGGGCTAACTCGTTCCGGCTGCGCGAGTGGGCTTTCACCGCGCTGGGTTTTCTCGAATTGTCTTTGGATAACTACCAGGCGGTCCTTGATGCAGTGAGGCCGCTGCTTTTTCAGTTGGATTCGTCGATCGGCGCGACCGAGATCATCCAGTCGTCGTTCATCCCCGACTCCGTGGAGGCGATGATCGGCCTGGGCCAATTCGACGACGCCGAGCCGCTGGTCGATGCCCTCGAGCGCAACGGCAGTCGGCTCGATCGGCCGTGGATGCTTGCCACCGGCGCACGTTGTCGCGCGATGTTGCAGGCGGCACGCGGTGATGTTGCCGCCGCGCTGACAACCGCCGAGCGGGCTATGGGCGAGCACCAACGCCTGGCAATGCCGTTCGAGCGGGCCCGTACCCAACTGTTGCTCGGTCAATTGCAACGTCGCCATCGCCGCCGCGAGGCGGGTACAGCGAGCCTGCGCGAGGCGCTGCGGACTTTTGAGCGCCTCGGCGCCACGGTGTGCAGGGCGCGCCGAAGCGGAATTGACGCGCGGGTGTCCGAGGCAGGCGGCGCGAGCAGGGGTTGACCGCGACCGAAGGGCGCGTCGCCGAGCTGGCCGCCTCGGGCATGATCAACCGCGACATCGCCGCGGCGCTGTTCGTCAGTCCCAAGACGGTGGAGGTCCACCTCAGCCGCATCTATCGCAAACTGGGCATTCGCTCCCGTGCGGAGCTGTACCAAGCAATGCAATCCCGAAAATCAGAATTGGATATGAGTAGGCAAACCCCTGATGTAAGCGGGCGCCGCCGGCTATAGCGTGGCCGGGGTGGCGGGCATCGACGCGGGAACACACTCGTTTCTTGTCGAGTGGTATGGCCCCAGCGCGCCCGCGCAGTGGATGGGCCAAACCGCTCAGCGCCTCAACGACCACGCCGTGGCGATTTCGGCGCGCGGCGGACAGGTCCGGTTGCTCATGGCCGTGGCCGTGCCCTCGGACGACTACGCGTTCGGTGTGTTTGCCGCCGCGTCCGCCGAAGTCGTCGCCGAAACCTGCGCCGACGCCGGCGCTCCCCCCGAGCGCATCAGCGCCGCCGTGGGCTGGTGGCGGGGACAGGATTTTCGATCGCCGAGTGAGACGTAGGGCATTCGCCGGCCCACGCCGCGATCCGTCCCTGCCGGGAACGGCGGGCGTTGCGCTTCCCCGCTTCGACGATCTCCTTGAGCGTTGCGATCAGGCGATCGGGCCGATCGCGTAACGCACGCGCCGCGGCCCGCATGACAAGGGGCGTCGTGAAAAGGCGTGACGGGCGGACCTCGTGGTTGAGCACGCCGAGAAGCGTCTGGGTGGCTTCCGGATCGGCGGCGATATCCTTCATCAAGCGGGTATTGAACGGCGTCGACGCGCCTGGCCTACCAAAATCGCTTGCCATCCAATGCATTTCATACGCATCGTCGTCGCGCCACCGCCACCATTGCTGCATGGCGTCGTCGGGACCGGTGCAGCCCAGCCCACCCTCGATCGAATCGGCCAGCCGACGGGCCTGGCGGAAAGCGTCGCCGATGCCTTGCCCCGGCGACGGATCTTTGAAGTGCCCGGCATCGCCGACGAGGACCCACCCGGGGCCGGCGGCCTCTCGGAAGTACCCGTGCCACTTCGCCACTACCCGGATGGGGCCGACGCGTCGCCCGTCCCCGATCACGTCGGAAAGTTCGGGCCAGGCTCGTAGGCCAGAGGCGAAGTTGGCGTCACGATTGGCATGGAACTCGGCTTGTTTCGCCATATCGATCCCGATCGCGGCCATGTAGAGATCGCCATCGGTCGGGCCGGCGAGGAAGCCGAGATCGCCACGGCGGCCAAGCCGCGCGTGCCCTTCCCGGTCATGGACGTGCTCGAAATAGGCCCAGGCAAACATCTTTCCGGGCGGCGCGACGTGATATTCGCGGGCACCGGCGAGCGCGGCGACCGTCGAGTGGCGACCGTCGGCGCCCACCACCAATCGCGCATGGATGGGGCCGTTCCCCGTGTCCACCCCGGTGACGCGCCCGTCTTCGCTGATGAGGTTTGTGACGCGCAAACCCGTGCGAACATCGGCGCCCGCCGCAGCCGCCGCGTTGACCAGCAACGCATCCAGCGTCACCCGCCGAACGCACACGCCGCGGGGTGTTTTGATCGCGGGGTCGGTCGTCGCCTCGATTCGAACGTCGTCGTCGATCACCATCGTCATGCGATCGAGCGGGACCGCGCCGGCCGCCAAGACATCGTCGAGCACGCCCAACTGCTCCAGCACCTGCACGCCGGAGGGCTGAATTATGTGCGTAGACGGTGTCTCCGAAGGAAACTGGGCGCGGTCGACGACGCAGACGCTCACGCCCCGGCGGGCGAGCATCGCGGCCAGCGGCGAGCCGGCGCACCTCGCACCGACGACGACGACATCGAATCGCTTCATACCGTTCCCCGCAATCGCTCGACGAATCACTACCGCCGAGGCTACCCGAAGATTAAGAAAATAGTAAGGGCTTTCTTAGATTACGTTTAGGCCAAGCGGAGAGAACTGCGGCCTGCGTCGCCGGAATATGGTCGACCACAACGTGGTTCGCGGCGATCCCCATCTGATCGATGCTTGGGCCAAAGCGCGGTACGGGGGTCCTCCAAGGGGTGCGCCGTTCTTAGACAAGCTGCGCGCTAGACCCACGCGCGCCCGCGGGTAGGGTCAGCGCATGTCCGCTCTGCGAACCCAGGTCTGTGTAGCCGGCGGCGGTCCCGCCGGACTCGTTCACGCTCTTCTGCTCGCCCGCGCCGGCGTCCAGGTCGTCGTCCTGGAGAAACACAACGACTTCTTGCGCGACTTTCGCGGCGACACCGTGCACCCCACCACGCTGCGGATCATGGACGAGCTGGGGTTCGTCGACGAGTTCTTGCGCCTGCCCCACACCAAGATCACGCGTGTCGCCATGGATGCCGACGGGACACTTCGCACTTTCGGTAATTTCAGCGCGCTCAAACGGCTGGGCTTCAACCAGCCCTACATCGCGCTGATGCCGCAGTGGGACTTCCTGGATTTCCTGGCCGAAAAGGCAAGCGCGTACTCCGAATTCACCTTGATCCGCAACGCCGAGGTCACGGAGTTGATCTTCGACGGCGACCGGGTCGTCGGCGTGCGCACGCCGGAACTGGAGGTGCGTTCCGAGTTGGTGATCGGCGCGGACGGACGCAAGTCCGCGGTGCGTGCCGCCGCAGGGCTGGACCTCGCCGCCGCGCACTCGTCCATGGACGTCCTGTGGTTCCGGCTGAAATGGCGTCCCGGCGATCCCCAGGAGCTCTTCGGAGTCCTCCGCAGGGGCCTGCTCATAGCCATGATCTATCGCGGCGACTACTGGCAGGTCGCCCACCTCATGCCGAAGGGGACCGACCCGCGCGAGGGTTCGCTGGAGGCGTTCAAGGAGCGGCTGGTCACCGCGCGACCGCAGCTGCGCGAGCACGTCAACGACCTGCACTCCTGGGACGACACCAGCCACCTCGACGTGCGGGTGGACCGGCTCAAGACATGGTGGCGCACAGGCCTGCTGTGCATCGGCGACGCCGCGCACGCCATGTCGCCGGCCGGCGGGGTCGGGATCAACCTCGCCGTCGCCGACGCGGTCGCCGCGGCGAATATTCTGTGCGCCCCGCTTCGCGAAAACCGGTTGACCGATTCCGATCTCGCCAAGGTTCAGCGCCGCCGCGAGCTGCCCACCCGGATAATCCAGGCCGGGCAGGTCTTCCTTCAGAACAGGGCGGTCGAGCCCAATTTGACCGGCGACCTCTCCCCGATCCCCGTTCCCAAGTTCATCGGTCGCGGTCCGCTGCAGTTCATCCCGCCGATCATCGTCGGACGCGGGTTCCGCCCAGAGCACGTTCGCACCCCGGACGTTCACGGTTCCTAGCGGTTAGCCGGCCAGCGCGTCGAACATGTGCGCCGGGTCGATGCCGAGTTGTTGCGCCACGTGGCTGGTGTCCCAATACTCCCGCCAGTGCGTGATCGCCCCGTCGCGGACCTCGAAAATTGCTGTGACGAAGAACTTCACGGCGACGCCGTTCATCGCATTCACGTCGATCCGCTCGACGACCACCGTGTCGGCGTTCGACACGACCGTGCGGATTTCGCTCCCCTCGATCATGCCGGTCGAGAGGCCGCTGTGCTTTTCGAGCTCGGCGCGTGCCGCGTCGCGCCCCACCACCACCGGCGAGAGCGGCACATGGAGCTGCCAGACAAAGTCGTCGGCCATCATCGCGGTCATCGCATCGACGTCCATGCGCTCGCCGTACGCCGCATGGATGAAGTCGAGGACCAGCTTTTCGTTCGCATTTTTTGCAGCGGCTTCGGGCATGCCGTTTCCTTACCTCGCGACGACCTCATGGCCTAAATAAACTATTTGATTTAATCGCAGGGTGCTCACGCTATCCCGTTGACCGGGTGGGGTAAAGACCCGGTGTGCCGGTATATGGCCGGCGTACGCCGCAGGGTCGGCGACGTCGTGCGGCGGCGGGAATCTCGGTTGGCAAGCGAAATATAGGGTTTTCCCTGATGCAACCCAGCCCCCTCCATCCCTAGCCTTCAGCTCAGGATCGGCTCGTCTCACGTCGCAGGTGGTCGTCGTCAACGGTTGAGGGTAGAGGGGTAACGATGTCTTTTCTGGTGGCGGCTCCGGAGATATTGGCTTCCGCGGCTGCGGATTTGGAGAACCTTGGTTCCACACTCAACGCCGCGCATGCGGCTGCCGCTTCACCCACGACGGGCATCCTGACGGCCGCGGCCGATGAGGTTTCGGCTGCGGTGTCCTCACTGTTCGCCGAGCACGGCCAGGCCTACCAAGCCCTCAGCGCCCAGGCGGCGTCGTTTCATCAGCAGTTTGTGCAGCTGCTCAACGGTGGGGCGGCACAATATGCGCTCACCGAGGCCGCCAACGCCAACCCCTTGCAAACCGTTGAGCAGGAGGCGCTCGCCGCCATCAACACGCCCAGCTTGCTCCTGACCGGCCGTCCCCTGATCGGCAACGGCGCCAACGGGGCTCAGTTCTCCGGCCAAAACGGCGGAGACGCCGGATGGTTGTTCGGCAACGGCGGAAACGGTGGCTCGGGCAAGGCCGGCCACGCCGGGGGCAACGGCGGCGCCGGCGGCCTGTTCGGCGGCATCGGCGGGAGAGGCGGAACGGGTGGCGGGCCCGACATGGGTGGCAACGCCGGGCGGGGCGGCAACGGCCGCACCGTCGGCCTGTTCGGCGG
>NZ_LZLY01000078.1 GCF_001673535.1 Mycobacterium sp. 1081908.1 | reverse complement strand
CTACCGGCCAGGACCAACTTCCTGACGGCAACCCACGTTCACATGTGAGCGAGGCCCCAGCCCCACATACCGTCTAGGGAGCGTCGCCCGGCGCCGCCGAGGGCGGCGTGGACGAGTGCCCGTGATGCCGATGCCGCCCGGACGATGGGCTCGTCGTGGGGCTTGCTGACGGGCTCGGTGCGGTCGTGCTGGCCGCGGTCGGCGAAGTGGTGCTCGGGCTGGGCGCGAGCGGCGAAGTCGACGAGGCGGCCGGCGCCTTCGGCTTCGGCGCCGCCGGCGGCAGCGTCGCGTTCGGGTTGCGCGATTCGACCCGGGTGTTGAGCAGGTTCACCTCGTCCAGCAGGTCGTTGCGGCTGGCGCCGTCGTTCATGGCCTGCACCGTGGTGCTGACCTCGGCCAGCTGATTCTGCGCCTGGCTCCACTGGCCCTGGTCGATCATTTGCTGAACCTTGGCCAGTTCCGCCTTGGCCGACAGCTCGATCTGGCTGTCCTTGACCCTCGGCTGGTCGAAGAACATCGCGTGCAGGCCGTACAGCGTGTCGCCGGGGCGGGCCTCGACCACCATGGCGCCGAATCCGCTCAGCACCAACAGCGTCGCGGCGACCGATCCGATCGTGGCCAGGCCGCGGCGGGCGCGCCGCCGCTCGGCCAGCCCGGTGTGCAGCGCCCCGACGGCCTCCTCCGGCGAAACCAGCGCGCTGGCCGGCGGCCACCGCAGGTCGTCGCGCCAATCGGCCAGCAGGACGGCCAGCGCGTCGTCGTTGGGATCGTCCAGGTCGACGGGCCGGCGCTCGGCGAGCGCGTCGAGAAGCAAGTCGGTGCCGGCGAATTCGTCCAGGGAATCAGGCATAGTCACCCGCCGCGACGATTTCGGACTTGAGCCGGGACAGCGCCCGGTGCTGGGCCACGCGGACCGCGCCCGTCGTGCTGCCGACGGCGGCCGCGGTCTCCTCGGCGGACAGGCCGACGACCACCCGCAGGATCAGGATCTCGCGCTGCTTGGACGGCAGGATCTCGAGCAGTTCGTTCATCCGGCTGACCGAGTCGGCCTCGATCGCCCGTTGCTCGGGGCCCGCGTCGGTCGACCAGCGTTCGGGGATGGTCTCGGCGGGGTAGGCGAGGTCGCGACCGGCGGCCCGGTGCGCGTCGGCGACCTTGTGGGCCGCGATGCCGTACAGGAAGGCCAGGAACGGGCGTCCCCGCTCGCGATAGCGCGGCAGCGCCGTGATGGTCGCCAAGCACACCTCCTGAGCCACGTCGTCGGCTGTCAGACCACCCCGTGCGACCGTGCCGACTCGCGCCCGGCAATATCGGACGACGATCGGACGGATGGTCTCCAGCACCTCCCGTAGGGCGTTCCGGTCCCCCGCCACGGCCTCCGCAACCACAGCGTCGAGACGTTCCCCTTGAATTGTCATCGACGGCGGTTGCTCCAACGTTACGAACGGGACACATCGCGGGCTAACTAACGCAATGACAATAACGGGCGGAAGGCCGTTTCAAGCGGAACGCCACGCGCCCCCGGCGCGCCGCACCTGGCCTGCGCAGATATCCCGAATTTCACGCAGCTTTTGTGTCGAAAACGTGACGCTTTCGATGTCGATCAGCAAGCAAGCGAGCGCCCACCGGAGCGGGATCAGGTGCGATCGGGCGGTCGCGTCCAGCGCCGCCTCGGCGACCGCCCGGGCGCGCTCGACGCGGCCGGCGCTGCACAGGGCGGCGGCCAGCACCACGTCGCTCTTGACCCGGTGCCGCACCGACGAGACGACCATCGCCTCGGCCAGGCGCGCGGCCTCCTCGGCGTGGCGCACCGCGGACTCGCCGTCGCCGGAGGCCATCGCCAGCTCGGCGGCCACCCACCCGCGGCGCACCGGGAGCCGGTCCGGCACCGGCCGGTCGTCCACGCGGTCCAGCAGCGTCGCCGCGGCGGCGAACCGGCCGACGCCCAGCGCGTCGGCGGCCAGACCGATCAGCGCGTCGGCGCGCGCCTCCGGATCCGCGCCGGCCAGCGCGAGCGCGCGCCCGTCCCAGCCCCGCGCCAGCGCGTGCCAGCCGAGCTGGCGCAGGAACGAGCCCTGCGTGCTGTGGGCCAGCGACACCAACCGGCCGTGCGGCACGCTGCGCCGCAGCACCGCCAAGTCGCGGTAGGCGCTGCCGTAGCGGCCCTGCCCGCCCGCCGCGACGGCCCGCCACCACAGTTGCTGCGGCGTGCCCGCGGCCGGCAGCGGCCAGGTTCCGGGTTGCTCCCCGAAGGCGGCGGCGGCCAGTGTGCTGTTAATCACCGGAGTGTGACCAGTTTCAATCACGGTGATAGTAGTAAACACTTCGTGCTGTCCGTGTTACCGAACTGTTAATCGCCATGCGTCGCGTACTAATTGCTCCCCCCACTTCGTCAAGCCCTGAGCTGGGAAATCTCCGTCCGGTCAAGTGCCTGGTAGCACGGTCCTTGGTCGACAAAAGCGTGGCAGATGAACGGCGAGTTAATTCTGCTACAACGCTTACATATTTTGGCGAGCTAAGTGGCTATTGACGGAAATTCGCCATCGCCCCTAAGTTCTACTTCGACGGGTAGTCATCGGAGACCCCACTCGAAAATCGGTTGCACAATCGCTTGTCGGACGCTTGTCGGAACGCTACGCGAACCTGAACTTTTGGGCGTGCAGTGCAGAGAGGGAACGATCCAATGCCACAGCCGGAACAGCTACCTGGCCCCAACGCCGACATCTGGAACTGGCAACTGCAGGGCCTGTGCCGCGGCGTTGACTCGTCGATGTTCTTTCACCCGGACGGCGAGCGTGGCCGCGCCCGCATGCAGCGCGAGCAGCGCGCCAAGGAGATGTGCCGGCGGTGCCCGGTGATCCAGGAGTGCCGTTCCCACGCGCTGGAAGTCGGTGAGCCGTACGGCGTTTGGGGTGGCCTGTCGGAGTCCGAGCGCGACATGCTGCTGAAGGGCGACATCGGCCGCAACCGCGGGATCCGCCGCTCGGCCTGATCGGCCCCGTATTTGCCGGGTGAACAATTCGGCGCCGCGTTCCGTGTACTAGGGGTGGACTGCGCGCCGCAGGCTGGCCGCGGTCCGATCGACGCGGCGTCGAGACTCGCTGCGCCCCGTCGGTTCGCTCACGCCACAGGAGGACCGCCGTGGCTGAACGGTCAAACAATTTTCTCGATCGCATCCGAACGACGCTCGGCCACCAGCGGTGGTTGGACCGGCCGAGCTACCGCCTGGAGCACGGGCTGACGTTCCTCTTCGCGGCCATGGGCCGGCATCGAGACCGGGTCAGCAACGCTCTGCACGGCACCTGGCTCGGCCATCCGCTGCATCCGGCGCTCACGTCGGTGCCGACCGGGGCGCTGACCACGACGGTCGCGATGGACGCGGCCAGCCTGCTCCCGGGTCGCGCCCCGCAATACCGCGACGCGTCGCGGTTCGCATTGGGGGTTGGCATCGTCGGGAGCGTCGGCGCGGCCGCCACCGGCGTGACGGACTGGCAGCACACCCACGAGCAATCGCGCCGGATCGGCCTGGTGCACGGCGTGCTGAACGCGGTCGCGACGGGCCTGTACGCGGCGTCGTGGTGGGACCGCCGCCGCGGCCGTCACCTTCGCGGAATGGCAAGCAGCGCTTTGGGTTACGGCCTCACCCTGGGCAGTGGCTACCTGGGCGGGGCACTGGTGTTCGGGGAGGCGACCGGCGTCGATCGCTCCGGCGACCGGCTGGACGGAGAGCGCTGGACGCCGGTGCTGCCGGCGGCCGCCCTGGACGGCCAGCCGCAGCGCGTCGAGGTGGACGGCGTCGGCGTGGTGCTGTACCGCAACGACGGCCAGGTGCTGGCCGTCGGGGAACGCTGCCCGCACCTGGGCGCGCCGATGGGCGACGGCTGGATCGACCGCGACCGCATCGTGTGCCCGTGGCACGGCTCGAAGTTCGCCTGCGAATCCGGCGAGGTGCTGCGCGGACCGGCGACGGCGGCGCTGCCGAGCTACCCGGCGCGCATCCGCGACGGGCTCGTCGAGGTGCGGGGGACGGCGAAATGAACGCCTACGATGTGCTTTTCGAGCACCACAAGGTGCTGCGCGGGCTCTGCGAGAAGATCACCGCGATACCGCCGAACACCGACGAACGGCAAGACGCGCTCGACGAACTGCTGATCGAGCTCGACATCCACATGCGCATCGAGGACGACCTGTTCTATCCGGCGGTGTCGGCGGCGACCGAGCTCGTCGCGATCGCGCACGCGGAACACCGCCAGGTCTGGGATCAGCTCGCGGTGCTGCTGCGCACGCCCCCGGCCGCGCCGGAATACGAGGACGAGTGGCGCTCGTTCGTCACCGTGCTGGACGCGCACGCCACCGAGGAAGAGCGCGACTTATGCCCGGCCCCAATCGATTTGAGCACCGACTTGCTCGAGGCGCTGGGAAACCGCATGGTCGAGCGCATCGCCGAGTTGCGTCAATCGAGCTTCCACAAGCTCCGCGTCCGCGGGCGCAAGGCCGTGCTCAGCGCGCTGGGCGGATAGCCCGTCAGAGGTTCGTCGGCGCGCCCAGCGCACCCGAATTGTGTGGCACCCGCCCGGTGAGCAGATCGTGCATGGCCGTGGCGTCGTGTGCGGCGGCGGCAGCGGCACGGAGGTGCCAGTCGTCGCCGTCCTCGGTGTACGCGACCATCTGCCGGGCGGCGAAGCTGTAAAGAGACTGGATCATGGGCAGATTCCGCTTGCGGGCCACGTCGGCTATCCAGAGGTAGCTCGACGCCTGCCTGAGCGCTTCCGCCAAATGCGGTTCGGAGACCACGCAACCCACGCTCGCACATGGCGGGCGCAAGGAGTATCGGCCGCGGCCGGGCTCATATACCTCTCATATCTTTGTGCGGCGTTTGATATTGGCTCATCGGGGTAGGCCCAGCCCATGAAAAGGGAAATGGCCTTTGCGGTCGCGGCGCTCACCGCGACCATCGCGCCATTGGGCGCCTGCGCGAACCAGGGCGGTAACCCGTCCAGCACGTCACCGTCCTCGAGCGCTCAGGCCGGCGCGGAGCGGATGACCACCCAGTTGAAGAGCTCCGACGGAACGCAGGTCGCCAACGCCACCATCGATTTCACGAGCGGCTATGCCACGGTGACCGTGGAGGCCGGCCCCAACCAGGTCCTGACCCAGGGCTTCCACGGGCTGCAAATCCACGCGGTGGGCAAATGCGACGGGGCGGACTTCAGCTCCGCCGGAAGCGTCTACCAGGCGCCGGGCCACACCGGCTATCCCGCCAGCGGCGACCTGACCGCGCTGCAGGTGCGCTCCGACGGCTCGGCGAAACTCGTCACCACCACGAACTCGTTCACGGCCGCGGACCTGAGAAACAGCTCGGGCACCGCGCTGGTCATCCACCAGGACGCCAGCAACCTCGGCGGTTCGTCCGCCGGTGAGTCCGGCAAGCGGTTGGCTTGCGGCGTGATCACTGCGGCGGCCGCGACGCCGACGTCGTCGACCACCGAGACCACCACCGTCACCACCATCACGACCGCCGTGCCCCCGCCGTCCACCAGCACGAGCACCAGCACCGTCACGGTCACCAGCACCCCGACCGTCACCTTGACGCCCAGCTACACCGTGACGACGACGACCCCGCCCACCATTCCTCCCCGCTGACTCGCGGCGCCGGCACTAACCGTGGACGAACGTGACCGTCTCGTCGAGCGGCGCCCGGCCCGTGCGTGCATAGCCGACCGCGGGGTCCTCGTACCCGATTGACATGCCGCAGAACAGGATTAGCCCGTCCGGTGGCGACAGGATCTCCGCGACGGTCTTGCGATAGACCGACCAGGCCATCTGCGGGCAACTGTGCAACCCTTCGGCGCGCAGCAACAGCATGACCGTCTGCAGATACATTCCGACGTCGGCCCATTGGGGCCGGCCGAGGTCACGGTCGATGTAGCAGAACAGCGCGGCGGGCGCGCCGAAACACTCCCAGTTCGCGGAAGCGGCCCTCTGACGGGCCTCCCAGTCCTCGCGCTCGATGCCAAGCGCGCTGTAGCGCTCATGGCCGAAGGCGGATCGACGTTCGCGGTAGGGCGACTTCAGGTCGTCCGGGTACATCTGGTATTCCCGCTCGTCCCAGGGGTCGCGAGCGGCGACGCGTTCGCCGGCACGCTTTTTCAGCTCGGTCAGCGGCGCACCGGTCACCACGTAGCAGTTCCACGACTGGAGGTTCGACCCGGACGGCGACCACGCCGCGGCGGATAGCACGCGCTCCAGCACGTCCCTCGACACGGGCGCGTCGGTGAATCCGCGCACGGCTCGTCGGGTTGTCACGGCCTCGTAAACGTCCATGGTCGTTCCCCCAGCGGTCGTCGGTTCGACGCTGACCATATCGGCCCGCTAAATCAGTTACCTTTGCGCGTATTCAGCGAGCTTGGCGTTGACCGCCGCCGGATCCGGTTCCGCGTACGCCTTCGGATCGCGTTTGTTGAACCACACCAGGAACGGGCAACCCGTCGCACCGTCCACGGTTCCCAGTTGTTCGATGTGCTTGCCGGTCCTCGCCTCGCGGAGTTCGATGTCGTACTGCACGGCGTAGAAGTCGACGTCGACGTGTTCGCCGGTGTCGGTCTTCAAGTTGCAGGTGCGCGACTTGTGTTCCGTTCCGGGTTTGCGGGTGAGGCAGGCAACAACATTCGTCGACTGGATGTCGTCGGGATTGGCCCGGTAATCGGCGCGGGGATCCAGTGTCACTTCGCTCCAGTTGGCCGACGTCAGTTCGCGCATCGGGTTCGGCTCGTCGTACGGGGCGAACGCCACGATCTTGTACGGCTTCCCGTACGCGGCTGCGTTACTGATCGACCCGTCGTCGCACACCGCATCGAAGTCCGAGAGCGAGGTGGCTTTCTTGATTCCGCGGCGACCGTCCAGACCGTCGTGGGCGATGTCGCGGATGACGAAGAACCCGACCAACGCCACCGGCACGAGGACGACGATCGCGGCGACGGCCAGCACTACGATCAGCCCGACGTTGGTCTTGCGCGGCGCGGGCGGCGGTGGCGGGTACTGCGGCGGCAGGTACTGCGGCTCCCAGTGCCGGGGGTACTGCGGTGGTTGCGGCGGCCACTGCTGCGGATAGCTCACGCTCGTGCCCCCCACGTCATGGTGCGCCCAGCCTAGCAATCGGCGCGGAGCGCTCAGTGGTGGTGACCGGGGCCGTGGCCGTGGTCATCGTCGGCCTCGGCCGGCTTCTCGACCACCGGTCTCGGCGGTTTGGGTGTAAGCCCGTCAGCCCTTGCACTGAGGTAGGAAACCGGGCCCGTAACCGCAGTCAAGGGGTCCTTCAAGGACCTGGTTGCCGGCGGCCGGATTGTCGTGCCAGGCATAGTGCCAGTCGTGGCAGACACTCATGTCCCAAGTTATCGGCGTATTAGACGAGGGTAGGGGCCGCCCGGGGCACCAACAGGTTTGAGTCGCGCAGCCGGGCTGCGCCTGGGCGACACCGGCGGCCAGACCTAAACCCGCCGCCGCGACGGCGCCGGATAGCAGCGCGACGGCGACGACCTCTTTCAGGCTGTGAACGGTGTTCAGGGTCGGTTCCTTTCGC
Source organism: Mycobacterium sp. 1081908.1 (assembly GCF_001673535.1). GTDB lineage: Bacteria > Actinomycetota > Actinomycetes > Mycobacteriales > Mycobacteriaceae > Mycobacterium. Next base: position 3,749 of record NZ_LZLY01000078.1, on the reverse strand, counting down.
TTCTTCGGTGCGGGACCGCGCCGTTAGTTCGCCGCAGACCACTTGCGAGATCCTTGTTCATTTGGGCCTCGTCGACGAGACAGCAACCTCCGCAAAGAAACGCGATCACCAAAACGAAAACGCCCCCGGCCGATTGACCGGGGGCGCTTCGCACCGCTTGACCTAGTGGTGGTGATGACCGTGGCCGTGGCCGTGGTCATCGTCGGCCTCGGCCAGCTTCTCGACGACGGCCGTCTCGGTCGTGCAAGATGTACCACCGCAACGTGGCTCGGGACTGCGTCAAGCTCCGCTCACTGCGGCCTCGTATGGTCCGAATATGGACATCTCATGTGCGTTCGCAACTTCGTCGGACACCCCGGCCCACGTTCAGTTAGCCGAAATGCTCGGCTACAAGCGTGCGTGGCTCTACGACTCGCCCGCGCTCCTCTCCGACGTCTGGATGATTCTCAGCCGATGCGCCGAGCGCACGTCGCGTATCGGTCTCGGGCCGGGCGTGCTCGTTCCCAGCCTGCGGCATCCGATGGTCAACGCCGCCGCGATCGCTGAACTGGTGAGCCAGGCACCTGGGCGGGTCGCCGTGGCGATCGGCTCAGGTTTTACCGGCCGAATGGCATTGGGCCAGCGGGCGATGCCGTGGCGGCAGGTCGCCGACTATGTACGGTGCTTGCGGAGACTTCTCGCCGGCGAAACCGCCGAGTGGGAAGGGGCGAAGATCCGGATGCTGCAGCTGCCCGGCTTCGGCGAACCGCGGCCGATCAGTGTGCCGATACTGATTGGCGCCGACGGTCCGAAAGGGCTGGCCGTTGCCGCCGAGCTCGGCGACGGTGTCTTCTCCGCCGCCGTACCGCAGCCCGACGCCGCGAAGACTTCCGCCTGGCGGGCGCTGCTGTGCTTCGGCACGGTGCTCGACGAAGCAGAGGACCTGACATCGCCGCGCGCCATCGACGCAGCGGGCCCGGGCGCTGTGGTGATGTATCACGCCATGTACGAACGCGGCGGCGCCGCGGTCGACGCACTGCCGGGTGGGCAAAGCTGGCGCGAGGCGATCGAGGCGTACCCGGCGGATGAGCGCCATCTTGCGATCCACGCGGGGCATTTGGTGAAAGCCAACCCGAGTGATGAGCCGCACGTTGCGGGCCTGGTGCCACTGGCCAGCTCGAGGTCGTTGACCGGCCCAGCTGAGCAAATAGCGGAGAAAATTGCGGGACTCGCCGCGCTTGAAGTGACCGAAATCGTCTACCAGCCAGCCGGATCCGACATCGAGCGGGAACTCAAAGCATTCGCACTCGCCGCCGGGCTGGACGGGTGACGCTTGCAGACCTCAAGCAAAACACCCCCGGCCGATTGACCGGGGGTGCTTCGTAACCGTTTGACTCAGTGGTGATGGTGACCGTGGCCGTGGCCGTGGTCGTCCTCATCGGCGGGCTTCTCGACCACCGCGGTCTCGGTGGTGAGCACCATCCGTGCCACCGACGCCGCGTTGACGACGGCCGACCGGGTCACCTTGACCGGGTCGATCACGCCGGCGCCGAGCAGGTCGCCGTATTCGAGCGTCTCGGCGTTCAGGCCCTGCCCGACGGGCAGCTCGCTGACCTTGTTGACCGCGACCGAGCCGTCCAGCCCGGCGTTGGTGGCGATCCAGTACAGCGGGGCCGCCAGCGCCGCGGAGAACACGTCGACGCCGAGCGCCTCGTCGCCGCTCACCGTCCCGCGCAGCTCCGTCAGCGCCTTGCGGGCGTGGATGAGCGCCGTTCCGCCGCCCGCGACGATGCCCTCCTCGACGGCGGCCTTGGCGGCCGCGACGGCGTCCTCGACGCTTTCCTTGCGCTCCTTGAGCGCCGTCTCGGTGGCGGCACCGACCTTGATCACGGCCACGCCGCCGGCCAGCTTGGCCAACCGCTCCTGCAGCTTCTCGCGGTCCCAGTCGGAGTCGCTCTTCTCGATCTCGGCGCGCAGCTGCTTGACGCGGTTGGCGACCGCGTCCTTGGAGCCGCCGCCCTCGACGATGATCGTGTCGTCCTTGCTGACCACCACGCGGCGGGCCGAGCCCAGCACCTCGGCGCCGACCTCGCGCAGCAGTAGCCCGGCGTCGGGGTTGATCACCTGCCCGCCCGTGACCACCGCGAGGTCCTCGAGGAACGCCTTGCGGCGGTCACCGAAGAACGGCGCCTTGACCGCGACGGCCTTCAGCGTCTTGCGGATCGAGTTGACGACCAGCGTCGCCAGGGCCTCGCCCTCGATGTCCTCGGCGACGATCAGCAGCGGCTTGCCCGATTCGGCGACCTTTTCCAGCATCGGCAGCAGGTCGGGCAACGAGCTGATCTTGTCCTGGTGCAGCAGGATCAGCGGGTCGTCGAGCACGGCCTCCTGCGAGTCGAAGTCGGTGACGAAATACGCCGACAGGAAGCCCTTGTCGAAGCCGACGCCCTCGGTGAACTCCAGCTCGGTGTTCAGGGTCGAGGATTCCTCGACGCTGACGACGCCGTCGGCGCCGACCTTGGTCATCGCCTCGCCGACCAGCTCGCCGATATGCGGGTCGCGCGACGACACGGTCGCAACCTGCGCGATGCCCTCCTTGCCGGACACCGGGGTGGCCTCCGCCAGCAGCGCCTCGGACACCGCGTCGCCGGCCTTGCCGATCCCGACGCCCAGCGCGATCGGGTTGGCGCCGGCGGCGACCATCCGCAGCCCGTCCTTGACCAGCGCCTGCGCCAGCACGGTCGCGGTGGTGGTGCCGTCGCCGGCGACGTCGTTGGTCTTGGTGGCCACCGACTTCACCAGCTGGGCGCCCAGGTTCTCGAACGGGTCCTCGAGGTCGATCTCGCGCGCGACGGTGACGCCGTCGTTGGTCACCGCGGGCCCGCCGAACGCCTTGGCCAGCACCACATGCCGGCCGCGCGGCCCCAGCGTCACCCGGACGGCGTCGGCGAGCTTGTTGACGCCGGCCTCCATGGCGCGGCGCGCGGTTTCGTCGTACTCAATAACTTTGCTCATCAGGCTCCTTCACGCCGAACGCATGCCGCCCCGGAAATCACCCGCGGTGTGCACGGGGATCGCCGGGGCGGAACACGGTCCTTACTTGGATACGACAGCCAGCACGTCGCGCGCGGACAGGATCAGGTACTCCTCGCCGTTGTACTTGATCTCGGTGCCGCCGTACTTGCTGTAGATGACGGTGTCACCTTCCGAGACGTCCAGCGGGATCCGCTTCTCGCCGTCCTCGTCCCACCGGCCCGGGCCGACTGCGACGACGGTGCCTTCCTGCGGCTTCTCCTTGGCGGTGTCAGGAATGACCAGACCGGACGCGGTCGTGGTCTCGGCCTCGTTGGCCTGCACGAGAATCTTGTCCTCGAGTGGCTTGATGTTCACCTTCGCCACGATTGGAGCCCTCCACTAGTTAGATCGGGCCGGAGCGTTCGCCCCGGACATGTGTAGATCCGGGTCCGGGGCGTTCGCCCCGGCCGGATTATCAGTTGACGCAGCATCCATCCGTTGCCCGAGCGCCGTCGTCGCGGGTGCCGGCACAGGGCTTGGCCGATTGCCACTACGGCTGTGGTCGGCACGCGGATCGCGACCCTGACGGCCATCTCGTCGACCCCCGCGCGCCTACGCTGTCGGCGAGAAGCACCATGGCGGCCTTGAGTGCTAGCACTCGCATGTATAGAGTGCTAGGTGGCAATCGGCCAAGCCCTGTGCCGGCACCCGCGACGACGGCGCTCGGGCAACGGATGGATGCTGCGTCAACTGAT
>NZ_LZLY01000077.1 GCF_001673535.1 Mycobacterium sp. 1081908.1 | reverse complement strand
GGTACGCCCCCTCCCCCGCCGCCCCCGCCGCCGCCGCCGGCGACGAGCGCGCCCGCGCCCCCGCCGGCGACCACGACGTCGGCCCCTGCCCCGCCGCCGCCCACGACCCCGGCCGGACCGCGGCAGGTGACCTACTCGGTGACCGGGACCAAGGCCCCCGGCGACATCATCTCGGTGACCTACGTCGACGCGTCGGGCCGGTCGCGCACGCAGCACAACGTGTACATCCCGTGGTCGATGACCGTGACCCCGATCTCGACGTCCGACGTCGGATCTGTCCAGGCGTCCAGCCTCTTCCGGGTCAGCCGGCTCAATTGCTCGATCACCACCAGCGACGGAACGGTGCTGTCGTCGAACAACAACGACTCACCGCAGACGAGCTGCTGATGGTCAGCAGGTATTCCGCCTATCGGCGGGGTTCGGACACCATCCCGCCGGACGTCATCGATCGCATCCTGGTGGGCGCGTGCGCCGCCGTCTGGCTGGTGTTGCTGGGCGTGAGCGGCGCCGCGACCGTCGCCCTGGTGGACCTGGGCCGCGGCTATCACAAGACGGCGGCGGTTTGGTGGTGGTTATCTCGTCCTGCATCGGGGGGGTCGACGGGGCTGTGGTGGTGGCGGGGTTGGCCAGCTTGTTGGTGTCGGTGCGCGTGACGAGCAGCGACACCGAGACCACGAGCGCGATCGCGGCCACGATCGCGGCGATGCCGACCACCCACGGCCAGCGCGGGGCGCGGTGTTCGTCGTCGGCGTCGACGGGCTCGTCGTAGCTGTCGTAGTCGTAGAGCCGCATATCGGCCGGCAGGTACGGGCCGGTGACGAAGTGCTCGGACTCGGGAGCCGAATAGGCCCGCGAATAGGCGTCCGTCTGGCCGGTCTGATCGGCCGCCGCGATTTCGGCGCCGTCGTCGACGGGCTCCAGCTCGTCGTGGGACTCGACCGCGTCTTGTCCCGCGTCGAGGCCGGAGTCCGGTTGGTGGCTGAGGTCGCTGCCGGGATCGGGTTCGTCAGGTTCCCATCCCGGAGGATTCGGCCCGCTCATAGTTGCCTGCCCTGTCCAAGTGCATCACCAGCGCGCGAGGCCCCGCGGCTGCATCGGTGCGCGCGCGCTTGGGAGTTTCTCATGGTGCCTGGGCAAACCCTACCGAACGGGATAGAGCAAAGAAGTCTCGGAAAACGGGCCCGGATCAACTGACGCCCTGATTGTGACCTTTGAGTCGCAAATCAGTGCTTCTCGGGGCCCATGTAGTACTCGAAGACCAGTCCGGCCGCCGTCGCGAGGATGAACACCACCCCCGCGACGATCAACCACGGCAGCCACAGCGCGATGCCGATCGCCGCGACCGAGCCGGCCAGCGCCACCAGAATGGGCCACCAGCTGTGCGGCGCAAAGAAGCCCAATTCCCCTGCACCGTCGCTGATCTCGGCGCCCTCGTAGTCCTCGGGCCGGGTGTCCAGCCGACGCGAGATGAACCAGAAGAAGCTGCCCGTGATGACCGCCAGGCCACCGGTCAGCGCGAGCGCGGTGGTCCCCGCCCACTCCACACCGCCCGTCGCGAACAGCGCGGTCAGGATCCCGTAGAGCACCGCCGACAAGACGAAGAAAGCGGCGATGAATTCGAACAGCCTGGTCTCGATCTTCATTGAGCGTCCTAACCTACTGGTGAGCCTTGGGCCGCTTCACCGCGACGGGTGTCGAACGGGTGGGTGGTCACCGCCAGCGGCGCCTGGGCGATGGCCTGCAGCGCCTCGGCGTTGGTCTTGCCGGCGATCCGTTGCTGCAAGTAGGCCTTGAAGTCGTTGGGCGGCACCACCCGCACCTCGAAGTTCATCATCGAGTGATAGGTGCCGCAGAACTCGGCGCAGTGGCCGACGAACGCGCCGGTCTTCTGGATCTCGTCGACCTGGAACACGTTGACCGAGTTGTTCGCCTCGGGGTTGGGCATCACGTCGCGCTTGAACAGGAATTCCGGCACCCAGAACGTGTGCACCACGTCCGCGGAGGCCAACCGGAATTCGATCTGCTTGCCGGCGGGCAGCACCAGCACCGGGATTTCCGTGGCGGTTCCGAGGATCTCGACCTTGTCGAAATTCAGGTACGTCCGGTCCTGCGGGTTGAGCCCGCGCACGGCGCCGACGCGCTCCTCCCCGTGCTCGTCCTTGCCCTCGGGCTTGGAGACCATCGCGTTCTTGCGTGCCGGGTCGGCGCCGTCGTAGGTCAGTGTGCCGTCCTTGAAGTTGACGCGCTGATAACCGAACTTCCAGTTCCACTGGAAGGAGGTGACGTCGATGACGACCTCGGGGTCCTTCGCGATGTGCAGCATCTTTTCCTGCACCACCACGGTGAAGTAGAACAGCACCGAGATGATGAGGAACGGCGTCACCGTGAGCACCAGCTCCAACGGCATGTTGTAGCCGAACTGGCGGGGCAACTCGGTGTCGGTCGCCTTCTTGCGGTGAAACGCCGACGCCCAGAAGATCAGGCCCCACACGATGACCCCGACGACCAGGGACGCGATCACCGCCCCGACCCACAGCTCCCGGTTGAGGTGGGCCTCCGGCGTGATGCCCTCCGGCCAGCCCATGCCGAGCACCTGCGACCAGCTGCATCCGCTCAGGGTTACCGCCAGCACGCCCAGCGTCGCGGCCAGCGCCAGCGGCCGGAGACGACGCTGGAACCCGCGCTGCGACAGACGTTGCGAACGGACCTGCTCGCGAGGTGTCACGTTGGCGCCTCCTGCTCGGATTCGAATACTACGCAGCGTAGACCACGCCGCTTACGCCGTCGCGCAAACCCCGGCCGGTCCCGGGCGTGCGGCGCCGCGAGCGCGGCCCAAGTGGGGCATACTGGGGCGCCGTGTGTGGTCTGTTGGCGTTCGTGGCGGCCCCGGCCGGTGCCGACGGGCCCCGGGCCGCGGATTCGGGCGCCGCGGCCGACCGCGCCATTTCGGCCGCGCTGCGCCTGATGCGCCACCGCGGGCCGGACGAGCCGGGCGGGTTGTTCGACCCCGACGCCGACGGCTCGGTGGTGTTCGGCTTCAACCGGCTGTCCTTCATCGACATCGCCCATTCGCACCAGCCGCTGCGCTGGGGGCCGCCCGAGGCGCCCGACCGCTACGTGCTGGTGTTCAACGGCGAGATCTACAACTACCTCGAGCTGCGCGACGAGCTGGCCGCCCGGCACGGCGCCGCGTTCGCCACCGACGGGGACGGCGAGTCGATCGTCGCGGGCTACCACCACTGGGGCACCGACGTGCTGCGCAGGCTGCGCGGCATGTTCGCGTTCGCCCTGTGGGACACCGTGACCCGCGAATTGTTCTGCGCCCGAGACCCGTTCGGCATCAAGCCGCTGTTCATGGCCACCGGCACCGGCGGCACCGCGCTGGCCAGCGAGAAGAAATGCCTGATGGACCTGGCCGAGCTGATCGGGTTCGACACCGCCATCGACGAGCGCGCGGTGCAGCACTACACCGTCCTGCAGTACGTGCCGGAGCCCGAGACGCTGCACCGCGGGGTGCGCCGGCTGGAATCGGGCTGCTACGCGCGCATCCGGGCGGGGCAGCCGCCCGAGACCACCCGCTACTTCGCGCCGCGATTTGCCGCCACGCCGATGGCCGCCGACACCGAACAGGCCCGCTACGACGAGATCACCGCGGTGCTGGAGGACTCGGTGGCCAAGCACATGCGCGCCGACGTCACCGTCGGGTCGTTCCTGTCCGGGGGCATCGACTCCACCGCCATCGCGGCGCTGGCCATCCGGCACAACCCCCGGCTGATCACGTTCACCACCGGCTTCGAGCGCGAGGGGTTCTCCGAGATCGACGTCGCGGTGGCCTCGGCCGAGGCCATCGGGGCGCGCCACATCGCCAAGGTGGTCAGCCCCGAGGAGTTCGTCGCCGCCCTGCCCGAGATCGTCTGGTACCTCGACGAACCCGTCGCCGACCCGGCGCTGGTCCCGCTGTTCTTCGTCGCCCGCGAGGCCCGCAAGCACGTCAAGGTGGTGCTGTCCGGCGAGGGCGCCGACGAGCTGTTCGGCGGCTACACCATCTACCGGGAGCCGTTGTCGCTGAAGCCTTTTGACTATCTGCCGCGGCCGCTGCGCCGGTCGATGGGCAAGGTGTCCAAGCCGCTGCCGGAGGGCATGCGCGGCAAGAGCCTGCTGCACCGCGGCTCGCTGACGCTCGAGGAGCGCTACTACGGCAACGCCCGCAGTTTCTCCGACGCGCAGCTGCGCGACGTGCTGCCGGGGTTCCGCGACGAGTGGACCCACACCGACGTGACCGCCTCGGTCTACGCCGAATCCGAAGGCTGGGACCCGGTGGCCCGCATGCAGCACGTCGACCTGTTCACCTGGTTGCGCGGCGACATCCTGGTCAAGGCCGACAAGATGACGATGGCAAACTCGCTGGAGCTGCGGGTGCCGTTCCTGGACCCCGAGGTGTTCGCCGTCGCCTCGCGGCTGCCCGTCGAGGCCAAGATCACCCGAACGACCACCAAGTACGCGCTGCGGCGCGCGCTGGAGCCGATCGTTCCCGCGCACGTGCTGAACCGGCCCAAGCTCGGCTTCCCGGTGCCGATCCGGCACTGGCTGCGCGCCGGCGAACTGCTGGAGTGGGCCTACGCGTCGGTGGACGCGTCGCAGGCCGATCAGCTGGTCGACCTGGCCGCGGTGCGCCGGATGCTCGACGAACACCGAAGCGGCGCAAGCGATCACAGCCGCCGGCTGTGGACGGTGCTGATCTTCATGCTGTGGCACGCGATCTTCGTCGAGCGCAGCGTGGTGCCGCAGATCAGCGAGCCGGTCTACCCCGTCCAGCTCTAGCAACTAGCGCGAGCAGAGTCCTGATTAGGCGAGCACCGCGGCGATCTCGGCGGCCGCTTCCGCGCCGTACGCGCCGGCCAGCCTGCTCTTGGCGACCTCGTGATCCCAGGCCCACTCCTGCGTTCCGGTGGATTCCAGCACCAGCACCGCCACCAGCGAGCCCAGCTGCGCCGAGCGCTCCAGGCTGAGGCCCGCGCTGCGCCCGGTGAGGAAGCCGGCCCGGAATGCGTCGCCGACGCCGGTGGGGTCGACCTGGCTGGTCTCGGGCACCACGTCGACGTGGGTGGTGGTGCCGTCGGGCTCGACCAGGTCCACGCCCTTGGGGCCCAGCGTGGTCACCCGCAGCTCGACCTGCGCCATCACGTCGGCCTCCGTCCAGCCGGTCTTGGACAGCATCAGGTCCCACTCGTAGTCGTTGGTGAACAGGTACTTGGCGCCGTCGGTGAGCGTGCGGATCTCCTCACCGGACAGCCGGGCCAGCTGCTGGGACGGGTCGGCGGCGAAGGCCAGCCCGAGCTTGCGGCACTCCTCGGTGTGCACCTGCATGGCCTCCGGGTCGTTGGCCCCGATGATGACCAGCTCCGGCGTGCCGATGGACGACACCACGTCGGCGAGCTTGATGTTGCGGGCCTCCGACATGGCGCCCGGGTAGAACGACGCGATCTGGGCCATGTCGACGTCGGTGGTGCAGGTGAAGCGCGCGGTGTGCGCGGTCTCGGAGATCAGCACGTTGTCGCAGTTGACGTTGTGCGACACCAGCCAGTCGCGGTAGTCGGCGAAGTCGTCGCCGGCCGCGCCCACCAGCGCGACGTCGCCACCCAGCACGCCGATGGCGAAGGCGATGTTGCCCGCCACCCCGCCGCGATGAATGACCAGGTCGTCGACCAGGAAGCTGAGCGACACCTTCTGCAGGTGCTCGGGCAGCAGCTGCTCGGAAAATCGGCTGGGAAACCGCATCAAGTGGTCGGTCGCAATCGAACCCGTTACCGCGATCGTCACGAAATCTCCTTCGTTAGTAAGGTTATCTAGCTTACTCAGGCGTATCGAGCGTCGTCGCGTAACGGTCCGCGCAAAGTCGTGCGCTAGCCTGCCTAGAAACGACTCAAGCAAGTCACTCAGCCGCCGGGACCCCGCCTTGGCCGCGGCCCGCTCACGGTCCCGCCCACCAGCGTAGGAGAACCACATGGCAGGTCCGCACTGGCCGGACCAGAGTGTCGGCACCGACGGACCAACGCCCCAGTCCCAGCCGCTTGACTTCCCCGATCAGCCCACCGCCGACGCGGGGGCCCCGCCGGCGAACTATGCCGGGCAACCGGTGCCCTATCCGCAGCGACGATCCAAGCGCCGCTTCGTGATCGGCGCGCTGCTGGCCTTCGCGCTGGCGGCCGCGCTGACGCTGGCGATCACCTATGGGGTCCGCACCAACGGGGCCAACACCGGCACCTCGCTGTCCGAGGGCGCGGCCAAGGCGGCGATCCAGGAGTACCTGGACGCGCTCGAGCATCGCGACATCGACGTCATCGTGCGCAACGCGCTGTGCGGCATGTACGACGGCGTGCGCGACAAACGGTCCGACCAGGCCCTGGCCAAGATGAGCAGCGACGCCTTCCGCAAGCAATTCTCCGAGGTGGAACTGACCTCGGTCGACAAGATCGTGTACCTGTCCCAGTATCAGGCCCAGGCGCTGTTCACCATGCGGGTCACGCCGGCTGCCGGCGGCCCGACCCGCGGCGACGTGCAAGGGGTCGCCCAGCTGCTGTTTCAGCGGGGGCAGATCGAGGTCTGCTCGTATGTGCTGCGCACCGGCGGCTCGTACTGAGCCGCCGATCACGGGTCAGTTGAAGGAGTCCCCGCAGGCGCACGAACCGGTGGCGTTGGGGTTGTCGATGGTGAAGCCCTGCTTCTCGATGGTGTCGACGAAGTCGATGGACGCGCCTTCGACGTAGGGCGCGCTCATCCGGTCGACCGTCAGGGTCACGCCGCCGAACTCCGCGGTCAGGTCGCCGTCCAGCGACCGGTCGTCGAAGAACAGGTTGTAGCGCAGCCCGGCGCAGCCGCCCGGCTGGACCGCGATGCGCAGCGCCAGGTCGTCACGGCCCTCCTGGTCCAGCAGGGACTTCGCCTTGGCAGCGGCGGCTTCGGTCAGGATCACGCCGTGGGTCTTGGCGGTTGACTCGTTTTGCACCGTCATTGCTTCTCCTAGTTGGCACTTTTTCTAGATGGTCCTGGTGGCTCGGCGTCCGGGCGATCCGCTCGGGAAAAAGCCCACTGCATCAACGGTACCTTGCGGGACCGCTATTCCCGAGTCGCGCCGCGACCTCCGAGGCCAAACCCATCAGCTGATTGGCCGCGTCGGCCTGCGCCAACCGCACCGAACCGGCGTAATCGGCGATTGACAGCGCGGACATGATGCCCGACGAGCGCACCGCGGAATTCTCCAGGTCGACCTGGCCGGCCAGCACGATCACCGGGATGCCGATCGGGCGGGCCGACTCGGCGAGGTAGCCGACCACCTTCCCGAACAGGGACTGCTCGTCGAACCGGCCCTCACCGGTGACGATCATGTCGGCGGCGTCGAGTTCCTCGGCCAGGCCGGTGTGCTCGGCGATGATCGCCGCGCCCAGCTCACAACGGCCGCCGAGGGCCATCAGGCCGGCCCCGATGCCGCCGGCGGCCCCGGCGCCCGGCTCCGAGCTGACGTCGCGCCCGGCGGCCGCCTCCAGTTCCAGCGCCCACGCCTCCAGGCGGACTTCGAGGGCGGCGACGGCGGCCGTGTCCGCGCCCTTCTGCGGCCCGAACACCCTGGCCGCCCCCCACGGGCCCACCAGCGGGTATTCGGTGTCCGAGGCGGCGATCAGGTCCACGTTGGTCATCCGCTGGCGAGCCTCGGCCAGGCCGCCGAGCTGGGTGATCATCCCCTTCCCGCCGTCGGTGCACGCGCTGCCGCCCAGTCCGACCACGATCCGCGTCGCCCCGGTCCGCAGCGCCTCGTCGATGAGCTGCCCGACGCCGCTGCTGTCGGCGGCCACCGCGGTTTCCGGGGTGGGCGGCCCGCCGAGCAGGTTCAGCCCGCAGGCCTGCGCGCACTCCAGGTACGCGGTCCGCGAGATGCGGTCGAACACCCACGCGGCCTCCACCGTGCTGTCCAGCGGCCCGCACACCTGCAACCGCCGCGTCTGCCCCAGCCGCCGGCCCAGCACCTCGACGAAACCCGGGCCGCCGTCGGACATGGGCGCGACGGTGAACCGATCGCCGGGACGTGACCGCGTCCAGCCGGTCGCGATGGCGGCGGCGGCCTCCACGGCGGACAGGCTGTCCCCGTAGCAATCCGGGGCGACCAAGACCTGCATGGCGGGCAGGCGCAGACGGCCCGGGGCGAGGCCAGCGGCCGCGTCATCCGAGGCCATCGTGCCGTCGTCCATCACAGGTAGCCATTCATCACAGTCAAGCGTAGGGGGTTTGCGTCGCGCTGGCGCATGACCAATAACAACGCATTCCAGGTCCGTTACCGGCCGGTCTCCCCGCGAAGTAACCTGGCCATTGTGAAGCTAATGGGCCGCAAGAAGGGCGAGAACGACGACTTCGACGTTGCGGCGGTCGAGGCCGTCGCTCCCGCCGACGCCGGCGCGCGCCGGACCGGGCCCAAGGGCCGCCCCACGCCCAAGCGCAGCGAGGCGCGGCGCAACGCGAGGAAGGGCCCGATCGCACCGGCACCGATGACCGCGTCCGAGGCGCGGGCCCGGCGCAAGACGCTGGCCGGCCCCAAACTCAGCCGCGAGGAGCGCCGGGCCGAGCGAACCGCCAGCCGCGCGCGGATGACGGATCGCCGCGAGCGCATGATGGCCGGCGAAGAGGCCTACCTGTTGCCGCGCGATCAGGGACCCATCAAGCGCTATGTGCGCGACGTGGTGGACTCCCGGCGCAACGTCCTCGGCCTGTTCATGCCGGCGACGCTGCTTTTGCTGTTCGCCTCGTTCGGTGTGCCGCAGGTGCAGCTGTACGCCTCGCCGGCGATGCTGGTGCTGATGGTCGTGATGGGCGTCGACGGCGTCCTGCTGGGCCGCAAGGTCAGCAGGCTGGTCGACGCGAAGTTCCCCGACAACACCGAAAGCCGTTGGAGGCTGGGCATTTACGCCGCGGGCCGGGCTTCTCAGCTGCGCCGCATGCGGACGCCCCGGCCCCAGGTCGAGCGCGGCGGCAGTGTCGGCTGACCGGCGCCCGAAAGCCGCCTGATCCCGGTGCGCACCCTGGTGCTCGGCGGCATCAGATCGGGCAAGTCCCGCTGGGCCGAGGAGGCGATCGCCACGTCGCTGCCACCGGGCGAGCCGGTGCGCTACCTGGCCCCCCGCGTGACCGGCGAGGCCGACGCGGACTGGGCGGACCGCGTCGCGCGACACCGCGACCGCCGCCCAGCGCATTGGTCGACGGTCGAAACCGACGACGTGACGGGCCAATTGCGCCAGTCGCCCGGTAGCCCGACGCTCGTCGACGACCTCGGCGGCTGGCTCACCGGCACGCTGGACCGCAACAACGCGTGGGACGACGGGTCGGTGGCGGGCCCCGTGGACGAAATGCTGGCCGCGGTAACCGAATTCGGTTCCACGCTGGTGCTGGTCAGCCCGGAGGTCGGGTTGACCGTGGTCCCGGCCACCGCGTCCGGGCGACGCTTCGCCGACGAACTGGGCAGCCTGAACCAGCGCATCGCCGAGCTGTGCGATCGGGTGGTGCTGGTGGTGGCCGGGCAGGCGGTGCAGATCAAGCCGTCGGGAACCTGATGGAATTCGCCCCGGTATCGCCGCCCGACGCGGACGCCGCCGCAGCAGCCCGCGCCCGACAGGACACGCTGACCAAGCCGCGCGGCGCCCTGGGCCGCCTCGAGGACCTGTCGGTCTGGGTGGCCTCCTGCCAGGGGCAGTGTCCGCCAAGGCAATTCGAGCGCGCCCGGGTGGTGGTCTTCGCGGGTGATCACGGCGTCGCACGCTCGGGGGTGTCGGCGTACCCGTCTCAGGTGACCGCCCAGATGGTCGACAACATCGAGGCCGGCGGCGCGGCGATCAACGCGCTGGCCGGCATCGCCGGCGCGACGGTGCGGCTGGCGGACCTGGCGGTCGACGCCGAGGCGGCCTCGGACCGGATCGGCGCCCACAAGGTGCGGCGCGGCAGCGGCGACATCACCACGCACGACGCGCTGTCCGACGCCGAGACGATCGCCGCGATCGCCGCGGGCCGGGCCATCGCCGACGAGGAGGTCGACGCCGGCGCCGACCTGCTGATCGCGGGCGACATGGGGATCGGAAACACCACCGCGTCGGCGGTTTTGGTGGCGGCGCTGACCAACGCCGAGCCGGTCGCCGCGGTCGGCTTCGGGACCGGGATCGACGACGCGGGCTGGGCGCGCAAGACCGCCGCGGTACGCGACGCCCTGTTCCGGGCGAACCGCGTGCTGCCCGACCCGGTCGGGCTGCTGCGCTGTTGCGGCGGCGCGGATTTGGCCGCGATGGCCGGCTTCTGCGCGCAGGCCGCGGTGCGGCGCACCCCGCTGCTGCTCGACGGCATGGCCGTGACCGCTGCCGCGCTGGTCTCCGAGCGCCTGGCGCCCGGCGCCCGGCGCTGGTGGCAGGCCGGTCATCGGTCGACCGAGCCGGGCCACCAGCTGGCGCTGACCGCCCTGGAATTGGACCCCATCCTGGACCTGCGCATGCGGCTGGGCGAGGGAACCGGCGCCGCCGTGGCCCTGCCGGTGCTACGCGCGGCGGTGGCCGCGCTGTCGTCGATGGCGACGTTCGCGCAGGCCGGGGTGGCCGGTCCGTCCGACCCGCCGGCTCAGTGATGCGTTCCCTGGCAACGGCTTTCGCTTTCGGCACGGTGCTGCCCGTACCAGGTGGGACCAACGCGCCGATGGGCCGCGGCGCCATGACCGCGCTGCCCGTGGTCGGCGCCGCGCTGGGGGCGTTGGCCGCGGGCGTAACCTGGTGCGGCGCAGCAGTTTTCGGCCCGTCCAGCCCGCTGGCCGGCCTGCTCGCCGTGGCGGCGCTGCTGCTGGCGACCCGGGGGCTGCACATCGACGGCGTCGCCGACACCGCCGACGGGCTGGGCTGTTACGGCTCACCGCAGCGCGCGCTGGCGGTGATGCGCGACGGGTCGACGGGGCCGTTCGGGGTGGCAGCCGTCGTGCTGGTGATCGTGTTGCAGGGGTTGGCCTTCGCGGCGCTGAAGCCGTCGGGCATTGTGCTGGCGGTGTTTTCCGGCCGGGTGGCGGCCGTGCTGGCTTGCCGCCGGTCGGTGCCGGCGGCCGAGGGCAGCGCGCTGGGCGCGCGGGTGGCCGGGAGTCAGCCCGGGCCGGTGGCGGCGGCCTGGGTCGCGGCGCTGCTGGCGGTCTCGGTGCTGGCGGGTTCGCGGCCGTGGCAGGGACCGGTGGCGGTGCTGGTTGCGGTGGGCTGCGGCGCGGCGCTGGTGGCGCACTGCGTGCGCCGGTTCGGCGGCATCACCGGCGACGTGCTGGGCGCCGCGATCGAACTCACCACCACGGTCAGCGCCCTGGTTTTGGCGGGTTTGGTGCGCTTCTAGCCGACCCCCGCGCGCGAACGTGCGGCCAGCCGCACACTCGCGTCCCAACGTGCGGCCAGCCGCACGTTCGCCGCCTAGGCCCCTAGCCGAGCCGGGCCATCCAGCCGTGGGTGTCGGCGAAGGTGCCCCGCTGGATCCCGGTCAGCGTGTCGCGCAGCGCCATCGTCACCTCACCGGGTTGCCCGTCGGCGATCGTGAACTCGGCGTCCCCGTACTTGACCCGCGACACCGGGGTGATGACGGCGGCGGTGCCGCACGCGAACACCTCGGTGATCTCGCCGGCGGCGGCCTTCTTCTGCCACTCGTCGATGTCGATCCTGCGTTCCTCGACGGCAAACCCGGCGTCAATGGCCAACTGCAGCAACGAATCCCGTGTGATGCCGGGCAGCAGCGAGCCGGACAGCTCCGGGGTGACCAGCCGCGCCGATCCGCCGCTGCCGAGCACGAAGAACAGGTTCATCCCGCCCATCTCCTCGATGAAGCGGCGCTCGACGGCGTCCAGCCACACCACCTGGTCGCAATCGTGCTCGGCGGCCTCGGCCTGAGCCAGCAGCGACGCGGCGTAGTTCCCGCCGAACTTGGCCGCGCCGGTGCCGCCCGGGCTGGCCCGCACGTACTCCGTCGACACCCACACGGTGACGGGGCTGATCCCGCCCTTGAAGTAGGCGCCGGCCGGCGACGCGATCAGCAGGTAGCGATACTGCTTGGCCGGCCGCACGCCCAGCCCGGGCTCGGTCGCGAAGATGAACGGCCGCAGATACAGCGCCTCCTCGCCGCCGGCCGGCGGCACCCAGGCCTTGTCCACGGCGACCAGCTGGCACAGCGATTCGACGAACAGGTCTTCGGGCAGCTCGGGAATCGCCAGCCGCCGCGCCGACGAGCGCATCCGGGCCGCGTTCGCCTCGGCGCGAAACGACACCACGGAGCCGTCGGCCCAGCGGTAGGCCTTGAGGCCCTCGAACACTTCCTGGGCGTAGTGCAGCACGATCGCCGACGGGTCCAGTTCGATCGGGCCGTACGGGATTACGCGCGGGTTGTGCCAGCCCCGGCCCTCGGCGTAGTCGATCGACACCATGTGGTCGGTGAAGTACTTGCCGAAACCCGGGTCGGCCAGGATTGATTCGCGTTCGGCGTCGGTCGCCGGGTCGGAGGCGCGTAGAACCGTGAACTCGGGCGAGTCGCTGGTCATGGGGCCGATTCTATATCCGCGCGCCACCGGGTTTTTGCCATCGAACGGGCGCTAACGCGTTTTCACCGCGACGAACGGCGGGCGCACGACCTCGCATTCGGCGGCCCGGCCGCGGACGTCGACCGTAACGCGCTGGCCGTCGTCGATTCCCGCGTCGCTGTCGATCAACGCCAGCGCGATGCCGATTTGCAGTGTCGGAGAGAACGTCCCGGACGTGGTGACCCCGACCGGCCGCTCCCCCGCCAGGACCGTCAGCCCGGGGCGCAGCACGCCGCGGCCGACCATCCGCAGCCCGCGCAGCAGTCGCCGCGGGCCCGCGGCTTTCTCGGCCAGCAGCGCCTCGCGGCCGAAGAACGCATCCTTCTTCCAACCGATCGCCCAGCCGCAGCGGGCCTGCAGCGGCGAGATGTCGAGCGAAAGTTCGTGCCCGTGCAGCGGATAGCCCATCTCGGTGCGCAGCGTGTCGCGGGCGCCCAGCCCGGCGGGCTCTCCCCCGGCAGCGCGCACCGCCCCGACCAGCCCGTCGAACACCACCCCCGCGGAGTCCCACGGCGGCAGCAGCTCGTAGCCGTGCTCCCCGGTGTATCCGGTGCGGCAGACGCGCACCGGCATCCCCGAGTACGAGGCGTCGGCGTAGCCCATGTAATCCATATCGGTCGGCAGGCCCAGCTCGCCGAGGACGTCCGCCGATCGCGGGCCCTGCACGGCCAGCACCGCATACGAGCGATGCTCGTTGGTGATGGTCAGCGCGGGCGGGGCCGCCGCCCGCAGCGCGTCGACCACCGCGGCGGTGTTCGCGGCGTTGGGCACCAGGAAGATTTCGTCGTCGTCGACGTAGTAGGCGATCAGGTCGTCGACGACGCCGCCGGATTCGGTGCAGCACAGGGTGTATTGCGCCTTGCCCGGCCCGATGCGGCTCAGGTCGTTGGTGAGCGCGGAGTTGACGAACGCGGCGGCGCCGGGCCCGCGGACCGACGCCTTGCCCAGGTGGCTGACGTCGAACAGGCCGACCGCGTTGCGGGTGGCGTTGTGTTCGCTGACGGTGCCGGCGTAGGACACCGGCATCAGCCAGCCGCCGAACTCCGCGAAGTTTGCGCCCAGGTCGCGATGGCGGTCGTCCAGCGGTCCGTGCTGCAGCTCCGTCACGACGCCTTACCCTAATCGGCTGCACTGCTGGCACACTTGGGCAGGTGTCCGATCCGCTGGACTTCGACGAGCTAGAGGCCGCGGGTATCGCGAGCCCCCGCGAGCGGGCCGACCTGATCAAATACCTGGATGATCTGGGCTTCACCGCCGACGAAATGGTCGAAGCCGAGCGCCGCGGCCGCCTGTTCGGGCTCGCCGGCGACGTCCTGGCGTGGTCGGGACGCCCGATCTACACGCTGCAGGCGGCGGGCGAGCAACTTGGCATATCGGCCGACGACGTGGCGCACGCCTGGGCGTTGCTCGGCCTGACCGTCGCCGGCCCCGACATTCCCGTGCTGAGCCAGTCCGACGTCGACGCCCTGTCGACCTGGCTTGCGCTCAAGGCGGTCGTCGGCGAGGACGGCGCGTTCGGCCTGCTGCGGGTGCTGGGCGCCGCCATGGCCCGCCTGGCGGAGGCCGAGGGGACGATGATCCGCGCCGGGACGCCGGACATCCAGATGAACTACACCCACGACGAGCTCGCCACGGCGCAGGCGTACCGCTCGGTCGCCGAGTTCGTGCCTCGCATCGGCGCCCTGATCGACGTGGTGCACCGCCATCACCTGACCAGCGCCCGAACCTATTTCGAGGGCGTCCTCCAGGACACGACGGCCAGCGTGGTGTGCGGCATCGGTTTTGCGGACCTGTCCAGCTTCACCGCGCTGACGCAGGCGCTAACGCCCGCGGAATTGTCGGATTTGCTCACCGAGTTCGGCGCCACCGTCGCGGACGTGGTGCACGCCGACGGCGGGCGGGTGGTGAAGTTCATCGGCGACGCCGTGATGTGGGTGTGCTCGTCGCCGGAGGGGCTCGCGAAGGCGGCGCTCGATCTGGTCGACCATCCGCGGGCGCGGGAGGAGGGCCTGCAGGTGCGCGCGGGCCTGGCGTACGGCGCGGTGCTGGCCATCAACGGCGACTACTTCGGCATCCCGGTGAACCTGGCCGCCCGGCTGGTGGCGGCCGCGTCGCCGGGGCAGATCTTGGCCGCTGCCGAGTTGCACGAGAAGTTGCCGGACTGGTCCGCGGTCGCACACGGGCCCTTGACGCTCAAGGGTTTCGAGGAGCCGGTGACCGCCTTCGATCTGCGCCCACCAGCGGTTGACTAAGGTGACATGCCGTGACCACCACCGAACCTGGCTACCACGCCCCCACCGTCAACGTCGCCACTTCGCTGCCGAAACGCAGTGCGGGTTCGACGGTATTGCTGGTGCCGGTCGTCTCGACCGGCGACGAGGACAAGCCGGGCGCGGTCGTCACCGCCGCCGAGGCGTTCCTGTCCGATGAGGCGGTCGCCGAGATCCAGGACGGCCTGAAGGCGCTGGAGGCCACCGGCGGCAGTGAGCAGGTACACCGGTTGGTGGTGCCGTCGCTGCCGGTGTCCAGCGTGCTGACGATCGGCCTGGGAAAGCCGCGCACCGAGTGGCCGGCCGACACCATCCGCCGCGCCGCCGGCGCGGCGGCCCGGTCGCTGGGAACCGCCGAGGCGGTGATCACCACGCTGGGCGAGCTGCCGGGCGACGGCGTCTGCTCGGCCGCCGTGGAGGGGCTGGTGCTGGGCAGCTACCGGTTCACCGAGTTCCGCAGCGAGAAGACCGCGCCGAAGGACAAGGGGCTGCGCAAGCTCACGGTCCTGGCCACCGCCAAGGACGCCAAGAAGGAAAGCGCACACGGCGCCGCCGTCGCGGCCGCGGTCGCCACCGCCCGGGATCTGGTCAACACTCCGCCGAGTCACCTGTTTCCGGCCGAATTCGCTAAGCGCGCAAAGGCTTTGGGCGAATCGGTCGGCCTCGAGGTGGAGGTGCTCGACGACAAGGCGCTGCAGAAGGCCGGCTACGGCGGGGTGATCGGCGTCGGGCAGGGCTCGTCGCGCCCGCCGCGGCTGGTGCGGCTGATCCATCGCGGCTCGAAGCTGGCCAAGAAATCGAAACAGGCCAAGAAGGTGGCGCTGGTCGGCAAGGGCGTCACGTTCGACACCGGCGGCATCTCGATCAAGCCGGCGGCGTCGATGCACTACATGACCTCGGACATGGGTGGCGCGGCCGCCGTCATCGCGACAGTCGCGCTGGCCGCGCAGCAGCAGCTGCCCATCGACGTGATCGCGACCGTGCCGATGGCCGAGAACATGCCGTCGGCCACGGCGCAGCGCCCCGGCGACGTGCTGACGCAGTATGGCGGGATCACTGTCGAGGTGCAGAACACCGACGCCGAGGGCCGGCTCATCCTGGCCGACGCGATCGTGCGGGCGTGTGAGGACAGCCCCGACTACCTGATCGAGACGTCCACGCTGACCGGCGCGCAGACGGTGGCGCTGGGCGCACGGATTCCCGGGGTGATGGGCAGCGACGAGTTCCGCGACCGGGTCGCCGCGATCTCGCAGCGAGTGGGCGAGAACGGCTGGCCGATGCCGCTGCCCGACGAGCTCAAGGACGACCTGAAGTCCACCGTGGCCGACCTGTCCAACATCAGCGGCCAGCGCTTCGCCGGCATGCTGGTCGCCGGGGTTTTCCTGCGCGAATTCGTCGCCGACGGCGTGCAGTGGGCGCACCTCGACGTCGCCGGGCCGGCCTACAACACCGGCAGCCCGTGGGGGTACACGCCCAAGGGCGCCACCGGCGTGCCGACCCGCACCATGTACGCGGTGCTAGAGGACATCGCCGAGAACGGCTGAGCCCTCAGCGCCCGCCGAGCGCCGCGCTGGCGCGGCGCTGGGCGCCGAACGCCGCGCCAGCGTGACGCTCGGGGCTGCCTAGTTCGTCAGCCGCTTGAGGACCGCCCGGCCCAGCTTGCGGCGCGGCCAGCCCGTGACGCCGGCGGCGGCCAGCGCCGCGTTGGCCGCGTTGCGCCCGCACGCGCCGTGCACCGAGCCGCCCGGCGTCGCCGAAGCGCTGCCCAGATACAGCCCCTCGACCGGGGTTTCGGCGCGGCCCAGCCCGGGCGCCGGGCGAAAGATCAGCATCTGCTGCAGCTGCGCGGTTCCGCCGTTGAGGGCGCCCAGATGCAGGTTGGCGTCGCTGGCCTCCAGGTCCGACGGGCGCTGCACGAACCGGTCGATCACCGCCGCGCCGAAACCGGGAGCGTGCTCTTCGATGACGCGGTCCACCGACTTGGCCAGCCGCTCTGCCGCCGCGTCGTCGGCCACGTTGCGCGGCAAATGCGTGTAGGCCCAAACGCTTTCGGTTCCGGTCGGCGACCGGCTCGGGTCGGCGGCGGTGGTCTGGCCCAACAGCATGAACGGGCGCTCGGGCACCACCCGGGTGTTCAGGTCGGCCATCCAGCGCACCAGCCCGTCGGCGTCGGCCCCCAGGTGCACGGTGCCCACGCCCCGCAGGCTTTCCGATCGCCACGGGATGGGACCGTCCAGCGCATAGTTGACCTTCACCACCGGCGGATCCCAGACGTAGTGCTCGAGCTCGCGGCGCAACCCGGCCGGGACCGCATCGGCGGGCAGCATGTCGCAAAACAGCCGCGGCGCCGTCACGTCGGCCACGATCGCCCGGCGCGCGCGGACCGTCCGGCCACCGGCGGTGGTCACCGCGACCGCCCGCCCACCGCGCACCCGGATGCCGGATACGTTCTCGCCGCACTCGATTCGCGCGCCGGCCGAACGGGCGCGGTTCACCAGCGCCGCCGTCAGCTGACCCGATCCGCCGACGGGCACGGGCCAGCCGACGTCCTGGGCGAGCATCGTCATCAGAAACCCCATGGCGCCGCTGATGGGTGCGTCCGGGGGCGCGTCGGCGTGCATCGCGTTGCCCAGCAACAGGATTCGCGGCGCCTCGCCGTCGAACAGCTCGTCCACCATGGTGTTGGCCGGCTGGATCAACAGGCGGGCGAGCCGGACCGCGTCGGCGGTCCCGAGCTTCCGCAGCAGCCGCAGCATCGGGCGCACCGGCGGGAACGGCGCCAGCATCGCGTCCAGCAGCGGCGATGAGATCTTGCGCCACAATTCCACCGCGCGCCACCAATTGTCGCCGTCGGCGGGCTCGCGGCGCGCCAATTCGCTTGCGGTGCGGGCCGGGTCGCGGTAGATGATCGGCGGGTCGTCGTCGGCCGCGCTGCGCGGATGGCCCACCACCGCCGGCGCGTGTGACCACCGCAGCCCGTGGTCTTCCAGGTGCAGCGCCGCCATCGCGGGCGACGCCACCGTCATCGGGTAGAACGAGCTGAACAGATCGGTGATGTATCCCGGGGTCAGCTCGGCGCTGCGCACCGCGCCGCCCGGTTCCGGCTGGGCCTCGAGCACGAGCACGTCCCACCCCGCGTCGGCCAGCATCGACGCGGCCACCAACCCGTGATGCCCCGCCCCGATGACGACGGCGTCGGCCGTCTCGTCGGCCACTGCCTATTTGACCTGGCTGGGCTCGAGGCGTTTGGCAAGCGCGGCCAACCGCCACAGGCATTCCCGGTTGCGCGGATAGACGGCGGCCAGGGCCAGCCGGTCGGGGACGAGCCGCAGCGGCCCGGAGGCCGGCGTCTCGATCATTTCGATGCGGCATCCGTCCGGGATATCCTTCAGCCGCAACGTTATTCGCGCCGAGCCGAGTGCGCTGAGCCCGGCCCGGAGCACGAGTTCCTCACCGGGAGTGCAGCTTTCGACCACCGTCTCGTCGCTGATTACCAGCGGCCACACCCCGACCGAGTGCTTGATGGCGGAGCCGGGCTCCGGCCAGTGCGGGTCGACCGCCCGGGTCCGGCTGTTGCCCACCACCCACTGCGCATACGTCCATCCGTCGCTCATCGCATCCCAGACCTGCTGGCGCGAGGCATCCACCTCGCGGGTGGTCGCCATCTGTCGGGTCGCCGTCATTGAAAATCCTTTCGCACCGCCGTGATGCCTACGGATACCCCGGTCGGCGGGAACCATGCGCGGCGCCGGTTTAGCGGCCGCGGCCAGCGGCTATTACGCCGTAACCACACTCGCGTACGACGGGAGGCCAACAGTGACTGTGCGACGGATGATCATCGCAGTGGGCGCCGTGCTCCTGCTGGCCGGCGTCATCGGGCTACTGGTTCCGGTGTCGGTATCGGACAGCAACGGCAATTCCGTCTCATGCGGGAACGGAATCGCCATGGACCTGTCCAGCGCCAGGAGCGCCAACGACAAGAACGGCGCCAACATCCCGATCCTCAACCAGGTCCTCCCACACACCGACTATGTGGCGCAATGCCAGTCGTCGGTAAACAGCCGGCGCAGCTGGGCCATCCCGTTGGCCGTCATCGGGGTCGTCGGGATCGGCGGTGCGCTGCTGGTGCGACGGCAGGCGGGGTCGAGGGCCGTCTAGATGACCCGCACGCGCGCGGCGTTGCGCAACGCCTGCGGCGCCACGCGGGACAGGCCGTAGACCGCGTAGGCTTCCGGCGCGACGGGCCGAATCGGCTTCTTCTTCTTGACCGACGACAGGATCGCCTTGGCGACCTTGTCCGGCCCGTAGTGGCGTAGCGCGAACATCCGGCCGATCTGGCCGCGCCGGTCGTCGACCTGCTCGTCCTTGCCCACCGGGGCGGCGAAGCGGGTGGTGCTGATGATGTTGGTGTTGATGACGCCGGGGCAGATAGTGGTCAGCCCGACCCCGGCCGCGTCGAGTTCGGCCCGCAGGCAGTCCGAGAACATATAGGTGGCGGCCTTGGACGTGCAGTAGGCGCTCAGGGACCCCAGCGGCGAAAAGGCGGCCATGGACGCCACGTTGACGATGTAGCCGCCGGTGCCGCGCTCGACCAGGCGGCGGCCGAAGGACCGGCAGCCGTTGACGACGCCGCCCAGGTTGATGTCGAGCACCCGGTCGAACTGCTCGGCGGGGGTGTCCAGGAATCCGCCGGCGGCGCCGATGCCGGCGTTGTTGACCACGATGTCGGGCACGCCGTGTTCGGCGCTGACGCGCTCGGCGAAGGCCTCGACCGCGTCGGCGTCGGACACGTCGAGCACGTACGCGTGCGCGACGCCGCCGCGCGCGGTGATCTCGGCGGCGGTCTCCTTGACGGTCGCCTCGTCGATATCGCTGACGACCAGCTCGGCGCCCTCGCGGGCGAAGGCGAACGCGGTCTCCCGCCCGATGCCGCTGCCCGCGCCGGTGACCGAGACCAGGGTGTCGCCGAAGTACTCGCGGGGACGCCCGACCTGCGCGCGCAGCATCGCCCGGCTGGGGGACTTGCCCGCGGCCAGGTCGGCGAAGTCGTGCACCGCGGCCGCCATCACCTGCGGGTGCGACATCGGCGAGAAGTGGCCGGCCCTGATGTCGCGGCGCCACAACCGCGGCACCCAGCGCGCGGTTTCGTCGAACGAGTAGGGCCGCACGTACTTGTCGCGGGTGTTGACGATGAGCTGCACGGGCACGTCGATGGTCTGCGGCCGGCCACGCATGGAGAACGAGCGAAAGTAGTTGGCGGGGTAGGTCTTCACCGAACGGGCGGCGTCGGAGGCCAGCTTGTCCGAGTGGTGGATCTTTTCGGCGGGGATGTTGTCGACGGCGTTGCGCCGCAGCGCCGGGACCGACAGCGCGAGCCGCAGGCACAGGGGCGCCAGCACCGGGATCGAGAAGAACACCATGTAGGTCAGCCGCAGCGCCTGGGTGATGGAGCGCAGGAACCTCCGCGGGCGCCAGGGCCGGCGCAGCCCGCTGAACATGTAGTCGACCAGCTGCTCGTGGCTCGGGCCGGACACCGACGTGAACGAGGCGACCCGGTCGCCCGCGCCGGGCCGTTTGAGGTACTCCCAGATGCCCACCGAACCCCAGTCGTGGGCCAGCACGTGCACCGGCTGGCCGGGGCTCAGCTCGCCGATCACGGCGGCGAAGTCGTCGGCGAACCGGGCCATGGTGTAGGCCGAGACCGCCTTGGGCGCCGACGTCATGCCGACGCCACGGTTGTCGTAGCGGATGACGCGGAACCGCTCGGCCAGCTGTGGGACGACGCCATCCCACAGCACGTGCGAGTCGGGGAAGCCGTGCACCAGCACCACCGTCGGGCCCTCGCGGTTGCCCTCCTCGTATACCGCGACGCGCACGCCGTCGGTGCTGTCGACGAACCGCTGGGGTACCTGTCGTAGCGCCGGCATCGAACCTCCCCGCTCTCACTGGCCGCTGCGCCAGTGGCCACACCGTAGCAAGCGGGCCCGCGCCGACCGGGCACCCGAGCGCTGTCCGCCCTGGATGTGTGCCGACGAATGCGCGGTGACAGGATAGTTTTGAGATGTTCGACGCGCCCCGACCTACGATCGAGGAGTCAGAAAAGATGGCCTTCTCCGTCCAGATGCCGGCACTCGGTGAGAGCGTCACCGAGGGGACGGTCACCCGCTGGCTAAAGCAGGAAGGCGACACGGTCGAACTCGACGAACCGCTCGTCGAGGTGTCGACCGACAAGGTGGACACCGAAATACCGTCGCCGGCCGCGGGCGTGCTGACCAAGATCGTCGCGCAGGAGGACGACACGGTCGAGGTCGGCGGCGAGTTGGCCGTCATCGGCGACGCGGGCGAGCAACCCCAGGCCCAGCCCCAGGCGCCCAGCCAGCCGGAGCCCCAGCCGGAGCCGGAGCCGGAACCGGAACCGGAGCCGCAGGCCCAGGCCGAGCCCCAGCCCGCCCAGCCGGCGGCGCCGTCGCAGCCGGCCCCGTCGGGCGGTTCCGGCGACTCCAAGCCGGTGCTGATGCCCGAACTCGGCGAGTCGGTGGCCGAAGGCACCGTGACCCGCTGGCTGAAGAAGGTCGGCGACTCGGTTCAGGTCGACGAGCCGCTGGTGGAGGTGTCCACCGACAAGGTGGACACCGAGATTCCGTCGCCGGTGGCCGGTGTCCTGGTCAGCATCACCGCCGAGGAGGACGCGACGGTCCCGGTCGGCGGCGAGCTGGCGCGGATCGGTGCGGGAACCGACGCCGGACCGCCGGCTCCCTCCGCTCCCCCGGCGCCGCCCGCACCCAAGCCCGAACCCAAGCCGGAGCCAAAACCCGAACCCAAGCCGGAGCCCGCGGCGGCGAAACCGGCGCCCGCACCGGCGCCGCAACCCGAGCCGGCACAGGCCCCGCCCGCCGCGGCGCCGACCGGCGGCGCGAGTCCGGACGGCTCGCCCTATGTGACACCGCTGGTGCGAAAGCTGGCCAGCGAGAACAACATCGACCTCGCCCAGGTCGCCGGCACCGGCGTCGGCGGTCGCATCCGCAAGCAGGACGTGCTCGCGGCCGCACAGAAGAGGGAGGAAGCGAAGAAGGCGCCCGCGCCCGCAGCCGCCGCGGCGCCCGCCGCCGCCCCGGCCGCGGACGGCAAGGCGGCTCCCGCGGCCGCGCCCAGCCCGGCGGCCGCCCTGGCCCACCTGCGCGGCACCACCCAGAAGGCCAGCCGGATCCGTCAGATCACCGCGGCCAAGACGCGCGAATCGCTGCAGGCCACGGCCCAGCTCACCCAGACCCACGAGGTCGACATGACCAAGATCGTGGGGCTGCGGGCCCGGGCCAAGTCCGCGTTCGCCGAGCGCGAGGGGGTCAACCTGACCTACCTGCCGTTCATCGCCCGCGCCGTGATCGACGCCCTCAAGATCCACCCCAACATCAACGCCAGCTACAACGAGGAAACCAAGGAGATCACCTACTACGACGCCGAGCACCTGGGCTTCGCCGTCGACACCGAGCAGGGCCTGCTCTCCCCCGTCGTCCACAACGCCGGTGACCTGTCGCTGGCCGGGCTGGCCAGGGCCATCGCCGACATCGCCGAGCGCGCCCGGTCGGGCAACCTGAAGCCCGACGAGTTGTCCGGCGGGACGTTCACCATCACCAACATCGGCAGCCAGGGCGCCCTGTTCGACACCCCGATCCTGGTTCCGCCGCAGGCGGCCATGCTGGGCACCGGGGCGATCGTCAAGCGGCCGCGGGTGATCGTGGACGAGTTCGGCAACGAGTCGATCGGCGTCCGCTCGATCTGCTACCTGCCGCTGACCTACGACCACCGCCTGATCGACGGGGCCGACGCCGGACGTTTCCTCACCACGATCAAGAACCGACTCGAAGAGGGAGCCTTCGAGGCTGACCTGGGGCTGTGACGACGTGCCCAAGCCGGTCATCGCAATAGCGGGCTCCTCCGGCCTGATCGGCTCGGCCCTGGCGGCGGCCCTGCGCGCCGCCGACCACCCGGTGCTGCGCATCGTGCGCCGGACGCCGGCGAATTCCGAAGAGCTGCACTGGAATCCGGAGAGCGGCGAGTTCGACGCCGACGCGCTGGTCGACGTCGATGCCGTCGTCAACCTGTGCGGCGTCAACATCGGGCAGCGTCGTTGGTCGGGCGCCTTCAAGCAGAGCCTGCGCGACAGCCGCATCGCCCCCACCGAGGTGCTGGCGAACGCCGTCGCCGACGCCGGCGTGGAAACGCTGATCAACGCCAGCGCGGTCGGCTACTACGGCAACACCCGGGACCGGGTGGTCGACGAAAACGCCCGGGCGGGAAGCGGTTTCCTCGCGCAGCTGTGCGAGGACTGGGAAGCCGCCACCCTGCCCGCCCAATACGCCGGCACCCGGGTGGTGCTGGCCCGCACCGGCCTGGTGCTGTCCCGGTCGGGCGGCGTGCTGCGCCGGTTGCGGCCGCTGTTCTCGACGGGCGTCGGCGCCCGGCTGGGCAGCGGCCGGCAGTACATGTCGTGGATCACCCTGGAAGACGAGGTGCGGGCGCTGCTGTTCGCCATCTCACACCCCTCGCTGTCGGGGCCGGTGAACCTGACCGGGCCGGCGCCGGTGACCAACGCCGAGTTCACCACCGCGTTCGGGCGCGCGCTCAACCGCCCGACCCCGTTGATGGTGCCCGGTTTCGCGGTGCGGGCCGCGCTCGGCGAGTTCGCCGACGAGGGCCTGCTCACCGGCCAGCGCGCCATCCCGTCCGCGCTGGAACGCGCGGGTTTCGAGTTCCACCACAACACCATTGGCGAGGCGCTCGCCTACGCCACCGCCCGCCGCGACCGCGATTAGCCTCGGGCGGCGTGGCGTCGCGTCGCAGGTCGGGGGCGGGCCGAGTACCGTCGGCGGGGTGAGCGATTCCATCCGGTCGAGTTCGGCGCCAATCGACGTCCGCCGGCTGGGGACGGTCGAATACCGCACCGCCTGGCAGCTGCAGCGCGACCTGGTCGACGCCCGGGTCGCCGGCGGCCCCGACACCCTGCTGCTGCTTGAGCACCCGGCGGTCTACACCGCGGGACGACGGACCGAGGCACACGAACGGCCTCTCGACGGCACGCCGGTGGTCGACACCGACCGCGGCGGCAAGATCACCTGGCACGGTCCCGGACAACTGGTCGGCTACCCCATCATCGGGCTAGCCGAGCCGCTCGACGTCGTCAAATACGTTCGACGCCTTGAGGAATCGCTCATCAAGGTGTGCGGTGACCTGGGTCTGGACACCGCCCGGGTCGACGGCCGGTCCGGCGTCTGGGTGCCCGCCGGCGCCGGCCGGCCCGACCGCAAGGTCGCCGCCATCGGCGTGCGGGTGTCGCGTGCCACCACGCTGCACGGGTTCGCGCTGAACTGCGACTGCGACCTGGGTGCCTACAACTCGATCGTCCCGTGCGGCATCAGCGACGCCGGGGTGACGTCGCTGTCCGCCGAACTGCGGCGCACGGTCACCGTCGACGAGGTCCGGGCGGCGGTCGCCGTCGCCGTCTGCGACGCCCTGGACGGCGCGCTTCCGGTGCGTGACCACCCCGTCGCCCGCGTAGCATCAACGACGTGACTGTCGCTCCCGAAGGCCGCAAGCTACTGCGCCTGGAGGTGCGCAACGCGCAGACCCCCATCGAGCGCAAGCCGCCGTGGATCAAGGTCAGGGCCCGGATGGGCCCGGAGTACACCCAGTTGAAGGGCCTGGTCCGCCGGGAGGGTCTGCACACGGTGTGCGAAGAGGCCGGCTGCCCCAACATCTTCGAATGCTGGGAGGACCGGGAAGCCACCTTCCTGATCGGCGGCGACCAGTGCACCCGTCGCTGCGACTTCTGCCAGATCGACACCGGAAAGCCCGCCGCGCTGGACCGCGACGAGCCCCGCCGGGTCGCCGAGAGCGTCCAGACAATGGGGTTGCGCTACGCGACCATCACCGGCGTCGCGCGCGATGACCTGCCCGACGGCGGCGCCTGGCTCTACGCCACCACCGTCCGGGCCATCAAGGAGCTCAACCCGTCGACCGGCGTCGAGCTGCTGATCCCCGACTTCAACGGCGAGCCCGCGCGGCTCGCGGAGGTCTTCGAGTCGCGCCCGGAAGTGTTGGCGCACAACGTCGAAACCGTGCCGCGGATCTTCAAGCGGATCCGGCCCGCCTTCACCTACCCGCGCAGCCTGGGCGTGCTGACCGCGGCCCGCGACTTCGGCCTGATCACCAAGAGCAACCTCATCCTGGGGCTGGGCGAAACCGCCGACGAGGTGCGCGCCGCGCTGGCGGACCTGCGCGACGCCGGCTGCGACATCGTCACCATCACCCAATACCTGCGCCCGACGTCGCGCCACCATCCCGTCGAGCGTTGGGTCACGCCCGAGGAGTTCGCCGAGTTCGGCCGGCACGCCGAGGGCCTCGGCTTCTCGGGGGTGTTGTCCGGGCCGCTGGTCCGATCGTCCTACCGGGCCGGGCGGCTCTACGACCAAGCCGTCCGCGGCCGGGCCTCGGCACAATAGATATCCTTACCCATTATGGCTAAACCCCGCACCGCCGCCGAGAACAAGGCCGCCCGGGCCCAGGCAGCCGCCGCCCGCAAGGCCGCCGCGAAGGAGCGCCGCGGCCAGCTGTGGCAGGCGTTCAACATGCAGCGCAAGGAGGATAAGCGCCTGCTGCCGTACATGATCGGCGCGTTTGTGCTGATCGTCGGCGCCGCGGTGGCCGTCGGCATCTGGGCCGGCGGGCTGACCATGATCACGATGATCCTGTTCGGCGTGCTGCTGGGCGCCCTGGTGGCTTTCATCATCTTCAGCCGCCGCGCCCAGCGCGCGGTCTACAGCAAAGCCGAAGGTCAGACCGGCGCGGCCGCGTGGGTGCTGGACAACCTGCGCGGCAAGTGGCGGGTGACCCCCGGGGTCGCCGCGACCGGCCACTTCGACGCCGTGCACCGGGTGCTCGGGCGGCCCGGCGTGATCCTGGTCGGCGAGGGGTCGGCCGTCCGGGTCAAACCGCTGCTGGCCCAGGAGAAGAAGCGCACCGCCAGGCTGGTCGGCGAGGCGCCGATCTACGACATCGTGGTGGGCAACGGCGAGGGCGAGGTCCCGCTGGGCAAGCTCGAGCGCCACCTCACCCGGCTGCCGAACAACATCACCGCCAAGCAGATCGACTCGCTCGAGTCGCGCCTGGCGGCGCTGGGCTCCCGCGCCGGCGCCGGCGTGATGCCGAAGGGGCCGCTGCCGAACGCCGGCAAGATGCGCGGTGTGCAGCGCACCGTGCGCCGCAGGTAACGGCCCCGCCCGCCAGCAAATTCAGCGCCGCAGCACGGCCGTTCCCGTCAGCCGATCGTGCAGGCCACGGCCGTCGGAGTCGGTGAACAACGCCGGGATGACCGTCGCGATGAGCAGCCCGCGCGCCACCAAACGGCCCAGCCCGACGGGCACCCGCCCGTCCACCGACGCCACCTGCAGGCCCAGGGCCAACTGCCCGGGCGTGAAGCTGAACAGCCGCACCGCCACCACACCGAGCACCCACCAGATCACCAGCACCGCGGTGGCCAGCGTCCGCTGGGAGAAGAGGCCGAACGCCATGGCCAGCGCGCCCAGCCCGTAGGAGATCAGCCAGTCGATCATCAGCGCGACCAGCCGTCGGCCCATCGGCGCCAGCGACCCGGGCCCGCCCTGCGGCAGGCCGAGGCTCTCGCCGGGATAGGCGGATCGCGATTCCGGCAAACCGTCGGTCACGGGCGGCTTCCGGCGGCCGTGCGGGACGCCCCCGCGAGCCCGAAACCCAGCCGGGATGCGCCGGTGCGCCCGTGTTGCGGACCAGATACGATGCTGCCGTCCATGGCCCCACAATAGGACCCGCCGGCGACCCGGATTCTGGTGCGGGGAAGCATGGTCACGTAACCTCTGCGCAACATCGGGTTGACTGACGGGCAACATCAGCTCCATAGCGTCAGGCCGCGGATCACCAAGTAAAGGAGCAATTCTGTGACGGAAATGACGCCCGACGACGTCTTCAAACTCGCCAAGGACGAGAACGTCGAATTTGTCGACGTCCGGTTCTGTGACTTGCCAGGCATCATGCAGCACTTCACGATTCCGATCTCGTTTTTCGACCAGAGCGTGTTCGACGACGGCCTGGCCTTCGACGGCTCGTCGATTCGCGGTTTCCAGTCGATCCACGAATCCGACATGCTGCTGCTCCCGGACCCGGCGACCGCTCGGATCGACCTGTTCACCGAAGCCAAGACGCTGAACCTCAACTTCTTCGTGCACGACCCGTTCACCCTGGAGCCCTACTCGCGCGACCCGCGCAACATCGCGCGCAAGGCCGAGAACTACCTGAAGAGCACCGGCGTCGCCGACACCGCGTACTTCGGCGCCGAGGCCGAGTTCTACATCTTCGACTCGGTCAGCTTCGACTCGCGCACCAACGGCTCGTTCTACGAGGTGGACGCGATCTCCGGCTGGTGGAACACCGGCGAGCCGAACGAGAGCGACGGCAGCCCAAACCGCGGTTACAAGGTCCGCCCCAAGGGCGGCTATTTCCCCGTCGCGCCCGTCGACCACTACGTCGACCTGCGTAGCAGGATGCTGCACAACCTGATCCAGTCGGGCTTTTCCCTGGAGAAGGGCCACCACGAGGTGGGCAGCGGCGGCCAGGCCGAGATCAACTACAAGTTCAACACGCTGCTGCACGCGGCCGACGACATGCAGCTGTACAAGTACATCGTCAAGAACACCGCGTGGCAGGCGGGCAAGACCGTGACGTTCATGCCCAAGCCGCTGTTCGGCGACAACGGGTCCGGGATGCACACCCACCAGTCGCTGTGGAAGGACGGCAGCCCGCTGATGTACGACGAGACGGGCTACGCCGGTCTGTCGGACACCGCGCGCCACTACATCGGCGGCCTGTTGCACCACGCGCCGTCGCTGCTGGCGTTCACCAACCCGACGGTGAACTCCTATAAGCGGCTGGTTCCCGGTTTCGAGGCGCCGATCAACCTGGTGTACAGCCAGCGCAACCGCTCGGCGTGCGTGCGGATCCCGATCACCGGCAGCAACCCGAAGGCCAAGCGGCTGGAGTTCCGTTGCCCCGACTCGTCGGGCAACCCCTACCTGGCGTTTTCGGCCATGCTGATGGCCGGGCTGGACGGCATCAAGAACAAGATCGAGCCGCAGGCGCCGGTCGACAAGGACCTCTACGAGCTGCCGCCCGAGGAGGCCGCGAACATCCCGCAGGCGCCCACCCAGCTGTCCGCGGTGATCGACCGGCTGGAGGCCGACCACGAATACCTCACCGAGGGCGGCGTTTTCACGCCGGACCTGATCGAGACGTGGATCAGCTTCAAGCGCGAGTACGAGATCCTGCCGGTCCAGATTCGGCCGCACCCCTACGAGTTCTCGCTGTACTTCGACGTTTAAGCCGTCGAGTCGTTAGACGATGCCGCCCGCGCGGGTTCGCTTACCGCGCGGGCGGTTTCGCGTCCTAACCGTGCCTGAGAACCACGATCAGGATTACCAAGATCGCCAGCGCGCTGACGCTGCCGATGCCGACCAGCCACCACAAGACGGTTACGTATGTTCTGACGCCGGGCGATAGGCCCGCGTACGGACCGGACGCCTGCCCGGGTGGCGGCCAATCCGCATGGGCCGGCAGCACGGGCTGGGTGAAATCGATCCAAACATAGTGCGGGTTGGTGGAATCAACCTGCACCGCGACCGTGCCGCCGGCGCGCCGCAGGGCGCGATACGCCTCCTTGGGCACCTGCTGCTTGGCGCTCGCGTCGTACGGTTCCCGGCCGGGAACCTCGACCCGCAAACCTATCCAGTACACCGGCGGAATCGACCACGAACCCACGCCAGGAGCCATCTGTTGAACGCGCGCGGTGCCGGTCAGCGCCGGGCCCGCGAACTCGGGGCCTCGTTTCCGCCTGCCCATGAGGCGACCGGGCACGTAGTAGAACAGGAGCAAAAACGCACCCATCGAAACGAGCGATAGCACCAACAGTCCCCAGGCCGGGAGATGCAGGCCCAGGAATTCCCCGTACGCGGGGAACCTTACGGACGCGCTTGCCTGATGCGCCAGACCCATTGGTGCACGCTAAATTTCACGCCAAGGTGGCGGGCTCGCGGCGCCCCACTGGTGCCCATCCCAATAACGCTGGGCCTGACCACCGGACGGGTCGGGATACCAGCCGGCGGGCGGCAACGCCGGTGGCGAACCCCATGGCGCCCCGATCATCGGCGCGGCCGTACCCCGTCGCTTCCGCACCACGAGCACGGTGATCGAGGCAACGGCCCACGCGAAAATGAGCGTACCGATGAAAAGTGCCCACAGCGGCCCAAAGTCAGCCGGATCCATGAGCGCACGTTAGCACCGAAGCCGCTTCTCATGCGTCGAAACTCAAGCCACTGCGAGCCGCGTCGGCGTGTCTTCGCAACCGGTTCAGTGTCGCGCCGGTCAACCGGGGCGGCGGCCCAAGATCCCGCGGGTCATCCGGACCGGCTGCCCCTCGGCCATCTCGACGACCTCCAGCCAGCCCCCCGGCGCGACGTAATGCCGCTCGACATCTTCGCGGTGCATCGAGATGATCAACACCCCCGCGTCGGTGACCTCGTAGCTGTCGAATGCCCCGTAATCCCGCGGTTCACCGTTGCTGAAAACGACCGTGAAAGCCACCGGTAAATTCTAGCCGTCGAGCGACAGGTCCTTGCGGAAGCGCTGCATGCCGTCGATCTTGTCGGCCAGCGTGGCGTCCGGGCCGGCATAGAACATCCACGGCATGGTAATGATTCCGGTGATGCCGGCGTCCGCGGCGCGCTGGTAGTCGGCGGTGGTGAAGGAGTCGGTCAGCGGCGTCAGGATGGTGAAATCGTCCATGGACAAGCCGAGTTCGGCCCGCAGTTCCCGCAGCCGGCCCACCGCCTCGAGTGCCCGGTCGGTCTTGATCAGGTCGCCGATCCAGCCGTCGTTGCGGGCGGCGCGGCGCAGCGCGACATCGCTGAGCCCGCCGACGTACACGGGTATCGGTGGCGGCGTCGGCTCCATCTCCAGCCGCGGTGTCCGGTAGAACGCGCCCTCGAAGTCGGTCCAGCCCGGTTGCCACAGCGCCCGCATCAGGTCGATGATCTCGTCGGTGCGCTTGCCGCGGGCCTCGAACTGCTCGCCCATCAACGCGAATTCCTCGCGGCACCAGCCGACACCGATGCCGAGTTCGACCCGGCCGGACGCCAAAACCGCCGCCGTGCCAATGGCTTTCGCCGCCGAGTAGGGGTTGCGCATGGCGGGAATGTAGACGGTGGTGACGAACCGCAGCCTGGTGGTGACCTGGGCCAGCGCGCCGACGAGGACCCAGGGGTCGGGCCAGTCGGTGAACGGCTGCCAGCGCCGCTGGCCGTCCCTGGTGTACGGGTACGGGGTGTCCAGGGTCTCCAGGTTGACGACGTGGTCGGGGATCCCGATCCCGTCGTAGCCGAGTTCGTCGGCGGCCTTGGCGATCTCGACGATCTCGCGGGTGTTCAAAAACGCGCTGCTGACGTAGAACTTCATTCGGCGTCCCTGGCCCACGACGGCTCGATGAAGACGCCTTCCGCCTCGACGGTCACGCCGTGCGCGTCCGAAATAGTCCCGCGCGCAAAGACTTTGACGCCCTCCTTGCGGTCGATCCACGCCTCGGAACGCAGCGGTCCCAGCGGGGTGCCGCGCAGGTACTTCACGGTGATGGTCCCGGTGAACCGCGGCTTGGACAGCCCCTCGCTGGCCGCCTCGCCCAGCATGTGGTCGAGCACCAGGGCGCTGACCCCGCCGTGCACCAGCTTGGGCGGCCCCTCGTAGGCGGTCCCGAGGACGAACTCGCTCCAGCACCGGCCGCCGCCGTCGTGGTGGACGATCACGGGCGGGGCGATCGGATTGCCCAGGCCGATCGCGGCGTTGCCCAGCGTCAGCGGGCGGCCGCCGTCGACGCGGTAGGTCACCCCCAGCGGCCGGGTCTTTTGCCGCAGCGACCGGGTGACGGCCTCGATCGTGGATCGCGCGTCGGCGACGACGTCGTCGTCGGCGTCGGTGCGGATCGTGGCGTCGATGAGTTCCCGGACGGCGTCGGCCAGCGGGGCGTACAGGGCGGTCACGCGTTGGGCTTCCGCCGCGCTGAGCACCTCGAATATGGCGTCCAACGCGCCGACCTCCTGACTCAACTTCCAAACACCTTGCGCACCACGGCTTTTGCCCGGCGCGTTACGCGCAGATAATTGTCCAAGAACTCCCCGCCGTCGTCGGATGACCAGCCCGCGGCGACCGCGACCGCCTTGAGCTGGCGCCCCGGCCCCGGCAGCTGATCGGTGGGCTTGCCGCGGACCAACACCAGCGCGTTGCGCGCCCGGGTGGCCGTCAGCCAGGCCTGCCGCAGCAGGTCCACGTCGTCGGCGGGCACCAGGTCGGCCGCGGCGATGGCGTCCAGGGATTCCAGCGTCGAGGTGTTGTGCAGGGCCGGGACCCGGTGGGCGTGGCGCAGCTGCATGAGCTGCACGGTCCACTCGACGTCGGCCAATCCCCCGCGACCCAGCTTGGTGTGGGTGTTGGGGTCGGCCCCCCGCGGCAACCGCTCGGACTCGACGCGAGCCTTGATGCGGCGGATTTCGCGCACCGCCTCGGCCGATACTCCGTCGGGCGGGTAGCGCGTCTGGTCCGCCATCACCAAAAACCGCTGGCCCAGCTCGGCGTCGCCGGCGACCGCGTGCGCGCGCAGCAGGGCCTGGATCTCCCACGGCTGCGCCCACTGGGCGTAGTAGGCGGTGTAGGAACTCAGCGTGCGGACCAGCGGGCCGCTGCGGCCCTCGGGCCGCAGGTTCGCGTCGACCTCCAGCGGCGGGTCGACGCTGGGCGTGCCCAGCAGCGCCCGCACCTGCTCGGCGATCGTCGTCGACCATCGCACCGCCTGCGAGTCGTCGACGCCGGCGGCCGGCTCGCAGACGAACATCACGTCGGCGTCGGACCCGTAGCCCAGCTCGGCGCCGCCCAGCCTGCCCATGCCGATGACGGCGATGGCCGCGGGAGCCCTGCCGTTTTCGGGGAGGTTGGCCCGGATCATCGCGTCCAGGGCGGCCTGCAGCACGGCCACCCACACCGAGGTGAGCGCCTTGCACACGTCGGTGACCTCGAGGAAACCGAGCAGGTCGGCCGAACCGATGCGGGCCAGCTCGCGGCGCCGCAGCGTGCGGGCCGCGGCGATCGCGCGCACCGGGTCGGGGTGGCGGCTCGCCGAGGCGATCAGCGCCCGGGCCACCGTGGCAGGGTCGGTCTCGAGCAGCTTGGGGCCGCCCGGACCGTCGCCGTAGTCCTGAATCACCCGGGGCGCGCGCATCAGCAGGTCCGGCACGTAGGCGGAGGTCCCCAGCACGTGCATGAGCCGCCTGGCCACCGCGGGCTTGTCGCGCAGCGTGGACAGGTACCAGCTCTCGCCGCCCAGCGCCTCGGACAGGCGCCGGTAGGCCAGCAGCCCGCCGTCCGGATCGGGCGCGTAGGACATCCAGTTCAGCAACCGGGGCAGCAGCACCGACTGCACCCGGCCGCGCCGGCCACTCTGGTTGACCAGCGCGGACATGTGCTTCAACGCGGTCTGCGGGCCCTCGTAGCCCAGCGCGGCCAGCTGCCGCTCGGCGCCCTCGGAGGTGATGCCGTGCGCGATCTCCAGACCGGCCGGCCCGATCGACTCCAGCAGCGGCTGATAGAAGAGCTTGGCGTGCAGCCCCGACACCCGCACGTTCTGGTGCCGGAGCTCCTCGCGCAGCACGCCCGCCGCGTCGTGGCGGCCGTCGGGCCGGATGTGCGCGGCGCGCGCCAGCCAGCGCACCGCCTCCTCGTCGTCGACCTCCGGCAGAAGATGCGTGCGCTTGAGCCGCTGCAGCTGCAGCCGGTGCTCGAGCAACCGCAGGAACTCGTAGGAGGCGGTCAGGTTGGCCGCGTCCTCGCGCCCGATGTAGCCGCCGCGGCCGAGCGCGTCCAGCGCGTCGACCGTGGAGGCCACGTGCAGCGAGTCGTCGCTGCGGCCGTGCACCAGCTGCAGCAGCTGCACCGCGAACTCCACGTCGCGCAGCCCGCCGCTGCCGAGTTTGATCTCGCGCGCGCGGACCTCGGCGGGCACCAGCCGCTCGACCCGGCGGCGCATGGCCTGGACCTCGACGACGAAATCCTCGCGCTCACAGGCGACCCAGACCATGGGCGTCAGGGCGGCCAGGTAGCGCTCGCCGAGCTCGGCGTCGCCGACGGCCGCCCGGGCTTTCAGCAGCGCCTGGAACTCCCACGTCTTGGCCCAGCGCTGGTAATAGGCGATGTGCGATTCGACGGTGCGGACCAGCTCGCCGCTGCGACCCTCCGGGCGTAGGCCGGCGTCGACCTGGAAGAAGGCCTCGGAGGCCACCTTCATCATCTCGCCGGCCACGCGGGTGGTGAGCGCGTCCGCGCGCTCGCCGACGAAGATGACGTCGACGTCGCTGACGTAGTTCAGTTCGCGGGCACCGCATTTGCCCATCGCGATGACCGCCAGCCGCGGCGGCGTCCGGTCGCCGCACACGCTGACCTCGGCCACCCGCAGCGCGGCCGCCAGCGCCGCGTCCGCCAGGTCCGACAGCTGGGCGCCCACCACGGTGAACGGGAGGACCGGCTCGTCCTCGACCGTGGCGGCCACGTCGAGGGCCGCCAACACCAGCAGCTGGTCGCGGTACAGGACGCGCAGGCGCTCCAGCGCCGAGCCCGGGGCGCTCAGCGCCTCGTCGACGCAGTCGATGAACGTCGCGAGCAGTTCGTCGCGGGAGGGCAGGTGGGCCTTGCCCCGCAACAGCTTCCAGGACTGCGGATTGGCGGCCAGGTGATCGCCCAACGCCAGCGACGAGCCGAGCACCCCGAACAGCCGCCCCCGCAGCCCGCGCTCGGTGAGCAGCGCGGCGCTCAGCTCATCCCAATCGCTGTCCGGGTTCTCCCACAGCCGAACCAGCACCCGCAGCGCGGCGTCGGGGTCGGGCGCGCGCGACAACGCCCACAGTCGGTCGACGTAGTTCTGGTCGTCGCGCTCGTACCAACCCAGCTGTCCCAGACGGTCACCCGCGGGAGGGTCGACCAACCCGAGCCGGCCCACGCTGGGCAGCCGGGGGCGCTCGGTCGCGGGTTTGGTCACGCCCACGACGGTAGCGCAGCCCGCCTACAGCGACAGGTAGGTGCGCAGCTCGTAGGGCGTGACGTGGCTGCGGTAGTTCGCCCACTCCGTGCGCTTGTTGCGCAGGAAGAAGTCAAACACATGCTCCCCCAAGGTTTCCGCGACGAGCTCGGAGGCCTCCATGGCGCGCAGCGCGGCGTCGAGACTGGTGGGCAGCTCGCGGTATCCCATCGTGAGGCGTTCCTCGGGCGTCAGATCCCACACGTTGTCCTCGGCCTGCGGCCCCAGCACGTAGCCCTTCTCCACCCCGCGCAATCCGGCGGCCAGCAGGACGGCGAACGCCAGGTACGGGTTGCACGCCGAGTCGGGGCTGCGCACCTCGATGCGCCGCGACGACGTCTTGTGCGGGGTGTACATGGGCACCCGCACCAAGGCCGACCGGTTGGCCGCACCCCACGACGCGTTGGTGGGCGCCTCGCCGCCCTGCACCAGCCGCTTGTAGGAGTTGACCCACTGGTTGGTGACGGCGCTGATCTCCGAGGCGTGCTCGAGGATCCCGGCGATGAACGACTTGCCGACGTCCGACAGCTGCAGCGGGTCGTCCGTGCTGTGGAAGGCGTTGACGTCGCCCTCGAACAGGCTCATGTGGGTGTGCATGGCCGAGCCGGGGTGTTCCGCGAACGGCTTGGGCATGAACGACGCCCGCGCGCCGTTTTCGATCGCGACTTCCTTGATGACGTAGCGGAACGTCATGACGTTGTCCGCCATCGACAGCGCGTCGGCGAAGCGCAGGTCGATCTCCTGCTGGCCGGGCGCGCCCTCGTGATGGCTGAATTCGACCGAAATGCCCATGAACTCCAGCGCCTCGATGGCGTCCCGGCGGAAGTTGGACGCGGAGTCGTGGACCGCCTGGTCGAAATAGCCGGCGCTGTCGACGGGGACGGGGCGCGACCCGTCGTCGGCTCCGGGCTTCAACAGGAAGAATTCGATCTCCGGGTGCACGTAGCAGGAAAAACCGAGGTCGTTGGCCTTCTGCAGCTGGCGCCGCAGCACGTGCCGCGGGTCCGCCCAGGACGGCGAGCCGTCGGGCATGGTGATGTCGCAGAACATCCGGGCGGAGTGGTGGTGGCCCGACGAGGTCGCCCAGGGCAGCACCTGGAAGGTCGACGGGTCGGGGTTGGCGACGGTGTCGGATTCCGAGACCCGCGCGAAGCCCTCGATCGAGGACCCATCGAAGCCGATGCCCTCCTCGAAGGCGCCTTCGAGCTCGGCCGGGGCGATGGCGACGGACTTGAGGTAGCCCAGCACATCGGTGAACCACAGCCGAACGAAGCGGATGTCCCGTTCCTCCAGGGTGCGGAGGACGAATTCCTTCTGTCGATCCATAACTCGAACAGTAGGCAACCGCTGTTAATTTTGTGTTACCGACTCCCGCTCAGAACCGTTGCGGCGGCCGGCCGCGGCCGATGTGGGGTGCTAGAGGCCCGTGCCACCGCGGCCGCCGGTGGCGGTGCCGGTGCCGGTGCCCATGACGGCGGCGCTGCCCCCGCCGCCACCGCCGCCACCGCCGCTGAGGACGTCGCCTACGCCGCCGGCTCCAGCGGTGCCGCCGCCGCTTCCGGTGCCGCTGTTGCCGTTGGCGCCGCCGCTGCCGCCAGTACCGCCGGCGCCGCCGGTGCCGCCGGTGCCCCCATCGACGCCGCCGCCGGTGCCACCACCGCCGCCGGTACCGCTGAGGCCGATGCCACCACCGCCACCGCCGCCCCCGGCGGCTTCCACGGATGAGGCCGTTGTGCCGGTGACGGTGCCGCCGCCTCCGCCGTTGAGGACGAAGACCCCGGGACCCGCTCCGTTGCCGCCGGAACCGCCGGTGATCGTGGTGGCACCGACGTTGACGGCCGCGCCACCGCCACCACCGCCACCGGTACCGCCGGTGATCAGCAAGTTCGAGCCGCCCCCTTGGCCTCCCGCGCCGCCGCCGCTGGTCAGGTCGAGGCTGAGGCTGGGATCGATCAGTTCCGCGCCGCCGCCGGGGCCGCCGGCTCCGGCGGTGCCGCCGCTTCCGCCGGTGATGAACAAGCCGCCCAATTGGCCGCTGCCTCCGGCGCCGCCGCCGCCGCCACCACCGCCGGCGATGGCGCCGCTGGCGGTGATGAGGACGCCTTGGCCGCCGGCACCGCCATTGCCGCCATGGCCGCCGTTCAAGCCGATTCCGCCGTTGCCACCGACGCCGCCGGTGCCGCCGACACCGCCGCTGAAGGTGGTGCTGCCGCCCGGGCCGCCATCGCCGCCGGCGCCGCCGGTACCACCTTCACCGAACAAGCCCGAGCCTGCGCCGCCGGCACCACCTACCCCGCCGGCACCGCCGGTGCCACCGTTGACAGAGCCGGCGGTGCCGGCCAACCCGGTGCCGCCGGTCCCGCCCACGCCGCCGTTACCGCCCATGCTCAGCAGACCGATGCCCGCCCCGCCGGGCCCGCCGGCTCCACCGATACCGCCGCCCGCAAGGCCGGCCCCGCCGGTGCCGCCGACACCGCCATTGCCGAACAGGACGCCGCCGGTGCCGCCCGCCCCGCCGACGCCGCCGGTTGCACCGGGCCCGCCGGCCCCGCCGGCCCCGCCGTTGCCGAGCAGCCCGGCGTTACCGCCCCGGCCGCCGGGTTGCCCCGGCAGGCCGGACCCGCCGTTGCCGCCGTTGCCCCACAACAGCCCGCCCGGCCCGCCGGGCTGCCCGGTCCCCGGCGCGCCGTTGGTGCCGTTGCCGATCAGCGGGGTCCCCAACAACAATTGCGTGGGCGCGTTGATCGCCCCCCGCACGTCTTGCCAGACGGTTTGCAGCGGCGAAGAATTCGCCGCCTCGGCCGCCGTATAGCCCCCCGCCGCCGCCCGCAAGGCCTGCACGAACTGGTCATGAAACACCGCCGCCTGCGCACCGAGTCCCTGGAACTGCCGGCCGTGGGCGGAGAACAGCGCCGCGATGGCCGCCGACACCTCGTCCTCCGCTGGGGCCAGCACGCCCGTCGTCGAGACCGCCGCCGCGCGGGCCGCGCCCAGCGCCGACCCGATGCCGGCCAAATCCGATGCGGCCGCGGCCATCAGCTCCGGCGCCGCGATTACAAACGACATTTCGGTCCACCTGCCAGCTAGCCCCGGTTGTCACTAGCCCGGCGGTCCTCCATCCGTCAGGTGAATGCAACCTAGCAGGACGCCCGAGCGGAAACCGGCGGTTTAGGTCAGGACCGGCACCGCAGCGACGCGGGCGGCAGCGCGCCCGCCACGAAGTAGCGCACCACCGCGGTGTCCACGCACTGGTCGCCGTTGAACACGGCGGTGTGCTGGGTGCCGTCGTAGGTGATCAAGGGGGCGCCGAGCTGCCGGGCCAGGTTCACACCGGCCTGGTACGGCGTGGCGGGGTCGTGCGTCGTGGAGACGACGACGGCCCTGCCCGGCGCGACGGGCGCCGCGGCGTGCGGCCTGGAGGTGGCGGGCACCGGCCACAGCGCGCACAGGTCGCGCGGGGCGTTGCCGGTGAACTGCCCGTAGCTCAGGAACGGGGCGACCTGGCGCATCTTTTGATCGGCGGCGACCCACGTCGCCGAATCCGTCGGCGTCGGCGCGTCGACGCAACGCACGGCGTTG
This sequence comes from Mycobacterium sp. 1081908.1, assembly GCF_001673535.1. Lineage (GTDB taxonomy): Bacteria > Actinomycetota > Actinomycetes > Mycobacteriales > Mycobacteriaceae > Mycobacterium. The sequence continues at coordinate 11,192 of NZ_LZLY01000077.1, read as the reverse complement.
AACGCGTCCTGGTCGTTGCTGTAGTGCCCGTTCTTGTCCCGGCCCTCGTAATCGTCGGCCAGCAACAGCAAGTCACCGGCGTCGGTGCCGCGCGCCAGCCCGAGCAGGCCACTGGTCAGGTACTTCCAGTGCTGCGGGGTGTAAAGCGCGTTGATGGTGCCGGTGGTCGCGTCGGCGTAGCTCAGCCCGCGCGGGTCCGACGTCCGCCCCGGCTTGGCGACCAGCGGGTCGACCAGGGCGTGGTAGCGGTTGACGAATTGAGCGGGATCGGTACCCAGCGGGCAGCCGGCCGAGCGGGCGCAGTCTTTGGCGTAGTCGTTGAAAGCCGTTTGGAATCCGGCCATTTGGTTGATGTTCTCGGTGACCGGGTCCACCGTCGGGTCGATGGCGCCGTCGAGCACCATCGCCCGCACGTGGTCGCCGAACCCCTCGAGGTAGGCGGTGCCCAGCTCGGTGCCGTAGCTGTAGCCGAGGTAGTTGATCTGGTCGTCGCCCAGCGCCTGGCGGACCATGTCCATGTCGTGCGCGACGGACGCGGTTCCCGCGTTGGCCAGGAACGCGTTGCCCATCCGGCTGGCGCATTGCTGGGCCAGGTGCTGGTTGAGCTGCTCGATGTGGGCCACCCCGCCCGGGCTGTAGTCGACCATCGGTTCGCGCCGGAACGCGTCGAAGTCGGCGTCGCTGCGGCAGCGCAGCTGCGGGGTCGAGTGGCCCACGCCTCGAGGGTCGAACCCGACCAGGTCGAAGTTTCGGGTGATGTCGCTGTTCTCCAGGTCCGATGCCATGCCGGCGACCATGTCGACCGCGGACGCGCCCGGCCCGCCGGGGTTGACCAACAGCGATCCCATCCGCCGGCCCGTCGCGGGCACCCGGATCACCGCCAGCTTGGCCTGCGCGCCGCCCGGATTGGCGTAGTCGACGGGGACCGACACGGTGGTGCACTGGGCGGTGGGGACGTCGCTGGTGTCGGTCAGGAATTGGCTGCAGCTGCCCCAGCCCTGCGGACGCGCCGCGGCGGCCGGCGGAGCCGGGGTCGGGGTCTGGCCCGCACCCGGTTCCGGGGTCGCGCCGGCCACCGGCAGTACCTGTTGTCCCGCAACCAAAATCCCGAACGACAGCAGCGCCGAGCTCAACGGTCTCAGGCGCGACATGGCTGTCAATATTTGCAGCACCGAATACCCGTCCGAACGCGGAATGGTCACGGCTTGATCTCGCCTCGGCGCGTCGCGGCCTAATCGCCGAACGTGCATTCAGCGCGAAAATCAGGCCGAAATTCCGCGCTGAGTGCACGTTGGGCGCCGCCACGCCGCCGAAATGCGACCGATGATCCCGGCAGGAGTGTCCTCTGCCGTAATCCGTACGTCGACCCAACCCAATTCCGCGACGGCTTCGGCACGTCGAATGTCGCGATTGAATTGCCTTCGGTCGGTGCGATGGTGATCGCCTTCGTAGTCGGCTGCCAATTTGAGGTCCTCCCAACCCATGTCGAAGACCGCGACCAGACAGCCGTAATCGTCGTAAACCGGGATCTGGGTTTGCGGCGGCGGGAAGCCCGCGCGGATCAACAAAAGTCTCAGCCAGGTCTCCCGGGGTGACTCGGCGCCCGGATCGACGAGCGCCAGCGCCTGACGGGCACCCCTGATGCCTCGACGTCCCCCGTACCGGTCGGCGAGCATCTCGACATCGATCATTTTGAGACCGGTTGCGCGAGCCAGCGCGTCGACGGCGGCGACCGCCTTGTCCATCGGATAACGGCAGGCGAGGTCGAGAGCTGTTCGAGCGGGTGTCGTTGCAGGGATCCCGGCGATCAGTTGTATCTCGTCGTCGGCGACGCGATCCGACCAGGTGCGGATTCCGCTGGGCGGACGGCGATACGCGTAGAGCAACTCGGCCGGGGCGCGATCATCGATCCATTTGGCGCCGTGCAGCGCCGACGCTGAGCGACCCGCGACGACGCCGCGCCGGCGGGACCACAACCACGCCGCCCGCGCGCGTAACACCGCGGTGAGTTCCGTATCGGCGCTGACGTAGACGTCGGGATGGATCGCTCGGAATCGGCTGCGCAGCGCGTGCGGGCTCACAATCCGAGCAGCGACCGCCTCGCTCCCGATAAACGGCTCATGCATGGCAGGAGTGTGCGCGACGGCTCCGACAAAGTCCTCGAACGTGCATTCAGCGCGAAAATCTAGCCGGAATCCCGCAGTCAGTGCACGCTCGGCGAGCCAACGGCCCTAGCACTTGGCGCCGCTCGGCGGCGTGTCGCCGCCGATCAGGTACTCCGTCACGTAGTCGTCGATGCAGCTGTCGCCCTGGAAGACGACCGTGTGCTGGGTCCCGTCGAAGGTCAGCAGCGAGCCGCGCAGCTCCTGCGCCAGGTCGACGCCGGCCTTGTAGGGAGTCGCCGGGTCGTGCGTGGTCGACACCACCACCGTCGGGGCCAGGCCGGGCGCCGTGATCGCGTGCGGCTTGCTCGTCGGCGGCACCGGCCAGAACGCGCAGGTGCCCAGCGGGGCATCCCCGGTGAACTGGCCGTAGCTCATGAACGGGGCGACCTCGCGGGACCGGCGGTCTTCGTCGATCACCTTGGCGCGGTCCGTAATCGGCGGCTGGTCAACGCAATTGATCGCCACCCGGGCGTCGGTGGCGTTGCTGTAGTGGCCGTGCGGGTCGCGGCGCATGTACATGTCGGCCAGCGCCAGCATGGTGTCGCCGCGGTGGTCGACCAACTCGGACAGGCCGTCGCTCAGGTGGTGCCACAGCGACGGCGAATACAGCGCCATGATCGTGCCCACGATGGCGTCGGCGTAGCTCAACCCGCGCGGGTCCTTGGTGGGTATCGGCCTGCCGACCATCGTGTTGTTCGGGTCCACCATCGGGTCCACCAGGCTGTGGTACACGGTGACGGCCTTGGCCGGGTCGGTGCCCAGCGGGCAGGTCGGCTGCTTGGCGCAGTCGGTGGCGAAGTCGTTGAACGCGTCCTCGAATCCCTTGGCCTGGCGCAGATCCGCCTCGATCTGGTCGGCGTTCGGGTCGACGGCGCCGTCGAGGATCATCGCGCGCACCTTCGTCGGGTAGGCCTCCGCGTAGGCGGATCCGATCCGGGTGCCGTACGAGTAGCCGAGGTAGGTCAGCTTGTCGTCGCCGAGTGCGGCGCGGATGGCGTCCAGGTCGCGCGCGACGTTGACGGTCCCGACGTTCGCCAGGAAGTCCTTGCCCATCTTGTCGACGCAGCGGCCGACGAACTGCTTGGTCTCGTCCTCCATGTGGGCCACGCCGGCCGGGCTGTAGTCGACGTTGGGCTCGGTGCGCAGCCGGTCGTTGTCGGCGTCGGAGTTGCACCAGATGGCCGGCCGCGACGACCCCACGCCGCGGGGGTCGAAACCGACCAGGTCGAAGCGCTCGCGGATGCGCTTGGGCAGGGTCTGCACGACGCTCAGCGCGGCGTCGATGCCGGACTCGCCGGGGCCGCCGGGGTTGATCACCAGCGAGCCGATCTTGTCGCCCGTGGCCGGAAACCGAACCATCGCCAGCGTGGCCACGTCGCCGTCGAGGTGGTTGTAGTCGACGGGCACGGCCAGCCGGCCGCACATCGCGCCGCTGGGGATCTTGGCCTTGGGGTTCGACGAGCGGCACGGTGTCCATTCGATCGCCTGGCCCAGCTTGGGCCCCGCCATGACGGCGCGCCCGTTGACCACGCGGAGGCAGCCGGCGAGCAGCATCGCCACGGCCGCGATCGCCGTCCAGATCAGCAGCGTGCGCGCGATCTTGTCGCGGCGAGACAACCCCATGCCCACATATGCTGCCAGAGCCAACCTGAGATTCTGATGAGCGCCTCCAGCGGCGAACTACCCGGCGGCCGCCAGCAGTTCTTCCATCGCCACCGCGAAGTCGTCGGCCATCTCCCACAGATCGGGCAGCAACTCCGGGCACGAGATCAGCCCGACGTCCAACGTGCCGTTCAGCGACATCACGGTGATGTTGAGCCCCGACCCGTGGAAGATCGGCCCCAGCGGATACATCGCCTTGACCTGGCAGCCCAGGAAGTACAGCGGCTCCTGGGGACCCGGGACGTTGGACACCACCAGGTTGTGCACCGGCATGCTCTCGGTCAGCCGGGTCCGGGCGTACAGCCGCATCGCGATGCCGAAGACCGCCGGCGCGGCGAACTGCGTCCAGTCCTGCAGCAGCGAGGCCCCGATCGCCGAACTGTGTTCCTTGGCAAGGGAATTCGCCTCGGCGATGGCCGCCAGCCGCTCGACCGGATCGGCGATCTCGGTGTGCAGGCTGGAGAACATGGCCGAAACCTGGTTGCGGCCCGGGCGATCCGACTTTCCGTGCACCGACACCGGCACCGACGCCACCAGCGACGAGTCCGGTAGGGCGTCGCGCTCGGCCAGGTACTGGCGCAGCACCCCGGCCACCAGGGCCATCACGACGTCGTTGACCTTGACGCCGAAATGGTTCTTCACCGTCTTGACGTCCTCGAGGTCCAGCTGGGCGTAGGCGATGTTGCGGCGACCGGTGATGGAGGCGTTGAACGCGGTCCGCGGCGCGGCGAACGGACGCGCCATCGCCTGGCCGTCGACGGCCTTGCGCACCGTCGCGACCACCGAGGACACGGTCTGGGGCACCACGTTGGCCAGCCGCAGCGGCCGGCTGGCGAACCGGACCAGCCCGCCCGCGGCGATCTGCCACCCGCTGCCGCCGCCGACGCCGTCCACCGGATCCGGCGCGGGCGCGTCGGCCTCGGTGGCGCACAGCTGCGACATCAGGTTGGCGCCGGTCACCCCGTCCACCCCGCAGTGGTGCACCTTGGTCATCACCGCGACCCGACCATCCCCGTGACAATCGGTGCCCGCCACGCCCTCGATCACCCACATCTCCCACAGCGGCCGGCTCCGGTCCAGCTGCAGCGACGCGATGTGCCCGCAGATTTCCGACAGCTCGCTGCGGCCGCCCGGCGGCGGCAACCCGATGCGGTGCAGGTGGCGGTCCACGTCGAAGTTCTCGTCCTCCACCCACACCGGGTGATCGAGGTTCAGCGCGCTGTCGGCGAGCTTTTCGCGGAATTGCGGCATCGCCTTCATGCGCAGCGTGAGCGCGTCGCGCAGCCGGTCGAAGGTGTAGCCGCCCGGCATCGTCGACGTGTCGACCTCGATGATCGAGCAAACGTGCATGGGCTGCGCGGGGGTCTCGAGGTACAGGAAACTGGCGTCGAGACCGCTGAGCCGCTGCATGCGGAGAATGGTATGTCTCACACCACACGGGCGGTGCAACCGCGCACCGGAGATGGCAGAATGGCGGGAGTCAGCGAACCCGGGGACCTGAATGGCCACGAGGATCGATCCGACCACTACCAGGGACAATGATGTCTGAGCAGAACCCTTATGGTGCCAACCCGTCCGCGCCCGCCAAGCCGCCGACCAGGATTCGCACGCACCACCTGCAGAAAATGAAGGCCGAAGGCCACAAGTGGGCGATGCTCACGGCCTACGACTATTCGACCGCCCGGATCTTCGACGACGCCGGCATCCCGGTGCTGCTGGTCGGTGATTCGGCCGCCAACGTCGTGTACGGCTACGACACCACCGTGCCGGTCTCGATCGACGAACTCATCCCGCTGGTGCGTGGCGTGGCGCGCGGCGCCCAGCACGCGATGGTCGTCGCCGACCTGCCGTTCGGCAGCTACGAGGCGGGCCCGGCCGCCGCGCTGGCCTCCGCCACCCGCTTCATGAAGGAGGGCGGCGCGCACGCCGTCAAGCTCGAGGGCGGCGAGCGGGTGGCCGACCAGATCGCCTGCCTGACCGCGGCGGGCATCCCCGTGATGGCGCACATCGGCTTCACGCCACAAAGCGTGAACAGCCTCGGCGGCTTTAGGGTGCAGGGCCGCGGCGACGCCTCCGAACAGACCGTGCACGACGCGATCGCCGTCGCCGAGGCCGGAGCGTTCTCCGTCGTGATGGAGATGGTGCCCGCCGAGCTGGCCACCCAGATCACCGGCAAGCTCACCATCCCGACCATCGGCATCGGGGCCGGTCCCAACTGCGACGCCCAGGTCCTGGTTTGGCAGGACATGGCCGGCCTGAGCGGCGGCAAGCCCGCGCGCTTCGTCAAGCGGTTCGTCGACATCGGGGCCGAATTGCGAAAGGCCGCAACGCAATACGCCCAAGAGGTGGCCGAAGGCACCTTTCCCGCCGAGGAGCACTGCTTCTAGACACCGCTTAGCCGGAAGGCGCGCGTACCGGCCTTTTCCCCGCTTGAACCGCCGCTCCCGATCACGCCGGACATTGCTGAAACCTCTTGCGTGACACCGCTGGTAGGGTTGCTGTTGTGGGCGATCGGGGTTCGTGAGCGGGGTTGAAGAAATCGTCGACAGCGATCATGGTGGCCTCGTGCGCCGCCGAACTGTCTTGGCATTGCCGCTGCTTTTGGCGGGCGGCGCCGCCCTGACGCGAGTGCCCCGCGCCGCCGCGCAACCGCCCCCCGGCCCGCCGGATTCGGGCCGGTGGTCACCCGAGCGCGCCGACCGCTGGTACCGGGCGCAGGGCTGGCTCGTCGGCGCCAACTACGTCACGTCGAACGCGATCAACCAGCTGGAGATGTTCCAGCCCGACACCTTCGACCCGCTGCGCATCCACGTCGAGCTGGGCTGGGCCCGCTCCGCCGGATTCAACACTGTGCGGGTGTTCCTGCACGACCAGCTCTGGACCCAGGATCAGCGCGGGTTCCAGGCCCGCCTGGCCCAGTTCGTCGCCATCGCCGCCGACCGCGGCATCAAACCGCTCTTCGTCTTGTTCGATTCCTGCTGGGACCCGTTCCCGAAGGTCGGCCCGCAGCGCGCGCCGACGCCCGGCGTCCACAACTCGGGCTGGGTGCAGGGCCCGGGCGCCGAACGCCTCGGGGACCGCGGCTACCTCGACACCATGCGCGCGTACGTGACGGGCGTGCTGACCCAATTCCGCAACGACGACCGGGTTTTGGGTTGGGACCTGTGGAACGAGCCCGACAATCCGTCGCACCACTACGCGACGGTTGAGCGGCCCGACAAGGAGCAGCTGGTCGCCGACCTGCTTCCGCAGGTGTTCGCGTGGGCCCGTTCGGTCGATCCCGCCCAACCCCTGACGAGCGCCGTGTGGCAGGGCGAATGGCCGGACGCCGGCAGCACCAGCGCGATCGCCGGCATTCAGCTCGACAACTCCGACATCCTCACGTTCCACTCCTACGGCGAGCCGGCCGGCTTCGAGAGCCGCATCGACGAGCTCGCCTCGCAGGACCGCCCGATTCTGTGCACCGAGTACCTGGCCCGGCCCCTGGGCAGCACCGTCGCGGACATCCTGCCAATTGCCAAGCGCCACAAGGTCGGTGCGATCAACTGGGGGCTCGTCGCGGGCAAGACCCAGACCTACTTTCCCTGGGACTCGTGGGATCACCCGTACCCTGCGATCCCGGACGTGTGGTTCCATGACCTGTTGCAACCCGACGGGCGGCCGTTTCAGGACAGCGAAATCCAGACGATTCGCCAGCTGACCGGCGGGGCGATGCATCTCAACCCCTAGCGCTTTACCGCGATGTGGCACCCTATGTGTTGCCCACCCGCCGCCTCATCCGCCGCCGCAATGGAGCCGAGAATGCCTGTGAAAGCGCCGAAAACCTCGCGCCATCTGGAGGTGGAGCGCAAGTTCGACGTGGTGGAGTCCACGGTGTCACCGTCGTTCGAAGGCATCGCCGCGGTCGCGCACGTCGACAAGTCGCCGGTCGAATCGCTGGACGCGACGTACTTCGACACGCCGACGCAGGACCTGGCGCGCAACAAGATCACCCTGCGCCGCCGCACCGGAGGTCACGACGCGGGCTGGCACCTCAAGCTGCCGTCCGGCCCGGAGGCGCGCACCGAGGTGCGCGCGCCGCTGGACGCGTCGGACCAAGACACCGTGCCGGCCGAGTTGCGCGACGTGGTGCTGGCCATCGTCCGTGAGCGTCCGCTGGCACCCGTCGCGCGCATCAGCACCCAACGCGAGACCCAGGTGCTCTACGGCGCGGACGGGGCGGCGCTGGCGGAGTTCAGCAACGACCACGTCACCGCGTGGGCGGCCGGGGACTCCGACGGACAACCCGCCGAACAGGAGTGGCGCGAGTGGGAGCTCGAGCTCGCCGAGGGCAACGGCGCGGCCGACACCGAGTTGCTGAGCCGGTTGAGCAACCGGCTGCTGGACGCCGGCGCCGCGCCGGCCGGTCACGCCTCCAAACTGGCCCGCGTGCTCGGCGCGGCGGCGCGCCCCGACGACGCGGCGCGGCCGGCCGACCCGGTGCACCGGGCGGTGGCCGAGCAGGTCGGCGAGCTGCTGGTGTGGGATCGCGCGGTGCGCGCCGACGCCGATGACGCCGTGCACCAGATGCGGGTGACCATCAGGAAGATCCGCAGCCTGCTGGCCGACTCCCAGGGCTCGTTCGGCTTGTCCGAGAACGCGTGGATCCTCGACGAGCTTCGCGAGCTCGGCAACGTGCTGGGCGTGGCCCGCGACGCCGAGGTGCTGGCCGAGCGCTACCAGCAGGCCTTGGACAAGCTGCCGCCCGAGTTGGTGCGGGGAAGCATCCGCGAACGGCTCGTCGAGGGGGCGCGTCGCCGCTACCAGACCGGCCTGCGGCGGTCGCTCATCGCGATGCGTTCGCAACGGTATTTCCGGTTGCTCGACGCCCTCGACGCGTGGGTGGCCGAAGTTCCCGCGGCCGTTCCGGGCGAGGAGCCGGCGCAGCCGGTGACGTTGGATGCCGCCTACCGCAAGGTCCGCAAGGCGGCGAAGGCCGCCGCCCAGCTGGAATCGGGCGACGAGCACGAACACGACCTGGCGCTGCACCGAATTCGCAAGCGCGCCAAGCGGCTTCGCTACACCGCCGCCGCCACCGGCGCCACGCAGGTGTCCGAGCAGGCGAAGGCGATCCAGACGCTGCTGGGCGACCACCAGGACAGCGTCGTCAGCCGCGAACACCTGGGTCACCAGGCCGAAGCCGCGCACACGGCAGGCGAGGACACGTTCACCTACGGGCTGCTGTATCAGCAGGAGGCCGACCTCGCCGAGCGGTGCCGCCAGCAGCTCGACGACGCGCTGCGCAAACTCGCCAAGGCGGTGCGGTAGGCGCCAACGCGGTGGGCGGACGAGTTGGCCTGTAAGCCGGATTCTGTTCCCCGCCGCCGCGGCATAAGCAACGGCGGCGGGGCGGCGACCATCCATCTGGACACACCGTTGCCGGGTGCCTCGAGCGGCCTACCCGCAGGCTCGGGCGAGCAACCCTCGAGCGCCTGCGCGGCCGCACCGGGTGCGGCCTTCTTGGCCTTGCTTCGGGTGGGGTTTGCCTAGCCACTCCGGTCACCCGGAATGCTGGTGCGCTCTTACCGCACCGTTTCACCCTTACCACCGCGAGGGTGGCGGTCTGTTTTCTGTGGCACTTTCCCGCGAGTCACCTCGGATTGCCGTTAGCAATCACCCTGCTCTGTGAAGTCCGGACTTTCCTCGACTCGCCATGCGAGCCGCGGCCGCCCGGCCAACTCGTCCGCGACGGTCCACGGTACTCGCCGCGGAATCTGCTGACCAGCGGCATTCGGCCACGGCCGCATTTATTCAATCATTGCCTAAATAGCGATGTTGGTGTCACGCTGACCGCATGACAGAAACCGAAGGGTATGTCGATCAGGCGTTCGCGGGACTCGCTGACCCGCAGCCGATGTACAAGGCGTTGCGCGAAACCACCCCGGTGTTCCGGTCGCCCTCGGCATGGGTTCTCAGTCGCCTGGCCGACATCGAGATGGCCCTCAAACACACCGAGCTGTTCTCGTCGAACATGGACGCCGTCGACCTCGGCAACGTCCGGCCGATGATCCCGCTGCAAATCGACCCGCCCGATCACGCGAAGTACCGCCGCATCCTCGACCCGCTGTTCACCCCGCGGGAGATGGCCCGGCGCGAACCCCAAGTCAGCCAGCTGGTCAACGAGATGATCGACCGGTTCGCCGGGCGGGGCGAATGCGACTTCCACGAAGAGTTCGCCGTTCCCCTGCCCTGCACCGTCTTCCTCCAGCTGCTCGGCCTGCCGCTGGAGGATCTCGACCAGTTCCTTCAGTGGAAGGACGGCATCATCCGGCCGGAGGGCGACGCGGGCTTCGACCGCCGTCACGAGTCGGGTGCCCCTACCGCACAACAGATCTACGAGTACTTCGAGCGCGCCATCGACGACCACATCGCCAGCCCGCGCGACGACGTGCTGTCCGCCATGATCGCGGCGAACGTGGAAGGCAAACCGCTGACGCGCGAGGAGCTGCTCGACATCTGCATCCTGTTCCTGATCGCCGGGCTGGACACCGTGACGGACTCCCTGGACTGCTTCTTCGTGTTCCTCGCCCGCCACCCCGAGCACCGTCGCCAGCTCGTCGAGCAGCCCGACATATTGCCGAGCGCCATCGAGGAACTCTTGCGCTGGGAGACCCCCGTGCCCGGCGTGGCCCGCGTCTGCATCCAGGACACCGAGGTGGGCGGGTGCCCCATCAGCAAGGGCGAACGGATCAGCCCGCTGCTCGGCGCGGCCAACACCGACCCCGCCGAGTTTCCCGATCCGGAGGTCGTGGACTTCAGCCGTAATCCGAACCGGCACCGCGCGTTCGGCGGCGGCCCGCACCGCTGCCTGGGATCCCACCTCGCCCGCATGGAGCTGCGGGTGGCACTGCGCGAATTCCACCGCCGCATACCGGAATACGAGGTCAAGCCAGGCACGCAGCTGACCTACACCGCCGCGCTGCGGTCGGTGGAGTCGCTGCCGTTGGTGTTCCCGGCGTCATGACTCGCGTCATGGTCGACGCCGACCGCTGCACCGGGCACGGCCGCTGCTACACCTTGGCGCCCGACGTCTTCGACGCCGACGACGTGGGCCACTGCGTCGTGCTCGTCGAGGAGGTCTCAGGCGACCTCGAGGCGCAGGCCAAGGCCGGTGAGCAGAACTGCCCGGAGCAGGCAATCACGCTGTCGGACTGAGGATTACGCGAAGCACACCACGCTGCGGGCACCGCGCCCGGCGCTCATGTCGGTGAACGCCGCCTCGACGTCGTCGATGCCGATCCGCCTGGTGACCAACGCTTCGAGGTCGAGCTTGCCGCGTCGGGCCAGCGCGGCGAGCACCGGGATGTCGCGCGCCGGGTCGCTGGC
>NZ_LZLY01000076.1 GCF_001673535.1 Mycobacterium sp. 1081908.1 | reverse complement strand
AATGAGGCTTCGAGGTCGAGCTTGCCGCGTCGGGCCAGCGCGGCGAGCACCGGGATGTCGCGCGCCGGGTCGCTGGCGCCGTAGACGCTGCCCTGGACCGCCTTGCCGTCGGCCATCAACGACAGCGCGGGGAACGTCACCTCCTCGGCGATGCCGGCGGCGCCCACCAGGGTCACCTTGCCGCCGCGGCGGGTGGCCTCGTAGGCCAGGCGCATCGTGGCGGGCTTGCCCACCACCTCGATCCCGTGATCGACCCCGAGGCCGCCGGTGAGGTCGCGCACCGCGGCGACGACGTCGACCTCGCCGGCATCGATCGTGTCGGTTGCCCCGTTGGCCAGCGCGGCGGGAAGCTGGCCGGCGACCCGGTCCGCGGCGATGATCGGCGCCGCGCCGGCCAGCCGCGCGCCTTGGATCGCGGCCAAACCCACACCGCCGCAACCGATCACGAGCACGCTCTCCCCCGGACGCACGGCCGCGGTGCGCATCACCGCGCCCACCCCGGTGGTGACGCCGCAGCCCAGCAGCGCCGCGAGGTCGAGCGGCAGCGACTCGTCGACCGGCACCACCGCCGCCGCCGGCATCGCCGAGGAGGTGACGTTCCCCGCGCTGTCGTTGATGGCCGACGGCAAGGCGGTCCAGGGCAGCGTCTACGGCGCCAGCGACCCGGCGCGCGACATCCCGGTGCTCGCCGCGCTGGCCCGACGCGGCAAGCTCGACCTCGAAGCGTTGGT
>NZ_LZLY01000075.1 GCF_001673535.1 Mycobacterium sp. 1081908.1 | reverse complement strand
TGGTGGCGGCAGCGCGCTGACGAATTCGGCTTCGCCGCCGTCGCGGTCGAAGTCGATCAGCCCGGCGCCCCGCCGTGCACCAGGACCTCCTCCCCCGGTTGGACCGCGGCCTGGTCGACCAGGGCCTGCAGCGCGGTCAGCCCGGCCAGCGGCAGCGCGGCGGCCTCGACGTGCGACACGGTCGACGGTTTGGCGGCCAGGTCGGCCGCCGGCGCGCTGACGAATTCGGCCGCGCCGCCGTCGCGGTCGAAGTCGATCAGCCCGTACACCTCGTCGCCGGCGGTGAAATCGGCCACCCCCGAGCCGGTTTCGGCGACGACGCCGGACACCTCGTGCGACGGGATCACCGGGGTCCGGTCGGCGCCGCCGCGGGTCCACGTCTCCTCCCACGCCAGCTCGTCGAACGTGATGGCCGCCGCGTGAACCGCGATCAACACCTCGCCGGCCGCGGGAACCGGAATCGGCGCGCGCTCGACGACCAGCACCTCCGGGCCGCCCCGGCGGTGCGCGCGCAGCGCGGTCATCTCGGTCACGGCAGCCGCCAATCGATCGGGTCGGCGCCCATTCCCACCAGCAGCTCGTTGGCGCGGCTGAACGGGCGCGAGCCGAAGAAGCCGCGAGACGCCGACAGCGGCGAGGGATGCGGCGACTCGATCGCCACGCAATTGCCTTCGGCCAGAATGGGTTTCAGTGTTGACGCGTCGCGGCCCCACAGGATGGCCACCAGCGGCAGGGATCGCTCGGCCAGCGCGCGAATCGCGCACTCGGTCACCGCCTCCCACCCCTTGCCCCGGTGCGACGCCGGGTTGTTGGGCCGCACCGTGAGCACCCTGTTCAGCAGCATCACGCCGCGCTGCGCCCAGGGCGTCAGGTCGCCGCACGCCGGCTGGGGGTGGCCCAGGTCGGCGGCGTACTCGTCGAAGATGTTGGCCAGGCTGCGGGGCAGCGGTCGCACGTCGGGCGCCACCGAGAAGCTCAGGCCCACGGCGTGCCCGGGCGTCGGGTAGGGGTCCTGCCCGACGATCAGCACCTTGACGTCATCGAACGGATAGGTGAAGGCGCGCAACACGTTTGGCCCGGCCGGCAGGTACCGGCGACCCGCGGCGATCTCGGCCCGCAGGAACTCCCCCATCTGGGCGACCTGGTCGGTGACGGGCTTGAGCGCAGTGGCCCAGCCCGGTTCGACGAGCTCGCTCAGCGGGCGCGCGGTCATTGCAGTCCCTGCACGAGCAGCACCAGCGTGTCGGCGCCCGCGCGCCGGTCCGTCGCGATCTCCTCGTATTCGGGCGATCGCACGAAGGCGTAAAACGCCGCCTCGTCGGGAAAGGACATCAGCACCACCTTCTCGCGGTCCCACTTCCCCTCCGCGACCTTCGGCGACTCGTCGGCGGCCAGCAGCGTTCCCGGGTGACGACGGAAGACCTCCATGAACCTCGCCTGGTACCGGTCGTAGGCCGCCCGGTCGGTGAATTTCAGCTGAGCGATGGCGTAGACGGTCACCCTCATATTTAAAGCCACGCTAATACGACTGCCACCCCGCGTACCCGCTCCACTCCGAGCCGTCGACGAGCACCCGGGCCGGCCCGTCGAGCGCGCGGCCGATGACGCGCCAGCCGGCGGGCGCCGGACCGGCGAAACAGGCCGCCAGGGCGTGGTCCTCCCCGCCGGAGAGCACCCACGCCAGGGGGTCGGCGCCGACGGCGTCACCGGCGGCGGCCAGCGCGTCGCGGTCGGCGCCCAGCGCGGCGGTAGACAAATCGATGCCCACGCCGGAGGCCTCGGCGACGTGCCGCAGATCGGCGATCAGGCCGTCGGACACGTCGATCATCGCCGTCGCGCCGGCGGCCGCGGCCACGGCGCCCTGCCCATAGGGCGGCTCCGGCACCAGGTGGCAACGCCGCAGTTCGTCGAAATCCTCAATGCCGTTCTGCCACAACGAATACCCGGCGGCGGAGCGGCCCAGCCGACCGGCGACGGCGATCACCGAGCCCGCCTTCGCCCCGGACCGCAGCACGGGCGCGCGGCCCTCGAGGTCACCCAGCACCGTCACCGAGACCACCCATTGCGGGCAGCTGACCAGGTCGCCGCCGGCGACGCCGGCGCCGATCCGGCCCGCCTCGTCCCACATCCCGTCGACCAGCGCATCCACCTGGGCGGCCGGCGTGTCGCCGGGCGCCGCGAAGCCGACCACGAAGGCCGTGGCCCGCCCGCCCATCGCCTCGATGTCGGCGGCGTTCTGGGCGATCGCCTTGCGCCCGACGTCGCGGGGTGTGGACCAATCCAGCCGAAAGTGCCGGTCCTGCACCAGCACATCGGTCGAGACCAGGGTGCGCCCGTCGCCCGCCGACACCAGCGCCGCGTCGTCGCCCGGCCCGAGAATTACCGCGTCGGGTTGCCGGCGGCCACGCACCGCCCGATCGATGACGGCGAACTCACCGAGCCGCGCCAGCGTGGGGGACTCCCCCGATGCTCCGAACTCAGAGTCCACGCACGCCATCCTCCTCCGGCCTCCTGCGATCGCCCCGACCTGCGGTAAGTTGGATCTCTGCCCGATCGCGCCAGTGTAAGAGAAGGAGGTGCGCGGGCGGTGAAAGCCGACCCCGATACCCGTTCCGGCGCCGACACCGGACCGCCGCGCGCCGTGATGATCGCGGCGATCGCGCTGGCCGTCGTGGCGATCGGGGTGATCCTGGCCATCGCGGCGACGCGCCAGGCGCCGCCGCAACCGGTGGCCGTCGCCGCGTTCCCCGCGCCACAGGCGGCGAGCGCCGCGTGCCGGGCGCTGGCCGACGCGCTGCCGCAGCGCCTCGGCGACTATCAGCGCGCGCCGCTGGCGCAGCCGGCGCCCGAAGGCGCGGCGGCGTGGCGGACCTCGCCCGACAGCCGGCCGGTGGTGTTGCGCTGCGGGCTCGACCGCCCCGCCGAGTTCGTGGTGGGGTCCCCGATCCAGGTCGTCGATCGGGTGCAGTGGTTCGAGGTGGCCGCCGGCCAGCAATCCGCGGGTGAGGCCGCCAGGGCCACCTGGTACACGGTCGACCGGCCGGTGTACGTGGCGCTCACGCTGCCCGCGGGGTCGGGACCGACGCCCATCCAGCAGCTTTCCGACGCGATCGACCACACCATGGCGGCCGTGCCGATCGACCCGGCGCCCGCGCACTAGTTAGCGCAGGCCCACGCCCCGCGCCAACGCCGTCTCCACCATGAGCGCGAGCAGGGTGGGATAGTCGACCCCGCTGGCCGCCCACATCCTCGGGTACATCGAGGTGGTCGTGAAGCCCGGCATCGTGTTGATCTCGTTGATGATCGGCCCGTTTTCGGTGAGGAAGAAGTCGACCCGGGCCAGACCCTGGCAGTCGATGGCCTTGAACGCCCGGATCGCCAATTGCCGCACCGCATCGGCGATCTCGTCCTCGACCTTCGCGGGCACGTCCAATTCGGCCGCGTCCTCGAGGTATTTCGTCGCGAAGTCGTAGAACGAGTCTTCGCGGCCCCGCACCCCGGCCACCCGGATCTCGCCCACGGTGCTGGCTTGCACTGTGCCGTCGGGCATTTCGAGGACGCCGCACTCCAGCTCGCGACCGTTGATGGCCGCCTCGACGATCACCTTCGGGTCGTGCCGGCGGGCGTTCGCGACCGCGGCGTGCAGCTCGTCCCAACTCGTGACCCGGCCGACGCCGATCGAGGAGCCGCCCCGCGCGGGCTTGACGAACACCGGCAGGTCCAGGCGCTCGCGCTCGTCGAGGCTCAGCGCCGCCCGCGGCGGGCGCAGCACCGTGTGCGGGCCGACCGGAAGTCCCTCGGCGGCGAGGAGCTTCTTCATGAACTCCTTGTCCATGCCGGCGGCGCTGGCCAGCACCCCGGCGCCGACGTAAGGGACCCCGGCGAGTTCGAGCAGCCCCTGGATCGTGCCGTCCTCGCCGTAGGGGCCGTGCAACACCGGAAACACCACGTCGACCGACGTCAACACGTCACCGGCCCCGGGCGAGAGCGAAACCAGCTCACCGCCGCGCCCGGGATCCGCCGGCAGGGCCAGCTCGGTGCCCGATTCGGCGGTCACCTCGGGCAACCGCCGATCGGTGATCGCCAGCGCGTCCGGGTCGCCGTCGGTGAGCACCCACGAACCCTGCGGGGTGATGCCGACCGCGACCACCTCGAAACGCTGCGGGTCGAGGTTGCGCAGGATGCTGCCCGCCGACACGCACGAGATCGCGTGCTCGTTGCTGCGCCCGCCGAAGACGACGGCGACGCGCACGCGCTCGCTGGCATTCACAACCTGGAGAGGCTACCGGTTGAAAAGGCCCGGGGTCGGGCGCCGGACCGCCAGCTGGGCTTTCGCCCGCCGGGGCGCCTCACTCGGGCTTGGTGCTGCGGCCCAGCAGCAACGCCATCGCCTCGTCCACCGACAACCCCTTGTGGCAGACCCGGTGCACGGCGTCGGTCAGCGGCATCTCGACGTCGTAACTGGCCGCCAGCGCGAGGACGGCCTCGCACGAGGTCACGCCCTCGACGACGTGCCCCTCCCCGGCCTGCGTGGCCGACTCCATGGTCCCGCCGCGGCCCAGGCATTCGCCGAACGACCGGTTCCGCGAATGCGGCGACGTGCAGGTGGCCACCAAATCTCCGACGCCGGCCAGCCCGGCCAGCGTCGCCCCCTTGGCGCCGAGGGCGATGCCCAGCCGCATGATCTCCGCCAGGCCCCGGGTGATGATCGCCGCCGCGGTGTTTTCGCCGAGCCCGACGCCGGCCGCCATCCCGCAGGCGAGCGCGATGACGTTCTTGCACGCCCCGCCGATCTCGGTGCCGACCACGTCGCTGTTGGTATAAGGACGGAAGTAGCCGCTGTTCAGCATGCGCTGCACGGCAACCGCGCGGCCGGAGTCGCTGCACGCGACGACCGTGGCGGTGGGCTGACACTCGGCGATCTCGCTGGCCAGGTTCGGCCCCGAAATCACCGCGACCTGTGTCGGATCCACGCCGGTCACCGAAACGATCACCTGGCTCATCCGCATGAGCGTGCCCAGTTCGATGCCCTTGGCGAGGCTGACCAGGGTCGCGCCCTCGGCCACCGCCGGCGCCCAGCGCTCGAGGTTGCCGCGCATCGTCTGCGCGGGCACCCCCAGCAGCACCGTCGTCGCGCCGGCCAGCGCCTCGCCCGCGTCGGCGGTGGCGCGGACGCCCGGCGGCAACAGCGTGCCGGGCAGATAGGCGTGGTTGTACCGGGTGGCGTTGATCTCGTCGGCGACGCCGGAGCGCCGCGCCCACAGCGTGACTTCTCCGCCGGCGTCGGCGAGCACCTTGGCCAGCGCCGTCCCCCAGGCACCGGCGCCCATCACCGCGACGGCGCCCTCCGAACCGGCAACCGTGCTGGCCATTTGATCCCCTATCTGTGACGCGATCTGTGACGCGATCTGTGACGCGACGGTGTGCCGTCACGCTACCGTGACGCCGGGCCGCCCGGATCGCGCTGGCAGGATGGCGGGATGAGCGGCACACGGGCCGACGGGGCGGCCGACGGCGCGGGTGACGTCGCATTGATCATCGCCGTCAAGCGGCTGGCCGCCGCGAAGACCCGGCTGTCCCCGGTCTTCTCGGCGCCCACCCGGGAGAAGGTGGTGCTGGCCATGTTGGTCGACACCCTGACCGCCGCGTCGGGCGTCGAGGCGCTGGGCTCCATCACCGTCGTCACGCCCGACGACGCCGCGGCGGCCGCGGCGGCGGAGCTCGGGGCCGGCGTGCTGGCCGACCCGACGCCCGATGGGGACCGCGACCCACTCAACAGCGCGATCGTCGCCGCCGAACGAGCGGTAGCCGGGGCGTTCACCAATATCGTTGTGCTGCAAGGTGATTTGCCCGCGTTGCAGACCCAGGAGCTGGCCCAGGCAATCGCCGCCGCGCGCCAGCACCGGCGCAGCTTCGTCGCCGACCGGTTGGCGACGGGAACCGCCGCGCTCTGCGCGTTCGGCACCTCGCTGAATCCGCAGTTCGGCCCGGATTCGTGCGCGCGGCACCGGCGTTCGGGCGCGATCGAACTCACGGGCGCCTGGCCCGGCCTGCGATGCGATGTCGACACCCCCGCGGACCTGGCGGCCGCGCGCCGCCTCGGAGTCGGGGCGGCGACCGCCCGGGCCATCAAATAGGACGGGCGCGGCATTAGCGAAACACCGCAACAGCAAACCTGTACAGGCGATGAACGGCGCGCCAACTGCGAATGGATGTCCGCCGAGCGCTAGCAGCACCAGCGGGTGATGAGCAATGATCGCAGGGTGACCGAAACCGAAGCCGAGGCACGGCCCGACGAGACCACATGGCATTCCGGCGACGCCAACGTGGCGGCTCCACCCGCGGCCACCCCGGCCGCGATCTCCGGCGAGCTGCCCGAGGACCGCTACCTCAACCGGGAACTGAGCTGGCTGGACTTCAACGCGCGCGTGCTGGCGCTCGCCGCCGATAACTCGCTGCCGCTGCTGGAGCGCGCGAAGTTCCTGGCGATCTTCGCGTCCAATCTCGACGAGTTCTACATGGTGCGGGTGGCCGGCCTCAAGCGCCGAGACGAGATGGGCCTGTCGGTCCGGTCGGCCGACGGTCTGACCCCGCGCGAGCAACTGGCCCGCATCGGCGAGCAGACCCAGCGAATCGCCACCAGGCACGCGCGGGTGTTCCTCGATTCGGTGCGGCCGGCGCTCGCCGAGGAAGGCATCCACATCGTCACGTGGGCCGATTTGGATCAGGCTGAGTGCGACGAATTGTCGACCTATTTCACCGAACAAGTCTTTCCCGTCTTGACGCCGCTGGCCGTCGATCCCGCGCACCCCTTCCCGTTCGTCAGCGGGCTGAGTCTGAACCTGGCGGTCATGGTGCGCCAACCCGAGGATGGTGGCCAGCATTTCGCCCGGGTCAAGGTGCCCAACAACGTCGATCGCTTCGTCGAGCTCGACCCCCGCGGTGCTTCCGACGACGGGCCCGGAATCGTCCGCTATCTGCCGATGGAAGAACTGATCGCGGCCTTCCTGCCCGAACTGTTCCCGGGCATGGAAATCGTTGAGCATCACGCGTTTCGCATCACCCGCAACGCCGACTACGAGGTCGAAGAGGACCGCGACGAGGATCTGCTGCAGGCACTCGAGCGAGAGCTGGCACGCAGGCGGTTCGGTTCGCCGGTGCGGCTCGAGATCGCCGACGACATGACCGAAAGCATGCTGGAACTGCTGCTGCGCGAACTCGATGTGCATCCCGGTGACGTGATCGAAGTGCCTGGCCTCCTCGACCTTTCGTCGTTGTGGCAGATCTACGGGATCGAGCGGCCGGCGCTGAAGGATCCGACATTCGTCCCGGACACCCACCCCGCCTTCGTCGACCGCGAGACCCCTCGGAGCATCTTCGCAACGCTGCGCGAAGGCGATGTGCTGCTTCATCATCCGTACGACTCGTTCTCGACCAGCGTGCAGCGCTTCATCGAGCAGGCCGCCGCCGACCCCAACGTGCTGGCGATCAAGCAGACGCTGTACCGCACCTCCGGTGATTCGCCGATCGTTCGGGCGCTGATCTCCGCGGCCGAGGCCGGAAAGCAGGTGGTGGCCCTGGTGGAGATCAAGGCGCGCTTCGACGAGCAGGCCAACATCCGCTGGGCGCGCACGCTTGAGCAGGCGGGCGTGCACGTGGTCTACGGGTACGTCGGCCTGAAGACACACTGCAAGACCTGCCTCGTGGTGCGCCGCGAAGGGTCGGCGATCCGCCGGTACTGCCACATCGGGACCGGCAACTACAACGGGAAGACGGCGCGCCTCTACGAGGACGTGGGCCTGCTCACGGCCTCCCCCGAAATCGGCGCGGATCTGACCGATCTGTTCAATTCGCTTACCGGGTACTCGCGCAAGGTTTCGTATCGCAATCTCCTGGTCGCCCCGCACGGCATTCGGACGGGCATCATCGAACGCGTCGAGCGCGAGATCGCCGCCCACCGCGAACACGGTGGCGGCCGGATCCGGATGAAGATGAACGCTCTGGTCGACGAGCAGGTGATCGACGCGTTGTACCGCGCGTCGCGCGCGGGCGTTCGGGTCGAGGTGGTGGTGCGCGGCATCTGCGCGCTGCGTCCGGGCGCCGAAGGCTTCTCGGAGAACATCTCGGTCCGTTCGATCCTCGGCCGCTTCCTGGAGCACTCGCGGATCATGCATTTCAACCGCCTCAACGAGTTCTGGATCGGCAGCGCCGACATGATGCACCGCAACCTCGACCGGCGCGTCGAGGCGCTGGTTCAGGTCAAGGATCCGCGGCTCACCGCGTACCTGGACGACTTGTTCGAGTCCGCGCTGGACCCGTCGACCCGGTGCTGGGAGCTGGGCCAGGACGGGCAGTGGACCGCGTCGCCCCAGGAGGGCCGGACGGTGCGCGATCATCAGGAATCGCTGATGGAGCGGCACCGCAGCCCCTGACGCCGTGTGGTAGCTTCCAGGTCGCATCCACGACCGCGACCGAATTGACCTGCAGGAGTTTAGGTGTCGAACCAGACCTCATCGGCGGGTCGGCGGTCGGGAAGCCGGATCGTTTACGCGGCGGGCGCGGTGCTGTGGCGCACGGCCGGCGACGGTCCGGCCGTCCCGGCCCTCGAGGTCGCGGTGATCCACCGCCCCCGCTACGACGACTGGTCGCTGCCGAAGGGCAAGGTGGACCCCGGCGAGACGGCGCCCGTGGCGGCGGTCCGCGAGGTATTCGAGGAGACGGGCCACCGCGCCATCCTCGGCCGCCGGCTCGACATGGTGAGCTATCCGATCGAGCAGGGCGTCAAGAAGGTCTATTACTGGGCGGCGCGCGACACCGGCGGCGAATTCACGCCGGGACGCGAGGTCGACGAGTTGGTGTGGCTGCCGGTCGCCGAGGCGAAGGACAGACTCACCTACCCGCACGATCGAAAGATGTTGCGCCACTTCGCAAAACAGCCCGAGGACACGCGAACCGTGCTGGTGGTCCGGCACGGCACCGCGGGCCGCAAATCGCGTTTCAAAGGCGACGACACCAAACGCCCGCTCGACAAGCGGGGACGCGCGCAGGCCGAGGCGCTGGTTCCGCAGCTGCTGGCCTTCGGCGCCACCGAGGTGTACGCGGCGGACCGGCTCCGCTGTCACCAGACCGTCGAACCGCTCGCCGAGGAACTCGGCGTGACCGTCCACAACGAGCCCGCCCTCACCGAGGAGTCGTACGCGAAGAGTGCCAAGCGGGCGCGCCACCGGATGCTGCGCATCGCAGAGGAGGCGGGCACCCCGGTGATTTGCACGCAGGGCAAGGTGATTCCGGACCTCATCGCCTGGTGGTGCGAACGCGACGGTGTGCGCGCCGATAAGTCGCGCAACCACAAGGGCAGTACGTGGGTGCTGTCGCTGTCAGGCGGCCGGCTGGTGGCGGCCGATCACATCGGCGGCGCGCTGGCCGCCAACGTCCGGGCCTGACACGCGAATACCCTCCGGGTGGCATTGCGCCACCCCGAAGGGTATTCGCGTGTGGGACTTCCTACCGACGACCGCGCCGAGCGGCGGCCTTCTTGGCGGGAGCCTTCCTGGCCGGAGCCTTGCTCGCCGCCTTCTTAGCCGGAGCCCGCTTCACCGCGGCCTTCTTGGCCGGAGCCCTCTTCACCGCGGCCTTCTTGGCCGGAGCCTTCTTCACCGCGGCCTTCTTGGCCGGAGCCTTCTTCACCGCGGCCTTCTTGGCCGGAGCCTTCTTGGCCGCCGCCTTCTTGGCCGGAGCCTTGCTGGCCGCCTTCTTCGCCGGAGCCTTCTTCGCCGCCTTCTTGGCTGCGCCGGCTGCTACAACACCACGTTTCACTGCAGGTCCTTCCGCCGGGAGGCGCTGTGCGCCAGACACAACCGCTTTGAATTGAGCACCGGGCCGGAACGCCGGGACCGATGTCGGCTTTACCTTTACCGTCTCGCCCGTGCGCGGATTGCGGGCCACCCGCGCCGCGCGCCGGCGCTGTTCGAAGACACCGAACCCGGTAATGGTCACACTGTCGCCCTTGTGCACGGCGCGCACAATGGTGTCGACAACATTCTCGACGGCGGCGGTCGCCTGCCGACGGTCCGAGCCCAATTTCTGTGTGAGCACATCTATGAGCTCTGCTTTGTTCATCCAAACCCTCCGAAGCCAGTGGTCCCATTTTTGGGAACCGACTGCGAACACGGTAAACCCTCACCCAGCAAATTTCCAAGAGCCACGCGCAATTTCAGGACGGAACGAGCGAATTTTTCGCAATCCGGTTGCCGCCCTTGACCGGTGGCGCGGGCCCAATATAAGACGGGCTACCTAAACCCTAGGGCCCGAAATCACCGCCCCGATCGACCCTTCAGGAGACGGGCAGACTGCGCGGTTTCCACTCCGGACGCGCCGACTCGAAGGCCTCGATCTTGTCGAGTTTCCGCAGCGTAAGGCCTATATCGTCGAGGCCCTCGAGCAATCTCCACGCGGTATGGTCGTCAATCTTGAACGGCAGCACCGTCGTTCCGGCGGTGATATTTCGATCTTGAAGATTGGCAGTGATTTCCAAGCCCGGGCTGCCCTCGATGAGCTTCCAAAGGAGTTCCACGCCGTCTTGAGAAACTTCCGCCGCCAGCAGGCCCGCCTTGCCGGCGTTGCCCCGGAAAATGTCACCGAATCGAGACGAGATGACCACCCGGAACCCGTAGTCCATGAGCGCCCACACCGCGTGCTCGCGCGACGACCCGGTGCCGAAATCGGGCCCGGCCACCAGAACCGAGCCGCGGTCAAAGGGGCTGAGATTGAGCACGAATGACGGATCCGACCGCCACGTGGCGAACAAGCCGTCCTCGAAACCGGTTCGGGTTACCCGCTTCAAGTACACCGCCGGAATGATCTGGTCGGTGTCGACATTGGACCGCCGCAGCGGCACGCCGATACCCGTGTGGGTGCGAAAGGCTTCCATTTCGTCCTCGATTCAAAATCAGTTGGAGTTCAAGTCGGCCGGCGAGGACAGCGTGCCCCGCACCGCCGTCGCCGCGGCGACGGCCGGGGATACCAGGTGCGTGCGGCCCCCTTTGCCCTGCCGCCCTTCGAAGTTGCGGTTGGACGTCGCGGCGCACCGCTCCCCCGGGGACAGCTGATCGGGGTTCATGCCCAGGCACATCGAGCATCCCGCCTGGCGCCACTCGGCGCCCGCGGCGGTGAAAACCTCGCCCAGCCCTTCGGCTTCGGCCTGCGCGCGCACCCGCATGGAGCCCGGCACGACGAGCATCCGCACGCCCGGCGCGACCTTGCGGCCCCGCAACACGTCGGCCACCGCCCGCAGGTCTTCGATACGACCGTTGGTACAGGAGCCGACGAACACGGCGTCGACGCCGATCTCGCGCATCGGCGTCCCGGGTCGAAGGTCCATGTACGCCAAGGCTTTCTCGGCGGCCTGGCGCTCGCCGTCGTCTCCCATCAGTTCGGGGTCCGGCACCGCCGCGCCCAGCGGCACGCCCTGGCCGGGGTTGGTCCCCCACGTGACGAACGGGCTCAACGAGGCCGCGTCGAGGTGGACCTCGGTGTCGAAGGCGGCGCCGGGGTCGGTGCGCAGCTGCTGCCAGTAGGCCACCGCGGCGTCCCACTGCGCGCCGGTCGGGGCGTGCGGGCGGCCGCGCAAAAATTCGTACGTGGTCTCGTCCGGCGCCACCATGCCCGCCCTGGCACCGGCCTCGATGCTCATGTTGCAGACCGTCATCCGGCCTTCCATCGACAGCGATTCGATGGCGCTGCCCCGGTATTCGATGACGTGACCCTGTCCGCCGCCGGTGCCGATCTTCGCGATCAGCGCGAGAATGATGTCCTTGGCGGTCACGCCGGCGGGCAACCGGCCGTCCACGTTGACCGCCATCGTCTTGAACGGCCGCAGCGGCAGGGTCTGGGTGGCCAGCACGTGCTCGACCTCCGAGGTGCCAATCCCCATGGCCAGCGCCCCAAATGCGCCGTGCGTCGACGTGTGACTATCGCCACACACGATCGTCATCCCCGGCTGCGTGAGACCCAATTGCGGGCCGACGACGTGCACGATGCCCTGTTCGATGTCGCCCATCGGATAGAGCCGGACGCCGAATTCCTCGCAGTTGCGCCGCAACGTCTCGACCTGCGTGCGCGACACCGGGTCGGCGATCGGCTTGTCGATGTCGACGGTGGGCACGTTGTGGTCCTCGGTGGCCAGCGTCAGGTCGGGGCGCCGCACTCCCCGGCCGGCCAGGCGCAGGCCGTCGAACGCCTGCGGACTGGTCACCTCGTGCACCAAATGCAAGTCGATGTAGATCAAGTCGGGGGCACCGCCTTGGTCGGAACCGCCCCCGGGCGCCACAACATGGTCGTCCCAAACCTTTTCGGCCAGGGTGCGCGGCTTGGCTTCGGATCCCATATCGAATTAGCCCCTATCCGGTCTTTCGGCTGGTCATCTCAGAATGCGAGACGCTAGTATCTCCTTGTGAGACAGCATAGCGGCATCGGCGTCCTCGACAAAGCGGTGGGCGTGCTGCATACGATCGCGGAATCCCCGTCCGGCCTGGCCGAATTGTGCGAGCGAACCGGGTTGCCCCGGGCCACCGCCTACCGGCTGGCGGCCGCCCTCGAAGTTCATCGGCTGCTGGCGCGCGACGACGAAGGGCGGTGGCGGCTGGGTCCGGCGGTCACCGAACTGGCCGCGCGCGTCAACGATCCGCTGCTGGCCGCGAGCGCGGCGGTGCTGCCCGGCCTGCGCGAGACCACCGGCGAAAGCGTGCAGTTGTATCGACGCGAGGGCACGTCACGGGTCTGCGTGGCCGCCCTGGAACCGGCTGCGGGTCTTCGCGATACGGTTCCGGTCGGGGCGCGCCTGCCGATGACGGCGGGCTCCGGCGCCAAGGTGTTGCTCGCGCACGCCGACGCCGCCACCCAGAAGGCCGTGCTGCCGACAGCGAAATTCACCGACCGGGCCCTGGCCGAAGTGCGCCGGCGCGGTTGGGCGCAAAGCGTCGCCGAGCGCGAGCCCGGGGTGGCGAGCGTGTCGGCGCCGGTGCGCGACGCCGGCGGCGCCGTCATCGCCGCGATATCGGTGTCCG
Organism: Mycobacterium sp. 1081908.1; assembly: GCF_001673535.1. Taxonomy (GTDB): domain Bacteria; phylum Actinomycetota; class Actinomycetes; order Mycobacteriales; family Mycobacteriaceae; genus Mycobacterium. Next base: position 14,003 of record NZ_LZLY01000075.1, on the reverse strand, counting down.
GGCCGGTCGATCGCATCGGGCGCCGCCCGGGGGGCCGCTGGGCCGCCGATCTGCTGTCCGCCGCGGAGGCGATCACCCGCCGGCTCTAGATCCGCACCGAGCCCAGCTCGCGTGTGAATCCACGGCTTTGACCGTGCGTCCCGGGCGCCAACGGTGCACATTCCCCGCCCTGCGTTCACTCTCAAAGCCACCAGTGCACACGCACCGCGACCCACCTGACAAACTGACGGCCATGGGAACCAATCAGCGCGCGAGCATCGTCATGTCGGAGGACGAGATCGCCGATTTCGTCGTCAAGAGCCGCACCGGAACGCTCGCCACCGTCGGCCCCGACGGCCAGCCGCACCTGACCGCCATGTGGTATGCCGTCGTCGACGGCGAGGTCTGGCTCGAGACCAAGGCCAAGTCGCAGAAGGCGGTGAACCTCACCCGCGACCCGCGGGTGAGCTTTCTGATCGAGGACGGCGACACCTACGACACGCTGCGCGGGGTGTCGTTCGAGGGCGTCGCCGAGATCATCGACGATCCCGACGTCGCGCACCGGGTGGGCGTCAGCGTGTTCGAGCGCTACACCGGCCCCTACACCGACGAGATGAAGCCCTTCGTCGAGCAGATGATGAACAAGCGGGTGTGCGTGCGCATCGTGGCCCGCCGCGCGCGCTCGTGGGATCACCGCAAGCTCGGATTGCCGGCCATGCCGGTCGGCGGATCGACGGCACCGGCCGTGCTGGGGACCGGCCAGTAGTTTTTTGTAGCCCCGATGGGATTCGAACCCACGCTACCGCCGTGAGAGGGCGGCGTCCTAGGCCGCTAGACGACGGGGCCTGAACCGATCCGAGCTGCCAGCATAGCTCACCGCAGAAGGGCGACCTAATCGCCGGGCGTGCCGCGATCTTGCTGGGGTACCAGGACTCGAACCTAGAATGGCTGAACCAGAATCAGCTGTGTTGCCAATTACACCATACCCCATTGGCTGCCTAAAACCGCTGGTCACAACGGTTCTGCGGTCTCCCGCGCCGCCGTGGCCGGCCGTCGTCGGCCTTTGTAAACCGCTGTGCAGACTACCAAAAAGTTAGACCGCCCCGTCGCGCGCGGCCCGCAACCGCGCCAGGCTGCGGTCGCGGCCCAGCAGTTCCAGTGATTCGAACAGCGGCGGGCTGATCGTCGTTCCCGTCGCGGCGACGCGGATCGGGCCGAACGCCTTGCGCGGTTTGAGCGCCAGCCCGTCGATGAGCGCGGACTTGAGGGCGGCCTCGATCCGCTCCGTCGTCCAGTCCGTCACGCCGTCCAGAGCGGCCAGCGCGGCCTCCAACACCGCGGCGCCGTCCGGGCCGAGCTCCTTGGCGGCGGCCTTCTCATCGATCGCGTAGTCGTCGTCGTTGAGGAACTTCAGCAGCTCCCACGCGTCGCTCAGGACGACGATGCGCGTCTGCACCAGCTCGGCGGCTTCGGCGAATCCGGTGTCGTCCAGCCCGATGTGACGGCCGTGCGTGTCGAAGTAGTCGCGCAGCCTGGCGGCGAAGTCGGCGGCGCCCAGCATCCGGATGTGCTCGGCGTTCAGCGCGTCGGCCTTCTTCTGGTCGAATCGGGCCGGGTTGGAGTTGACGTCGACGACGTCGAAGGCGGCCACCATTTCGTCCAGGCTGAACAGGTCGTGATCGTCGGCGATCGCCCAGCCCAGCAGCGCAAGGTAATTCAGCAGGCCCTCGGGGATGAAGCCCCGGTCGCGATGGGCGAACAGGTTCGACTGCGGGTCGCGCTTGGACAGCTTCTTGGTTCCCTCGCCCAACACGGTTGGCAGGTGCGCGAATTGCGGTGTGCGCTCGGCGACGCCGATCCGCATCAGCGCCCGATACAGCGCCAGCTGGCGCGGGGTCGACGGCAGCAGGTCCTCCCCGCGCAGCACGTGGGTGATCTTCATCAGCGCGTCGTCGACCGGGTTGACCAAGGTGTACAACGGATCTCCGTTGGCGCGGGTCAGCGCGAAATCGGGCACGCTGCCCGCCGCGAAGGTGGTCGTGCCGCGCACCAGGTCGTCCCAGCCGAGGTCGTCGTCGGGCATGCGCAGCCGCACCACCGGCTGACGTCCTTCGGCCAGGAACGCCGCGCGCTGCGAATCGGTCAGCTGCCGGTCGAAGTTGTCGTAGCCCAGCTTGGGATTGCGGCCGGCGGCGATGTGACGCGCCTCGACCTCCTCCGGCGTCGAGAAGGCGTAGTAGGCCTCCCCGGCCTCGAGCAGCCGCGCCACCACGTCGCGGTAGATCTCGCCGCGCAGCGACTGCCGGTACGGCCCGTAGGGCCCGCCGACCTCCGGGCCCTCGTCCCAGTCGAGGCCCAGCCAGCGCAGCGCGTCGAGCAGCGCCAGATAGCTTTCCTCGGTGTCGCGCTGCGCGTCGGTGTCCTCGATGCGAAAGACGAAGGTGCCGCCGGTGTGTCGGGCGTAGGCCCAGTTGAACAGCGCGGTGCGTACCATCCCGACGTGCGGGGTGCCGGTGGGCGACGGGCAGAACCGGACTCGAACGGTCACGACTTTCCTTTGCGGACAACGGGATTGACGAGGCTGCCGATGCCCTCGACGGTGATGGATACCGTGTCGCCGTCCTCGATGGGCCCGACGCCGGCCGGCGTGCCGGTGAGGATGAGATCGCCGGGCAGCAGGGTCATCACGGCCGAGATCCACTCCACGATGGCGCCGACGTCGTGGATCATCAGCGACGTGCGGCTGTGTTGCTTCACCTCGCCGTTGACCTCCGTGCGCAGTTCGAGATCCGCCGGGTCGACATCGGTGACGATCCACGGCCCGACCGGGCAGAAGCTGTCGTGGCCCTTGGCGCGGGTCCATTGGCCGTCGGCCTTTTGCTGATCGCGCGCCGACACGTCGTTGGCGACGGTGTAGCCGAGGATGTTGTCGGCGGCCTGGGCGGCCGAGACGTCCTTGCACGGCCGGCCGATGACCGCCGCCAGCTCACCCTCGAAGTGCACCGGTGATGCGTTGGCGGGCAACCGAATCGGCACGTTGGGCCCGATGATGGCGGTGTTGGGCTTGAGGAAGATGATCGGGTCGGCCGGGGCCGGGCCGGTTTCGAAGCCGCCCATTTCCGCGATGTGATCGGCGTAGTTCTTGCCGACGCAGACCACCTTTCCGGCCAGCATCGGGGCCAGCAACCGCACGTCGGCCAACGGCCACGACCGGCCGGTGAACGTCGGGGTGCCGAACGGGTGCTCGGCGATCTCGCGCGCGGTCATCGCGGCGGGATCGTCGAGTTCGCCCTCGATGCTGACGAAGGCGACACCGTCCGGGCTGGCGATTCGACCGAGGCGCATTCGCAGAAGCCTAGTGAGGCGGCCTGTCGCCTCCCGCAACCGGTGCCACGCTTGTGCAAGCATGGACTGATGCCCGACGGGCAGCCCGCGGCGAGTGCCGGCAAGCGGTGGTCGATCATGATCGTCTCGCTGTTCGTGACGACCAGTTCTTTCCTATTCATCAACGGCGTCGCGTTCCTGATCCCGTCGCTGGAGGCCACGCGCGGCACCCCGCTGGCCGAAGCCGGTCTGCTGTCATCGATGCCGAGCTGGGGCATGGTGGTCACGCTGATCGCATGGGGCTACGTGCTCGACCGCGTCGGCGAGCGGCTGGTGCTGACGCTGGGCTCGGCGCTCACCGCGGCCGCCGCCTTCGCCGCGGCGTCGGTGCACTCGATGGTGTGGGTCGCCGTCTACCTGTTCGTCGGGGGCATGGCCGCCGCCAGTTGCAACACCGCCGGCGGCCGGCTGGTGTCGGCGTGGTTTCCCCCGCAGCAGCGCGGCCTCGCGATGGGGATCCGGCAGACCGCGCAGCCGTTGGGCATCGCGGCCGGCGCGCTGATCATGCCCGAGCTGGCCGAGCGCGGCCCGCACGCGGGGCTGATGTTTCCGGCGCTGGTGTGCACGGCGGCCACGGTGGCGAGCGCCCTCGGCATCGTCAACCCGGTGCGCAAGCCCCGGGAGGCGGCCAGCACAGCGGAGCTGGCCAGCCCGTATCGCGGGTCATCGGTGCTGTGGCGCATCCACGCCGTCGCGGGCCTGCTCATGATGCCGCAAACGGTGACCGTGACGTTCATGCTGGTTTGGCTGATGAACCACCACCACTGGTCGGTCGCCGCGGCAGGCGGCCTGGTCACGCTGTCGCAGCTGCTCGGCGCGGCTGGCCGGGTCGCGGTGGGCCGCTGGTCCGATCGCATCGGCTCACGCTTGCAACCGGTCGCCGTCATCGCCGCCGCCGCCGCGCTGACCCTGTTTCTGCTGGCCCTTTCGGACCGCCTCGATTCGCGGTTCGACATCCCGCTGATGGTCACCATCTCGGTGCTCGCCGTGCTCGACAACGGCCTGGAGGCGACCGCCATCACCGAGTTCGCCGGGCCGTTCTGGAGCGGACGCGCCCTGGGCATCCAGAACACCACGCAGCGCGTGATGGCGGCCGTCGGTCCCCCGCTGTTCGGCGCGCTGATCGGTGCGGCGCGCTATCCGTCGGCGTGGCTGCTGTGCGGGTTGTTCCCGCTGGCGGCGGTGCCCCTGGTGCCGGTGCGGCTGTTGCCGCCCGGCCTGGAAACTACAGCGCGGCTGCGATCAGTTCGCCGACTTCGGTGGTGGCGCGCCGTTCGCTCCCACGAGTTGCCAGATAGGTCTCGACGGCCCCATCCACCCGCGCGGCCGCAGCGTCCTCGCCGAGGTGGGAAAGCAGCAGCGCCACCGACATGATCGCCGCGGTCGGATCCGCGATGCCCTGACCGGCGATGTCGGGGGCGCTGCCGTGCACCGGCTCGAACATCGAGGGATTGGCCCGGGTGGCGTCGATATTTCCGCTGGCGGCCAAGCCAATTCCGCCGCACACCGCCGCGGACAGGTCGGTGATGATGTCGCCGAACAGGTTGTCGGTGACGATCACGTCGAACCGCCCGGGGTCGGTGACCATGAAGATGGTGGCGGCGTCGACGTGTTGGTAGGCGACCTCGACGTCGGGGTAGTCCGCGCCGACCTCGGCCACGATCCGCGTCCACAGCTTCCCGGCGAACGTCAGCACGTTGTTCTTGTGCACCAGCGTCAAGTGCTTGCGGCGCAGCCGGGCCTTCTCGAACGCGTAGCGCACCACGCGGCGCACGCCGAACGCGGTGTTGACGCTGACCTCGGTGGCCACTTCGTTCGGCGTCCCGGCGCGGATCGCGCCGCCGTTGCCGGTGTAGGGGCCCTCGGTGCCCTCGCGCACCACCACGAAGTCGATCTCGGGGTTTCCGGCGAGCGGGCTGCTCACCCCCTTGTACAGCCGGCCCGGTCGCAGGTTGACGTGGTGGTCGAGCTCAAAGCGCAGGCGCAGCAACAGGCCTCGCTCCAGCACGCCGCTGGGCACCGACGGGTCGCCGACCGCCCCGAGCAGGATCGCGTCGTGCTCGCGCAATTCGGCCAGCACCGAGTCCGGCAGCAGCTCGCCGGTGGCGTGGAAGCGGCGGGCGCCCAGGTCGTAGCTGGTCTTTTCGACGTTCGGCACAACCGCGTCAAGGACTTTGACGGCCTCGGCCACCACCTCGGGTCCGATCCCGTCGCCGCCGATCACCGCGAGTTTCACGACAGGTCAACCACTTCGAGCTTGTTGGCCTCGACCGCCGCGGCGATCGCCGACCGCACGTCGGCCGGGACGTCCTGGTCCAGCCGCAGCAGGACCGTCGCGCTCGGTCCCTCGGCGTCCTCGGACAGCTGCGCCGCCTGGATGTTCACCCCGGCCGCGCCCAGCAGGGTTCCGATCTTGCCCAGCGCCCCGGGCTGGTCGGCGTAGTTGATCACCAGGTTGGTGCCCTGGGCGCGCAGGTCGAAGTTGCGGCCGTTGATCTGGACGATCTTCTCGACCAGCTGCGGCCCGGACAGCGTGCCCGCGACGTTCACACACGAGCCGTCGTGGGCGACGGCCCGCACGTCGACGACGCTGCGGTGGTTGGGGCTTTCGGAAGCGGTGGTGATCTCGGCGGAAACACCCCGTTCGGCCGCCAGCGCCGGCGCGTTGACGAACGTCACCGGTTCGTCGATGACGGCCGAGAACAGCCCGCGCAGCGCCGAAAGCCGAAGCACCTCAACATCTTCCGAGGCAAGCTCGCCGCGCACCTGCACCGACAGGGACACCGGGACCTCGCCCGACAGCGCGGCCGCCAGCACCCCGAGCTTGCGCACCAGGTCCAGCCAGGGCGCCACCTCCTCGCTGACCACGCCGCCGCCGACGTTGACGGCGTCGGGAACGAACTCCCCCGCCAGCGCCAGCCGCACGCTCTCCGCGACGTCGGTGCCGGCCCGGTCCTGCGCCTCGGCGGTGGACGCGCCCAGATGCGGCGTCACCACCACCTGCGGCAGCTCGAAAAGCGGGCTGTCCGTGCAGGGTTCGGTGGAGAACACGTCGAGGCCGGCGGCGCGGACATGCCCGCTGTTGACCGCGTCGGCCAGCGCCGCCTCGTCCACCAGGCCGCCGCGCGCGGCGTTGACGATGATGACGCCCGGCTTGGTCTTGGCCAGCGCCTCCTTGTCGATCAGGCCCGCGGTCTCCGGTGTCTTCGGCAGGTGCACCGAGATGAAGTCGGCGCGGGCCAGCAGGTCGTCCAGGGGCAGCAGTTCGATGCCGAGCTGCGCGGCACGGGCCGGCGCCAGGTACGGGTCGTAGGCGACGACGTGGGTGCCGAAGGCGGCGATGCGCTGCGCGAACAGCTGGCCGATGCGGCCCAGCCCAACGACCCCGACGGTCTTGCCGAAGATTTCGGTGCCCGAGAACTTCGAGCGTTTCCAGGTGTGCTCCCGCAGCGTGGCGTCGGCGGCCGCGATCTGGCGGGCGGCGGCCAGCAGCAGCGCCATCGCGTGCTCGGCGGCGCTGTGGATGTTCGATGTGGGGGCGTTGACCACCAGCACACCGCGCGCGGTCGCGGCGTCCACGTCGACGTTGTCCAGGCCGACCCCGGCGCGGGCGACGATCTTGAGCTTGGGGGCGGCCGCGAGCACCTCGGCGTCGACGGTGGTGGCCGACCGCACCAGCAGCGCGTCCGCGTCGGGGACGGCGGCCAGCAGCTTGGGCCGGTCCGGGCCATCCACCCAGCGCACCTCGACCTGGTCCCCCAGCGCGGCGACGGTTGATTCGGCGAGTTTGTCGGCGATAAGTACAACAGGCAGATTCACCCGGACAGCCTATCGGCTGTAATTGACCGGTGGACGTCACCGTCATCGGGAGCGGGCCCAACGGGCTCACGGCGGCCGTCATCTGCGCCCGCGCGGGCCTGAAAGTCCTGGTCGTCGAGGAGCAGGCGACCTTCGGCGGGGGTGCCCGCACCGCGCCGGATCCAGATTCTCCGGGAGTCTTGCACGACGTGTGCTCGGCGGTTCACCCGCTGGCGCTGGCGTCGCCGTTCTTCGCGGCGTTCGACCTGCCCGCGCGCGGCGTGCACCTGGCGGTCCCGGAGATTTCCTACGCCAACCCGCTGCCGGGCCGGCCGGCGGTCATCGCCTACCGGGACCTCGAGCGCACCTGCGCCGAACTGGAGCACGGCGCGTCGTGGCGGCGCCTGCTCGGACCGCTGGTCGAGCGTTCCGAAGACGTCGTGGGGCTGCTGCTCGGCGACAAACGATCGGTGCCCGGCTCGCTGCCGTCGGCGCTGCAACTGGGACTGCGGATGCTCGCGCAGGGAACGCCCGCGTGGGGGTCGCTGGTCGGTGAGGATTCGCGCGCCCTGTTCACCGGCGTTGCCGCACATGTGATTTCGCGGATGCCGTCGTTGACGGCGGCGGGGGCCGGGTTGATGCTGGCCACGCTCGCTCATTCGGTCGGCTGGCCGATCCCGGTCGGGGGCAGCCAGGCGATCACCGATGCGCTGATCGCCGATCTGCGCGCGCACGGTGGCGAGCTCACCGCCGGCGTCGACGTCACCGAGCCGCCCGGCGGGGTGGTCGCGTTCGACACGGCGCCGACGGCGCTGCTGCGGATCTACGGTGACGCGCTGCCGGACCGCTACGCCAAGGCGTTGCGCCGCTACACGTTTGGCCCCGGCGTCGCCAAGGTCGACTTCGTGCTCGGCGAGGACATCCCGTGGACGGATGCGCGGCTGGGCCGGGCACCGACCCTGCACCTGGGTGGCACCCGCGCGCAGATGGCGCGGGCCGAGGCCGACATCGCCGCCGGGCGCCACGCGCAGTGGCCGATGGTGCTGGCCGCCTCGCCCCACATCGCGGACCCCGGCCGCATCGACATCGTGGGCCGGCGGCCGTTCTGGACCTACGCCCACGTGCCGTCGGGTTCCACCCTCGACGCGACAGAGGCCGTCACCGGAATCGTCGAACGGTTCGCGCCCGGGTTCCGCGACATCGTGGTGGCGGCCCGCGCCGTGCCCGCCGCCCGGATGGCCGACCACAATGCGAACTACGTCGGCGGCGACATCGGGATGGGCGGAAATTCCGCCTGGCGGGCGATCGCCGGCCCCACACCGAGGCTAAACCCTTGGAGCACACCGATTCCGAAGGCCTACCTGTGCTCGGCGGCCACTCCGCCCGGCGGCGGCGTGCACGGCATGTCCGGGTACTACGCCGCACGCACCTTGTTGCGCCGCGAATTCGGCTTGGGCATGCCTAAGCTCGCGCCATGACGAATCTCGCGATCATCTACTACTCGGCCACCGGTCACGGCACCGCGATGGCCCGCCGCGTCGCCGCGGCGGCCGAGTCGGCCGGCGCCGAGGTGCGCGTACGGCACGTCGCCGAAACCCACGACCCGGAATCGTTCGCGCACAACCCGGCGTGGACGGCGAATTACCAAGCGACCAAGGACCTTCCCGCGGCCACCGGCGACGACATCGTGTGGGCCGACGCGGTGATCTTCGGCTCGCCGACCCGCTTCGGTTCCCCCGCAGCGCAATTGCGCGCCTTCCTGGACTCGCTGGGCGGGCTGTGGGCCGAGGGCAAGCTCGCGGACAAGGTGTATGCGGCCTTCACGTCGTCCAACACGCTGCACGGCGGCCAGGAGACCACGCTGCTGTCGCTCTACATCACGCTGATGCATTTCGGCGGCATCATCGTGCCGCCGGGTTATACCGACCCGGTCAAGTTCGTCGACGGCAACCCGTACGGGGTGTGCCTGGTGTCCACCCACGACAACATCAACGAATTCGGCGAGCCCACCGACAACGCCCTCGACCACCTGGCGCGCCGGGTGGTGGCCGTCGCCGGGCGCCTGGCGGGGTCCTAGCCGCCGAACGTGCACTCACGGCGAAAAAATCGCCGAAAGTTCGCCCTCAGTGCACGTTCGACGCAGGGGCTACGCCGTCTCGGTGATCGGCCGGTCCACCCAGCTCATCAGGTCACGCAGCTTCTTGCCGGTGACCTCGATGGGGTGCTCGGCGTTCTCCTTGCGCAACTGCTCGAGCTGCTTGTTGCCGCCCTCGACGTTGGCGACCAGCTTCTTGGTGAAGGTGCCGTCCTGAATCTCGCGCAGGATGTCGCGCATCCGCTCCTTGGTGCCGGCGTCGATGACGCGCGGGCCGGACAGGTACCCGCCGAACTCCGCGGTGTCGGACACCGAGTAGTTCATCCGGGCGATCCCGCCCTCGTACATCAGGTCGACGATCAGCTTGAGCTCGTGCAGCACCTCGAAGTACGCCATCTCCGGCGGGTAGCCCGCCTCGACCATCACGTCGAAGCCGGCCTTCACCAATTCCTCTGTGCCGCCGCACAACACGGCCTGCTCACCGAACAGGTCCGTCTCGGTCTCGTCCTTGAACGTGGTCTTGATGACGCCGGCCCGAGTGCCGCCGATGGCCTTGGCGTACGACAGCGCCAGCGCCTCGCCCTGACCGGTCGGGTCCTGGTCGACGGCGATCAAACACGGCACGCCCTTGCCGTCGACGAACTGGCGGCGCACCAGGTGGCCGGGCCCCTTGGGGGCGACCATCGCGACCGTGACGTCGGCGGGCGGCTTGATCAGGTCGAAGTGGATGTTGAGCCCGTGGCCGAAAAACAAAGCGTCGCCGGCCTTCAGGTTGGGCTCGATGTCGTTCTTGAAGATGTCGGCCTGCGCGGTGTCGGGGGCCAGCAGCATGATGACGTCGGCCCACTTGGCGACCTCGGCCGGGGTGTCGACCTCCAGGCCCTGCTCTTCGACCTTGGCCCGGGACTTCGAGCCCTCCTTGAGCCCGACGCGCACCTGCACGCCCGAGTCGCGCAGGCTCAGCGAGTGCGCGTGCCCCTGGCTGCCGTATCCGATGACGCCGACCTTGCGGCCCTGGACGATCGTCAGGTCTGCGTCGTCGTCGTAGAACATCTCTAATGCCACGGTGAACTTTCTCCTTGTTTGCTATTTGGCCGTGCCGATACCGCGCGGACCGCGGGATAGCGACACCATTCCGGATTGAGCGATTTCGCGGATGCCGAACGGCTCCAGCACGCGCAGGAACGCCTCGATCTTGCCGCGGTCACCGGTGGCCTCGATGGTCAGCGATTCCGGTGACACGTCGATCACCTTGGCGCGGAACAGGTTCACCGCCTCGATGACCTGGCTACGGGTGCCGGCGTCGGCCCGCACCTTGATCAGCGACAACTCCCGGGACACCGAGTTGTCGTCGTCCTGCTCGATGATCTTGATCACGTTGATCAGCTTGTTGAGCTGCTTGGTGATCTGCTCGAGCGGGGTCTCCTCGGCGGAGACCACGATGGTCATCCGCGACATGTCCTTCTGTTCGGTGGCGCCGACGGCCAGCGACTCGATGTTGAAACCGCGCCGCGAGAACAGCGCCGCGACCCGCGCGAGCACACCGGGCTTGTCCTCCACCAACACCGACAGCGTGTGCGTGTGCATCAGGCGTGCCCTTCGCTTTCGTCGTCGAACAGCGGGCGGATGCCGCGGGCGGCCTGGATCTCGTCGTTGCTGGTGCCGGCGGCGACCATCGGCCACACCTGGGCGTCGGCGCCGACGATGAAGTCGATCACCACCGGGCGGTCGTTGATCGCCCGGGCCTGGTTGATCACGTCGACGACGTCTTCCTCACGCTCGCAACGCAACCCGACACAGCCCAGCGCCTCGGCCAGCTTCACGAAGTCCGGAATCCGGTGCGAGTGCGTGGCCAGGTCGGTCTGCGAGTAGCGCTCCTGATAGAACAGCGTCTGCCACTGGCGCACCATGCCCAGGTTGCCGTTGTTGATCAGCGCCACCTTGATCGGCGCGCCCTCGATCGCGCAGGTGGCCAGCTCCTGGTTGGTCATCTGGAAGCAGCCGTCGCCGTCGATCGCCCAGACCTCGGCGTCCGGGCGGGCGATCTTGGCGCCCATGGCCGCCGGGATGGCGAACCCCATGGTGCCCAGCCCACCGGAATTGAGCCAGGTGCGCGGGTTTTCGTAGGAGATGAACTGCGCGGCCCACATCTGGTGCTGGCCGACACCGGCGACGTACACCGCGTCGGGGCCGGCGATCTCGCCCAGCTTCTCGATCACGTATTCCGGGCTCAGGCTGCCGTCGCTCTGCGGGCCGTAGCTCAGCGGGTAGGTGGACTGCACGCTGTGCAGGTAGGCCCACCAGTCGGTCATCTCGATGTGGCCGGGGATGTCGTGGTGCGACAGCATCGCGATGAGGTCGGTGATGACGGCCTTGACGTCGCCGACGATCGGCACGTCGGCGTGCCGGTTCTTGCCGATTTCGGCCGGGTCGATGTCGGCGTGGATGACCTTCGCCTCCGGGGCGAAGGAGTCGAGCTGCCCGGTCACCCGGTCGTCGAACCGGGTGCCCAGCGCGATCAGCAGGTCGCTGCGCTGCAGCGCCGCCGCCGCGGCCACGGTGCCGTGCATGCCGGGCATGCCGAGGTTCTGCGGATGGCTGTCGGGGAAGGCGCCGCGCGCCATCAGCGTGGTGACCAGCGGGATGCCGGTCAGCTCGGCCAGCTCGCGCAGCTGCTCGGTCGCCTCGCCGCGGATGACCCCGCCGCCCACGTACAGCACCGGTTTGCGGGCGGCCGCGATCAGCTTCGCGGCCTCCCGGACCTGCCGGTTGTGCGGCTTGGTGTTCGGCTTGTAGCCCGGCAGATCCATCCGCGGGGGCCAGCTGAACGTGCACTGTCCCTGCAGCACGTCCTTGGGGATGTCGACGAGCACCGCGCCGGGACGTCCCGTGCGGGCGATGTGGAACGCCTCGGCCAGCACGCGGGGGATCTCGTCGCCGGAGCGGACCAGGAAGTTGTGCTTGGTGATCGGCATCGTGATGCCCGAGATGTCGGCCTCCTGGAAGGCGTCGGTGCCGATCAACCCGCGCCCGACCTGCCCGGTGATGGCGACGACGGGGATCGAGTCCATCTGCGCGTCGGCCAGCGGGGTGACCAGGTTGGTGGCGCCGGGACCCGAGGTCGCCATCATCACGCCGACCTTGCCGGTGGCGTGCGCGTAGCCGCTCGCGGCGTGGCCGGCGCCCTGCTCGTGGCGAACCAGCACGTGCCGCAGCTTTTTCGAGTCGAACAGCGGGTCGTAGACCGGCAGCACGGCGCCGCCGGGAATGCCGAAGATGACCTCGACGTCGAGTTCCTCGAGCGACCGGATCACCGACTGTGCACCGGTAAGTTGTTCCGGGGCAACGCGTTTCGGTTGAGCGGCGGGAGTTTTTGCGGCGGGTTTCACGGCATCCGTGGCGACGCTGGCCGGATCCTGCGCCTGCGTGGCGGCTGGCCTGGTGGGAGCGCTCACTGTCCTGGGGTCCTATTCACTGTTCGAAGTTTCGTTGCTGCGCAAGAAAAAACCCCCGCCAGCTCATCGGCTGAACGAGGGTTGCGCGTTGGTGCTGGATCGCTTCAAATGCTGAAGGGCTCAGTCAGGCACCAACGCGCTGACTAAGTACTACGAGCATCCCGGGCTTTCCGGCGGTTTCCATAGCGTCCGACGGTAGCCTTCGCACAGCTCAACAGTCAAATCCGGTCGCCCGTGTGCGGCCACGGCTTTCCGTGTGCGTCCAGGGCGCCGACGCGCCGTGGACCGTCGCCGCCGGTTCACACTCGGGGCGGCGGAAAACCAGGGCGGTGAAATGATGCCAGGGTGGTTACCGATTCGCCCGTCGTGATCAAAGTGTCTCCGATGGCCCACTTCGCCGTCGGGTTCTTCACCCTGGGCCTGCTCATACCGGTGCTGGCCTGGCCGGTGTCCGCGCCGCTGCTGGTGATCCCGGTGGTGTTGTCGGCGCTGATCGTCCGGCTGCGCACGGTCGCCGACGAGGAGGGCGTGACGGTGCGGACCCTGTTCGGCAGCCAGAAGGTGCGCTGGGAAGACGTCGACGGGCTGCGATTCCAGCGCGGTTCCTGGGCGCGCGCCCGCCTGAAAAGCGGCGCCGAGCTGCGCCTGCCCGCGGTTACTTTCGCCACGCTGCCGCAGCTGACCGAGGCCAGCGCGGGACGGGTGCCCAACCCCTATCGCTGAGGGTCAGGCGATCGGGTTGACCCCGTTGAGCATGACCCAGACGGCGACGCCGGCGGCGATGCCGGCCAGCAGGGCGACGAACGACCCGATGAAGGGGCGGTGCGCCCAACCCCTGCCGGCGTCCAGGCCGTAACGGCCCGGCCCGCACAGGATGACGGCCACGGCCATCACGATCAGGGTGATCTGGTATTCGTGCCCGTCGGGCAGGAAGTACGCGAAGGTGTGCGAGTGCGGCCGCGCGGAAACGGTGGCGAGCAGGCCGTTTATCAGGAACGCCAGCGCACCCGCCGCGGCTATCGGGGTGAACAGCCCCAGCACCAGCAGCACGGCGGCCACGGTCTCGCCGCCGGCGCTCACGTAGGCCAGGACGTCGGCGTGCTGATAGCCGACATCGGACAGCGAGTTCTTGAAACCGGTCACCCCCGAGCCGCCCCACCAGCCGAACAGCTTCTGCAGGCCGTGGGCCCCCAGCACCACGCCCAGCCCGACCCGCAGCACCAGCAAACCCAGGTGCTGCGTGCCGCGCCTGCCGACCTCGCGGTGGCGCTCGTCGTCGTTGTCCCCGTCGA
>NZ_LZLY01000074.1 GCF_001673535.1 Mycobacterium sp. 1081908.1 | reverse complement strand
ATTGTGACGGAATCGAATTGACGGTCGTCCACGTAGGCCGCGTACCGGTGCACCAAATCGCTGAGGGCCGCGCGGTCGCTCGCCGAGAGGGTCACGAGCTCAACGACAGCCGCTGGGCGCACGCCGACAGGGCGTCCTTGGCCTCCTCGATGTCGGCGGTCGGCGGCATCGAGAGCACGATCCGGTCGGCCCCCTGATCGGCGAGGCCGCCCGCGCGCTCGGCATCGATCTTGGTGACCGCGTGGCCCAGCGACACTTCCAGCGCCGCCGGGTCGCGGCCCGCCGCTGCCGCCTCGTCGCGCATCAGCGCGATCAGCGACGCGAGCTCCGGGCCGGCCACCCCGAGCGGCTGCAGGCCGTCGCCCAACCGCCCGGCCCGGCGGGCCGCCGCTTTGCTGTGCCCGCCGATGTAGATCGGAAGCCGTTCGCCGGCAACGGGTTTCGGATAGCACGTGACGTCGTCGAAGTCGAAGAACTCGCCGTGGTGCGACACCCCCTGCGGGGTGTCCGCCCACAGCGCCCGCAACACCGCCAGCTGCTCGTCGGCCCGCCTGCCCCGGCTGTCGAATTCCGCGCCGCACGCCTCGACCTCTTCCCTGAGCCAGCCCACGCCCACGCAGAGCCGCAGCCGTCCGCCCGAGAGCGCGTCGACGGTCGCCGCCCGCTTGGCCAGCACCACCGGATGGTGGTTGGGCAGCACCAGCACCCCGGTGGCCAGCCGCAGCCGGCTGGTGTGCCCGGCCAGGAACGCCAGCAGGTCGAGCGGGTCGGGAATGGGGCAGTCGGCGGTCAGCCCGACCCGCCCCGAGCTGTCGTACGGGTAGACGCTGTCGTAGCGGGTGGCCAGCACGGTGTGCTCCACCACCACGATCGATTCGAACCCGCACCGCTCCAGGTGCCCCGCGAAGCTCGCCATCCACTCCGGGTCCGCGGTGACACCCTCGGCGACCGGCGCCAGCACCCCGAATTTCAGCGAAGCCGTCATGGCACCAGAAGTTAACAGGTGGTGCGTTATCCCGGCGGCGCGATCGCCTCGCGGACGGCCTCGGCCAGCGCGGCCGCCCGCCGATCGGTGAACACGTCCTCGAGCAGCACCGGCCGGCCGTCGGGGCCGGTCAGCGGGACCCGCCAATTGGGGTATTCGTCGGTGGTGCCCGGCTGATTCTGGGTCCGCCGGTCGCCGACCGCGTCGGTCAGCGCCACCCCCAACAGCCGCGACGGGGTCCGGCCCAGGTACCGGTACAGGGCGAGAACCACCGGCTCCGGGTCGTCTTCGACGTCCACGCCGTCACCCAGCAGTCCGACCCGGCGCAGCTCGACCATCCAGGCCTCCAGCTCGGCCCGGTCGGATTCGAGCTCGACCTCCGCGGGCCGGGTCAGCAACCCCAGGGACTCCCGCAGCCGCACATGGTCGCCGGCCAGGTAACCCGCGATCGGCGGCAGATCGTGCGTGGTGACCGACGACAGGCAGTACTCGCGCCAGCGCTCGGCCGGCAGCGGCCCCCCGGTTCCGTCGCGATCCAGCTCGAACCAGAGGATGGACGTGCCCAGCACGCCGCGTAATAAGAGGTAGTCGCGCACCCACGGTTCGACGGTGCCGAGGTCTTCGCCGACGACGAGCGCGCCGGCCCGGTGGGCTTCCAGGGCGACGATGCCGATCATCGCTTCGTGGTCGTAGCGCACGTAGGTGCCGTGGGTGGGCGGTCCGCCTCGCGGGATCCACCACAGCCGGAACAGCCCGATGATGTGGTCGATGCGGACTCCGCCCGCGTGCCGCAGCACCGCCCGGATCAGCGCCCGAAAGGGGCGGTATTCCTGCTCGTCCAGCCGGTCCGGGCGCCATGGCGGCTGCGACCAGTCCTGGCCGAGCTGGTTGAACTCGTCGGGCGGTGCGCCGGCCGTCACGCCCAGCGCCATCACGTCCTGCAGGGCCCAGGCGTCGGCGCCATTGGGGTGCACCCCGACGGCCAGGTCGTGCATGACGCCCAGCGCCATCCCGGCACGTACCGCCTGGGACTGCGCCGAGGCGAGTTGTTCGTCGAGTTGCCACTGCAGCCAGCGGTGGAAATCGACGGCGTCCGAATTCCGGTCGACGAACCCCGCGACGCCGGCGGCGCCGGGGTGCCGCAGCGACTCCGGCCAGCGATGCCAGTCGTCGCCGTACTCTTCGGCCAGCGCGCAATAGACGGCGAAGTCGTCGAGCGGGGTGCCCTCCCGGTCGCGGAACGCCGCGTAGGCCAGCTCGCGGCCCGCCGAGCGGGGCGCCCGATGCAGCAGCCGCAGCGCGGTGCGCTTGGCCGCCCAGGCGCCATCGCGGTCGATGGCGTCGAGGCGGCCCGCCCGCTCTTGGACCTCCGAGCGCAGCCGGCGCACCCGGCCCCGCTTGGTCAGGTCGGCGTATTCGGGGATGGCCTCGACGCGAAGGTAGAGCGGGTTGAAGAAGCGGCGCGACGTCGGCAGGTACGGCGACGGCTCCATCGGGGCCCCCGGCCCGGGCGGCGCCGCCGCGTGCAGGGGATTGACCAGCACGTAGTCGGCCCCATGGCGCGCCGCCGACCACACCGCGAGGTCGCTCAGGTCGGTGAGGTCGCCGACGCCCCACGACTGCCGCGACCGCACGCTGTAGAGCTGCGCGGCCAGACCCCAGGCGCGGCGGGCGCCCAGCTGCTCCGGCAGCCCGAGCCAGTCCGGCGTGACAATCAGCGCGGTGCTGGTCTCGCAGTCCCCGGAGCGCAGGTGGACGCGGTGGTAGCCCAGCGGCAGGTGCGCCGGCAGGACGAAGCTGGCCTCGCCGATCCAGCGCCCGTCCAGCTCGAACGGCTGCGTGAAGTTGTCGACCTGCACCACCCCGCCGCGCACCGTGCCGTCCTCGAGCTGCAGCCACACCTCGGCGGGATCGCCGTGCGTCACGTGCACCCAGAACCGGATCTGCTCACCCGTGCGCCCGACGATGGTGGCCGGCATCCGGCGCTCCCAATGGGACCGCCGCTGCGCGGTCAGGGCGGCGTTGCGCTCCTGTTCGGTGCCGGCGGCGACCCCGAGCGCGGCGAGCACGGCCACCAGCGTGTCCTCCGGAACGAGCACGCGCCGGCCGGTCCAGTCGTCGTAGTCGGTGGCGATGCCGAAGCGGCGGGCGAGTTCGACCAGCGAGGGCGCGAGCTCCGTCATGTCGCCCATCTTGCTTGAGAAGCGGTTGCGTCGCCTCATCGCCGAGCCGCGTCGCGAAGCTGGCCGTTCGACAGGACTAACCGGGCGTCCCCGGTTAACATGCCCAGTGAAGACGTGAGAAATCCAGCCGGGGGATGAGTGGGGAAAACCAAAAGTGTCAGCGCCGCTGCTGGCACGGTTAGCGACACTCACGACCCGAAAGCGGCCGGATTCGCCTACGCGGCCAGATTGAATCCAAGTGAACGTGCGCGGCAACGCGTGGCGAGGTCCGTGCGGGTCCCTTACGGTTGTCGATGTAATTCGCGCGATGGACAATGTCCAGGCGTTCTAGCAGACCGGATGGTGAATTAACGTGGCGGAAGAGAGTCGCGGGCAGCGGGGGTCGGGGTACGGCCTCGGGTTGTCGACCCGCACCCAGGTGACCGGCTACCAGTTCCTGGCTCGCCGAACCGCGATGGCGCTGACCCGCTGGCGGGTCCGCATGGAGATCGAGCCGGGCCGGCGCCAGACGCTGGCCCTGGTGGCGTCGGTGTCCGCCGGGCTGGTGATCTGCCTGGGGGCCCTGCTGTGGTCGTTCATCAGCCCGTCCGGCCAGATCAACGAGTCACCGATCATCGCCGACCGCGATTCCGGCGCGCTCTACGTCCGGGTGGGTGACAAGTTGTACCCGGCGCTGAACCTGGCGTCGGCGCGACTGATCACCGGGCGCCCGGACAACCCGCACCTGGTCCGGGGGAGCCAGATCGCCAACCTGCCGCGCGGGCCGCTGGTCGGCATTCCCGGTGCGCCGTCGAACTTCGCCCCCAAGACGCCGTCCGCGTCGTCGTGGCTGGTGTGCGACACGGTGGCCGGCTCGACCGGGGTCGGGGCGCCGTCCGGGGTGACCGTGACGGTGATCGACGGGACCCCGGACCTCAGCGGCCACCGGCAGGTCCTCAACGGGTCGGACGCCGTGGTGCTCCGCTACGGCGACGACGCGTGGGTGGTCCGGCAGGGGCGCCGGTCGAAGATCGACGCGATGAACCGCTCGGTGTTGTTGCCGCTCGGTCTGACGCCCGAGCAGGTCAGCATGGCGAAGCCGATGAGCCGCGCGCTGTACGACGCGCTGCCGGTGGGGCCCGAGCTGACGGTGCCCGAGATTCCCGGCGCGGGTAGCCCGGCCACGTTCGCGGGGGCGCCCGGCCCGGTGGGGACGGTGATCGTCACCCCGCAAATCAGTGGGCCGCAACAGTATTCGCTGGTTTTGGCCGATGGCGTGCAGACGCTGCCGCCGTTGGTGGCGCAGATCCTGCAGAACGCCGGCGGCCCCGGCAACAACAAGCCGGTGACGGTGGAGCCGTCTTCCCTGGCGAAGATGCCGGTGGTCAACAAGCTGGACCTGTCGTCGTATCCCGACAACCCGCTGAACGTGATGGACATCCGGGAGAACCCGGCGACCTGCTGGTGGTGGCAGAAGACGTCCGGAGAGAACCGGGCCCGCATCCAGGTCGTGTCCGGCTCCACCATCCCCGTCGCGACCAAGGAAATGAGCAAGGTCGTATCCCTGGTGAAGGCCGACACCACCGGCCGCGAGGCCGACCAGGTGTACTTCGGCCCCGATCACGCCAACTTCGTCGCCGTCACGGGCAACGACCCGGGCGCCAAGACCACCGAATCGCTGTGGTGGCTGACCGACGCGGGCGCACGGTTCGGCGTGGACGACACCCGCGAGGCCCGCGAGGCGCTGGGCCTGAAGACCGCGCCGAGCCTGGCGCCGTGGGTGGCGCTGCGGCTGCTGCCGCAAGGCCCGACCCTCTCCCGGGCGGACGCCTTGGTTGAGCACGACACATTGCCCATGGACATGTCCCCTGCAGAGTTGGTGGTACCCCGATGAAACGTGGATTTGCGCGCCCGACACCGGAGAAGCCCCCGGTCATCAAGCCGGAGAACATCGTCCTTCCGACCCCGCTGAGCATCCCCCCGCCGGAGGGCAAGCCCTGGTGGATCGTGGTGGTCGGCGTCGTGGTGATCGGCCTGCTGGGCGGCATGGTCGCCATGACCTTCGCCAGCGGTTCGCACGTGTTCGGCGGCGTCGGCGCGATCTTCCCGATCTTCATGATCGGCGGCATGGCGATGATGATGTTCGGCGGCCGGTTCGGCGGCCAGCAGCAGATGAGCCGGCCGAAGCTGGACGCGATGCGCGCCCAGTTCATGTTGATGCTCGACATGCTGCGCGAGACCGCGCACGAGTCGGCCGACAGCATGGACGCCAACTACCGCTGGTTCCACCCGGCGCCCGACACGCTGCCCGCCGCGGTGGGCTCGTCGCGCATGTGGGAGCGAAAGCCGGACGGCAAGGACCTCAACTTCGGTGTCGTCCGCGTCGGCGTGGGCATGACGCGTCCCGAGGTGACCTGGGGTGAGCCCCAGAACATGCCGACCGACATCGAGCTGGAGCCGGTGACCGGTAAGGCGCTGCAGGAATTCGGCCGCTACCAGAGCGTCGTCTACAACCTGCCGAAAATGATTTCCCTGCTGGTCGAACCCTGGTACTCGCTGATCGGGGAGCGCGAGCAGGTGCTGGGCCTGATGCGGGCGATCGTCTGCCAGCTGGCGTTCTCACACGGCCCCGACCACGTCCAGATGGTCGTGGTCAGTTCCGACCTGGAGCAGTGGGACTGGGTGAAGTGGCTGCCGCACTTCGGTGACTCGCGGCGACAGGACGCGGCGGGCAACGCGCGGATGGTCTACAGCTCGGTGCGCGAGTTCGCCGCGGAGCAGGCCGAATTGTTCGCCGGCCGTGGCTCTTTCACGCCGCGGCACGCCAGCTCGTCGGCGCAGACACCGACGCCGCACACGGTGATCATCGCCGATGTCACCGACCCGCAATGGGAGTTCGTGATCAGCGCCGAGGGCATCGACGGCGTGACGTTCTTCGACCTGACCGGCTCGTCGATGTGGGCGGCCGTCCCCGAGCGGACGCTGCGGTTCGACGAGCGGGGTGTCATCGAAGCCCTGCCGCGCGACCGCGACACCTGGATGGTCATCGACGAGAAGCCGTGGTTCTTCGCGCTCACCGACCACCTCAGCATCGGGGAGTCGGAGGAGTTCGCGCAGAAGCTGGCGCGCTGGCGGCTGGCCGAGGCGTACGAAGAGATCGGTCAGCGGGTGGCCCACATCGGCGCCCGGGACGTCCTCGCGTACTACGGGATCGACGACCCTTCCGACATCGACTTCGACGCGCTGTGGGGCAGCCGCACCGACGCGATGGGCCGGTCCCGGCTGCGCGCACCGTTCGGCAATCGTTCGGACAACGGCGAATTGCTGTTCCTGGACATGAAGTCGCTGGACGAAGGCGGCGACGGCCCGCACGGGGTCATGTCCGGCACGACCGGGTCGGGTAAGTCGACGCTGGTGCGAACCGTGATCGAGTCGCTGATGCTCGGCCACCCGCCCGAGGAGCTGCAGTTCGTGCTGGCCGACCTCAAGGGTGGCTCGGCGGTCAAGCCGTTCGCCGGGGTGCCGCACGTGTCGCGCATCATCACCGACCTGGAAGAGGACCAGGCGCTGATGGAGCGGTTCCTGGACGCGCTGTGGGGCGAGATCGCGCGCCGCAAGGCGATCTGCGACAGCGCCGGCGTCGACGACGCCAAGGAATACAACAGCGTGCGCTCCCGGATGCGGGCCCGCGGCCAGGACATGCCGCCGCTGCCGATGCTGGTGGTGGTCATCGACGAGTTCTACGAGTGGTTCCGCATCATGCCGACCGCGGTCGACGTGCTGGACTCGATCGGTCGTCAGGGCCGCGCCTACTGGATCCACCTGATGATGGCGTCGCAGACGATCGAGAGCCGCGCCGAGAAGCTCATGGAGAACATGGGTTACCGGTTGGTGCTGAAGGCGCGCACCGCCGGGGCGGCGCAGGCGGCCGGTGTGCCGAACGCGGTGAACCTGCCTGCCCAGGCCGGTCTGGGTTACTTCCGTAGGAGCCTCGAGGACATCGTCCGGTTCCAGGCCGAGTTCCTGTGGCGGGATTACATCGCCCCCGGGATCACGGTCGACGGCGAGGTGGCGCCGGCGTTGGTGCACAGCATCGATTACGTTCGCCCGCAACTGTTCACCAACTCGTTCACCCCGCTCGAGGTCAGCGTCGGGGGACCGGACCTCGAGCCGGTTCACGCGAACGGCTCGAACGGTGAGCTGCCCGAGGTGGTGGACGCCGAGGGCGAGGACGACGACGAAGGGGTCAGGACGCCCAAGGTCGGCACGGTGATCATCAATCAGCTGCGCAGGATCGATTTCGAGCCCTACCGGCTGTGGCAGCCGCCCCTGAACGAACCCGTCGCGATCGACGACCTGGTCAACCGGTTCATCGGCCGCCAGTGGCAGCAGGACTACGGCACCGAGCAGAACCTGGTGTTCCCGATCGGGATCATCGACCGGCCGTTCAAGCACGATCAGCCGCCGTGGACGGTCGACACCTCCGGACCCGGCGCCAACGTGCTGATCCTGGGGGCCGGCGGTTCGGGTAAGACCACGGCGCTGCAGACGTTGATCTGCTCGGCGGCGCTGACCCACACGCCCGAGCAGGTCCAGTTCTACTGCCTGGCCTACAGCGGCACCGCGCTGACCACGGTGGCCCGTTTGCCCCACGTCGGCGAGGTGGCCGGCCCGACCGATCCGTACGGCGTGCGCCGCACGGTGGCCGAGCTGCTGGCGCTGGTTCGTGAGCGCAAGCGCAGCTTCCTCGAATACGGGATCGCCTCGATGGAGGTGTTCCGGCGCCGCAAGTTCGGCGGCGAGGCCGGGCCGGTGCCCAACGACGGGTTCGGCGACGTGTACCTGGTGATCGACAACTACCGGGCGCTGGCCGAGGAAAACGAGGTGCTGATCGAGCAGGTGAACCTGATCATCAACCAGGGACCCTCGTTCGGCGTGCACGTGATCGTCACCGCCGATCGCGAATCGGAGCTGCGGCCGCCGGTGCGTAGCGGTTTCGGCTCCCGCGTCGAGTTGCGCCTGGCCGCGGTCGAGGACGCCAAGCTGGTGCGTTCCCGGTTCGCCAAGGAAGTTCCGGTCAAGCCGGGACGCGGCATGGTCGCGGTCAACTACGTTCGCCTCGACGCCGACCCGCAGGCCGGTCTGCACACGCTGATCGCCCGGCCCGCGCTGGCCAGCACCCCCGACCACGTGTTCGCATCGGACAGCATCGTCGAGGCGGTCGGCCGCCTCGCGAGCGGCCAGGCCCCGCCGATCCGCCGCCTGCCCGCGCGCTTCGGCGTCGAGCAGGTCCGCGAGCTGGCCGCCCGCGACACCCGCCAAGGGGTCGGTGCGGGCGGAATCGTCTGGGCCATCTCGGAATTGGACCTGGCGCCGGTCTATTTGAATTTCGCCGAGAACGCGCACCTGATGGTGACGGGCCGACGCGAATGTGGTCGGACCACGACGCTGGCGACCATCATGTCGGAGATCGGGCGGCTCTACGCGCCCGGCGCCAGCAGCGCGCCGCCGCCACCGGCCGGGCGGCCCTCCGCCCAGGTGTGGCTGGTCGACCCGCGCCGCCAGCTCCTGACGGTGCTGGGCTCGGAGTACGTGGAGAAGTTCGCGTACAACCTGGACGGCGTGCAGGCGATGATGAACGACATGTCCGCCCTGCTGGCCAGCCGCGAACCGCCACCCGGCCTGTCGGCGGAGGAGCTGTTGTCGCACTCCTGGTGGAGCGGCCCGGAGATCTTCCTCATCGTGGACGACATCCAGCAGATGCCGGCCGGGTTCGATTCGCCGCTGCACAAGGCCGCCGCCTGGGTGACCAGGGCGGCCGACGTGGGCCTGCACGTGATCGTCACTCGCACGTTCGGTGGCTGGTCGTCGGCGGGCAGCGACCCGATGCTGCGGGCACTGCACCAGGCGAACGCGCCGCTACTGGTGATGGACGCCGACCCCGACGAGGGCTTCATCCGCGGCAAGATGAAGGGCGGCCCGCTGCCCCGCGGCCGAGGCCTGCTGATGGCCGAGGACACCGGCGTGTTCGTCCAGGTGGCCGCCACCGAGTTCCGCAAGTAGTACCGCTACCGCTGAGCTGGGGCCCGAATTTCAGCCCCAGCTCAGCGGTAATGTCTTGAGCGCGAACGTCTTTGACGGGAACTTGATTTCGGGCTGGTAGTCCTCGGGCACGTCGAAGTCGGGAATCTGTTTGAGCCATTCCGCGACGACGATGGTCAGCTCGATGCGCGCCAGGTGAGAGCCCAGGCAGCGGTGCGGTCCGCCGCCGAATCCCCAGTGCCGGTGCACCTTGCCGTCCAGGAACAACTCATCGGTGGACATCGCGTCGGTGCCATCGCGGTTCACCGCGGCCATGCACAGCCGCACCGGCGTGCCCGCGGGCAGCATCATGCCCCCCACGTTGACGATCTCCGTCGTGACCCGGGGCGCCACCGGCGCCGACGGCTCCAGCCGCACGATCTCCTCGATGAAAACCCGGATCTGCCGGGGATTGTCGCGCAGCGCGACGCGCAGCTGCGGCCTGCGCGCCAGTTCGTACAGCGAAAACCCGATGGACGCGGTCACCGTGTCCAGGCCTGCGAGGATCAGCAGGTGGCTCATGCCCAACAGCTCGAGATCGCTGAAGTTGCCCTCGCCGGTCATCACCCGGGACAACATGTCGGAACCCGGGTTCTCCCTGCGCTTTTGGATCGCGTCGGTGAGATAGGCCAGCAGTAGGCGCGCCTTTTCGTGGTCCTCCTGCGTCATGTACGGCCTCTCCCCGATGACGGAGTCCTTCCAATCGATGATGCGGTCACGGTCCTCGACCGGCAGACCGTAGAGATCGAGGAAGACCTGATAGGGATACAGCCGCGCGAAATCCGCCATCGCGTCGCACTTGCCCTGGCCGGCAAGCGCGGCGATCATCTCGGCGGCGTGGCGCTGCAACACCGGCCGCGACGCGGCCAGCCCCTGCGGGCTGAAGTACGGCTGCAGGATCTTGCGGTAGCGGGTGTGCTCGGGCGGGTCGAACGCCAGCGGCACCACCGGCAACGGGCTGCCCGGGGGCTGCAACGCCAGCCGCGACGAGAAGACCTTGGGATTGCGCAGCGCGGCGAGCACGTCTTCGCGGCGCGTCAGGTAGTAGTGGCCGTTCATGAACACCACCGGCCCGGCGTCGCGCAGCGTCTTCCATCCGACGCCGCGGTCGGCGGACATCGGCAGCTTCGTGTATTCCAGCCGCGGGAGGTGGAAGGTGCCCGGCTGGCCTTCGCCGACAGTGCTCATGCGCCCTGATCTCCGCCTGTCCGTTGGATTTTGGTGTTCTGTCGCCGCGGTCCCCGCCCGTACCGGCACCCCAATATCGCACGTGGGGCAGGGCGGCACCAATCGTGTCGACCCCGATCGGCGACCGTCTCCTAGACTTTATCGAGCGGCTAATCTACGTATCGATCCGTCAGGTCCGTTCCGGGTTTTCGCCGAAGCCGCCGAAGAAACGAAGAAGGAAACCTTGTGAAGGTTCGTCTCGAAACGTCCAAATGCGTGGGCCATGCCCAGTGCTACGCCGTCGACCCAAACCTTTTTCCCATCGACGAATCGGGTTATTCGATCCTCGAGGAACACGAGGTCAGGCCCGAGGACGAGGAAGCGACCCGCGACGGCGTCGCCTCGTGCCCGGAGATGGCGCTGATCCTCGAAGAGGACTAACGGCGCAGCAAGCCCGACCGCCGGACAAACGGTAGGTGAACATTCAGTTGTCTCTGGTGAACCCCCGCTGGCCGGGAGTGAACATTGGTTGGCTGGGAATGAACAGTTGGCGTCGTCGGTCGGCGTGCCAGGTACGACCAGCTAATGTCTTTCGCGAGCGGCAGTTCGGGCACCAAAAAGAGCTGTCGCTCGGTTGCTGACAGCGGGGTAGTCGAGGCGGATTGTGCATGTCGTTCCTGACCGGAAGTCCAGGCAATCCTGGTGGCGGAGCAACTATCCGGGCCGTGGGAACAGGCGCCACAGTGCGCGGGCTATCGCGTCGAATGGGTTTGCTGGTCAACAAAGTTGTGACCGCGCCCACCATGGGTTGTACCTGACCGCGATGATCGCCGCCGCGATCATGGCCAACTGAGGAGGACACGGTGTTCGACTTCGGAGCGTTACCGCCCGAAATCAATTCCGGTCGGATGTATGCGGGCCCGGGGGCCGAGTCGATCATGGTCGCCGCTACGGCGTGGGACGAGCTGGCGGCGGAGCTGAGCACGGCGGCTTCTGGCTACAACTCGGTGATCACCGAGTTGATCAGCGCGCCCTGGGTCGGGCCGTCGTCGACGGCGATGGTCAACGCGGTGGTGCCCTACGTGAGCTGGCTCAGCACGGCGGCCGGTTTGGCCGAGGACAGCGCCAGCCAGGCCCGCGCGGCCGCGGGCGCCTTCGAGGCGGCGTTCGCGATGACGGTGCCGCCGCCGGTGATCGTCGCCAACCGGGTGCTGTTGGCGACCCTGGTCGCGACCAACTTCTTCGGGCAGAACACGCCGGCGATCATGGCCACCGAGGCCCAGTACATGGAGATGTGGGCCCAGGACGCCGCCGCGATGTACGGCTACGCCGCCTCGTCGGCGGCCGCCACCGTCCTCACCCCATACCAGGACCCGCCCAACACCAGCACCCCCAACGCGGCGGCCAACCAGGGCGCCGCCGTCGCCCAGGCCACCGCCCAGCCGGCCGCGCAGACCGTGCTGGACCAAATCGCGGCGATCCCTCAGGTGTTGCAGCAACTGTCCCTGCAGCAACTGTCGGGCTACACCTTCACGAACTGGCCGTTCTCGATGCTGCAGCAGCAAGTGCAGGACTTCCTCAAGTACGGCCTGCCGACCGCGACCAACGACTGGTTCGGGATCCGGGCGAACGGTCTGGCGTTCCCGTCTTCCGGGGTCAGCCCGTTGGGCAACGAGATACGGCAGTTCGCCCAGGCCTACTTCGGGGTTGGCCTCGCAAACTTCGGGTGGTCGATCGGGCAGCAGCTGACCTTCGGGCCCGGTGGTGCGACGGCCGGTGCGGGCGGCGCCTGGTTCCCGACGCCGCAATTCGCCGGCCTGCACCTGGGCGGGATCGGCGGCCTGGGGGGCGTGCACCCCGCCGGCGCCGTCTCGGCGAGCGCGGGCGAGGCCGGCCGGATCGGGGCGCTGTCGGTCCCGGCGAACTGGACCAACCCGGCGGCGCAGGCAACGCTGGTCAGCGCCGTGTCCGAAGAGACGCCGCCCGTCAACGCGGGTGGCAGCGCCGTACCGGGGAACGCCCTGCTGCGCGGCATCCCGACCGGCGCCGTCGGGCGGCGCAGCGCCGGCTACGGCTACACCACCAAATACGGGTTCCGCTACAGCGTGCTGACCCGCCCGCCGTCGGCCGGCTGATCGAGAGGCCCCGAATGAACAACAGTTGTCCACCAGTGAACAGTTGGCGCTAAGGAGGCGCGACCCGACGGGATCAAATTAGTCTCACTAGCAAGCCCTGTCTGAAGTGAACTTCAGCAGCGAAGAGCATTCCTTGAAGGTCATCGAGCCTGAAAGTTGAGGAGGAAAACAGATGTCGTTTGTGACTACCCAGCCCGAAGCGTTGGCGGCGGCGGCAGGCAGTTTGCAGGGTATCGGCTCGGCGTTGAGCGCTCAGAACGCCGCGGCGGCGGCCCCGACGACCGGGGTGGTGCCCGCCGCAGCCGATGAGGTCTCGGCGCTGACCGCGGCCCAGTTCGCCGCGCACGCCCAGATGTACCAGGCCGTCAGCGCTCAGGCCGCGGCCATCCACGAGCAGTTCGTCAGCACCCTGGGCATCAGCTCCGGGTCCTACGCGGCGACCGAGGCGGCCAATGCGGCCGCGGCCGGCTAGGGGGTTTAGGACATGACAATGGATCTTGGAGCACTTCCTCCGGAGGTCAGTTCCGCGATGATCTACTCGGGACCGGGTTCGTCGTCGCTGATGGCGGCGGCGTCCGCGTGGAACGGCATCGCGGCCGAGCTGACGTCGGCCGCCATGGGCTACGACCAGATCGTCACCCAGCTGGCCGGCGAGGAATGGCTGGGGCCGGCCTCGGGGTCGATGGCAGCGGCGGCGCAGCCCTACGTGCAGTGGATGACCACGACCGCCGGCCAGGCCGAGGAAGCGGCCGCCCAGGCCCAGTCGGCCGCCGCGGCCTACGAGACGGTGCTGGGCTCGGTGGTGCCGCCGCCCGCCATCGCCATCAACCGCACCACGCTGTCGCAGGCCCAGGCGACCAACATCCTGGGTCAGAACAACGGGATCATCGCGCAGTTGGAGGCGCAGTACGCCGAGTTCTGGGCGCAGAACGCCTCGGCGTTGTACAGCTACGCCAACCAGTCCGCGGCGGCGACCAAGGTGACGCCGTTCACCAACGCGCCCACCGTCGCCAACCCGGCCGCCGCGGCCGTCACCCAATCCGCGGCACCGGCGGCGTCGATCCAGCAGACCCTGCAGAGCTACCTCACCCAGATTCAGCAGGCGCTGGGCGCGCTCGGCTCGCCGGCCACGACCAACTCGTTTGTCTCGCAGTTCTCCAACTCCAACCCGCTGATCAGCGAGGTCTGGTTCCTGCTGACGGGTCAGACGATCCTGCCGTCGAACATCGGCACGGCGTTGGGCGGCTACTCGAACTACGCGAGCTTCTTCTACAACACCGAGGGTCTGCCGTACTTCAGCGTCGGTATGGGCAACTTCGGTGTGCAGATGGCCAAGACGCTGGGTGCCATCACCGGCCCGGCGGCGGCCGCGGCGGCCGTCCCCAAGGGCCTGCCCGGGCTGGGCGGCCTGCTCGGCGGCGGCGCCGGCGCGGCGGCGCATTTGGGCAGCGCGACGTCGATCGGCAAGCTGTCGGTGCCGGTCTCGTGGACGGGGGCCACTAGCCCGGCGGCAGCCGCGGCCCACGCCATTCCGGTCAGCAGCATCAGCGCTGCGCCGGAGGCGGCCGGTGGACCCGGCAACTTGCTCGGTGGGATGCCGCTGGCGGGTGTGGGCTCCGGCGCCGCCAACGGCGCGGGCCCGCGGTACGGGTTCCGTCCCACCGTCATGGCCCGGCCACCCCTGGGCGGGTAGCCGGCCTTCCAGCACAACCGGCATCGTGGGCGTGGGCAGAATTGCCTGCGCCCACGACGGCGTTTCGGGCTGAAGCCCGACCTCTCGCCATCCGAGCGCGCCCAGGTGGGCCCGGGCTCCGCCGGCGCCGCTCGCGGCGGCCGGCCGCCGGCTCGCGTGGCGCCCCCTTCGGGGGCTTTATCTGCGGCCGGATTTTTACCCGGCCCGACCGTTTTCGGGCCGCCGATCTTTGCCCAAACCCGCCGGTTTGAGGTACGCGCGGCAAGCGGGTTGGACGCGTTATCGATCCATTTCCGCAGCTAGCGGGGGGTGCCTCCGGCCGTCGGCCGGTCACCGAGCCCGGCCCGCGTCGCCGTGCGGCCAACGGGCGATCCTGCGCCGGTCCGCGGGACCGGCCACCTCGCACGGCGCCGGCGTGCGATGGCGGGCCTTAGCCTCCTTTCAAGCGAACAGCCTCGTGACAATCCCCGTTGTCCAGCCCGAACTTGCGGAGAAAACATGTCGTCTCGGTCCGGTGGTTCCTAGGTGTTGGACTTCGGGGCGCTCCCGCCAGAGATCAACTCGGCCCGGATGTACGCCGGCCCGGGTTCCGGCTCGATGATGGCCGCGGCGTCGGCCTGGGACGGGCTGGCCGCCGAGTTGAGTCTGACCGCGACCGGCTACTCGTCGATCGTCACCGAGTTGACCAGCGCGCCGTGGCTGGGCCCGGCGTCGCGATCCATGGTGGCCGCCGCGACACCCTACATCTCGTGGCTCGGTGCCGCGGCGACGCTCGCCGAGGACGCCGCGAACCAGGCCAGGGCCGCGGCCGCCGCCTTCGAAACCGCATTCACGCTGACGGTGCCGCCACCGCTGATCGCGGCGAACCGGGTGTTGCTCGCGACGCTGGTCGCGACCAATTTCTTCGGACAGAACTTTCCGGCCATCGCGGCGACCGAGGCCCAGTACGCCGAGATGTGGGCCCAGGACGCCACGGCGATGTACGGCTACGCGGCCGCCTCGGCGATCGCGACGCAGCTGACCCCGTTCGCCGAGCCGGCACAGGCCACCGACCAAGGCGGGCTGGCCGCCCAGGCGGTCGCGGTCGGTCAGGCCATCGCCACGCCGGCGGGCACCGGCGCCCCGGCAGCGGCCACGGCCACCCCCGCGCTCGCGCTAACCCCCGACGCCGTTTCCATCACGTCCATCTTCACGTCGATCAACCAAGCGCTGCAACAGCTTTCGGCCGGGGCCCTGGCTTCCCAACTGAATCCGTACAACTGGTGGATCGTGCAGCAGGTCGTCGCCCTCAACGTGTCGAACCGAACCGCGTTGTCCCGCACCACCGTCGGGCTCGCGTACTTCTCCACCGGGCTGATGAGCTTCTTCGGCTCGATCGCGCAGCAGACGGTGTTCGGCCCAGGCGGAACGACGGCCGGCGCGCAAGGCGCCTGGTACGCGACGCCGCAGTTCGCCGGCCTGCACCTGGGCGCCGTAGGCACCGCGGGCGGCCACGGCGGGATAGCGGCGAATTTGTCCTCGGCCACCAAGATCGGCGGGTTGTCGGTGCCGCAGAGTTGGGCCGGCCCTCCCGGCGCGGTCGAGGAATCGGCCACCCAGGCCATCGCCGTCGATTACGCCACCGACCCGCACGGCGAGGGCAACGGGCTGCTGCGCGGCATGCCCATGGGCGGCGGCAGCCGCCGCTCGGGCTCCGCCTTTCCGCCGCGCGAATACGGATTCAGGCGCAGCGTGCTCGCACGCCCACCATCCGCCGGATAACCAGCTGTACGAGGCGGCCAACGTGGCCGCGACTGATGAAGGAGTCAGGACATGGCAATCGATTTCGGTGCGTTACCGCCGGAGGTCAACTCGGCGCGCCTGTACACCGGTGTGGGCTCGACACCGCTCGTGACCGCGGCCTCGGCCTGGAACTCCCTGGCCGCCGAGCTGAACGCGGCCGCCCTGGGCTACGAGAACGTGGTGACCCAGCTCGCCGGCGAGGAGTGGCTGGGGCCGGCCTCCGGGTCCATGGCCGCGGCGGTGCAGCCATATGTGGAGTGGATGAGCGCCACCGCCGCGCAGGCCGAGCAGGCCGCGACCCAGGCCAGCGCGGCAGCGGCCGCGTATGAGGCCGCGTTCGCCTCGATAGTGCCGCCGCCGTTGATCGCGGCCAACCGTGCCGAGTTGGCGCAGGCGGTGTCGACCAACGTGCTGGGGCAGAACACCGGGATCATCGCGCAGCTCGAGGCCCAGTACGCCGAATTCTGGGCCCAGGACGCCGCGACGATGTACGGGTATGCCGGCAACTCGGCGACGGCGTCCAACGTCACGCCGTTCACCGCGGCGCCGACGATCGCCAATCCCGCCGCTTCGACCACCCAGGCGGCCGCGACGACCGCGGCCACGACCACGTCGATCGGCTCGATACAGAACCAGATCAACAGCGCGATCAGCCAGATCAGCGCGCAGCTGGCCAGCCTGGCGGCGCCCTTCTACACGCCACTGCAGCAGGAATGGTGGTATTTGGCGTCCGGCACCGGCCCGCTGTCCTCGGTCTGGCAGGTCTTGTTCGGGTCCCCGTCGTTCCCGGGCAGCAGCCTTTCGGCATTCATGTCGGCGTGGTCGCCGTACGCCGGCGTCCTCTACAACACCGAGGGTCTGCCGTACTTCAGCATCGGCATGGCCAACTCCATGACCCAGACGGCGAAAACCGTGGGGGCCATCGGCGGCGCGGCGCCGGCGGCCGCGGCCGCCGTCCCCAAGGGCCTGCCCGGCCTCGGCGGCCTGCTCGGCGGCGGCGCGCCGCCGGTGGCGGCGCATCTGGGCAGCGCCACCCCGATCGGCAGGCTGTCCGTGCCCGCCTCATGGTCGGGGCCGGTCACGGCGCCCAGCCATGCGACGGCCATCCCGGTGAGCAACGTCCGGGAGGCGCCCGACGCGGGGCCCGGAAACCTGCTGGGCGGCATGCCCCTGGCCGGTGCGGGCACGGGCGGAAGCGGGGCCGGGCCCCGGTACGGATTCCGGCCGACCGTGATGGCCCGGCCACCCGCGGCGGGATAGCTCGTGGACCCGTTGACGGGGGTGACGCGGGGGCGCGGCGGACCCTCCTCGCCGGCTCGGGTAAGGCATTTGCTCCAGCGCGATTTCGCCGCATCGGTGCTACGCTCCATACGTGCTGGCCAACCGGCCTTCAACGGCGACCCGGGAGGGCTCACCTTCACGGTTTGCTGTGACGGTCCTGTGAACGCCAGCGGTAGGGGCCAGGCGCTGTTACTGTGTCGTTACTAAAAGTGAATTCGCCGTGCCATCCAGTGAACAATTGCGAACAGGTGGTCTCGGAGCCAGCTTGAAGCGGATGTTGTCATCTACTCTCTTGCACAGAGCAGTGCGGGAGGCAATCTAGGAGGGAAAAGCATGTCGTTCGTGACCACTCAGCCAGAGGCTCTGGCTGCGGCGGCCGGGAGCCTGCAGGGGATCGGCTCGGCGCTGAGCGCCCAGAACGCGGCCGCGGCCGCCCCGACAACCGGGGTAGTACCCGCTGCCGCCGACGAGGTGTCGGCGCTGACCGCGGCCCAGTTCGCCGCCCACGCGCAGATGTACCAGGCAGTCAGCGCCCAGGCCGCCGCGATTCACGAGCAGTTCGTCAGCACGCTGGGGATCAGCTCGGGCTCGTACGCCGCGACCGAAGCCGCCAACGCAGCGGCCGCCGGCTGACCGGGTTCAGCGGTTCTGCGAATGTCGGGTCTGACGGCTGGGCCAAGGCCCCGGGACCCGAGTGTTCGTCGATTCAATCGCCGTGGTTGGGGTTCAACGTCCGCACGTCGGACGTTCCCCGGCCGACGGTATGGGGGGAAGTCTTCTACGTATGTGGTCCCGCGGTGCGCTAACGCGTAACCGTTGGGCCAGCGTCACTCACAACTGAAAACAAGTCACTCAGAATTAAGGAGAAAGCCAACATGGCAACACGTTTTATGACCGACCCGCACGAGATGCGGGCGATGGCGGGCCGGTTTGAGGTCCACGCGCAGACCGTTGAGGACGAGGCCCGCAAGATGTGGGCGTCGTCGATGAACATCGCCGGTGCGGGCTGGAGTGGCCAGGCGCAGGCGACGTCCTA
>NZ_LZLY01000073.1 GCF_001673535.1 Mycobacterium sp. 1081908.1 | reverse complement strand
GGCCGATTCTGCATGGTTATGCAGTGGTTTGCAAATCCATTCCACCCTATGATCGCGGGGCGGTGTGCGCCCAGGAGGTCGCGTCGGGCAAGGCTTCGCTTCGCTTCGATTCGGAAGGGCGAGGCCTACACGACTCTCCTGGGCGCCACCGGGCTATGCGGCGATCCCGATGCCCAAGCTGGCGTCGATGGCCGCCTGCAGCGAGAGCGCGAGGTCGCTCAGGGCGGTGTTGAGAGACACGACGAGCGAGCCGCCGGTCTGTTCCAGCGTGGAGGCCGCGTCGGAGAGGCCGGCTGCCAGGTCGGTGCCGAGCCCGAGCACGCCGGGAGCGCCCACGCCCAGGGTCGCCGCGAAACCACCGAAGAGCGCGCCACCGATCTGGGCCGCCGTGTTCTCCCAGATCATCGCCAACGCGTTACCCGTGCCGGCCAGCCCGGACAGGCCCGTCGCCAGGCTCCCGCCCAGGGTTTCACCCGCATGGACCAGGCCCGCGAGGCCGCCGGTGAGGCCGCCTGTCAGGGATCCGGTGGCCTGCAGCAGGCCGTTCAGGGCGGCACCGATGTTAGCCGACAGCGCCCCGTTGATGGTTAGTCCCAAGTTGGGAAGGGACAGCGTCGACAAGGCGGCAGCGAAGTTGGCGGCCAGGCTCTCGCCGGTCTGGATCGCCGTGTTCAGGCCCGCTGCAATGTTGCCGGCGAAGTTGGCCGCCAGCGCCTCACCGGTCTGGATAAACGAGTTGAGGTTGGCGCCCAGGTTCAGGCTTCCCGACAACATCGCGTTCAGCGACGCACCCAACCCATTCAGCGACGCGCTAATCGAACCACCGATTCCGTTGAGCGCCGCGCTCAATCCCAGACCCAGCGCACCCAGGTTAGGCAGCGTGAACGGAGGCAGGGCCGGGAAGGTGAACGGCGGTAGCGCCAGCGCCCCCGACAACACCGCGTTCAGCGCGGCGTTGATGTCGGCAGCCAGGTTGGGCAGCGTGATCGATGGCAACCCCGGGAACGGCGGCAACGTGAAGCTGGGCAGCCCCGGCAGCGACAAGTTGATCGGCGGCAGGCCCGGCAGCGTCAGGTTGAGTGCTGCGTTCAACGCCGCGCTGATGTCCGCCCCCAGGTTGGGCAGCGTGATCGACGGCAGACCCGGGAACGGCGGCAACGTGAAGCTGGGCAGGCCCGGCAGCGACAGGTTGATCGGCGGCAACGTCAACGCCCCCGACAGCGCCGCATTCAACGCCGCGTTGATGTCGGCAGCCAAGTTGGGCA
>NZ_LZLY01000072.1 GCF_001673535.1 Mycobacterium sp. 1081908.1 | reverse complement strand
CGCCGCGCGCCGCCGCGACAAGGCCCTGACCAGCCTGGGCGTCTCGGCGCTGCTCGTCGGAGGGGCGGGCTGGGCGGGCATCGAGGCCGGTGGCCGCTACGTCGGCGACGCGCTCAATCGCACCACCGGCAACGTCCGACAGGTCGCGGAGGTGATGGTCGCCCACGCCGAGGCCGGCCTGCGCCACTGGCTCGACCTGACGCTGGTCGCCGGCGCCGCCCTGGTCGCCGCGGGCGTGCTCGTCGCGATCCTGGGCGGCCTCAGGAAGTCCTAGCTGAGCGGCAGCTCGGCCAGGATCGGGGTGGTCGGCTGCGCCGATCCCTTGCCGGGCTCAACGGTGAACGCGAGCTCGGTGGAGGCGCCGATGTTGGTGAGCGTGTCCTTCGTCGACGGCGACACCGCCGCCGCGTCCATCGTTCCGGCCGACGTCGGGCCGTTGGCCCCGATCAGCCACATCTGATAGACGGTGCCGGGGGACGGGGGCGGCACGTTGTTCATCACCAGCACCGCCGCGTTGCGGTCCCGGGAGAACATCACCGTCGCGGTCCCGTTGGCCAGCGGACGCGAGACCGTTTGGACGTCCGGGGCCGACAGAACCTGCTCGGCGACCGTGGGCTTCGCCGCCGGACGCATCAGCACGCCGACCCCGAACGCCGCGGCGCCCACCACGACCGCCGCGGCCGCGGAAGCCAATATCGTTCGGCGCCAAGGCAGCTGGCGGACATTGCTCGGCGCTGCGGCCGACAGCGTGGCCGCCCGCAGGCGCGCCGGCGGTTCGCGCGCGGTCGCCGCCGACACGACCGCCATCGTCTCGCGGACGGCGCGCACCTCGTCGTTGAAGGCCTGGGCCACCGGCGACGGCGCCGCGGCGACCCGGCGCTCGATCTCGGCGCGCTCCGCGTCCGACACCGCGTGCAGGGCGTACGGCGCGGCGAGCTCGAGCAGTTCGAATTCGGTCGGTTCGGTCATGGCGCGTCCAGGCAGTTACGCAGGCCGCGCAGCGCGTCGCGGATGCGCGATTTGATCGTCGACAGATTGGCGGCCAGCCGCTGCGACACTTCGCTGTACGTCAGCCCCTGGTAGTACGCCAGCTCGATGCACTGCCGCTGCGCATCGCTCAACGCGTCCAGGCATTGGGTCACCCGGCGGCGCTCGTCACCGGCGATCGCCGAGTCCGCGACGACGTCGGTGGCGGGCTCCGCGCTGGCCGCGCCGTAGCGGGATTCGCGCCTGCTGCCGGCCTGTTCGGCGCGCACCCGGTCGACGGCTCGCCGGTGCGCGATGGTCAGTAGCCACGCCAGGGGAGAACCCTTGGCGGGGTCGTACTGCGCGGCGGTGCGCCACACCTCGAGGTAGACCTCCTGGGTGGTTTCTTCGCCGTAGCCGGGATCACGTACCACCCGCGTCACCAGTCCGTACACCCGAGCTTTGGTGAGGTCGTAGACCGTCGCGAAGGCGGCGCTGTCCCCGCGCGCGACCTGGCGCAGCAGGGCGTCCAGCTCGTTGCTCATCGATCGGTAGCCTAACGCCCGTCATCGATGCGCCTATCCCGGTGGCCGGTCGTGCAGCAGGCGGGACGCGGCGCGGCGGAAGCGGACGATCTCGGCGAGCATCAGCAGATGGCGGGGATGCAGCGACTGCCGGCAGGCGAACAGGCCCCGAATGCCCAGGGCCCCTGCGTATTCGAGCCCGATGTCGTCGGCGCGCACCGACATCGACATGTCGGACTCCTGCGTCGCGACGCCGAGCTCGGCGAACAATCGGCACAGCGTGGGGTAGGTGCGGTCGTTGTGCACCAGGAACGCCGAGTCGACGGCGACGACCCGGCCGTCACCGTCGTCGACGTAGTGGGTGTGCGCGTGGCCGCCGAGCCGCGCGTCGGCCTCGTACAGGGTGACCCGGTCGCGACCGGACAGGACGTAGGCGGCGGTGAGGCCGGCGACGCCGCTGCCGATTACCGCGACCGAGCGGGCTTCTCGCTGATCCACACCGGTTATTCGGAGCCGGCGGCCCGCCGGACGGGCTCAGCCGAATGTGAACGAAAACACTTGCAGGCCTTTGCCGACCCGCATGTCCAGCTGGTCGCGGTGCGCGGCGTCATCGGCGGCGATCTGGTGCAGGGTGGGCGGGCCGCCGATTTGTGTCGCGGTCGTCTTGCCGCCCCTGGTCACGGTGATGGTGCCGGTGCCGCCGACGACGACGTAGACGCTTTTGCCGGTGTAGTTCAGCCGGACGGCGGCGTCGTCGCTGTCCGCGGTGGCGCCCTGGTCGTCCAGCGTCCAGCGGCCGCGCAGCGCGAACCGGTCGTCGGGCACGGTCGGCGGGTAGGCGAATGTGGCTGTGCCCGCCCGGTATTCGCCCGCCCCGCCGTAGTTGACGGCCTTGCCGGTGCCCAGGTAGGTCTCCGGTGTGAGCCGGGTCCGCGGGGTGGCGTCCACCGCGTCCGTCGGGGCGGGCAATTTGACGCCCGGGTCGGCGGCGGCCAGCAATTCGCGGATCAGCTTCTCGGTCGTGTCGTAGTCGCCCTCGCCGAACTTGGTGTGGCGGATCGTCCCGTCGGCGTCGATGAGGTACTCGGCCGGCCAATACAGGTTCTGGTAGGCGTTCCACGTGGCGTAGTCGTTGTCCAGCGCAACGGGATAGGCGATGTGCAGCGCGGCGGCGCCGCTGGCCACGTTGGCGGGAACCCGTTCGAACGCGTACTCGGGCGTGTGCACCCCGATGACGACCAGACCGTCGTCTCGATACCGGTTGTACCAACCCAGCGCGTGCGGGATGGCGCGCTGGCAGTTGATGCACGAGTAGGCCCAGAAGTCGATCAGGACCACCTTGCCGCGCAGGGCGGCCAGGTCGATCGGTGCGCCGCCCGGGGTGTTGAGCCACTCGGTGATGCCCGTGACGGCGGGCGCCGGCCCGCACTGCTGCAGGGCCGCGGCGCCGTCGGTGCAGTCGGCCAGCTGGCCCTTCACCGTGGCGCCCAGCTGGTGGCGAATCTCGTTGGCCCCGATGCCTTTCTGCATGGCCGTCGTGTAGTCGGGCACCGCGCGCTGCAGCGTGGCGGGCAGGTTGAACACCAGCGCCACGGCCAGCACGATCATCGTGATCCCGCCGGCGACCCGGATCACGTGCTGGCGGCGGCGGAACGCGGAGACGCGCTCGGCGAGGCGCCGCCCGGCCAGCGCGAAAACCAGCAGCGGCAGCGCGGTGCCGATCGCGAACGCCGCCGTCAACACCAGCACCGGCGGGCCGATGGACGCGGTGCCGCCGGCGACGACGATGGCGGCCAACACCGGCCCGGCGCACGGCACATACAGCGCGCCCAACGTCAACCCGAGGCCGAAACCGTTTCTGCTCAGGCTTTTCGGGCCGAGCGCGGGCAGCGGGATGCGGGCGAACGGGCGCTCGATCAGGTGCGCCAGCGGCGGGAAGATCAGCCCGAGGCCGATGAGCGTCAGCGTCACCAGCGCGGCCCAGCGGATCGCGTCCTGCGGCAGGTGCAGCGCCGACAGCAGCGCCGAGCCGGCCAGGGTGACCGCGCTGAAGCTGCAGACCAGCCCGGCGATCACCAGGTATGGCCGGGCCGGCGGGCTGCTGTCGCGCGCGCTGCCGGCCCCGGAGAAGAACACCACCGGCAGCACCGGCAGGATGCACGGCGAGACGCCGGTGATCAGGCCGCCGAGGAATCCGATCAGCGCGACTGTGGGCATGGCTGTTATTCGGAGCCGCGGCGGCTACGGATCAGTCGCTGTAGGCCAGGGAGCGGTCCGGCGGCTGGGGCTGCACCGGCTGCGCCGGAACCCGCAGCGGCCGGGAGCGCACCCGCATCGGCCACCAGAACCAGCGGCCCAGCAGCGCGGCGATGGACGGGGTCATGAACGCGCGGATGATCAGCGTGTCGAACATCAGGCCCAGCCCGATGGTGGTGCCCACCTGCCCGACGATCCGCACGTCGCTGACGACCATGGACGCCATCGTGAACGCGAACACCAGGCCGGCGTTGGTCACCACCTTGCCGGTGCCGCCCATCGAACGGATGATGCCGGTGTTCAGCCCGGCGTGAATCTCCTGCTTGAACCGGGAGACCAGCAACAGGTTGTAGTCGGAGCCCACGGCCAACAAGACGATCACGGACATCGCCAGCACCATCCAGTGCAAATCGATGCCGAGGATGTGCTGCCAGACGAGCACGGACAGCCCGAACGACGCGCCCAGCGAGACCGCCACCGTGCCGACGATGACCGCGGCGGCGACCAGCGCGCGGGTCAGGATCAGCATGATGATGAAGATCAGGCACAGCGAGGAGACTCCGGCGATCACCAGGTCCCATTTGGCGCCCTCGGCGATGTCCTTGAAGACGGCCCCGGTGCCGGCCACGTAGATCTTCGCGTCCTCCAACGGGGTTCCCTTGAGCGACTCCTCGGCCGCGGTGCGGATCTTGTCGATGCTGGCGATGCCCTCGGCCGACGCGGGATCGCCGCGATGCAGGATGATCATCCGCGCCGCGTGCCCGTCGGGGGACAGGAAGTTCTTCATGGCGCGCTGAAAGTCTTTGTTTTTGAACACTTCTGGCGGCAGATAGAACGAGTCGTCGTTCTTGGAGGCGTCGAAGGCGTGGCCCATCGCGGTCGCGTTGTCGCTCATCTCGTCCATCTGCTCGAAGATCCCGGACATGGTGCTGTGCATGTCCAGCATCATGGTCCGCATGTTCACCATGGTCTGGATCATCGGCGGGAACTGGGCGATCATCTGCGGCATCAGCCGATCCAGGTCTTTGATGTCACCGACCAGCGTGTTGAGTCGCTCGTCGATCTGGTCCAGGCCGTCCAGCGCGTCGAATATCGAGCGAATCGACCAGCAGATCGGGATGTCGAAACAGTGCCTCTCCCAATAGAAGTAGCTGCGGATCGGCCGCCAGAAATCGTCGAAGTCCGAGATGCGGTCCCGTAGCTCGTTGGTGATCTGCTGCATCTGTTCGGTGTCGCCGACCATGCGGTGTGTGGTGCCGACGAGCTGCGTCATCAAGTCGTACATCCGCTGCATGTTGGCGATCGTCTTGGTCATCTCGTCGGCCTGCTTGACCATGTTGTCCATCTGATCGCGCTGGTATTTCATGGTCTGCGTCTGAGCGGCGTTCTGCATGCTCATCTGGAACGGGATCGACGTGTGGTCCATCGTCGTCCCGTCGGGCCGGGTGATCGCCTGGACGCGGGAGATCCCCGGGACCCGAAAGATGCCCTTTGCCAAGCGATCCAGGACCAGGAAGTCGGTCGGGTTACGCATGTCGTGGTTCGCCTGGATCATCAGGATCTCGGGTTTCATCCGGGCCTGCGAGAAGTGGCGATCCGCTGCCGTCAGGCCCGCGTTGGCGGGGATGGTGCTGGGCAGGTACTCGCGGTCGTTGTAGTTGGCCCGGTAGCCGGGCAGCGTCAGCAGACCGACGAGGGCGATGGCGAAGGTGACGGCGAGGATCGGAAGCGGCCAGCGGACCACGGCCGTGCCGACCCTCCGCCAGCCACGGACCCCGAGCTTGCGCTTGGGGTCGAACACGCCGAACCGACTGCCGACGGTGAGGATCGCCGGGCCCAGCGTGAGCGCGACCAGCACGGCGAGCAGCATCCCCACCGCACACGGAATGCCGAGGGTCTGGAAATACGGCATCCGGGCGAAGCTGAGGCAGAACATCGCCCCGGCGATCGTCAAACCGGAGCCCAGGATGACGTGCGCCGTCCCGCGATACATGGTGTAGAAGGCCGATTCCCGGTCTTCGCCGGCGTGGCGGGCCTCCTGATAGCGGCCGACGATGAAGATGCCGTAGTCCGTCCCGGCCGCGATCGCCAGCGAAGTCAGCAGGCTGACCGCGAAGGTGGACAGCCCGATGAGCCCGAAGTGTCCCATCACCGCGACGGCCCCACGCGCCGCGGTCAATTCGAAGCCCACCGTGATCAGCAACAGGATCACGGTGAGGATCGACCGGTAGACGAACAGCAACACGATGAGGATCACCGCGACTGTCGTCAGCGTGATCCGGACCATGGACTTGTCGCCGCTGTGGTGCAGGTCGGCGGCCATCGCCGAGACGCCGGTGACGTACGCCTTGACCCCGGGCGGCGCGGGCACGCCGTTCACGATCTTGCGGACGGATTCGACGGATTCGTTGGCCAGCGGCTCGCCCTGATTACCGGCGAGATTGACCTGCACGGTGACGGCCTTGCCGTCGTTGCTCTGCGCGCCCGCCGCCGTGAGCGGATCGCCCCAGAAGTCCTGGATGCTCAGCACGTGCGCCTTGTCCTCGCGCAACTTGCGGATGATGGTGTCGTAGTACCGGTGGGCGTCGTCGCCGAGGGGCTGGCTGCCCTCCAGCACGATCATCGCCGAGCTGTCGGTCTCGCCTTCGTTGAACGCGTGGCCGATCTGTTTCATCGCCACGAATGACGGTGCGTCCTTTGGGCTTAGCGACACCGACCGCTCCTGCCCGACCACTTCCAGCGACGGGACGAACAGGCTCAGGACGATGGCGACGCCCACCCAGAACAGGATGATCGGCACCGCGAGGATGTGGATGGTCCGCGCGATGAGCGGGCGCTCGGCGTGGGTGTCGCCGGCGAACGCGGCCAGACGACTGGTCACGCCGACTTCACCACGCAGAAGGTGAAGGCGTGGACCCCGTTGGAGATTCGCTCGGCCTTGACCACGTCGTCCACCGTGATGCGGCAGCCGATGCTGTCGCTATCGCCCCGCGCCGTGAGGTTTCCCATCATGGCCGCCTTGTCGGTGGTGACGCGCAGCGTCCACGGCAGCGGCGCCCCGTTGACGCGTTGCGGGTCGGCGTTGACGTCGAAATAGCTGATGTCGGCGATGGTTCCGGGGGGCCCGAAGACCTCGTAGACGATCCGTTTCGGGTTGAACGGCTTGGGGTTCTGCAGATTGCTGTCGGCATACGATTCGCGCTTTTCCGAGCCGAAGTAGCCGTGGACCCGATACACGATGAAGCCACCGACCATCACGACCGCCACGATGATCAGTGGGATCCACGTTCGGGACAGCACCTTGAAAATTGGAATCCCTTTCAGCGGTCGGTAATTCTGCGTGCGGTCCGTCGCCGCCGAACGTGGTCAACTACGGATCGCCGAGCTGCGCCCGTCCGCCGATCCCGGTGGGAGAACAGCCAAGGCTTACCTAAGTAAATCACGACTTGGATTATCGCCCGGCCCGGGACCGTTGACTCCTTCCCCTCGCGCCCTGGAGTGTAACGCATATCACGTGCGTAACCGGAAAACGACTGCGAGCTGTGACCTGGCGCAAATCACACGGCGTGCGTTATACAAATCACACAATGTGCGTTATCCTCGCCCGATGGCGCAACTCACCTTCCAGCGCGCCCGCACGGAGGAGAACAAGCGCCAGCGTGCGGCG
This sequence comes from Mycobacterium sp. 1081908.1, assembly GCF_001673535.1. Classification (GTDB taxonomy): domain Bacteria; phylum Actinomycetota; class Actinomycetes; order Mycobacteriales; family Mycobacteriaceae; genus Mycobacterium. Next base: position 22,073 of record NZ_LZLY01000072.1, on the reverse strand, counting down.
GCACTCGTCGAAGCCGCGCGTTCGCTGGCGGTCGAGACGGGCGTCGCGTCGGTCACGCTGACCGCCGTCGCCGGTCGCGCCGGAATCCACTATTCGGCCGTGCGCCGCTACTTCACCTCGCACAAGGAGGTCCTCCTGCACCTCGCCGCCGAGGGCTGGGTGCGCTGGTCGAACACGGTGTGTACGCAACTCGGCGAGCCGGGGCCGATGTCACCGGCGCGGGTGGCCGAGACGCTGGCCAACGGGCTGGCCGCCGACCCGCTGTTCTGCGACCTGCTCGCCAACCTGCACCTCCACCTCGAGCACGAGGTGGAGGTCGAAAGGGTCGTCGATATCCGGCGCACCATCTCCGCCGCCGCGGTCGCGCTCGCCGACGCGATCGAGCGCGCGCTGCCCGTGCTCGGCCGGTCCGGCGCCTTCGACACCTTGATCGCCGCCTACTCCTTGGCCTCGGCCTTCTGGCACATCGCGAACCCGCCGGAGCGGCTCACCAACGCCTACGCCGAGGAGCCCGAGGCCCTCCCGCCCGAATGGAACATCGATTTCGCATCCGCACTTACCCGAGTGCTGACGGCTACCTGCGTCGGCCTCGTCTCCGAATCGTCATGAACCGGAAAGGAGACCAAGGCGCGGTGGCTTGGCGAACTGCAACCGGCATGGCGTCGGAAGCCACGCCGCGGCGGCCGGATACCAAGCGCAGCAGCGACACCCACGGGACACTGTGGGTCCTCGATAGGGTTACACATAGGTCAATTAACTTTTCGCACGTGGTGAAGGACTGAAGCGCCCATGACGACGACTGAGCCGAGGACGGAGCCGCTGATGAAGCAGGGCTCCGCCGGCAGCGAGGGCAACAAGGTCGCCCCACAGCGCGCCAAGAAGAAGGGGTTGCTGGGCCGTTTCTGGCTGGTGCTCACGATCGTGGCTGTGGTAGCGGTGTCGGGATTCGTCGTGTACCGGTTGCACGGCGTCTTCGGCGTTCACAAGGGTTCGTTCGGCGGTGGCACCTCGGGCGAGGTCCTCGATGAGTTCAACGCCAAGACGATCACGCTCGAGGTCTGGGGCTCACCGGGCAGCACGGCAACCATCAACTACCTCGACGAAAACTCCCATCCGCAGCAGGCCCTCAACGTGCCCTTGCCCTGGAGCAAAATATTGAGTTCCACAAAGCCCGGCATCCCGGCGAACCTGGTGGCGCAAGGCGACGGCAGTTGGATCGCCTGCCAGTTCGTCGTGAACAACCACGACGGGCACGGTGACGTCATCAAGGCTCCGAATCGCTCAGATTCCAACGAAACCGTGAACCCCTTCGTCTACTGCCTGGACAAGTCCGCATGAGCGAGGCAGGCCAGGCACCGCCGCGCGTCGACCAGCCGCTGATTCCGCCGTTCCTGCCGCGGATGATCCACCGCCTCGCCCTGCCGATCGTCCTGGTGTGGTTGGGCATCGTCTTCATCACCAACACCGCGGCCCCGCAGCTGGAGGCCGTCTCCAAGACGCACTCGGTGTCGATGAGTCCGACTGACGCGGCATCCTTTCAGTCGACGATGAAGGTCGGATCGACGTTCAAAGAGTTCAACTCGGACAACTCGGCCATGATCTTGCTGGAGGGTGACAAGCCGCTCGGGGCCGAGGCGCACCGCTACTACGACGAGATCGTCAGGCGCGTCGAGCAAGACAAGCAACACGTTCAGCACGTCCAGGATTTTTGGAGTGATCCGCTGACGGCGGCGGGTTCCCAGAGCCACGACCAGAAGGCCGCGTACGTGCAGGTCTACCTCGCCGGCAACATGGGTGGCGGGCTGGCCAGCGAGTCTGCCCTAGCCCTCCGCAAGATCGTGGACTCGGTGCCCGCGCCGCCGGGAATCAAGGCATACGTCACCGGCCCGGGTCCGCTGTTCGCCGACCAGTCCCACGCGGGCGAGAAGGGCGTCGCGCTCGTCACTCTTGTCACTTTTGTGGTGATCGTGGTGATGCTGCTGTTCGTGTACCGCTCGGTCACCACCATGCTGATCATGCTGGCGATGGTGTTCATCGAGTTGGCCGCGGCTCGAGGCGTCGTTGCCTTGCTGGCCAACAACGAGATCATCGGACTCTCCACGTTCGCCAACAATTTGTTGGTGTTGATGGCGATCGCCGCCGGAACGGACTACGCGATCTTCGTGGTCGGCCGCTACCACGAGGCGCGCGGTCTGGGCGAGACCCGCGAACAAGCCTTCTACACCATGTTCCATAGCACCGCGCATGTCGTGCTCGGGTCGGGCCTGACCATCGCCGGCGCGATGTACTGCCTGAGCTTCTGCCGATTGCCGTATTTCCAGTCGCTGGGCGCACCGTGCGCCATCGGCATGTTGGTAGCGGTGCTCGCGGCGTTGACCCTCGGCCCCGCGGTGCTGACCGTGGCTTCGTTCTTCAAGCTCATGGATCCGAAGCGCACGCTGGCGACCCGGGGCTGGCGTCGCATCGGTACCGCGGTCGTCCGCTGGCCCGCGCCGGTTCTCGCGGTGACCATCGGGGTCGCGTTGGTTGGTCTGCTCGCCCTGCCCGGTTACAAGACGGACTACGACAACCGCCACTTCCTGCCGGCGGACACCCCGGCCAATGTCGGTTATGCCGCCGCGGACCGGCACTTCGACCAGGCTCGGCTCAATCCCGAGCTGTTGATGATCCAGACCGATCACGACCTGCGTAACCCGGCCGATTTCCTGATCCTGGACAAGGTGGCCAAGGCGGTGTTCCACATCCCCGGCATCGGACGGGTGCAGACCATCACCCGACCGTTGGGCACACCGCTCGACCACAGCACCCTCGGTTTTCAGATGGGTGCACAGGCCGCAGGGCGGATCCAGACCCAGCACTATCAGGAAGAGCAGGCGGCAAACCTGCTCAAGCAGGCCGACGAGCTGAAGAAAACGATGGCAACGCTGCATGAGCAGATGCAGGTGACCCAGGACCTGAGCAACACCACGCACGAAACCACCAGGCTCACCAAGGAAACCGTGCAGATCACCGAGGCGCTGCGCGACGACATCGCCAACTTCGACGACTTCTTCCGGCCGATTCGCAGTTACTTCTACTGGGAGCGGCACTGCTACGACATTCCGGCCTGCTGGGCGATCCGGTCGATCTTCAACGCGCTCGATGGCATCGACCAGGTGGCGCAGAACATCGTGAACCTCAGCGCGAACCTGGACAAGCTGGATCAGATCCAGCCGAAGCTGGTGGCGCTGATACCGCCGCAGATCGAGAGCCAGCAGCGCAACCTCGACACCGTCATGTCGAACTACGCGACCACGACGGGTCTCAACGAACAGGCGAGAGCGCAGTCCGACAACGCCACCGCCCAAGGCGATGCCTTCGACAAGGCCAAGAACGACGACACCTTCTACCTTCCGCCGGAGGCGTTCAAGAGCCCGGATTTCGCGCGGGGTCTGAAGAACTTCATCTCGCCGGATGGGCACGCCGTGCGCTTGATCATCTCCCATGAGGGCGACCCGGCGAGTCCCGAAGGCATCAGCCACATCGAACCGATCAAGCAGGCCGTGCACGAGGCGATCAAGGGCACGCCCTGGGAGGGCTCCAAGGTGTACCTCGGCGGTACCGCCGCGACGTACAAGGACATGCACGACGGCTCTGATATCGACCTGCTGATCGCCGCAATTGCCGCAGCCACACTGATTTTCATCATCATGCTGGTGATCACCCGAAGCGTCGTGGCGGCCGTTGTCATCGTCGGGACGGTGTTGCTGTCATTGGGCGCCTCATTCGGACTCTCCGTGCTCCTATGGCAGTACATCCTGGGCATGAAGTTGCACTGGATGGTGCTCGCGATGGCGATCATCCTGCTGCTGGCGGTCGGCTCGGACTACAACCTGCTGCTGATCTCGCGGTTCAAGGAGGAAATTCACGCCGGGCTGAAGACGGGGACGATCCGCGCGATGGCCGGTTCGGGCTCGGTGGTGACCTCCGCCGGTCTGGTGTTTGCCGCGACCATGGCCACGTTCATGTTCAGCCCGCTGCTGGTGATGGCCCAGGTGGGTACGACGATCGCGCTGGGCTTGTTGTTCGACACCTTGATCGTGCGGTCGTTCATGACGCCGTCGCTGGCCACCCTGCTCGGGCGCTGGTTCTGGTGGCCGCAGCACGTGCGACCACGACCGGCCAGCACCATGCTGCGGCCATACGGACCGCGTCCCGCCGTGCGCGAGCTGATTCTCAACAACGTCGAGGAGCGCCCGGCGGGCGGAGTGGTGCAACCTCGCTGATCTTGCGCAGGGCTCAGGCGTAGGTGCGCAGCTGCACCATCTTGCGCATGACGTCGGAGAGCTTGTGCACCGGCGCCCCGCACGTCAGGCAGTAGCCGCCCGGGCAACGGTTGATCCGGTCGACCTGAGCCAGCACCTGGGTCTTGAGCCGGCGCAGGCACCCGATGCACAGGATCTCGACGACGTTGCCCGAGGGGTCGAGGTTCGGCCGGTTGCATTGGTCCACGGCGTGCCGGTACACGATGTGGGTTGCGCGGTTGGTGCAGCCGCCCTCGGATTGGCAGGTGATCTCCTGCCAGTCGAGGGTCGCGAGCGCGTCCGACTGGGGGTCTACCGCGCTCATCGCGTCCCCAAGGGGCCGCTGCATCCCGGCATGCGCATGATGTCAATCCTGTAAAAGGTGGTCGAGCGGACCGGTGCTCCCAATTGCGCGGAATACCAGTCAAGAACTATTGATTTGTCCCCAAAAGCGGGGAAATAAACGATTCCCGACAGTCGCCGAGTTTAAACCGGCGCGTGAATAAAGGCCAGAGTGGATCTAGGACCAGTTCCACACCGACATGTCGCCGGGTGGGTATTGGTTGCACACGTCGGTGGCCTTGGCGACGACGCCCTTGTTGTTGAAGAAGATCTTCATGTGATTGACCCAGGCGAACGTCAGCGGGTCACCGTTGTAGAAGTTTTCGGAATAAGTCCTGCGGTCCTCTGGTGACAGCGAGTAAAACCAGTGCGCCTTGTCAATCACTGCCTGCTGAAGGTTGGCGTGGTTGTTGAAGTCGATCATGTACCGCTGGTAGTACACCGGGCTGGTGTCCCGCACGGCCGCCAGATACTGCTCGGCGTCGCAGGTGGTCGCGATCTGCCGGCGTGGAACGGGGAAGTCCTCGGTGGAATCGGCCGCGGCCGTCTTCGGGAACGTCGCAGCCGCGATGCTCATGGCTACCAGGAAAGCTACAAAAACGACGCCTGCGCGCAGGCCGGAACTCAGCCGAGACATAGTCGTTACGGTAGCACTTTCACGGGGCCGATGGGGGGCCCGGGGCATATTCGTAGTTCATCTCACTATCCATCGCGATCAGGCACGATGACGTGGCGGGGATCCGGCCGCAGCTCCGGCGGGGCCTGGCTGTAATCGCCGAACGGACCGTCGCGGCGCTCGACCGCCGCGCGTACGCCCTGGGTCTTGGCCGTCTCGATGAAGTCGAGCGCCTCGGGGGTGTTGCGCATCAGGCCGTCGAGGATGCCGCCCAGCATCTGCGTGGAGGCCAGGCCCATGTTCTCGTAGGCCTGGTTGACCACCAGCTTCTGCGCGCGCAACTGCGACAACGGGATTCGCGCCAGCTCGGCGGCGGTCTCGGCGACGCGCGCCTCGAGCCGCTCGAACGGCACCGCCTCGTTGATCAACTCGACCTCGGCGGCCTGGACGCCGGTCAGCGGTCTGCCGGTCAGCGAGTGCCACTTGACCTTGGCGAGGCTCAGCCGGTAGAGCCACATGCCGGTCAGGTACGCGCCCCACATCCGGCTGTACGGGGTGCCGATCACGGCGTCCTCGCTGGCGATCACGATGTCGGCGCACAGCGCGTAGTCGCTGGCCCCGCCGACGCACCAGCCGTGCACCTGCGCGATCACCGGTTTGGAGGCGCGCCAGATGGCCATGAACTTCTGCGTCGGCCCGGTCTCGCGCGCGGTGATCATGGCGAAGTCCTTGCCGGGGTCCCACTTGCCGTCGGTCATCATCGCGTCGCCCCAGTGCGCAAAGCCGCCGCCAAAGTCGTAGCCGCCGGAGAAGGCGCGGCCCGCGCCGCGCAGCACGATCACCTTGATCTCGTGGTCGCGCTCGGCCAGCCCGACGGCGGCCTCGATCTCGTCGGGCATGGGCGGGACGATCGTGTTGAGCTGCTCGGGGCGGTTCAGCGTGATGGTGGCGACCGGGCCGGCCGTCGTGTACAGCAGCGTTTCGAAGTCGGGTGTCGGCATGGCCCAAGTGTGGGCTAGCGCTCCTCGACCGGGGGGTCGGGCTGCCGGTTTTCCGGCGACGAGGCGTAGATTCGCCCGCCGATCTTCAGATACGGCGTCGTCAGGTAGGCCGAGAACGCGACGACCGCGGAAAAGATCGCCGCCACGGCGACGGCGTTGGGCCAGATTTTGCCCACCCCGGCCGCGAACGAGACGATCCCGATGGCCGAGGTGGCCCAGTAGAACCGTCGACCCGGGCGGCGTTCTTTGATGAAGCGGTAGCGCGCTTGCGCCGCCCCGGCCACGACGAAGATCAAACCGGTCGCCAGCAGGGTGAGTTCGATGCGTTCGGTGACCGCCACGCGACGATCCTATGGCCGCTCGGGTGAGCCGCCCCGAACCCGCCCTCTCAGCCGCGGTCGCTAGCATGTCCAACCAGGTGGGGGTGGGAAGGTCTGCCAGTGGGCGGGGCGGCGTTCGAACGTGACCGGCGGCCCAGGTTGATCGGCCAGGGAGCAATGGGCAAGGTGATCGCGACGGCGGCGGCCGCCGCGTTGGCGCTGGCGGCGTTGACCGTGCCGGCCACCACACCCGTTGTGGCACAGGCGGCCCCATGCGCCGGCGACGGGTCGAACCCGGTGTCCTGCCAGAACTGCCTGGCTTACGTGGAGGAATATCACACCGCGAACGTGTGCTACAACGCCGCGCCGCCCCGGCCCGCCCAGCCGGCCCCGAGCAGGGTGCCGGTGCCGACTCCGGAGGCTCCGCCGGAGCTGGTTCCGCTGCCGCCCGTGCCGCCCGCGCCCCGACCCGTTCCGCCGAGCCCCTCGACCCCAACGCCGGTTCCGGTGCAGACGCCGAAACTGCCCCCTGGGTCGGCGGGAAACGCCTCGGTGGTGGCGCCGCCGAAGGGTCTGGATGTGCCGCCGAACGCGGTCGCGGACGCCAAGGCCGCACCGGCGACGCGGATCAACCCCGCCCGCCCGCTGGAGCCGCCGAGCCAGGTCTACGACTTCAGTCGCCAGGTGCAGAACGTCGTCGACGCCCGCGGCGGCAACGTCGACGTGATCAAGGCCGACAACCAGGAATTGGTGCGCCCCCGGCACTGGGACTACGTCGACTACGACGACAACCACCGCCCTGCCCTGTACAACCCGCTCAGTGAGGCGATGACCTTCCGCTACTTCTACGACGGCGCCTATCGGGAGGCGTTCGTGCCGGCCGGCGGCCGGATCGTGCTCGACGCCGCCGCCACCGGCGTGTTCCCGTTCACCGCGGTCGGCTACAGCCATGTCGCGTCGGGCAGCTTCTACGGCGGGGCCTGGATACCGCCGGCGGGTTCGAGCGGCCCGCCGCCGCCGAGCTACAACCCGCCGGCGCCCCCGGAGGTGTACCAGGACGTCGCCGCGTACGTCGCCGCGGCCAACCAGACCGTGGCGGTCGGCCAAGTGGTAGTGCTGGGGCACGATGCCGGCCAACCGGCGGGCAGCCAGGACACCTTCCTGCTCGACGACGCCACCCTGGCCTGGGGTCAGATCAACGACCCCAGCAGCCCCGCCCAGATCAGGGTCACCAGGACCCAGTCGCTACCGGAAGCGGGGCCGACCGACGATGGCGGTTACTTGGTGGCCCTGGCCGCGCTCAAGGCGCCCGCCCAGCACGCCGAACACTGGTGGCCCTCGGCGCTGAGATACGGGGGGCTCGCGATGGCGGTGGTGCTTATCGCCTGGATGATCGGGCGCCGGAACCGGCGCGACGATCCAGACCTCTACGGGTGATTGACGCAGAACGCCACGCACATCGCCGAGACGGGAATGGACACCCATTGCGTCTGCCCGTCCGCCTGGCGCTCGCAGTAGATCGGGCCGGGGTTCCCCCACACCTTCGCGCCCTCCGGCGCGCACGGTTTCCCAAGGTCGGTGTCGGCGTGCGCCGGGCCGGTTCCGAGGATGACCGCGATGGGGGCGATCGCCGTCACCGTCGCCAAGCCGATGAACCTCAGTGCTCGCATGATCCGCGCCTCCTCGACAAAATCAGTTAGATCACCTTAGAGCTTAGTCGGGTCGACAGCATGCGCCAGAGGAACGAGAAGCTGAGCGCCGACTTGAACGCGACCTGTTCGTTGTCGGCCGCGCCGGCGTGGCCGCCCTCGATGTTCTCGTAGTACCAGACCTGGTGGCCGGCGGCCTGCAGGGCGGCCGTCATCTTGCGGGCGTGACCGGGATGCACCCGATCGTCGCGGGTGGAGGTGGTCATCAGCACGGGCGGATAGTCGCGGGTCGGTGAAATGTTCTGGTACGGGGAGTATTCGGAAATGAACGCCCAATCCTCGGGATCGTCCGGGTCGCCGTATTCGGCCATCCACGACGCCCCGGCCAGCAGCAGGTGGTAGCGCTTCATGTCCAGCAGCGGCACGTCGCACACCAGCGCGCCGAACTTCTCCGGGTAACGGGTCAGCATGATGCCCATCAGCAGCCCGCCATTGCTGCCGCCCCGGGCGCCCAGCTGCCCGACCGTGGTGATGCCGCGGTCCACCAAATCGGTTGCCACCGCGGCGAAGTCCTCGGCGACCTTGTGCCGGTTCTCGCGCATCGCCTGGGTGTGCCAGCCGGGCCCGTACTCACCGCCGCCGCGGATGTTGGCCAACACGTAGCTGCCCCCGCGGGCCAGCCACAGCCGGCCCAGCACGCCGCTGTAGGCCGGCGTGTTGGCGGTTTCGAATCCGCCGTACCCGCTCAGCAGCGTGGGACCGGGGCCGTCGGCATCGCCGCGCCGCACGACGAAGTACGGGATCGGGGTGCCATCTTCTGATGCGACGAAATGCTGTGACACGGATATGTTTTCGGTGTCGAAGAACGCCGGGGCCGATTTGATCTCCTCGAGTGGCGAGTCGCCGGTGCCGCGCATCAGGCGCGACGGCGCGACGAATCCGCTGGAGTCGAGGAAGAACTCGTCGCCTTTGTCGTCGGCCGCGACGACGACGGTGTTGGTCGCGGCCGGGATGCCCGCGAGCGGCTCGCGTCGCCAACTCCCCGGCGTGACGATCTCCACCCGGCTGGCCACGTCGGCCAGCGTGACCATCAGCAGGCGGTCCTTCGTCCACGCGTAGTGGTTCAGCGCCGTGTGCGCGTCGGGCTCGAACACCACGCGCAATTGCGCTGTGCCCGCCAGGAATTCGTCGTAGTCGGCCGCCAGCAGCGAACCCGCGGGGTAGGTCGCGTCGCCGGTGTACCAATCCGTGCGCAGCTCGATCAGGATCCACTCGCGGTGCATGGACAGGCCCGCGTCGGTGGGCGCGTCGATGCGGATCAGCTCGGGGCCGCGCAGCTCGTAGACCTCCTCGTTCCAGAAGTCGAGCGCCCGGGCCAGAAAAGTGCGCTCGAATCCCGGCGTCCGATCGACCGAGGCGGAGACGCGGACGTCGGAGCGCGCACCCTCGAAGACGGTCTCCGCCTCGGCCAGCGGGGTGCCGCGCCGCCATCGCTTGATCACCCGCGGGTAGCCGGACTCGGTGAGCGAGTCGGCACCGAAGTCGGTGCCGACCAGCACGGTGTCCGGGTCGGCCCACGCCACCTGCGACTTGGCCTCGGGAAGCTCGAACCCGTCGGGAACGAATTCGCGTGTGCGCATGTCGAATTCGCGCACGACCGACGCGTCCGAGCCGCCGCGGGACAGGCCGACCAACGCGCGGGTGTGGTCGGGCTCGATGACGCCGGCGCCCGCCCACACCCAGTTCGTGTCGTCGGTGCGGCCCAGCTCGTCGACGTCGATCAGGACGTCCCATTCCGGGGCGGCGGTGCGGTAGCTGTCCAGCGTGGTGCGGCGCCACAGCCCGCGCGGGTTGGCCGCGTCGCGCCAGAAGTTGTAGAGGTGTTCGCCGCGGCGGACCACGTACGGAATGCGGGCGTCGGTGTCGAGCACCTCGAGGGCCTCGGCGCGCATCCGCTCGAACTGCCCGTCGCGGAACTCGGCCAGGGTGGGCTCGTTGCGCGCGCGCACCCACGCCAGCGCGTCGTCGCCGGTGACGTCCTCGAGCCAGAGGTAGGGGTCGTCGGTCATGACGGCCATTCTGACGGCCGGCCGTCCGGCCCCTACGACGCCCTCGTGACGACCGCCGTCCAGGGCAGTTCCAGCGCGCCGTCGCGTTGATAGGACGCCAGGGACTGGCCGAGTGTCGCCCGGACGGCCTGGACTTGCCCGGGATCCAGCGAGCCGACCAGTTCCGCTAGCGGCCCGGCGATCGCGGCGACGTACGTCCAGTGGTCCTCCGCGCTGTCGAATCGCATGACGCCGGTGAGCTCTTCGACCGCGACGTCCGAGAAGCCGGCCGCGCCGAGGAGGGCGTGGTTCCGCTCGCGGGTGGCGAGCGAGAAGATGCCGCCGGGCGCGAAGGCGTCCCCGGGTGGTGCGACTCCGTTCTGCAACAGGGCCACGACGACCTGGAAGATCCACGGGTTGTGCTCGGGCGGCCCCCACGTCGCGTACGCGCAGCGGCCGCCCTGCCGCAGCACGCGCCGGATCTCCGCGGCCGCGCGTTCCTGCTGGGGGATCAACATCAGCCCGAACCGGGAAAGCACCCCGTCGACGCTGGCGTCGGGCAGGTCGATCAGCTGCGCGTCGATGACGCGGCACTCGACGTTGGTCAGGCCCAGCTCGTCGGCCCGGCGACGAGCCGCCGCCACCATCGCCGGCACGAAGTCACTGGAGATGAGACGCCCCGTCGAGCCGAGGCGGGCAGCGGCGAGGAAGCCGGTTTCCCCGGGGCCGGCGGTCAGCTCCAGCACGGTCTGTCCCGGCTGCGGATCGACCTGTTCGACGAGCCAATCCGACACCGGGCGCGCGTCGGAGAAAAGGCGGTCGCGGTAGGCGTCCCACGCCGGCGCGACCGCGCTCCAATGACGCATGGCCGCCTCGGGCGAATTGATCTCGGACATGCTCACCCCCAACGTCCGACCCCGACTCTACGGGGTGACCGCGGCGTACTGTGAGCATTGTCACGCGAAAGAACAAGGAGCTGAACCGATGACTGTTTTCGCACGTCCGGGCGCCGCCGGGGCGTTGATGTCGTACGAATCCCGGTACGAGAACTTCATCGGGGGACAGTGGGTCGCCCCCGCGGGCGGCCGCTACTTCGAAAACCCGACGCCGGTGACCGGCCAGACCTTCTGTGAGGTCGCCCGCTCCGACGAGGCCGACATCGACAAGGCGCTGGACGCCGCGCACGCGGCGGCCCCGGCGTGGGGCAAGACCGCGCCCGCCGAGCGGGCGGCGCTCCTGAACAAGATCGCCGACCGGATCGAGGGGAACACGGCCGCGCTGGCGGTGGCCGAGGTCTGGGACAACGGCAAACCGATCCGCGAGGCGCTGGCCGCCGACATCCCGTTGGCGGCCGACCATTTCCGGTATTTCGCGGCGGCGCTCCGCGCGCAGGAGGGCTCGTTGTCGCAGATCGACGAGGACACCGTCGCCTACCACTTCCACGAGCCGCTCGGGGTGGTGGGACAGATCATTCCGTGGAACTTCCCCATCCTGATGGCCGCGTGGAAGATGGCGCCGGCGCTGGCGGCCGGCAACGCGGTGGTGCTCAAACCCGCGGAGCAGACGCCGGTTTCGGTGCTCTACCTGATGTCGGTGATCGGTGACCTGTTGCCCGCGGGGGTGCTCAACGTGGTCAACGGCTTCGGCGCCGAGGCGGGCAAGCCGCTGGCGTCGAGCAACCGGATCGCGAAGGTCGCGTTCACCGGCGAAACCACCACCGGGCGGCTGATCATGCAGTACGCCTCGCAGAACCTGATCCCGGTCACCCTGGAACTCGGCGGCAAGAGCCCCAACATCTTCTTCTCCGACGTGATGGCCCAGGGCGACGACTTCCAGGACAAGGCGCTCGAGGGCTTCACGATGTTCGCCCTCAACCAGGGCGAGGTGTGTACGTGCCCGTCGCGCAGCCTGATCCAGGCCGACATCTACGACGAGTTCCTCGAGCTGGCCGCGATCCGCACCAAGGCGGTCCGGCAGGGCGACCCGCTGGACAGCGAGACGATGCTGGGTTCGCAGGCGTCCAATGACCAGATGGAAAAGATCCTGTCCTACATCGAGATCGGCAAAAACGAAGGCGCGCGGGTCATTTGCGGCGGCGAGCGCGCCGAGCTGGGCGGCGACCTCGCCGGCGGCTATTACATGCAGCCCACGATCTTCGGCGGCAACAACAAGATGCGGATCTTCCAGGAGGAGATCTTCGGGCCGGTGGTGGCGGTGACGTCGTTCACCGACTACGACGACGCGATCTCGATCGCCAACGACACCCTCTACGGGCTGGGTGCGGGCGTGTGGAGCCGCGACGGCAACACCGCCTACCGGGCCGGGCGCGACATCCAGGCGGGCCGGGTGTGGGTCAACTGCTACCACGCCTATCCCGCGCACGCGGCGTTCGGCGGCTACAAGCAGTCCGGCATCGGCCGGGAGAACCACAAGATGATGCTCGACCACTACCAGCAGACCAAGAACATGCTGGTGTCCTACTCCGAGAAGGCGCAGGGGTTCTTCTGACGGTCCCCGGTGCGGTCATCACTCGCGGCGCGGCCGACCTGCTGGCGCGCCTGCAGGACCGGCACGGCCCGGTGATGTTCCACCAGTCCGGCGGCTGCTGCGACGGGTCGTCGCCGATGTGCTACCCGCGGGGGGACTTCATCGTCGGCGACCGCGACGTCCTGCTCGGCGTCCTCGATGTCGGGGACGGCGTGCCGGTGTGGATTTCGGGCCCGCAGTACCAGACGTGGAAGCACACCCAGCTGGTCATCGACGTCGTCCCGGGACGCGGCGGCGGGTTCAGCCTGGAGGCGCCCGAGGGCGTGCGGTTCCTGTCCCGCGGGCGCGTGTTCACCGACCAAGAACGGGCCGAGCTGGCGGCCGAACCCGTGATCACGGGCGCCGCCTACGAGCGCGGCGAACGCCCGTCGGCGCGCGGCCCGGTGGTGGCGCCCGATCCGGCGGCCGCGCCGGAAACGTGCAACCCTCGCACCCGATGACGGCGCTACCCTCGTCAGCGTGATCCCGCTCCCGCGTCCCCGGCTGCTGGCCGGCGCCATGCTGATCGGCTGCGCGGTCGGGCTGTTGGCCGGGGTCGCGCTCACCGTGTTGGTCCACGCGAGGATGCGGCCCGACGTCGTCATCGCGCTGGTGCTCGGGGTTCCCGCGGCGCTCGGGCTGCTGACGGTCCTGTTCTCCGGGCGCCGCTGGGTCACCGCGCTGGGCGCGTTCATCCTGTCGCTCGCGCCGGGCTGGTTCGGCGTGCTCGTCGCGCTGCGGGTGGCCTGCGGTGGCTGACGACGAGGACACCGGCACCAAATCGTGGGTCCCGGACTTCTCCGACGACGACGGCGACGACACCGGCGCGCGGCCCGCGGCCGAGGCGGCCGAGCCCGCCCCGGACGCCGAGGAGGAGGCGGCCGGGGAGGATGCCGGGGCCGAAGGCGGCGCCCTGCCGGTGCAGCCGGTCACCGTGCCCGGCCGCTACCAGTACCTGCGGTGGTGGCACCTGGTTCTGGTCCTCTTCGGCGCGTGGATCGTGGCGGGCGTGGTCGGGCTCGGGCTCTTCTACTGGTGGTATCACTCGATCGACAAGACCCCCGCGGTGTTCACGGTCCTGGTGTACGTCGTGGCGTGCGCGGTGGGCGGCGTGCTGCTGGCGATGGCGGAGGGCAGGCCGCTGGTCTCCGCGCTGGCGCTCACGGTGATGTCGGGGCCGTTCGCCTCGGTCGCGGCCGCGGCGCCCCTGTACGGCTACTACTACTGCGCCCACACCGGCCACTGCCTGATCGGCGTCGTCCCGTACTAGGCCATTAGGGTAGGGCTCGTGACCCACTATGACGTCGTCGTCCTCGGGGCCGGCCCCGGCGGATATGTCGCGGCCATTCGCGCCGCACAGCTCGGCTTGAACACCGCGATCGTCGAGCCGAAGTACTGGGGCGGAGTCTGCCTCAACGTCGGCTGCATCCCGTCCAAGGCGTTGCTGCGCAACGCCGAACTCGCCCACATCTTCACCAAGGAGGCCAAGACCTTCGGCATCGGCGGCGAGGCGACCTTCGACTACGGCGTCGCCTTCGACCGCAGCCGCAAGGTGGCCGAGGGTCGCGTCGCCGGCGTGCACTTCCTGATGAAGAAGAACAAGATCACCGAGATCCACGGGTACGGCAGGTTCACCGATTCCCACACGCTGTCCGTCGACCTCAACGACGGCGGAACCGAGACGGTCACGTTCGACAACGTCATCATCGCCACCGGCAGCAGCACCCGGCTGGTCCCGGGAACGTCGCTGTCCGCCAACGTCGTCACGTACGAAGAACTGATCATGTCCCGCGAGCTGCCGGAGTCGATCGTGATCGCCGGTGCCGGGGCCATCGGCATGGAGTTCGGCTACGTGCTGAAGAACTACGGCGTCGACGTCACCATCGTCGAGTTCCTGCCGCGCGCGCTGCCCAACGAGGACGCCGAGGTGTCCAAGGAGATCGAGAAGCAGTTCAAGAAGCTGGGCGTCAAGGTCCTGACCGGCACCAAGGTGGAGGCCATCAACGACGACGGCGCGGTGGTCACCGTCGCCGTCAGCAAGGACGGCAAGTCCGAGGACCTCAAGGCCGAAAAGGTGTTGCAGGCCATCGGTTTCGCGCCCAACGTCGAGGGCTACGGCCTGGAGGCGGCCGGCGTCGCGCTGACCGACCGCAAAGCGATCGGCATCACCGACTACATGCGCACCAACGTCGACCACGTCTACGCCATCGGCGACGTCACCGGCAAGCTGATGCTCGCCCACGTCGCCGAGGCCATGGGCGTCGTGGCGGCCGAAACCATCGCCGGCGCCGAGACTTTGGCGCTCGGCGACTACCGGATGTTGCCGCGCGCGACCTTCTGCCAGCCGAACGTCGCGAGCTTCGGGCTCACCGAGGAGCAGGCCCGCGAGGAAGGCTACGACGTCGTGGTGGCCAAGTTCCCGTTCACCGCAAACGCCAAGGCGCACGGGGTTGGCGACCCCAGCGGCTTCGTCAAGCTGGTCGCCGACAGCAGGTACGGCGAGCTGCTGGGCGGACACCTGATCGGCCACGACGTGTCCGAGTTGCTGCCCGAGCTCACGCTGGCCCAGAAGTGGGACCTGACCGCCACCGAGCTGGCCCGCAACGTGCACACCCACCCGACCATGTCCGAGGCGCTGCAGGAATGCTTCCACGGCTTGACCGGCCACATGATCAACTTCTGAGCTCCGATGCGCAGCGACACCGTGATCGGCGTCATCGGCGGGGTTGCCGCGGGTTATGTCCTGTGGTTGGTGGCCTTTTCGATCGCCGACGACAACGCGGCGGTGGGCCAGTGGGCCCCGACGGTGCTGCTCGGCTCGGCCGTGCTCGCCGTCGGCGCCGTGCTGTGGGGCCTCCTGCAACGCCGCCGCGGGAAGCACGCGTGGTCGGGGTTCGGCTTCGGCCTGCCCGTCGCGCCCCTGGCGCTGACGCTGGCCGTGCTGGCCGACGTCTACTTCTAGCTGGGCCTGTCCAGCGGGATGGCAAGGGCCGACATCGTCGCGGCCAGGCCGTCGTATTGGCTTGCCAGCAAGCAGAATTCGATCAGCTGGCGCCGATCCAGGTGCGTCGCCAGCTCCCGCCAGGTGCCGTCGGTGACGGTGCGATCCTTGACGAACTCGTCGGTGGCCGCCAGCAGCGCCTGCTGCCGGACGGTCAGGCGCGCCTCGACCCGGTCCAGCGTCTCGGGCCAGGCGAAAATCGCGGCCTGCAGGTCGTCGTCGAGGCCCTGACGGCGCGCCATCCCGCGATGGTGCTGCAGCTCGTATTCGCAACCGCGCACGTGCGCGACCCGCAGTATCACCAACTCGGTGTCGATGGCCGGCAGCCGGCCGCGCAGCAGCCGGCCGCTGTACATCGACCAGGTCCAGAACAGCGCCCGGCGCTGCCCCAGCGTGGTGAACAGGTGCATCTCCGGCACCCCCATGCGGCGCGCGGCCGCCTTCGCCATCACCCAGTTGATCGGCCCCAGCTCGCGGAAGCGCCCCGACGGGATCCGGCCGTCCGCCGCGGTCATGGCTGCTTCACCAGGTACGGGGACACGGTGCTGCGGTGCTCGTCGAGGTCCAACGCGCGTCCCAACGCCGGGAACGCCCGCTGGGGGCAGTTGTCGCGTTCGCAGACCCGGCAGCCCGCGCCGATCGGTGTGGCGATATCACCCGACAAGTCGAGTCCTTCCGAGTAGGCGAGCCGGTGCGCGTGGCGGAGCTCGCAGCCCAGCCCGATCGCGAAGGTCTTACCGGGCTGACCATACCGCGCGGCGCGGCGCTCCACGGTGCGTGCCACCCACATGTAATTGCGGCCGTCGGGCATCTGGGCGATCTGCACCAGGATCTTGCCCGGGTTGGCGAACGTCTCATAAACATTCCACAGCGGGCACGTCCCGCCACTGGACGAGAAGTGAAAACCGGTGGCCGACTGCCGTTTTGACATGTTGCCGGCGCGGTCCACCCGGACGAACGAGAACGGCACGCCCCGCATCGTCGGCCGTTGCAGCGTCGAAAGCCGGTGCGCGATGGTCTCGTAACTGACCGAGTAGAACGACGACAACCGCTCGACGTCGTAGCGGAAATTCTCTGCGACGTCGTGGAATTGGCGGTAGGGCAGCACCGCGGCCGCCGCGAAGTAGTTGGCCAACCCCAGCCGCGCCAGCGTGTGCGACTCCTCGCTGGTGAACTTGCCCTCGGCGACCAGGGTGTCGATCAGGTCGCCGAACTCCAGGTAGGCCAGTTCCGCGGCCAGCTTGAACACCTGCTGACCCAGGGAGAGGTGGTTGCTGATCTCCAGCGTCTTGGTGCCGGGGTCGAAGCGGTGCAGGACGGTGTCCCCGAGATCGATGCGCCTGACGATGTGCACCCCGTGCACCTCGGTGAGCCGGCGGGTCAGCTCGCGGGCCAGGTCGCCGTGGTGCAACCGCATCTTGATGGTCAGGTCTTCGGCGGCGGTGTCCAGCTCGTGCAGGTAGTTCTGCCGTTGGTAGAAGTAATCGCGCACCTCTTCGTGGGGCATGGTGATCGACCCGCTGCCGCTGCCGTCGGAGTAGCGCTCCTCGGTGGCCGCGGCCAGCTGCGCGGTGGTGATCCGGTAGCGCCGGTGCAGGTTGACCACCGCGCGGGCCAGCCCGGGATGGGCGCTGACCATCTCGGCCACTTCGGTCGGGTCGACGTCGATGTCCAGGTCGCGGTCCATCGTCACCTCACGCAGCTCGGCGACCAGCCGGGTGTCGTCCTGGGAGGCGAAGAACGTCGCGTCCACCCCGAACACCTCGGTGATCCGCAGCAGCACGGCGACCGTCAGCGGGCGAACGTCGTGCTCGATCTGGTTGAGGTAGCTCGGCGAGATCTCCAGCATCTGGGCCAGCGCGGCCTGGGAGAAGCCGCGCTCGTTGCGGAGTTGCCGAACCCGGGAGCCGACGAAGGTTTTGGCCACGAAACGAAGAATACCGAGCGCTGCGAAGCCGTGGTTAGCAGAGTTGGCAGCAGGCCGCTTCCGGGTCATGATTGGTGTTTCCGAGTCGCGGTTTGGCATCATTCGCGTCGGGTACGGGGGTTAACCTGGGTGGATTATGTGGAGGGAGGGGGAGCCGTGAGCCTGGACAAAGAACTGATGCCGGTTCCCGACGGCCATCCCGACGTGTTCGGTCGCGAGTGGCCGCTGCGGGTCGGTGACATCGACCGCACCGGCCGGCTGCGGCTGGACGCCGCCGCCCGGCACATTCAGGACATCGGCCAGGACCAGCTGCGCGAGATGGGATTCGAGGAGACCCATCCGCTGTGGATCGTCCGCCGCACCATGGTCGACCTGATCCGCCCGATCGAATTCCAGGACATGCTGCGGTGCCGGCGCTGGTGTTCGGGCACCTCGAACCGCTGGTGCGAGATGCGGGTCCGCATCGACGGGCGCAAGGGCGGCCTGATCGAATCCGAGGCGTTCTGGATCAACATCAACCGGGAGACCCAGATGCCGTCGCGCATCGCCGACGACTTCCTGGCGGGCCTGCACAAGACCACTTCCGTGACGCGCCTGAAGTGGAAGGGCTATCTCAAGCCCGGCAGCCGCGACGACGCGACCGAGATCCACGAGTTCCCGGTCCGGGTGACCGACATCGACCTGTTCGACCACATGAACAACTCGGTGTACTGGAGCGTGATCGAGGACTACCTGGCGTCGCACCCCGACCTGATGCGGTGGCCGCTGCGCACCACGATCGAGCACGAGGCGCCCGTCGCGCTGGGCGACAAGCTGGAGATCATCTCGCACGTCCACCCGGCCGGCTCGACCGACCAATTCGGTCCCGGCCTGGCCGATCGCGCTGTTACAACGCTCACATACGCCGTCGGCGACGAGACAAAAGCCGTCGCCGCGATCTTCGCTTTGTAGCGGTACCTCCGGTCCCGACAATTCCCGTTCTGACCTGCTGAAATATGGTTACTGACCGGTAGCTTCTGGAACGGTTAAGTTAGCGTTCATCTTCGCAAGGTTTGCAAAATCGCGCGATCTTGTGGCGGAAATTCGCAAATGAAACGGGTGGACCTGCAGGAACAAGCTGTGTCATCTTCGAGTTAGCACGCCAGTGAAGTTGAGCCATAGCTACCGTCGCAAAGCCGGTTGGCGTCGTTAACTCAGCAATGTTGACCGTTTAAAGGAGTAAGCCCAATGTCTGTCGTTGGCAGCCCCAAGAGCGCCGAGCAGATCCAGCACGACTGGGACACGAACCCGCGGTGGAAGGGCGTCACGCGCACCTACACCGCCGAGGACGTCGTCGCGCTGCAAGGCACCGTCGTCGAGGAGAACACCCTGGCCCGCCGCGGCGCGGAAGTGCTGTGGGAAGAGCTGCACGACCTGGAGTGGGTCAACGCGCTGGGCGCGCTGACCGGCAACCAGGCCGTCCAGCAGGTGCGCGCCGGGCTGAAGGCCATCTACCTGTCCGGGTGGCAGGTCGCCGGTGACGCCAACCTGTCCGGCCACACCTACCCCGACCAGAGCCTGTACCCGGCCAACTCGGTGCCGCAGGTGGTCCGCCGGATCAACAACGCGCTGCTGCGCGCCGACCAGATCGCCAAGGTCGAGGGCGACCGGTCGGTGGAGAACTGGCTGGCCCCGATCGTTGCCGACGGTGAGGCCGGCTTCGGCGGCGCGCTCAACGTCTTCGAGCTGCAGAAGGCCATGATCGCCGCCGGCGTCGCGGGTTCGCACTGGGAGGACCAGCTCGCCTCGGAGAAGAAGTGCGGTCACCTGGGTGGCAAGGTGCTGATCCCGACCCAGCAGCACATCCGCACGCTCACCTCGGCCCGGCTGGCCGCCGACGTCTGCGACGTTCCGACCGTGGTGATCGCCCGGACCGACGCCGAGGCCGCCACGCTCATCACGTCCGACGTCGACGAGCGCGACCAGCCGTTCATCACCGGCGAGCGCACCCGCGAGGGCTTCTACCGGACCAAGAACGGCATCGAGCCCTGCATCGCGCGCGCCAAGGCCTACGCCCCGTTCGCCGACCTGATCTGGATGGAGACCGGCACCCCGGACCTCGAGCTGGCGCGCAAGTTCTCCGAGTCGGTGAAGGCGGAGTTCCCCGACCAGATGCTGGCGTACAACTGCTCGCCGTCCTTCAACTGGAAGAAGCACCTGGACGACGGCACCATCGCCAAGTTCCAAAAGGAGCTTGCCGCAATGGGATTCAAGTTCCAGTTCATCACGCTGGCCGGCTTCCACGCGCTGAACTACTCGATGTTCGATCTGGCCTACGGCTACGCCCGCAACCAGATGAGCGCCTACGTGGAACTGCAGGAGCGCGAGTTCGCCGCCGAGGAGCGTGGCTACACCGCGACCAAGCACCAGCGCGAGGTCGGTGCGGGTTACTTCGACCGGATCGCCACCACGGTGGACCCCACCTCGTCGACCACGGCGCTGACCGGCTCGACCGAAGAGGGCCAGTTCCACTGATCGGCCCACGCCGAGCGTGACTGCACGCTCGGTGCGCTGAACAGCGGCTGAAGTAGCATAGGCCCCGCCCGGCCACGCTGGGCGGGGCCTATTGCGGTGCACGACAATACGACTGGAGATAACGACAAGTGAGCGACGCAGCGATCCAGCGGGTCGGGGTTGTCGGCGCCGGGCAGATGGGCTCGGGTATCGCCGAGGTCTCCGTCCGCGCGGGAGTCGAAGTAACGGTCTACGAGCCGACCGAGGCGCTGATCACGGCGGGACGCAACCGCATCGTCAAGTCGCTGGAGCGGGGCGTCAGCGCCGGCAAGGTGACCGAGCGGGAGCGGGACCGCGCGCTGGGCAAGCTGACCTTCACCACCGACCTGAAAGACCTGGCCGATCGCCAATTGGTGATCGAGGCCATCGTCGAGGACGAGGCCGTCAAGGCCGAGCTCTTCGCCGAACTGGACCGGGTCATCACCGATCCCGACGCGGTGCTGGCGTCGAACACCTCCAGCATCCCGATCATGAAGGTGGCCGCGGCCACCAAGAACCCCCAGCGCGTGCTGGGCCTGCACTTCTTCAACCCGGTGCCGGTGCTGCCGCTCGTCGAGTTGGTGAGCACGCTGGTCACCGACGAGGCCGCCGCCGCACGCACCGAGCAGTTCGCCGGCGCGGTGCTGGGCAAGCAGGTGGTGCGCTGCTCGGACCGGTCCGGGTTCGTGGTCAACGCGCTGCTGGTGCCCTACCTGCTGTCGGCGATCCGGATGGTGGAGGCCGGCTTCGCCAGCGTCGAGGACGTCGACAAGGCCGTCGTCGCCGGCTTGTCGCACCCGATGGGCCCGCTGCGGCTGTCCGACCTCGTCGGGCTGGACACCCTCAAACTCATCGCGGACAAAATGTTCGAGGAATTCAAAGAACCGCAATACGGTCCGCCGCCGCTGCTGCTGCGCATGGTGGAGGCCGGTCGGCTGGGCAAAAAATCCGGCCAAGGTTTTTACACTTACTGACGCGGCCGGGTGGTCGTGTAGCGGCCGATCTGCGCATCCGATATTATCCTCCGGGTCAACAAACGAGAGGTGTATCGGGCAACCATGACTTCGTTGGAGCCGTATTACGAAGAGTCGCAATCTATCTACGATGTTTCGGACGAATTTTTCGCGCTTTTCCTAGACCCGACAATGGGCTACACCTGCGCTTACTTCGAGCGAGACGATATGACCCTCGAAGAAGCCCAGAATGCCAAGTTCGACCTGGCGCTGGGGAAGCTGAACCTCGAGCCCGGTATGACGCTGCTCGACATCGGCTGCGGTTGGGGCGGCGCCCTGCAGCGGGCGATCGAGAAGTTCGACGTCAACGTGATCGGAATTACGCTGAGCCGCAACCAGTTTGAGTACAGCAAGGCCAGGCTGGCGGCGATCCCGACCGGGCGCAACGTCGAAGTGCGGATGCAGGGCTGGGAAGAGTTCGACGAGCCGGTCGACCGCATCGTCTCCATCGGCGCCTTCGAGCACTTCGGCCGCCAACGCTGGGGCCATTTCTTCAAGATGGCTTACCGGGTGCTGCCCGCCGACGGGGTCATGATGCTGCACAGCATCACGCGTCCCACCTTCAAAGAGGCCAGGGCGCAGGGCACCCCGCTGACCCACGAGGTCGTTCACTTCACCCAGTTCATCCTGGCCGAGATCTTCCCCGGCGGATGGCTGCCGACGATCCCGTCGGTCGAAGAGCACGCGACCGACGCCGGTTTCAAGGTGAGTCGGATCCAGTCGTTGCAGCTGCACTACGCGCGGACGCTGGAAATATGGGCCGCGGCGCTCGAGTCCAACAGGGACACGGCCATCGCGATCCAGTCGGAGAAGGT
>NZ_LZLY01000071.1 GCF_001673535.1 Mycobacterium sp. 1081908.1 | reverse complement strand
GGCCGGCGGCGTCCATCCCGCGCAGTTCCTTTTTGAGGTCGGCGATTTCGTCGCGGAACCGGGCCGCCAGCTCGAACTGCAGATCGCGGGCGGCGGCCATCATCTGGGCGGTGAGGTCCTTGATCAGGTCGGCCAGCTCGGCGCGCGGCATGTTCGACGTGTCGCGGCCCTCGAAGACCCCGGCGCTGACCGCGCGACCCGGCTCGCCCTGGGCGCGCCGGCCGCGGGACATGCTGCGCCCGGAGCCGATTTCGACGGTCTCGCTGTCGTCGGCCTCGGCGTAGACCCGGTCGAGGATGTCGGCGATCTTCTTGCGCAGCGGCTGCGGGTCGATGCCGTTGGCCTCGTTGTAGGCGGTCTGCTTGGCGCGCCGGCGTTCGGTCTCGTCGATGGCTTCCTTCATCGAGTCGGTCATGGTGTCGGCGTAGAGGTGCACCTCGCCGGACACGTTGCGGGCCGCGCGGCCGATGGTCTGGATCAGGCTGCGCGTCGAGCGCAGGAACCCTTCCTTGTCGGCGTCGAGGATCGCCACCAGCGACACCTCGGGCAGGTCGAGGCCCTCGCGCAGCAGGTTGATGCCGACCAGCACGTCGTAGTCGCCGAGGCGCAGCTGGCGTAGCAGCTCCACCCGGCGCAGCGTGTCGACCTCGGAGTGCAGGTAGCGCACCCGGATGCCCATCTCCAGCAGGTAGTCGGTGAGGTCCTCGGCCATCTTCTTGGTCAGCGTCGTGACCAGCACCCGCTCGTCGGCCGCGGCGCGCTTGCGGATCTCCCCGATCAGGTCGTCGATCTGGCCCTTGGTCGGCTTGACCAGCACCTTGGGATCCACCAGCCCGGTCGGACGGATGACCTGCTCGACGAACTCGCCGCCGGTCTGGCTCAGCTCGTAGGGCCCGGGGGTGGCCGACAGATACACCGTCTGCCCGATCCGGTCGGCGAACTCCTCCCAGGTCAGCGGCCGGTTGTCGCACGCCGACGGCAGCCGGAACCCGTACTCAACCAGGTTGCGCTTGCGCGACATGTCGCCCTCGTACATCCCGCCGATCTGCGGCACGGTGACGTGCGACTCGTCGATGACGAGCAGGAAGTCCTCGGGGAAGTAGTCGAGCAGCGTCGCCGGCGGCGAGCCCGGTCCCCGGCCGTCGATGTGCCGGGAGTAGTTCTCGATGCCCGAGCAGAACCCGACCTGGCGCATCATCTCGATGTCGTAGGCGGTGCGCATCCGCAGCCGCTGGGCCTCCAGCAGCTTGCCCTGGCTCTCGAACTCGGCGAGCCGCTCGGCGAGCTCCTCCTCGATGGTGGAGATCGCGTGCGCCATCCGCTCCGGGCCGGCCACGTAGTGGGTGGCGGGGAAGATCCGCAGCGAGTCGACCTGGCGAACCACCTCGCCGGTCAGCGGGTGCAGGTAGTACAGCGCCTCGATCTCGTCGCCGAAGAACTCGATGCGGACCGCCAGCTCCTCGTAGGACGGGATGATCTCCACGGTGTCGCCCCGGACGCGGAACGAGCCGCGGGTGAAGGACAGGTCGTTGCGGGTGTACTGGACGTCGACCAGCAGCCGCAGCAGCCCGTCGCGGGGCACCTCGGTCCCGACCTGCAGCTCGACCGAGCGGTCCAGGTAGGACTGCGGCGTGCCCAGGCCGTAGATGCACGACACCGACGCCACCACCACCACGTCGCGCCGCGACAGCAGCGACGACGTCGCGGAGTGCCGCAACCGCTCCACGTCGTCGTTGATGGAGCTGTCCTTCTCGATGTAGGTGTCGGTCTGCGCGATGTACGCCTCCGGCTGGTAGTAGTCGTAGTACGACACGAAGTACTCGACGGCGTTGTGCGGCAACATCTCTCGCAGCTCGTTCGCCAGCTGGGCGGCCAGCGTCTTGTTGGGCGCCATCACCAGCGTGGGGCGCTGCAGCCGTTCGATGAGCCAGGCGGTGGTCGCCGACTTTCCGGTGCCGGTGGCGCCGAGCAGGACCACGTCGCGCTCCCCCGCGCGGATCCGGCGCTCCAGCTCGTCGATGGCCGCGGGCTGGTCGCCGGCCGGTGCGTGCGGGCTGACCACCTCGAAGTGGCCGCCGGCGCGCAGCAGCCCTTCCACGTCCTCGGCGGCGGGGCGGTATTCCGAGTGCGCGACGACCGGGTGTTCAGTGGCAAAGGCCATGGCACCAGGGTAGAGCGGTGCACCGACAAGTGCCCCGGTGCTTGTCTGGCCTCCGGGCATCACCACCGGATCCGCGAATCTGATAGCGCATGCGATATCGCTTTCGCGAGTCGCCTACCCCCCGCCGGGGCCGGCCACAGCTAGGCCCCCGGGCGGGTCCACGTGCGGGTGACCGGATCGCACTGCAGCAGGTAGCCGTCACTCGAGGTGGACATCGCGAACACCGACGTGTTCGGCCGGTTGCACGAGCTGCCGGTGGCGTGCACCCCCATCGTGATGGGCGCCTTGGCCCACGTGTTGCCCTCGCAGACGACCTGCTCGCTGTTGGTCGGGTCGTACGCGAGCTTGTCGACGTCGCTGCACGCCCCGCCCAGGACCGGCGCCCCCGGGTGAGACGGCGTGGTGGAGGCGCTGATGACCTGGGCCGGATCGGCCACGGGCACCGACGGCGGGGCGTCGCCGACGCGGGTGGCCACCACCGGCACCCGCACCACCGCCCCCTGCGCGCCGCACTCATTGGACAGCGCCGTCTGCGTCACCGTGCCGCGCAGCGTTCCGTCGGCCTGCGGCGCCAACGACCCGGCGACGCTTTCCTGCTGGGTGGCCGTGACCTGTCCGTCCGGCTGCGTGCAGCCCGACCGTTCCTGCTGGAACCCGCCCTGCCAATAGCCGCCGATGAAGCGCAGCGAGTAGGTGTGGCCGCCATCAACCGTGCTGGCCACCTGGTGGTTGGTGTCGTCGAGCTGGGTTCCGGTCGCCGCGCACCCGTTGGCGGTGCACACCGAGTGGAACGCCCACCAGCTGGCGGCCGGGCCGTCGTGACGGATCGGGATGCCGTTGGTGGTCTGCTTGCTGCGGTCATAGGTCAACTTGTAGGTCCCGTTGAGGACCGGCCCGCCGGGTCTCGCCGCCGGCGCCGCGCTGGCCGCGGGGACGGACGGTTTCGACGCCAACGCCGGGACATTCGCCGGCGGGCTCTCCGGCTGAAACGAGTACAGCGCCGACCAGGTCGCCGCGATGGCGATCAGCACCGCGCAGATCAACGCGGTCGCCCACCGGGCCCGGGACGAGAACCGGTGATACAGCCGCCGCGCCGGCAAGGCGGCACCGGCCTGGTCGTCATCCCCCTCGTCGGAGACCAGCTCGCTGACCGCGGCGGCGAACGCGCGGCACCGCTCGAACCGGTCCTCGGGGCGCTTGGCCAGGGCCCTGAAGAACACGTCGTCGAGGTACGCCAAGTCGGGGCGGTAGTCACTGAGCCGCGGCGGATCCTCGTGCAGGTGCTGGCTGATCACCGCGACCGGGTTGGAGTGCTGGAAGGGCGGCGCGCCGGTGAGCAGATGAAATGCCGTGGCCGCCAACGCGTATTGGTCCGCGCGGCCGTCGATGTTGGAACCCGTCAGCTGTTCGGGGGCGGCGTAGGCCACCGTCCCCACCGCGACGTTGGTCTCGGTGATGCCGCTGATGTTGGCGAGGTGGCGCGCAACGCCGAAGTCCGCCAACAGGATTCGGCGTTCCCCGTCGTCGGGATGGGTGAGCAGGATGTTGGCGGGCTTGACGTCGCGGTGCAGCAGGCCGCGATCGTGTGCGTAATCCAGCGCGCCGGCGACCGCCTGCAGGATCGCGCACACCTCGTCGACGGGCATCCCGTCCGGGTAGCGCTCCTTGACCAGCCGGGCGGCGTCGGTGCCCTCGACGTAGTCCATGGAAATCCAGAGCTGACCGTCGAATTCGCCGCGGTCGTGGACGCCGACGATGTGCGGGTGCCAGAGCGTCGCGGCCAGATCGGCCTCCCGGTTGAACCGCTCGCGGAACTCCGGATCGGCGGTGACCGCCTCGGCGAGCACCTTGATCACGTCGCGACGCGGCAGCCGGGGATGCAGCGCCAGGTAGACCTCGGCCATGCCGCCGGCGCCGAGCTGCCGCAGGATCGTGTAGCCGGCGAACGCCGCGCCGCTGCTCAGCGCGAGGCGCGACCCGCTGACCTCGGGGCTAACCTCCGGGGCGGGCGGCTCGGCGTTCGGGGTCGAGGCGACGGGCGGAATGCGGCGAAAAAGGTGCGCGACGGTCGCCGAGGGGCCCGAATGCAAGCCCGCGCGCAGGGCCTCACGGGCCAGCCGCGGGTTGCTCAGCAGCCGTCGCCCGGCGTCGATGCGCCGGGTCGTGCCCTTATGTTCGTCCGTCAATCGTCGCCCCCCGGTTTCTTCGCCTGCACTCCCCTCACGCCACGAATGATGCCGGATCTGGGTGGGCGTTTGGTCTCAGGAAGCTATGAGCAGGCTATGAGTGACCGAACCGAAATAAAGCCAAATCACAGGCGAGTCCCATGGAGCCCACTCAAACCGCGGGCCGATACTTGAGTGGTGAATCGACCCGCCCCGCCTGTCCTGACAATCCGGCACGACGGGTCCCAACGCTCGTTCGCGGCCGGTCACGAAGTCGTCGTCGGGCGTGACGCGAACGCGGACTTGCGGATTCCGGATCCGCGGATCTCCCGCGCGCACCTCATCGTGCGGTTCGATCAGGGCCGCTGGCTGGCGATCGACAACGGCTCGCTGAACGGAACCTATGTCAACGGCTACCGGATGCCGGTCATCGACATCCACGACGGCCAGAGCATCAACGTCGGCAACCCGCAGGGACCGCGGCTGACGTTCGCGGTCGGACCGCAGCAGGGCCACGCCAGCGGGCCGCCCCCGATCAGGCCGGCGCGCGACTCGGGGCCGCCCACCGTGGCGTGGTCCGCGCTGCCGGAGCGGACCAATCCCACCGCGCCGCCCGCCCGGCGGCGCGGCCAGACCGGAAGCCAGCCCCGGCAGCCCGCGCCGCCGCGCCCGCTGCCGCCCCGGCAGCCGCCGAGGCCACCGCGTCCCCCGCAGCCGCGGCAGGCGCCGCCGCCCAGGCCACCCGACAGGACGCCACCCGACCAGGTGACGACCGTCAACGCCGAGCCGGCGCTCCGCCCGGACGCGCCACCGCCCGCCGAATCCACCGTGATCGACGCCAGGACGGCCGACGTCTCCAACCTGGCCACGAGGTTTGTGAAGTTGCTGTCGCCGCGCCTGTCGGCGGCCGCGGGCACGGCAGGCGCCAAGACGATCGGGCGCGCGGCCGAGAGCGACATCGTCGTCTACGACGTGCTCGCCTCGCGTCATCACGCCACGCTGGTACAGACCCCGCTCGGGACCGAGATCCGCGACAACAGCATCAACGGCACGTTCGTCAACGGCACCCGGATCGGGTCGGCGATCCTGTCCGACGGCGACGTCGTCACCATCGGCAACGTCGACCTGGCGTTCCGGGACGGCACCCTGGTCGAGGGCGGCGCTGCCGCGGCGCGCACCGGCGGCCTCGAGGTGCGCAACGTCAAATACGTCGTCGACAACGGCAAGCAACTGCTCGACGACATCTCGCTGACCGCCCGCCCGGGGACGCTCACGGCCGTGATCGGGGGCTCGGGCGCCGGCAAGAGCACGCTGGCCCGGCTGATCGCCGGCTACACCAGCCCCAGCTCGGGCTCGGTGACCTTCGAGGGCCACGACATCCATTCCGAATACGCGTCGCTGCGCAGCCGGATCGGCATGGTCCCCCAGGACGACGTGGTGCACCGCCAGCTGACGGTCAACCAGGCGCTGGGCTACGCCGCCGAACTGCGGCTGCCGCCCGACACCAGCAAGGCCGACCGCGCCAAGGTGGCGACCCAGGTGCTCGAGGAGCTGGACCTGACCAAGCACGCCGACACCCGCGTCGACAAGCTCTCGGGCGGTCAGCGCAAGCGGGCCTCGGTGGCGCTGGAGCTCCTGACCGGGCCGTCGCTGCTGATCCTCGACGAGCCGACGTCGGGCCTCGACCCGGCGCTGGACCACCAGGTGATGACGATGCTGCGCCAGCTGGCCGACGCCGGACGCGTGGTGATCGTGGTGACGCACATGCTGTCCTACCTCGACATCTGCGACCAGCTGCTGTTGGTGGCCCCGGGCGGCAAGACGGCCTACTTCGGCCCGCCCGACCAGATCGGCGAGGCGATGGGCACCACCAACTGGGCCAAGATCTTCACCAAGGTGGGCGCCGACCCCGAGGAGGCCAACAGGCGGTTCCTGGCCCAGGCCGAGGCCCAGAAGCGGCGGCCCAGAGCGGCTGAGACGGCCGAGCCGGCCGACCTGGGCGAGCCGGTGCATACGAGCGTGCGGCGCCAGATTTCGACGGTCGCGCGCCGGCAGGTCCGGCTGGTGGTCGCCGACCGCGCCTATTTCGTCTTCCTGGCGCTGTTGCCGTTCATCCTGGGCTCCCTGTCGCTGACCGTGCCGGGCAACCACGGATTCCACGTGCCGGCCCCGAACGCCGGGACACCGGACGAGGCCGCGCAGATCCTGGCCCTGCTGCTGCCGGCCGCCGCGTTCATGGGCACCGCGCTGACGATCCGCGACCTGGTCGGCGAGCGCGCCATCTTCCAGCGCGAGCAGGCGGTCGGGTTGTCGACGACGGCCTACCTGCTCGCGAAGACGGCGGTGTTCTGCGGGTTCGCGATTCTGCAGTCGGCGATCGTCACCGCGATCGTGGTGATCGGCAAGAGCGCTCCGACCCGTGGCGCCGTTCTGCTCGGCCACTCCAGCGCCGGGGCCACCCTCGAATTGTTCCTGACCGTGGCGGGGACCTGCGTGGCCTCGGCCATCCTCGGGCTGGCGATCTCGTCGCTGGTCCGCTCCAGCGAGCAGATCATGCCGCTGTTCGTGGTGACGGTGATGGCGCAGCTGGTGCTGTGCGGCGGGATGGTCCCGGTGACCGGCCGGCTCGGCCTCGACCAGCTGTCCTTCGCGATGCCGGCGCGCTGGGGTTACGCCGCGGCCGCGTCGACGGTCGACCTACGGCATCTGGTGCCCGATTCGCTGCTCTCCCAGGACCGGTTCTGGGAGCACACCTCGAGGGCCTGGCTGATCGACATGGGCATGCTGGCCGCGCTGGCGGTGTTCTACGGCGGCTTCGTGCGGTGGAAAATCCGGTTGCGCCGATAGGCCGCGGCGATCCTAGATCTGCTCCGCACCGCCGTCGACGAACAACTCGCTGCCGGTCATGAAGCTGCTTTCGTGCGACGCGAGGAATAGCACTGCCGCGGCGACCTCCTCGGGCCTGCCCAGGCGGCCCATCGGGACCTTGGACGCCTCGCCTTCGCGCAGCTCCTGCTCTCGTCCGGCCGGCGCCAGTCCCAGCAGCCCTGGGGTCTCGACCGGTCCGGGAACGATGGTGTTGACCCGAATCCCGCGGCCTACGAGTTCGGCCGCCCAGGTCCGCCCGAACGAGCGGATCGCCGCCTTGGTCGCCGCGTACACGCTGAACGCCGGGGTGCCGTTGTACGCGGCGGTCGAGCCGGTCAGCACGATCGACGAGCCGTGGTTGAGCAGCGGCAGCATGGCTTGCACGGTGAACAGCGTGCCGCCCACGTTGGTCATGAACGTGGAGGTGAAGTGTTCGACCGAAATGTCGCCCAGTGCCGCGAATTCTCCGCCGCCCGCGTTGGCGAAGAGCACGTCGAGGCCGTCCCCGCGGGATACGATGGCGTCGGCGATCGCCGCCACGTCGCCGAGGTTGGCCACGTCGGCGCGGATGCCCGTCGCCCGGTCACCGATCGAGGCCACCGCGGCGTCGATGGTGTCCCGATTACGACCGGTCAGGAAGACGTGGGCGCCCGCGTCGGCCAGCCGCTGCGCGGTCGCCAACCCGATGCCGGAATTCCCGCCGGTGACGAGAGCTGTCTTTCCGCTGAGGTCGCTCACTGTGATCCTCCCGGTGGCCCGCTTGCCCATACTCACTTCGACTTGGTGATGATGCCTGCCAACGACCCCGGCAACTAGGGTGGGACCATCCACCCGCCGAAGCACGAGACGTTCGACCTGGTCGCCCGCACCAACACCGATCCGAAGGGCATCGTGCGGGCCGTCGACGAGTACGTCGTGCAGCCGTGGGGGCTCTACGTCGCCCGCCCCACGCCGGGCCGCGCGCAGTTCCACTACCTCGAATCGTGGCTGCTGCCGTCGTTGGGCCTGCGCGCCACCGTCTTTCACTTCAATCCCGGCCACGAACGCGACCAGGACTTCTACCTCGACGTGGGCGAATACACACCGGGCCCGAAGGTGTGGCGCTCGGAGGACCACTACCTGGACATCGTGGTCCGCACCGGCGCCGGGGCGGAGCTGGCCGACGTCGACGAGCTGCTGGACGCGGTGCGGCACGGCCTGCTGACCCCGGAGGTCGCCGAACGGGCCGTGCGGCGTGCCGTGGTCGCCATCGACGGCCTGGCCCGCAACGACTACGACCTTTCCCGGTGGATGGCCGCCCACGGCATGGAGCTGACCTGGCGTGAGGCATAGCCCGTTTCCTCACGTGACCCACGGGTATCACTTCGTGATGCGTTTGATCGAGAACCGACGCAAACGCCGGCCCAGCCGGGACCCGCGTTTCGTCATCTGGCCGGGGCCCGACGGCGACCACTACGAGCTTGGCCTCGAGATCGACGGCGTGCTGGTCTGCTGGGCGATACCCAACGACAGCCGGATCGCCCGCCGCACCGCCGACCTGACCCTCGAAGCCGCCGAGGGCGGCGTCGACGGCGACCGCGGCACCTACGTCAACGCGACGCCCTACGACATGGCCGATTGCCTTGACCGCGGCCATCTTTCGTTCTTCCTGTGCGGCGACTGGCTGCGCGGCTGGTACACGCTGACCCGGATCCGGGACGGCGAACAGGAAACGTGGCTGCTGATCAGGCGCAAAGACGACGAGGACGCCGACACGCTGCGTCAGCCGGCGCTGACCGGCCACTCACTGGACGACGTGTCATGACCGACTTCGCCGCCCTGCCCGAAGCGGTGCGCGCGGCGCTGCACGACGAGCCGGTGCCCGACTGGCGGGCACCCACGCTGGCCACCCTGACCGACCGGCGATTTTCCAATCCGCACTGGATCTTCGAGCGCAAATTCGACGGGATGCGCTGTATCGGCTTCCGCGACGGCGACCGGGTGCGCCTGCTGTCGCGAAATCGGCAGCCGCTCAACGGAACCTATCCCGAGCTGGTCGCCGCGCTCGGCGCGCAGCGGACCACGCGGTTCGTCGTGGACGGCGAGGTGGTGGCGTTCGTGGGCCGTCGCACCAGCTTCGCGCGGCTGCAGGGCCGGCTGGGCATCACCGACCCCGAGGTGGCCCGCGCGTCCCCGGTCCGCGTCTTCTACTACGTCTTCGACCTGCTGCACCTCGACGGCGAGTCAACCACCGATGTGCCGCAGCTGTGGCGGAAGAAGCTGCTGCGCAAGGCCATTGAGTTCGGTGACCCGCTGCGGTTCGCGGTGCACCGCGTCGAGGACGGGATCGCGGCATACGAGGCGGCGTGCCGGCGCGGTGACGAGGGTGTGATCGCCAAGCGGGCCGACGCCACGTACGAAAGCGGCCGGTCGAAGAACTGGCTGAAGTTCAAATGCGTTCGCGACCAGGAATTCGTCGTCGGCGGCTATACCAGCCCCAAGGGCAGCCGCATCGAGTTGGGCGCGCTGCTGCTCGGCTACCACGACGGCCGCGACCTGGTGTACGCCGGCAAGGTGGGAACCGGGTTCGACGAACCCACCCTGCGCAGCCTGCACGAGCGGTTGTCCCCCATCGAGCAGGACGAGCCGCCGTTCACCCGCGGCCTGGTGCGCGAGAACGGCGCCCACTGGGTGCGCCCGGAGCTGGTCGCCCAGATCGGGTTCACCGAGTGGACCCGCGACGGCAAGCTGCGCCACCCGCGTTACCAGGGCTTGCGCACCGACAAGGACGCGGGCGACGTCGTGCGGGAGACGCGCTGATGCCGCGCGTCGAGGTCGAGGTCAGCCACCCGGACCGGGTGATGTTCCCCAAGGACGGGATCACCAAGGGCGAGCTGGTCGGCTACTACGGCGAGGTGGCCGACGTGATGCTGCCGCACCTGCGGGATCGGGCGCTCACTGTGCAGCGGTTTCCGCGCGGCATCGGCGAACAGGGTTGGGTGCAACAGGATTTCGCCGATTCGCTGCCGGACTGGATGGGGCGCGTCGAGGTCGGCAAGGAGGGCGGCACCGTGGTGCATCCCGTGGCGGAGCGCCGCGAGGCGCTGCGCTGGCTGGCCAACCAGAACTGCGTCACGCTGCACGTGTGGCAGTCGCGGCGGGACCGGCTGCACAAGCCCGACCGGCTGGTGTTCGACCTCGACCCCTCCGCTGACGACTTCGCCGTGGTGCGGGCGACGGCCCACGCGTTCGCCGGGGTGCTGGACGACCTCGGGCTGGCGCGATACGTGCAGACCACCGGGTCGCGCGGGCTGCACGTCGTGGTGCCGCTGCGGCCCGACACCGATTTCGACACCGCCCGCCAATTCGCCCGCGAGGTCGCCGAGGTGGTGGCGGCCGACGACGACGCCCACCGCACCGTGGAAGCCCGCAAGGACAAGCGCGGCGACCGGGTGTATCTGGACATCATGCGAAATGCCTACGCGCAGACCGCGGTTGCGCCGTATTCGGTGCGGGCCCGGGCGGGCGCGCCGGTGGCCACCCCGCTGGAGTGGGACGAGCTGGACACCCGGGGCCTGCGGGCGGACCGATTCACCATCCGTGATGTCCCCAAACGGCTTGCCGGGCAGGGCGATCCGTGGGCCGGTATGCACCGGCACGCCCGCTCGCTGACGGGCCCCGCGCAGCGGGTGGCAAGGCTTCGTGCCTGAGCTGCCCGACGTGGAGGGCTTTCGGCGCGAGCTGGCCGATGTGCTGCCCGGCCGACGGATCCGGGGCGTGCACGTCCGCGATCCGGGCGTCCTGCGCAACACCACGGCCGCCACGCTGGGCCGCCGGCTCGACGGCCGCCGCTTCGATTGCCCACGCCGGCACGGCAAATGGCTGATGCTGCCGACCGACGGCCCGACGCTGCTGGTGCACAGCGGGATGACCGGGCACCCGCACTACGCCGCCGACGGCGCCGAGCGCGAGCCGTACGAGCGGCTGGTGATCGCGCTGGATCGCGGCGAACTGCGCTACGCCGACCTGCGCAAACTGCGCGGAGTGTGGCTGGCCGACGACGACGAGGACGTCGCGCACGTCACCGGTCCGCAGGGTCCCGACGCCTTGGGCCTCGGCCTGCCCGCGTTCCGCGACGCGCTGCGCGGCCGGTCCGGGCGGCTGAAGCCGACGCTGATGGACCAGTCGGTGATCGCCGGCCTGGGAAACCTGCTCACCGACGAGATCTGCTGGCGGGCCCGGATCGCGCCGTCCCGCCCGGTTCCGGAACTGGGGCCCGGCGAGTTCAAGGGCCTGCACGCCGCGATGACGCGGGTGCTGCGCACGGCGGTGCCGCACGGCCGGGTGCCCGGCCTGCCGCGCTGGCTCACCCGGGTGCGCGACGATCCCGACCCGTCGTGCCCGCGCTGCGGCACCCGGCTCGCGCGCGCCCGGATGGCCGGGCGGACCTCGTTGTGGTGCCCGCGCTGCCAGCCCGGGTAATCTCGGCTGTTATGAGCCCCAGCAACCACAGGTGGATGGCGATCACCGCCTTGACCGTCGTCGCGGCCGGGTCCCAGCTAAGCCCGGCGATCGCGCAGGCGGAACTGCACAACATCACCTACCGCGCCCGGATCGACGCGCTGACGACCGGCAGCCAGGCCGCCTTCGTGATCAACGGCGGCCAGACGAACACGACCAACCTGCCGTCGATGCCGGGCAACGTGTTCGAGGCCAACACCGTGTTGCCCGATCCCGCGCAGGCCGGCCTGCGGATCGTGCTTCATTTCCCGTATGCGGCGAACGTGCACTGCGAGATCGACGTCGACGACAACGTCTTCACCCAGGCGGACCAGATGGTCAGGCCGGCACCCGGAAATCCCGGCCCCAACAACGGTGTGCTGCAATGCGGGGCGCCGCTGCCCGGCTAGGGCTGCCATCCGGTCGCGTCCGCCCACTCCCACGCCCGCCGGTACGCGTCGGCAAACCACGGCTCCTTGGCGGCGACGTAGGCCGAGATGTCACCGCCCGCCGCCTGTTCGGCCTTGAGCTTGACGGCCAGGTAGTCGGCGCGCGCGCCGACGTCGGCCCGCAGCCAGGCGACGAAAAGCAGCGCGAACTGCTGGTTGGGCCAGCCGTCCACCCGGAGGTGCACGTTGGTCGGCCGGCCCGGGTCGGCGGAGGCGTGAATACGCTTGTGCCACAAGGCCGTGTCGTCGGTGTGGGCTACGTCCTCGGTAATGGCCTCGATGCGCGGGTAGCCGGCCGACAATAACGGCTCGGCGAGTTCGTCGGCGACGGCCAGCGATTCGACGGTGATCTGGATGTCGATGACGTCCTTGGCGTCCAAGGCGGGCAGCGCGGTGGAGCCGATGTGGTCGATGCGAAGCGCCCGGTGGCCGCACGCGGTCTGCAGCCGGCCCACGATGCGCCGCGCCTGATCCGGCCAACTCGGGTCGGCCGGCACGAGACGCGCGGGCGCGTGCGCGATCTGGCATGCGCTCAGGTTGTGGGAGAAGGGCAGGATCCGGTCGTTCCACACGTCGCGCGCCCGCTGCGCCAGCTCCTCCGGGCTGCCCGAGTTGTCCAGCCAGACGTCTGCGACGGCGCGGCGCTGCTCGTCGTCGGCCTGCGCGGCGATCCGGGCGCGGGCGTCTTCCTCGGACATGCCGCGCAGGTCGACCAGCCGTCGCACCCGCACCTCGACGTCGGCGTGCACCACCACGACGAGCGGGAACAGCGGCGCCATCCCGGACTCCACCAGCAGCGGAATGTCTTCGACGACAACCGAATCCCCGGGCACCGAGGCGATGATCTCGGCGCGGCGCTTGCCGACCAGCGGGTGCACGATCCCGTTCAGCTTCTGGCGCGACTCGTCGTCACGAAAAGCCTTGGCGGCCAGCGCGGGACGATCCAGCGACCCGTCGGGCAGCAGCATGTCGTCGCCGAACGCCTCGACGAGCGACTTCAGGCCCTCGGTGCCCGGCTCGACCACCTCGCGCGCGATGACGTCCCCGTCGACGATGACGGCACCGCACTGCGCGAAGGTGGACGAGACCGCAGACTTGCCGGCGCCGATGCCACCGGTCAACCCGATGCGCAGCATTCCAGAACGCCGTTAGGCGTTGCCGGCGAGCTTTTCCCGCAGGGCCGCCAGCTGGGCGTCGCTGGCCAGCGATCCGCCCGCCGCCTTCTCCGACGACGCGCCGTTGCCCGGCGCCGAGTCGCCCGCGGCGTGGGCGGCCGACTCCGCGGCGGCGAACTTCTCCATCTGCGCGGTGTGCATCTTGTGCCGGCGCTCGGCCTCGGCGTAGCGGGCCTCCCACTCGTTGCGCTGGGCGTCGAATCCCTCGAGCCATTCGTTGGTCTCGGAGTCGAAGCCCTCGGGGAAGATGTAGTTGCCCTGCTCGTCGTAGCTGTCGGCCATGCCGTACTTCGCGGGGTCGAATTCCTCGGTGTAGTCCTCGTTGGCCTGCTTGAGCGACAACGAGATTCGGCGGCGCTCCAGGTCGATGTCGATGACCTTGACCATCGCGTCGTCGCCGACGGCGACCACCTGGTCGGGCACCTCGACGTGGCGCTCGGCCAGCTCGGAGATGTGCACCAGGCCCTCGATGCCCTCCTCGACTCGGACGAACGCGCCGAACGGAACCAGCTTGGTGACCTTGCCGGGCACGATCTGGCCGATGGCGTGCGTGCGGGCGAAGTGGCGCCACGGGTCTTCCTGGGTCGCCTTGAGCGACAACGAAACCCGCTCGCGGTCCATGTCGACGTCGAGCACCTCGACGGTGACCTCGTCGCCCACCTGCACCACCTCCGACGGGTGGTCGATGTGCTTCCAGGACAGCTCGGACACGTGCACCAGGCCGTCCACACCGCCGAGGTCGACGAACGCGCCGAAGTTGACGATGGACGAGACCACACCCTTGCGGATGCTGCCCTTCTGCAGCTGGTTGAGGAACTCGCTGCGCACCTCGGACTGGGTCTGCTCCAGCCAGGCGCGGCGGGACAGCACCACGTTGTTGCGGTTCTTGTCCAGCTCGATGATCTTGGCCTCGATCTCCTTGCCGATGTACGGCTGCAGGTCGCGGACGCGCCGCATCTCGACGAGCGAGGCGGGCAGGAAGCCGCGCAACCCGATGTCGAGGATCAGACCACCCTTGACGACCTCGATGACGGTGCCCTTGACGGCCTCGTCCTTCTCCTTGAGCGCCTCGATGGTGCCCCAGGCGCGCTCGTACTGCGCGCGCTTCTTGGACAGGATCAGCCGGCCCTCTTTGTCCTCCTTGGTGAGAACCAGGGCCTCGACCTCATCGCCGACGGAAACGACCTCGTTGGGGTCGACGTCGTGCTTGATGGAGAGCTCGCGGGCGGGGATGACCCCTTCGGTCTTGTAGCCGATGTCGAGGAGCACCTCGTCCCGGTCAACTTTGACGATGGTGCCTTCGACGATGTCGCCATCGTTGAAGTACTTGATCGTTTTGTCTATTGCGGCGAGAAAATCCTCGCTCGAGCCAATGTCGTTGACGGCTACTTGCGGCGAGGTGACGGTGGGACTCGGCATGTTGTTGGGTTGCTCCGGACAGGTTGGGTCGTAGGGACAATTCAGGATTTACCTGTCGAGGCTACTCGACAGGGCACTAGCTGGACAAACTCGGGCTCAAAGCCAGGACGGCCGAAATGACGCAAATGTAACGCCAGGGCGAATTTTCGGCCGAATTTTCGCCCTCACGTCACGCCGGCCAGCGCTTAGTGCGCGGCGGCGTCCCAACTGCGGCCGTAGCCGACCGAGACCTCGAGTGGGACGTCGAGCGGGTAGGCGGCGCCCATTTTCTCGCGCGCCAGCGCCTCGACCCGCTCCCGCTCACCCGGCGCGATTTCGAACAACAGTTCGTCGTGCACCTGCAGCAGCATCCGCGACGCCAGCCCGGCCTCCTTGATCGCCTTGTCCACCTCGATCATCGCCACCTTGATGATGTCGGCCGCGCTGCCCTGGATGGGCGCGTTGAGCGCGGCCCGCTCGGCGGCCTCGCGCACGTTGCGGTTGCTGCTGTCCAGCTCGGGCAGGTAGCGGCGGCGGCCGAGCACGGTGGAGGTGTAGCCGTCCTTGCGGGCCTGCTCGACGACGTCGTGCAAGTAGTCGCGGATACCGCCGAATCGGGCGAAGTACTGGTCCATCTGCTCCTTCGCCTCCTCGGTGGAGATCTTCAGCTGCGCGGACAGCCCGTAGGCGCTCAAGCCGTAGGCCAGCCCGTACGACATCGCCTTGACCCGGCGGCGCAGCTCGGCGGTGACCTCCTCGATCGGCACCCCGAACGCCCGCGACGCGACGAACGAGTGCAGGTCCTCCCCGGTGTTGAACGCCTCGATCAGGCCTTCGTCCCGCGACAGGTGGGCCATGATGCGCATCTCGATCTGGCTGTAGTCCGCCGTCATCAGCTCTTCGTAACCCTTGCCGACGACGAAGCCGTCCCGGATCTGGCGGCCGGCGTCGGTGCGGATCGGGATGTTCTGCAGGTTGGGTTCGGTCGACGACAGCCTGCCGGTGGCCGCGATGGTCTGGTTGAAGGTGGTGTGGATGCGCCCGTCGGCGGCCACCGAGTTCAGCAGCCCGTCGACCGTGACCTTCAGCCGGGTGACGTCGCGGTGGGCCAGCAGGTGCTGCAGGAACGGATGCCCGGTCTTGTCGAACAGCGACTGCAGGGCGTCGGCGTCGGTGGTGTAGCCGGTCTTGGTGCGCTTGGTCTTCGGCATGCCGAGCTCGTCGAACAGCACCACCTGCAACTGCTTGGGCGAGCCCAGGTTGATCTGCTTGCCGATCACGCCGTAGGCGGCCTCGGCCGCGTCGCGGATCTGGTCGGCGAACTGGCTTTGCAGATCGCCGAGGAGCTGCAGATCGACGGCGATGCCGGCGCTTTCCATGTCGGCCAGCACGTGCTGGACCGGCAGCTCCATCTCGCCCAGCAGCGCGGTGGAGTCGATGCGGTCCAGCTCGGCGTCCAGCGCGTCGGCCAGGTCGACCACGGCCCGGGCCCGCAGGATCAGGGTCGCGACGGCCTGCTCGTCCACCCCGTCCATGTCGTCGAGCAACGAAAGCTGTTGCTGCTCAGGCGTTTCCGCGCGCAGCTCGCGACGCAGGTAGCGCAGCGAGAGGTCGTCGAGGGTGAAGCTGCGCTGCCCCGGGCGCACCACGTAGGCCGCCAGCGCGGTGTCGGAGCTGACGCCGTTCAGCGTCCAGCCGCGGCCCGCCAGGTCGTGGATGGCGAGCTTGGCCTCGTGCAGCGCTTTGGGTTTCGCCGGGTCGGCCAGCCAGGCCGCCAGCGCGGCGTCGTCGTCGGGGGTCAGCGTGGCGGTGTCGATGTAGGCACCGTCGCCGTCGGCGGCGGCGATGCCCAGCCCGGTGGCGTCCCCGCCGTGCGGCAGGTGGGTGCCCGCGACGGCCAGCCCGGCCCGGCGCCCGTCGCCGGCGTGCGCGACCAGCCACTGCCCGACGGCGCCGGGCTCGAGCGCGCCGCCGCGCACGTCGAAGCCCTCGTCGACCTCGGGCTCGACGGCGACCAGGGTCTCGAACAGCCGGTCGCGCAACACCCGGAACTCCAGGTCGTCGAAGAGCCGGTGGATCTGGTCGCGGTCCCACGGCTGCAGCCGCAGCGTGTCCGGGGTCTGGGCCAGCGGCACGTCTTTGACGAGGTCGGTGAGCTCGCGGTTGCGGATGACGCCGGCGAGGTTGGCGCGCAGCGCGTCGCCCACCTTGCCGCGGACGGAGTCGACGTTGTCCACCAGCGCCTGCAGCGAGCCGTATTCGGCGATCCACTTCGAGGCGGTCTTCTCCCCCACCCCGGGGATGCCGGGCAGGTTGTCGCTGGGATCGCCGCGCAGGGCCGCGAAGTCGGGGTACTGCTTGGGCGTCAGCCCGTACTTCTCGACGACGGCCTCGGGGGTGAAGCGCGTCAGTTCGCTGACGCCCTTGCGCGGGTACAGCACCGTGACGTCCTCGCTGACCAGCTGCAGCGAGTCGCGGTCACCGGAGACCACCAGCACGCGGTAGCCCTCGTTCTCGGCCTGGGTGGCCAGCGTCGCGATGAGGTCGTCGGCCTCGAACCCCTGCTCCGAGAGCACCGTGATGCCCAGCGCGTTGAGCACTTCCTTGGTGATGTCGATCTGGCCGTGGAACTCGTCGGGCGTCGACGACCGGTTGGCCTTGTACTCCGGGTACCGCTCGGAACGGAAGGTCTGCCGCGACACGTCGAACGCCGCTGCGATGTGCGTCGGCGCCTCGTCGCGCAGCAGGTTGATCAGCATGGCGGTGAAGCCGTACACCGCGTTGGTGGTCAGCCCGCCGCGGGTCTTGAAGTTCTCGGCGGGAAGCGCATAGAACGCCCGGAACGCCAGCGAATTGCCGTCCAGCAACATCAGAGTCGGCTTGGTCTGTTCCTCGGTCTTCTGAGCGGTCGCGACGGGCACGGCATTCACTCTAGGCACCTCTCACGACATCAGGTCAGCCGCCGCTCGGCCCCCACGTCGTACTCGGAAACCGACGCACGCACTATCGAACCTTGTTGTTCGTCGCTGGGTCCGCTGCCTCGGAACGCATCGACGTCGGCGCGCGATTCCCATCGTTCGAAGATGTCGATGCGACTCGGATCGAGCAGGTCGGCGCTGATCGCGAAGTCGAGGCAGCCCGGCGTTCGGCGGGCTTGCTGCACCACGGCCTTGCACTGCACCAGATATCCGTCTCGCTGCGACGGCTCCACGACAAGGTAGCCCGCGACGATCACCATGGGACGCTCCTTCGCTTGGTACCCGCCCATTCCCGATATGACCGCCGACGCCGCCCGAAGTCATCGGCGACCGTCGCAAACTGCAACACGTTTCAGTTTTGTATCCGGGCTGGGTAGTCTGACGAAGTGCCAGAGGTCACCAGCCAACAACCCGCGATCGACGGATGGTTCGCCACCGATGACGCCGGCAGCGCCCATCTGATCGGCAGCAAGTGCCCCGAGTGCGGCACCTATGTCTTCCCGCCGCGGGAGAACAACTGCCCCAACCCGGCGTGCGCCAGCGACACGCTGGAGCCCGTCGCGCTGTCGACGCGCGGGACGCTGTGGAGCTACACCGAGAACCGGTATCCGCCGCCCGCGCCCTACCCGGCACCGGATCCCTTCGAGCCGTTCGCGATCGCCGCGGTGGAGCTGGCCGAGGAGGGGCTGATCGTGCTGGGCAAGGTGGTCGAGGGCACGCTGGCCGACGATTTGAAGGTCGGCATGGAGATGGAGCTGACCACCATGCCGCTGTACACCGACGACGACGGCGTCGAGCGGCTCGTCTACGCGTGGAAGGTGGCGTCATGAGCACTCCCGAACCGCTCTACATCCTCGGCGCCGGCATGCACCCCTGGGGGAAGTGGGGCCGCGACTTCACCGAATACGGGGTGGTGGCCGCGCGCGCGGCGCTGGCGGAGGCCGGGCTCGACTGGCGGCAGATCCAGATGGTCGCGGGGGCCGACACCATCCGCAACGGCTACCCGGGCTTCATCGCAGGGTCGACGTTCGCGCAGAAGCTCGGCTGGAACGGGGTGCCGGTCAGCTCCAGCTACGCGGCGTGCGCCAGCGGTTCGCAGGC
This sequence comes from Mycobacterium sp. 1081908.1, assembly GCF_001673535.1. Classification (GTDB taxonomy): domain Bacteria; phylum Actinomycetota; class Actinomycetes; order Mycobacteriales; family Mycobacteriaceae; genus Mycobacterium. The sequence continues at coordinate 8,122 of NZ_LZLY01000071.1, read as the reverse complement.
GCTGCAGAGCGCGCGGGCCCAGATCCTCGCCGGCTTCTGCGACGTCGCACTGGTGATCGGCGCCGACACCACACCCAAGGGCGCGTTCGCCCCCGTCGGCGGGGAACGCAAGAACGACCCCGACTGGCAGCGGTTCCACCTCATCGGGGCGATGAACCCGGTGTACTTCGCGCTGCTGGCGCGCCGGCGGATGGACCTCTACGGGGCCACGCCCGAGGACTTCGCTCAGGTCAAGGTGAAGAATTCCCGGCACGGCCTGCAGAACCCGAATGCGCGCTACCGCAAGGAATCCTCGGTCGACGACGTGTTCGCCAGCCCGGTGGTGGCCGACCCGCTGCGCCAGCTCGACATCTGCGCGACCTCCGACGGCGCCGCCGCGCTGATCGTCGCCAGCGGCGACTTCGCCCGCAAGCACCTGGGCTCGCTCGACGGAGTGCCGTCGGTGCGCGCGGTCAGCACGGTGACGCCGCGCTACCCCCAGCACCTGCCCGAATTGCCCGACATCGCAACGGATTCCACCGCCGTCGTAGCCGCGCCGGAGCGGGTGTTCAAGGACCAGATCCTCGACGCCGCCTACGCCGAGGCCGGCATCGGGCCCGAGGACGTCAGCCTGGCCGAGGTCTACGACCTGTCCACGGCGCTGGAGCTCGACTGGTACGAGCACCTGGGCTTGTGCGCCAAGGGCGAGGCCGAGGCGCTGCTGCGCAGCGGGGCCACCACGATCGGCGGCCGGGTCCCGGTCAACCCGTCGGGCGGGCTGGCCTGCTTCGGCGAGGCCATCCCCGCGCAGGCCATCGCGCAGGTCTGCGAGCTGACCTGGCAGCTCCGCGGGCAGGCCACCGGCCGGCAGGTGGAGGGCGCGACGGTCGGCGTCACCGCCAATCAGGGCCTGTTCGGCCACGGCTCGTCGGTGATCGTGGCGCGCTAGCGCGACGCGCTTCCGCGAACGTGCGCAGTTGTATGCGCGCGACGGCGTGTCGCCGTACAGACACGCACGCTCGCGGGGCTATTCGGCCTCTTTGGGCGTGTCGAGGGTTTCCAGGACTACCTCGGCCACCCGCTTCATGGTGGTCCGACGGTCCATGGCCGCGCGCTGGATCCACTTGAACGCCTCGGGCTCGGTCATGCCCTGCTTGGTCTGCAGCAGGCCCTTGGCGCGCTCGACGAGCTTGCGGGTCTCCAGCCGGTCGGACAGCGTCGCCACTTCGCGTTCCAGCTCGGTGATCTCGCTGAACCGGCTCAGCGCCAATTCGATGGCCGGGATCAGGTCGCTGATCGTGAACGGCTTCACCAGGTAGGCCATCGCCCCGGCGTCGCGGGCGCGCTCCACCAGGTCGCGCTGGCTGAACGCGGTCAGCACCACGATCGGCGCGATGCGCTTGCTGGCTATCTCCGAGGCGGCGTCGATGCCGTCGCGGCGCGGCATCTTCACGTCCATGATCACCAGGTCCGGCTTATGGCGCTCGGCCAGTTCGACGGCCTCCTGGCCGTCGCCGGCCTCGCCGACGATCTCGTATCCCTCCTCCCGGAGCATCTCGGCGAGATCCAGGCGGATGAGCGCTTCGTCTTCCGCGATCAGGACCCGGCGCGGCACAGCGGCGTCGGTGTCGGTCGTGGGGCCGGTCATGACGGACATTGTGTCCTGCACGCCCGGGACCAGCGAACTCGGGGGCGGTGAGAATCGATCGGCGCACCGATCCTCTATGGTGGGAGGCTGCCCGCCCTCGTATCCCAACTGGCAGAGGAAACGGACTCAAAACCCGTCCAGTGTGGGTTCGAATCCCACCGAGGGCACACCTGTTAAATGCTCTACACCATCGGACACGGCGCGAAAACCGCCGACGAACTGACCGCCGCGCTGCGCCGGCACGGCATCACGCTGCTGGTCGACGTCCGCAGTTTCCCCGGCTCGCGTCGCAATCCCGACGTGTCGAAGGATGCGATGCCGGGCTGGCTGAACGCCGCGGGAATCGCGTACCGCCACGAACCGGACCTCGGTGGACGACGCAAGGCTCCCGACACCCGGCTACTGCGCGACCAGTGGTGGGAGAACCCCGCGTTCGCCAACTACGCCGCGCATACCCGCACACCGGAGTTCCGGGCGGCATACGAGCGGCTGCTGCACGACGCCGGGGCCGGCGACGTGGCCATTATGTGCGGCGAGCCGACCTGGTGGCGATGCCACCGGCGGATGATCGCCGACCTGGCCACCCACGACGGGGACCGGGTGCTGCACATCATGCCCAACGGCTCGCTGACCGAACACCCGCCGTCGGACTGGCTCACCCACGATCTTGACCAGGCACCCGACAATTGACGAGGTCAACGGTTAGGCTTTGAACGTGGTGGCGAAGAAATGCGGAGCCCCACCCCGGTCAGAAGGCTCGTCGAACCGCCCGGACTGCGTCGCCGTGGTGCGGGCGCAGACCCGCGACCGCAACCAGCACTACGCCGCCAGCGCCGCGCGCCGGGGCCGGATCCTCACCATCACCTCGTGGCTGGCCGTGATGGTCAGCGTCAGCTTCGTGCTGGTGCAAATCCTCACCGATTCCTGGACTTGGCAGGTCAGCTCGATCAACATCGTCGGCGCCATGGTCTTCGCGATGGTGCCCTGGCTGCAGCGCTTCGGGGAACTGGTTGCGCCGCTTACCTTTTTGAGCGCGGCCTACGTCTCCGTCTTCGCCAGCTGCCTGGACGTAGGCACCGGTTCGGGCTCGCAGTTCTTCTTTCTGGTCGGCGCCTGCATCGTCGTGCTGTTGCTAGGGATCGAGCACATCGTGTTGGCCTCCGCGCTGGCGGCGGTGGTCGCCGGCCTGATCATCGCGGTGGAGTTCCTGGTCCCGCGCAACACCGGGCTGCAGCCGGCCTGGGCCACGTCGACGGGCTTTGTCGTCACAGCCGTGTCCAGCGTCGTGATGGTGGTCGTGATCCTGTGGTTCGCCCTGCGCGAGACCGCGCGCGCCGAGGCGGTGATGGAGGCCCAGTACGAGCGCTCGGAGACGCTGCTGGAAAACATGTTGCCCGCCAGCATCGCCGAGCGCCTCAAGGAGCCCGACCGCAACGTCATCGCCGACAAGTACGACGACGCCTCGGTCCTGTTCGCCGACATCGTCGGGTTCACCGAGCGCGCCAGCAGCACCCCGCCCGCCGACCTGGTGCGCTTCCTCGACCGTCTGTACGGCGCGTTCGACGCCCTCGTCGACAAGCACGGCCTGGAGAAAATCAAAGTCAGCGGCGACTCGTACATGGTGGTCAGCGGCGTTCCGCGCCCGCGGCCCGACCATTCCCGCGCGCTGGCGGATTTCGCGCTCGACATGGCCAATGTCGCAGCGGGACTGAGGGATCCGCACAGTCAGCCGATCCCGCTGCGGGTCGGCATGGCCTGCGGGCCGGTGGTCGCGGGTGTCGTCGGGTCGCGCCGGTTCTTCTACGACGTGTGGGGCGATGCGGTCAACGTCGCCTCCCGGATGGAATCCACCGACTCGGTCGGCCGGATCCAGGTGCCCGACGCGATGTACGAGCGCCTCAAAGACGACTTCGTGCTGCAGGAGCGCGGCAGCATCGAGATCAAGGGCAAGGGCCCCATGCGGACCTGGTATCTGATTGGGCGCAAGGCAACCGAGGAGCCCACCGACCTGCCCGCCGACGAACCGCGCACCGCGCGCGTCTGAGCCGAAAGTCCCTATCGGCCGCTCCGCGGTTTGTGCCAGACTTCGGCCATGCAAACCACGCCTGGAACGGCCCCTGTCCCAAGCTTGTTGCCGCACTTGTGGAAATCCGCGCTGGTGTCCGGAATTCTGTCGATCGTCGTCGGCGCGGTGATCCTGGCCTGGCCGGGCATCTCCATCCTGGCCGCCGCCGTCGCGTTCGGCATCTATCTGTTGATTACCGGTGCCGCGCAGGTGGTCTTCGCGTTCAGCCTGCACGTTTCGGCGGGCAGCCGGATCCTGTTGTTCATCAGCGGCGCGGCGTCACTCATCCTGGCCGTCTTGGCATTTCGTCACTTCGGGCAGGGCTACGCGGTCCTGTTGCTGGCCATCTGGATTGGCATCGGGTTCATCTTCCGCGGGGTCGCCACGACGGTCTCGGCCATCAGCGATCCCCTGCTGCCGGGGCGGGCCTGGTCGATTTTCATCGGCGTGATCAGCCTGCTCGCCGGGATCGTCGTCCTGGCGTCGCCGTTCGCCTCGATCGTCACCCTGACGATCGTGGTCGGCGTCTGGTTCGCGGTAATCGGCGTTTTCGAGATCGTCTCGTCGTTCGGCATCCGCAAGGCGTCCAGGGAATTGGGGCGTGGCGCCGGCGCCCAGTAACTACTACACTGCGTCGTAGATGGCCGCAGTTGGGAGATGACAGATGAGTGTCGTCGATATTTCGCGGTGGCAGTTCGGCATCACCACCGTCTACCACTTCATCTTCGTGCCGCTCACCATCGGCCTGGCCCCGCTGCTGGCCGTCATGCAGACGGTGTGGGTGGCCACCGGCAACACCGCCTGGTATCGGCTGACCAAGTTCTTCGGCAAGCTGTTTTTGATCAACTTCGCCATCGGTGTCGCGACGGGCATCGTCCAGGAATTCCAGTTCGGGATGAACTGGAGCGAGTACTCCCGGTTCGTCGGCGACATCTTCGGCGCGCCGCTGGCGATGGAGGGCCTGGCCGCCTTCTTCTTCGAGTCCACCTTCATCGGCCTGTGGATCTTCGGCTGGAGCCGGCTTCCGCGGCTGATACACCTGGCCTGCATCTGGATCGTGGCGATCAGCGTCAACGTGTCGGCGTTCTTCATCATCGCGGCCAACTCGTTCATGCAGCACCCGGTCGGGGCCCACTACAACCCGGTGAGCCACCGCGCCGAGCTGAACAGCATCGCCGCGCTGCTTTCCAATAACACTGCGCTCGCGGCGTTTTCACACACGGTGGCCGGCGCCTTGCTGACCGCCGCGACCTTCGTCGCCGCCGTCAGCGCGTGGTGGATGGTCCGCTCCGGCAAGCCCGCATCCGACCCGTCCGCCACAGCCGCCGCCGAGTCCGACGCCCGCACCATGTTTCGCCCGGCCGCCATCCTGGGGTGCTGGGTCGCGCTGGCCGCCACCGTCGGCCTGTTCTTCACCGGCGACCATCAGGGCAAGCTGATGTTCGTGCAGCAACCGATGAAGATGGCGTCGGCGGAATCGTTGTGCGACACCCAAACCGACCCCGACTTCTCCATCCTGACGGTCGGGCGGCAGAACAACTGCGACAGCCTCTACCGGGTCATCGAGGTGCCCTACGTGCTGCCGTTCCTCGCCGAAGGGCGAACCGGCGACGTGACGCTGCAGGGTGTGCGCAACCTGCAGCAGGACTATCAACTGCGATTCGGGCCAAACGACTACCGGCCCAACCTTTTTGTCACGTACTGGTCGTTCCGCGCGATGATCGGGTTCCTCGCCATCCCGGTGCTGTTCGCGCTGGCGACGCTGTGGTTCACCCGGGGCGGCCGGATGCCCGACAAGCGCTGGTTCTCCTGGGCGGCGTTGCTCACCATTCCCACACCGTTTCTGGCCAACATCTCCGGGTGGGTGTTCACCGAGATGGGCCGCCAGCCGTGGATCGTCGTGCCGAACCCGACCGGCGATCAACAGGTTCGGCTCACCGTCGGGCAGGGCGTGTCCGACCACGCGGCCGGCATGGTCGTCACCTCCCTGGTGACCTTCACCCTCGTTTACGCGGTGCTGGCGGTCATCTGGTTCTTCTTGCTCCGGCGCTACGTCGCCGCGGGGCCACAGGAACACGACGCCGAACCGGCACCGCCCCCCGCGCCCAGCGACGACGAGGTGGCGCCACTTTCGTTCGCGTATTAAGGAGCTGACCGGTGGCATTGCAACAGTTGTGGTTCGGCATCATCGGATTGCTGTTCCTCGGTTTCTTCATCCTCGAGGGGTTCGACTTCGGCGTGGGCATGCTGATGGAGCCGTTCGCCCGCTTCGGCGTCGGCGAACCGGAGCTGCATCGGCGCACCGCGCTCAACACCATCGGGCCGGTGTGGGACGGCAACGAGGTCTGGCTGATCACCGGTGGCGCGGCGATGTTCGCCGCGTTCCCGGGCTGGTATGCCACCGTGTTCTCCACGCTGTATCTGCCGCTGCTGGCGATCCTGTTCGGCATGATCGTGCGCGCCGTGGCGATCGAATGGCGCGGCAAGATCGACGACACGAAATGGCGCGGCTGGGCCGATTTCGGCATTGCCGCCGGATCGTGGCTGCCCGCCATCCTGTGGGGTGTCGCATTCGCCATCCTGGTCCGCGGGCTGCCAGTGGATTCCGACGGCCACGTCCACCCGTCGATCACCGACGTGCTCAACGCCTACACCCTGCTGGGCGGCCTGGCCACCGCCGCGCTGTTCCTGCTCTACGGCGCGGTGTTCGTCGGCCTGAAGACCTCGGGCACGATCCGCGACGATGCGCACCGGTTCGCGGTGTGGCTGTCGCTGCCGGCGACCGGATTAGTTGCGGCCTTTGGACTTTGGACGCAGCTGGGGCAGGGCAAGGGCTGGACCTGGCTGGTGCTGGGGGTTGCGGTCGTCGCGCAGTTGGCGGCGGTGCTGTTGGTGTGGCGGCGCGCGTCGGAGGGCTGGGCTTTTGCCTGCCTCGCCATGGTGGTCGCGGCCGTGGTGGTCCTGTTGTTCGGCTCGTTGTATCCGAACCTGGTGCCCTCGACGCTGAACGGCCAGTGGAGCGTGACGATCTACAACGCCTCATCCACCCCCTACACCCTGAAGATCATGACCTGGGTGACGGCGATCATGGCCCCGCTGACGGTGGTGTACCAGGCGTGGACGTATTGGGTGTTCCGGCAGCGGATCTCGTCCGAGCGGATACCGCCGCCCATCGGCCTGGCGAGGCGTGCGTCCTGAGCGCAAAGGCATCACGAGCGCCGCTGGACCCGCGGCTGTGGCGGGCCTCGCGCGCGTTGCGGCGCTATCTGGTCGCCGCGGTGGGCTGCGGGGTGGTGATCTCCGGCTGTGCGATCGGCTCGGCGATCGTCCTGGCGAACGTCGTGGCCCGCGTCGTCGGCGATCCCACGGCGCGGGGCTTGCGCGCGTGGGTTGGTCCCCTGTCGATCCTGTTGGCGCTGTGGGTGATTCGCACGGTCACGCACTGGATTCAGGCCCGCCTGGGGCAGCGCGGCGCCGGCGCGGTCATCGCCGACCTCAACGGCCAGGTGCTGGCCGCCGTGACCGCCCGGCCGCCGAACGAACTCGCCGCGCAGCGCGACGCCGCCGCCGTCGTGGTGACGCGCGGCCTCGACGGGTTGCGACCCTACTTCGCCGGATACCTGCCCACCTTGCTGCTCGCCGCCATCCTGACCCCGGCCACCGTCGCCGTGATCGCGCTCTACGACCCGAAATCAATGGTGATCGTGCTGACCACGCTGCCGCTGATACCGGTCTTCATGGTGCTGATCGGGATGGCCACCGCCGCCCGGTCGGCGGCGGCGCTCGAGGCCATGACGACCCTGCAGGCCCGGCTGCTGGACCTGATCGCCGGCATCCCCACGCTGCGCGCGCTGGGCCGCGGCCGCGGTCCCGAACACCGGATCGCCGAACTGGCTGCCGCCCACCGGCGCTCGGCGATGGCGACGCTGCGGATCGCGTTCCTGTCCGCGCTGGTGCTCGAATTGCTGGCCACGCTCGGCGTCGCATTGATCGCGGTCGGCATCGGCCTTCGCCTGCTGTTCGGCGAGATGACCCTGACCACCGGCCTGACGGTGCTGCTGCTGGCCCCCGACGTCTACTGGCCACTGCGCCGCATCGGCGTGGAATTCCATGCCGCCCAAGAGGGTAGGACCGCCGCCGACAAGGCGTTCGCCCTCATCGGCGAGCCCGCCGCCCCGACGGCGCGACGCCGCTCCGTGAACGCGCGGGGCGAACCGATTCGCATCGAGAACCTCCGCGTGCTGGGCCGCGACGGCCACGCGCCCCGCGACCTCACCGCGGTGCTCGAACCCGGCCGGGTCACGGTGCTGACCGGGCACAACGGCGCCGGCAAGAGCACCACGCTGCAGGTGATCGCGGGGCTCACCGCGCCGTCCTCAGGCCGGATCACCGTGGCCGGGACCGACGTCGAAGACTTGGACCCCGCCGCG
>NZ_LZLY01000070.1 GCF_001673535.1 Mycobacterium sp. 1081908.1 | reverse complement strand
AGGCGGCGGGTTTGGCCACCCTGGCCGATGACGATTTCGGCGGTGGCCCGCGGATGCCGATGTTGCCGGGCACGTGGGGCCCGGGCGGTGCCCGCGAGGGCGCCGACGAGGATCTCGACGGCGAGCGACGCGACGGCTAGCGTTGCGAGCTCCGCGATCCGTCGCCGACATCGTCCGCAGCTCCCGATGGGGCGCCCGCACGCTGACATACTGAGGCGATGGCGACGCTGAGGACCCGGCCCAGGTTGCGCGTCGGGTCGATGGAAGTGCTGGTGGGCATCCTGCTCGTCGGCGCCTTCGCGGCGACGAGGCTACGGAACGCGGTGGCCCTCAGTCCGGCCTTATCGACCGCTGGAACCGTGTTCTGTGGGGTGTTCGTCCAGGCGGTCCCTTTCCTCGCGCTCGGCGTGGTGGTCAGCGGGCTGATCGCGGTGTTCGTGTCGCCGGAACGATTGGCGCGCTGGCTGCCGCGCCGTCCGGCGGTGGCGGTGTTGGCCGCCGGCGTCGGCGGGGCGGCGTTGCCCGGCTGTGAATGCGGTTCGGTTCCGGTGGCGCGGCGACTGTTCGGCGAGGGAGGCGCCACGGGGGCGGCGGCTTTGACCTTCATGCTGGCCGCGCCGGCGATCAACCCGGTAGTGCTCGTGGCCACCGCGGTCGCGTTTCCCGGTGTGCCCGGGATGGTCGTCGCGCGCATGGGGGCGTCGCTGCTGACCGCGGTGATCATGGGGTGGATGTGGTCACGGTGGGGCCGCGCGGAGTGGATCACCCGCCGGCTGCCCGCTTCGGGAGCCCGGACCGAGTCGCGGTGGACGGTGTTCACCGAGGCGGCAAGGCACGACTTCCTGCAGGCCGCATCGTATTTGGTGATCGGCGCCGCCG
>NZ_LZLY01000069.1 GCF_001673535.1 Mycobacterium sp. 1081908.1 | reverse complement strand
GCCTGCAGGTCGGCGCGCCGGCGGTAGAGCCGCCGGCCGTCGAGCACGGCCGCCACCGCCAACGGCGACGCCGAGGGGTCGTCGACCGAGCCGCCGGAGCCACAGCCGTCCACGCAATGCCAGCGCCCGCCGCGGGCCACCCGATCCACCACGTGCGCGGCCCACAACTGAATCCCCCACCGCGACAACGCTTCCGCGAGCTCGTCGCACAGCAGCCGGTATTCCTCGTTGCATCCCGGACAGTGCGCGCCCTCGGCGTCGACGATCACCGCGATCGCCGCCTCCGGCCTCGCGGCGGCGGCGACTTCGGCCAGGTGCCCGACGCGCTCGACGAGATCCTGACCGAGGTCGACCCGCATCACCGACCCCAGTTCGCCGTGTTCCAGGGACACCAGGACCAATGAATTCTCCGGAACGAAGCCGAGAACGGCCGGTAGCGCGGCGATCAGCGCTCCGGGGCGATTGAGCTTGAAATCAGGTTGATGCGTCGTCATGGGCACCAACGCTGACCGCCGGCACCGTCAGGCCGTGCCCACGCAACGGGATCGCGCCGCTCGTCTGTGGAGAAAGTCTGGACTGTGGGCCTTATCGTCTATCTCATGGGTTCGATGCAGGAGTACGACATCGTCGTCATCGGTTCGGGACCGGGCGGCCAGAAGGCCGCCATCGCCTCGGCCAAGCTGGGCAAATCCGTCGCCATCATCGAACGCGGCCGAATGCTCGGCGGCGTCTGCGTCAACACGGGCACGATCCCGTCAAAGACGTTGCGCGAGGCGGTGCTTTACCTCACCGGGATGAACCAGCGCGAGCTCTACGGGGCCAGCTACCGCGTCAAGGACCGGATCACCCCGGCCGACCTGCTGGCGCGCACGCAGCACGTGATCGGCAAGGAAGTCGACGTGGTGCGCAACCAGTTGATGCGCAACCGGATCGACCTGCTGGTCGGTCACGGCCGCTTCGTCGACCCCCACACGGTCGTCGTGGAGGACCCGGGCCGCCGCGAGATGACCACTGTCAGCGGCGAATACATCGTCATCGCCACCGGCACCCGGCCGGCGCGGCCGTCCGGCGTCGAGTTCGACGAGGAACGGGTGCTCGACTCCGACGGCATCCTCGATCTCAAGACGCTGCCGGGCTCGATGGTCGTCGTCGGCGCCGGCGTGATCGGCATCGAGTACGCGTCCATGTTCGCCGCCCTGGGCACCAAGGTCACGGTCGTCGAAAAGCGCGACGAGATGCTGGACTTCTGCGACCCCGAGGTGGTCGAGGCGCTCAAGTTCCACCTGCGCGACCTGGCGGTGACGTTCCGGTTCGGCGAGGAGGTCACCGCCGTCGACGTCGGGGCCGCGGGCACCGTCACCACGCTGGCCAGCGGCAAGCAGATTCCCGCCGAGACCGTCATGTACTCCGCCGGCCGCCAGGGCCAGACCGATCACCTCGACCTGCAAAACGCCGGCCTCGAGGTCGAGGGGCGCGGGCGGATCTGGGTCGACGACAAGTTCAGGACCAAGGTGGAGCACATCTACGCCGTGGGCGACGTCATCGGGTTCCCCGCGCTGGCGGCGACCTCGATGGAACAGGGGCGCCTGGCCGCCTACCACGCGTTCGGCGAGGCGTGCGAGGGCATCACCGACCTGCAGCCCATCGGCATCTATTCGATCCCCGAGATCTCCTACGTCGGGGCCACCGAGGTGGAGCTCACCAAGAACTCGGTCCCCTACGAGGTCGGGGTGGCGCGGTACAAGGAGCTGGCCCGCGGCCAGATCGCCGGCGACTCCTACGGAATGCTCAAGCTGCTGGTATCCACCGACGATCGCAAGGTGCTCGGGGTGCACATCTTCGGCACCAGCGCCACCGAGATGGTGCACATCGGGCAGGCCGTGATGGGTTGCGGCGGAACGGTCGACTACCTGGTCGACGCGGTGTTCAACTATCCGACGTTCTCGGAGGCCTACAAGGTGGCCGCGCTGGACGTGACCAACAAGATGCGGGCCCTGTCCCAGTTCCGCCGCTGATCTAGCAGCTGTCGTCGAGGTCGTTGGGCACCCGGTCTCCGGGACCGCCGGCCTCGGCGCGGGCCAGCAATTGCGCGGTCTGGGCGTCGAACGGTGCCGAGTACGACACGTTCGCGGCGCAGCCGCCGCGCTCGAAACCGCCGATCAGCCCGGTGAGCGTGGTGCCGCTCACCCACGGCGCACCGCTGGTGCCGTCCACCAGGCCCTCGCACGCCAGCGACGGAAACCCGCTGTCGTTGACCGAGGTGCTGGCCTGGCAGCCGATCGGCGAGCCGCCCACCCCCGCCGGGTACCCCAGCACGGTGACGTGGCTGCCCGGCGGTGGCGCGACGCCCAGCGTCAGCGCCAGCCCGACGTACGACTCGACCGACGCGCCGGCGTCGTTGCTGATCCGCGCGATCGCGTAGTCCGCGTGCGGATCCTTGCCGGCGATCCAGCGCGGATCGAGGTAGACGGCGTCGGCCTTCCACACATCGGTGGGGGCGGGCGCGGCGTCACCGGCGAGACCGGGAACGAAGGTCATCTTGGCCGCACCGGCCAGGCAGTGCGCCGCGGTGATCATCAGATTCCCAGTGGCCGAATGGATTACGGAACCCGTGCAGACGTGCAGCGGGCCGTCGTTGATGAAGATCGCGCCGACGCGCCGGTCCGGGTCCACCGGACCTGCGACCGCCTTCTGCTGGGGCTGGCTGAGCCGCTGAACCAGCGGCCCGGTGGCCACGGGGACGGACACGATCGGGCGCGCCACAGGCTCGGCCGGCCGGGTGCACGACGTCAACAACGTCAGCAGGCCGACCCCCGAGCACAGCAGCACCGTCCGTATGCGCATTTCGAGTCCATCATGCCTGACCACGGGGTCTCGAGCAGATCACATCCCCTCCCCGCGCGCCGCCGCGTTTGCTGGCGTGCAGGGTGTTAGCTGTTCCATTGTTGGTGCCGGCTGATTCGCGAGACACTGGTCAGGGCATCCTGGAGAAACCCCCGAGAGGAGGAAATCCCGATGGCCCACGGCGAAAACCGCGGCGACGAGTACGACCAGCCCGGACAGTCCGGGATGTACGAGCTGGAGTTTCCGGCGCCCCAGTTGTCGGCGGCCGACGGCCGCGGCCCGGTTTTGGTGCACGCCTTGGAGGGGTTCTCCGACGCCGGTCACGCGATCCGGCTGGCCGCCACCCACCTGAAGGCCGTGCTGGACACCGAGCTGGTCGCGTCGTTCGCGATCGACGAATTGCTGGATTACCGCTCGCGGCGGCCGCTGATGACGTTCAAGACCGACCACTTCACCACCTACGACGACCCGGAGCTGAGCCTGTACGCCCTGCGGGACAGCGTCGGCACGCCGTTTCTGCTGCTGGCCGGCATGGAGCCGGACCTGAAGTGGGAGCGTTTCATCACCGCGGTGCGCCTGCTGGCCGAGCGGCTGGGTGTGCGCCGCACGATCGGCCTGGGCACCGTGCCGATGGCGGTCCCGCACACGCGGCCGATCACGATGACCGCGCATTCCAACGACAAGGAGCTGATCGCCGACTTTCAGCCCTGGATTTCGGAGATCCAGGTTCCCGGCAGCGCGTCCAACCTGCTGGAATACCGGATGGCCCAGCACGGTCACGAGGTCGTCGGCTTCACCGTGCACGTCCCGCACTACCTGACGCAGACCGACTACCCGGCGGCCGCGCAGGCGCTGCTCGAGCAGGTGGCCAAGAGCGGATCGCTGGAGCTGCCGCTGTCGGCGTTGACCGAGGCCGCGGCGGAGATTCGCGCCAAGATCGACGAGCAGGTGCAGGCGAGCGCGGAGGTGGCTCAAGTGGTGGCCGCGCTCGAGCGCCAGTACGATGCCTTCATCGACGCTCAGGAGAACAGGTCGTTACTAACTCACGACGGGGACCTGCCTAGCGGCGACGAGCTTGGCGCCGAGTTCGAGCGCTTCCTTGCCCAACAGGCAGAGAAGAAGAACGACGACGACCAGGCGTGACGTTTCGAAACGCCCATAGCCCGGGCCGACACCAAGGTTGGCGGAGATGACCGAGCGGAAGCGCAAGAGCAATCTTCGCCCAGTGCGTGAAGTCACCGCGCCCACGCTCGAGTTCCGCACCATTCACGGCTACAAGCGGGCCTACCGGATCGCCGGTTCCGGGCCGGCGATTTTGCTGCTCCACGGCATCGGCGACAACTCCACCACCTGGAACGCGGTGCAGGCCAAGCTCGCCCAGCGATTCACAGTCATCGCCCCCGACCTGCTGGGTCACGGGAAATCCGACAAACCGCGCGCGGACTACTCGGCGGCCGCCTACGCGAACGGGATGCGCGACCTGCTGTCCGTGCTCGACATCGAGCGGGTGACGATCATCGGCCATTCGCTGGGCGGCGGGGTGGCCATGCAATTCGCCTACCAGTTCCCGCATTTGGTCGACCGGCTGATCCTGGTCGCCGCCGGCGGCGTCACCAAGGACGTCAACGTCGTCTTCCGGCTGGCCTCGTTGCCGATGGGCAGCGAGGCGCTCGCGCTGCTGCGGTTGCCCCTCGTGCTGCCGGCGGTTCAACTGGCGGGCAAGCTGGCCGGGCTGGCGATCGGATCGACCGCGCTGGGCCACGACCTGCCCAACGTGCTGCGCATCCTCGACGACCTGCCGGAGCCGACGGCCTCGGCGGCGTTCAGCCGCACCCTGCGGGCGGTGGTGGACTGGCGCGGGCAGATCGTGACGATGCTGGACCGGTGTTATTTGACCGAGGCCATCCCGGTGCAGATCGTCTGGGGCACCAAGGATGTGGTGGTCCCGGTCCGGCACGCCTGGATGGCGCACGCCGCGATGCCCGGCTCGCGCCTCGAGATCTTCGAAGGCTCGGGCCACTTCCCGTTCCACGACGACCCGGCCCGCTTCATCGACGTCGTGCAGCGCTTCATCGACAGCACCGCGCCCGCCGAGTACGACCAGGCGGCGCTTCGCGCGCTGCTGCGCAGCGGGGGCGGCGAGAACACGGTCACGGGCCCGGCCGACACCCGCGTCGCGGTGCTCAACGCCATGGGCTCCGACGAGCGCAGCGCCACCTGATAATCGCGTTGACGCGGGCCGTACAGTCGGGTCATGGGCATCGACGTGACGGTGTTGCGCGTTTTCACCGACCCCGAAGGGAATTTCGGTAATCCGCTCGGTGTGGTGGACGCCGCCCGGGTGCCGCCCCCGGACCGGCAGCGGCTGGCGACCCAATTGGGCTATGCCGAAACGGTATTCATCGACCTTCCGGCCGCCGGCTCGGCCACCGCGCACGTGCGGATCTACACCCCGCGCACCGAAATCCCGTTCGCCGGCCACCCGACCGTCGGCGCGTCGTGGTGGCTGCGCGACAACGGCTGGCCGATCAAGACGCTGCAGGTGCCGGCCGGCCTCGTGCAGGTGAGCCGTGAGGGCGACGTGACCGGCGTCAGCGCCCGCTCGGAATGGGCGCCGGAAGTCGCCATCCACGAATTCGATTCCGCCGACGGCGTTCTCGCCGCCGACCCGGCCGACTTTCCGGACGACACCGCGCACTACCTGTGGGCCTGGGTCGATCGGGCCGCCGGGGCGTTGCGCACCCGCGGGTTCTTCGCGAACCTCGGTGTGCCGGAGGACGAGGCGACCGGCTCGGCGGCGATGCGGCTCACCGACTACCTCAGCCGCGACCTGCGCATCACCCAGGGCAAGGGCTCGGTCATCGAAACCGCCTGGAACCCCGAGGGCTGGGTCGGGGTGGCCGGGCGCGTGGTCAACGACGGTGTCCGACAGGTCGATTGAGCTCAGGTCTGGCGGTGCAGCACGGCCACCAGGTGGTCCTGCAGGGGTTGTCCCACGCCGCCCATGCGCAGCGTGTAGGACAGCTCGTCGCCGTCGATGCGCACCGAACGGCCAAGGGCGGTCACCTCTTTGGCGCTCGGGGCCAACCCGATCGCCGAGCTGGACAGCTCCACCTCGATGCGGCCGTCGGTCACGGTGAACGTGCCCGTCTCGATCTCGGTGATGCCGTTCGGGTGGGCGAGGATCATCTCGACGGCGCCCGGTCTTGGCACGCGAAGATATCCCGTTTCGGCGTGCAGGGGCCTGCCGTCGGCCACCGCCTTGGTCTTTTGCCCGTAGGCCAGGAACGGCTTGCCGACGTGGGAGAAGACGACTTCCTCGACATACTCGAACGGCTGGATCGTCGGGTAGAAACCCGAGCCGCGACCGGCCCATGTCCCCAGCAGGGGTGCCAGCGCCTCCAGATCGGGATGCAACTCAGGCGGCATGGACGCCAGCCTAGCGAGTGGCCGGCTCCGGATCCGTCGGCGCTTTGCGGTGCGCGCGCAGCGCCTCGATCTCGCGCTCGAAGTCCTCGGCGGACGAAAACGACCGGTACACCGAGGCGAACCGCAGGTAAGCCACCTCGTCGAGATCGCGCAGCGGGCCGAGGATGGCCAGGCCGACCTCGTGGCTGGGCACCTCGGGCGACCCGGCGGACCGCACGGCGTCTTCCACCTGCTGCGCAAGCAGATTCAGCGCGTCGTCGTCGACCTGGCGGCCCTGGCAGGCCCGGCGGACGCCGCTGACGACCTTCTCCCTGCTGAACGGCTCGGTGACGCCGCTGCGTTTGACCACGGCCAACACGGCCGTCTCGACGGTGGTGAAGCGCCGCCCGCACTCGGGGCACGACCGGCGGCGCCGAATCGCCTGGCCTTCATCGGTTTCCCGCGAGTCGATCACCCGGGAATCGGGGTGGCGGCAGAACGGACAGTGCATGACCGCTCCTTCGCCGTGCTCACCTGCGGGCCCGCAGAACACTCCGAGCGTACCCGCTTCGCGGGCTCAGCCGACCGGCGCGATCAGCGTCTGCCCCGCCGCCAGCGCCGGCGAGTTCAGGTCGTTGAGCTCGCGAATGCGGTCGGCGACCTGGCGGGCCGGCGCGTCCGGCGCCACCCGGTGGGCGACATCCTGCAGCGACTCGCCCGGCTCAACCCGCACGACGGCCAACCGGTCGGGCACCGCGGCGCCCGATCCCCCGGAGGCGCCGTTGACCGCCTGCCCGAAGTTGGCGACCAGGCCCAGCCACAGGGTGATGACCCCGGCGACCAGCGCCAGCCCCAGTGTCGTCGCCAGCGTGACGGGACGCCGGCGATGCGGGGCGACGGACATGGCGACGCCGGTGCCGTGGTAGCGCAGCGGGGCGCCCGCCGGCCTGGACGGGCCGGGCCGGCGCGACCGGGTCAGCCCGTCGCGGCCGGGACGAAGCGCCGGCACCGGCCCGTTGACCGGGCGCCGAACGCTGCTGCTACGCGGCGAGACCGTGTATGTGATTGTCATCTTGCGTTCCTCCGGTCAGGTTGCTCTCGCTCGTGTGTTCGACTATATCGCTCGTGTGTTCGATGTCCGAACATTTGAGCGAAGCGTGTCGAGCAAGCAAAACGCTAGACCGCACCACCGACAAGTTCGGAAGCGCGACCTCTGACATGCAGCACAGGTACCCGATCTCGGCAAAAGTTACACGCATGTGATTCAGCAGCTATAGGGTCTTGACGCCCCAGCCCTAGGGTCTTTGGGCCCCGCCTCGACCGCGCCCGACACGCCAGTCGAACACATGTTTGATTCTTGGCCGGGGTGCCGCTACATTCAGTGCATGAGCGACAGCAACGACACTCCCTCGATCGGCTCATCCGTTGATTCATCGCTGACCGAGCGGCAGCGCACCATCCTGAACGTCATCCGCGAGTCCGTCACCAGCCGCGGCTACCCGCCGAGCATCAGGGAAATCGGCGACGCCGTCGGCCTGACGTCGACGTCGTCGGTGGCCCACCAGCTACGCACCCTGGAGCGCAAGGGCTACCTGCGCCGCGACCCGAACCGGCCGCGCGCGGTGGACGTCCGCGGCAGCGAGGAGGCCACCGAGGCGGCGCCCGTCACCGACGTGGCCGGCTCGGACGCGCTGCCCGAACCGAGTTACGTCCCGGTGCTCGGACGCATCGCGGCCGGCGGACCGATCCTCGCCGAGGAGGCGGTCGAGGACGTCTTCCCGCTGCCTCGTGAGCTGGTCGGCGAGGGCACGCTGTTCCTGCTCAAAGTCGTGGGCGACTCGATGGTCGAGGCCGCGATCTGCGACGGCGACTGGGTGGTGGTGCGCCAGCAGCACGTCGCCGACAACGGCGACATCGTCGCCGCCATGATCGACGGCGAGGCCACCGTCAAAACGTTCAAGCGCGCGGGCGGTCAGGTGTGGCTGATGCCGCACAACCCCGCGTTCGATCCGATACCGGGCAACGACGCGACCGTGCTCGGCAAGGTCGTCACGGTGATCCGCAAAGTCTAGCGACCGGCTCAGTCGGCCTTGACGAAGCCGTTGGCCTGCGCGACTTCCTCACTGGCCAACCAGATTTCGGCCAGCGTGTCGTGGTACAGCGCACTGCCCGGCGTGTAGTACAGCCCGGAGCGCGCGCTGGCCTTGATCGGGTAGCCGTCGGGCGCCTGGTAGGGATCGTCCAGCGGCAGGTGGATCATCGGGCGCCCAGTGGGGACCGGTGCCCCAACGGGCGCATCGGGGGCTGCTTCGGCCGGCTCTTCCTCGTCCGTGGCCGCGTGGCGCCCGGCTCGGGTCTCCGCGGCGGCCGCCAGGCCCTCAGCGGCGGCCGCGCCATCCTCGGGTTCGACCTCCGCATAGTCCGCGTCGGGTTCCCCCGCGACCGGTATGTCGCCGACGTACGCGGCCTCGGGAGGGGTGCGCGGGACCGCGACATCCGGATACCCGGCGTCCCCGTACTCGTCGTCCGCATAGCCGGCCAGGTATTCGGTGCCCGTGTAGTCGGCCTCCTCGCCGGCGACTTCGGGGTAACCCGCCTCGGCCTCGGGGACGTCGTCATAGCCGGCCTCCGCCAGCGCGGCTCCCGAGACGAGCGGGATGGAGTCGGTGTCCACCGCGTCGGGGTCCTCGTCCCCCTCGACGGCCCCGGCGTCGGCCCCGCGCGTCCAGCTGACCCGCGGCGCCGGCCCGGCATCGTCGGGGGGCTGCTGCTCGGGCAGCTCGCCGAAGGGGACGTAGTCGGTGGCCAGATCGGCGTCGTCGTGGCCCCAGTGCGGATCGGCCGGGGCCTCGTAGCCGGCGGCGACCGGGTCGCGCTCGGGCTCGTAGGTCGCGGTGTCCCCGGCGCGACGCCGGCGCCGGCGCCGCCGCCAGGCGAAGGCCAGCAGCACCGCCAGCAGGATCAGCACCAGCACCGGGATGGCCGCGAGCAGCCACCACCACTGCCAGGTGAACTTCTTGGCGTGCGAGGGCATCGCCGCGGTGCTCGGCTGGTTCTGCCCGGACACCTGCAGGCCGGACAGCAAGGGAGCGAGGTTGGACGGGTCGGTGCTGAAGGAGTTCTTCGCCCGGTTCCAGGAGATCTTGCCGCCGGTGAACTGCTGCGACACCACGTCGCCGTCCACGGCCTGGTCGCCGACCGGGGCGCCCAGTTTGCCGCTCGGACCGCGCAGCTTGTCCCACGCGGCCTTCATCGCGCCGCGCACGACGAACGCGCCGTGGTCGGCGGTCCAGAAGATCACCGGCCGGTCGGCGGCGGCGAACGTGGCGATCCGGCTGGACGGCCCGATGCCGCCGTCGGCCTCGTTGGCGGTGGGGAAACCGAGGTCGCTGCCGGCCGGCCCACCCAGCGACTCGTACTTGGCGAGGATGTCGGTCTCGAGGGCGTTCGCGCCGGTGGCCGGGTTGAAGAAGACCTTGCCGCCGGCGAAGTTCTGGGCGACCCCGTCGCCGCCGATGGGATAAGACCCGCCCTGCTTGGCGCCCAGCGGGCCACCGGCGCCGCCGGCCGCGCGCCAGGCCATGTTGATGGCCGCGTTCGGATCGATGGCTACCTGCAGGCCCTTGAGCTGGTCGGCCAGCGCCGCCGGGTTGGTGGTGAACTCCTTGGTTTTCCTGTTCCAGGAGATCTCGCCGCCGCTGAACTTCTGCGACGTGACCTCACCGGCGTAGCTTTCGTCGCCGACCGGCGCCCCGAGCACGCCGCCCGAGCTGCCGAGCTTGTCCCAGGCGGCGTTCAGCGCGCCGCGCACCACGAACGCGCCGCGGTCGGACGTCCAGAAAATCACCGGCTTGTCGCTGGCCGAGAAGGTGGCCACGCGGCTGTCCGGTCCCGCCAGGCCGGGAACCTCGTTGATGGTGGGGAATCCCAGGTCGCTGCCGGCCGGGCCGCCGAGCGACTCGTATTTGTCCAGGATCGGCCCGTAGACGAATTTGGCGCCGGTGTCGGTGGTGTAGAACATCTTGCCGCCGTCGAAGTCCAGCGCGAATCCGTCGCCGGCGGGGTACACGTCGCCCTTGCGGGGACCCAGCGGTGAGGTGTCGCCGCCGGCCTTCTCCCAGGCGGCCATCATGGCGGCCTCCGCGTCGCCGATCGGAGACGCCGAAGCGGCGGGGGCCAGCAGCGTGGCCGCCATCACCGCGGTCGCCATGCCGACCAGCGCGCGCCCGATCAGCTTGCGCATTCGACCTCTCTGCCCGTTCACCAAGCCTCCCAGGCCCGTATACCTGGCCATGCCGCACCCGCGGACCCGTGACGAACCGCAATATCGCCGGGCTCGCATAACTTTGCCCTTGCCGGGGAGAAATGCGAAGTCAAATCACGAAAATTGCGAAAACGGAGACCGCGCCGATGTCGAAATGATGCCGGACCATGCCCGTACCGCAACCGACCACGGCTTCCGGCGCCCGCATCGCCCGCTCGACGATGTGTGACCACGCAGTCGTTGGACGAGAAACACATGTGCCGACGGTACGTGAGGCCATTAGCTGGCGGTCAATCTACCCGGCCAATAGACCAATTGAGCCATTCATCATTGGGGCTCCTCCGGCGGCCGTGCCTGGTGTCCTTGCGCGGCAACCGGATTGCTCAGACGCCGAGGCTGCGGCCGATGATCTCCTTCATGATCTCGGTCGTGCCGCCGTAGATCGTCTGCACCCGGGCGTCGAGATAGGCACGGGCGACGGGATATTCGCGCATGTAGCCGTAGCCGCCGTGCAGCTGCAGGCAGCGGTCGATCAGGTGCACCTGCTTCTCGGTGGCATACCACTTGGCCATCGCCGCCTGCTCGGCCGTCAGCTTGCCGTCCAGATGCAGGCGGATGAATTCGTCGACCATGATGCGCACCACGGTGGCCTCGGTGGCCAGCTCGGCGAGCACGAACCGGCTGTTCTGGAAGCTGCCGATGGGCTTGCCAAAGGCCTTGCGCTCCTTGGTGTATTGCAGCGTCTGCTCCAGCACGCCTTCCATCGCCGCGGCCGCCATGACCGCGATGTTGATCCGTTCCTGCGGCAGGTTCTGCATGAGGTAGATGAACCCCATGCCCTCCTCGCCGAGCAGGTTTTCGGCCGGCACCTTGACGTCGCTGAACGACAACTCGGCGGTGTCCTGCGCGTCCAGTCCGATCTTGTCCAGGTGGCGGCCCCGCTCGAAGCCCTCCATGCCGCGTTCGACGGCCAGCAGGCTGAAACCCTGCGCGCCCTTCTCGGGGTCGGTCTGGGCCACCACGATCACCAGGTCGGAATTGATTCCGTTGGTAATGAACGTCTTTGACCCGTTCAGCACGTAGTGATCGCCCTGCTTGACCGCGCGGGTCTTGATGCCCTGCAGGTCGCTGCCGGTTCCCGGCTCGGTCATCGCAATCGCCGTGATCATTTCCCCGGTGCAGAACTTGGGCAGCCAGCGTTGCTTCTGTTCCTCGTTGGCCAGCTTCAGCAGGTACGGCGCGATGATGTCGTTGTGCAACCCGAAGCCGATGCCGCTGTAGCGCCCGAGGGTGGTTTCCTCGGTGATGATCGTGTTGTAGCGGAAGTCGGGGTTGCCGCCCCCGCCGTACTCCTCGGGCACGGCCATCCCCAGGAAGCCCTGCTTGCCGGCCTCGAGCCACACGCCGCGGTCGACGATCTTCGCCTTCTCCCATTCGTCGTGGTAGGGCGCCACGTGGCGATCGAGGAAGCCGCGGTAGGACTCGCGGAACAATTCGTGCTCGGGCTCGAACAGAGTGCGCTCGTACTTGATGGCACCGCTCATGGATGACCTCCGCTGACCTCCGATGGGACTCTGCCGCCCAAGATATACCAACCAGCCGGTTGGTCGGCGGCCGGCGGCCCCGCGGCGCGCTGGCCGGCCCGGACGCGACACTGCAACCGCGCACACGACACGCCGCGGGCGGTGTGCGTGGTTGCAGTCTCGGCGCGCTAGTGGGCGGCGAACTCGCGCAGGCTGGCGGCCAGCGCGACGGGAACGCGGGCGCGGATGCGCGTGCCGTCGGCGTTGTGCTCCTCCTGCTGGACGCGCCCACCGGCGTGCAGCCGGGCGACCAGGTCGCCGCGGTCGTACGGGATCACCACGTCGACGGCGGTGTCGGTGGGGGCGGCCAGCTCGGTCATCCGCCGCCGCAAGGCGTCGACGCCCTCGCCGGTGTGCGCGGACACGAA
The DNA here is from genome assembly GCF_001673535.1 of Mycobacterium sp. 1081908.1. Lineage (GTDB taxonomy): Bacteria > Actinomycetota > Actinomycetes > Mycobacteriales > Mycobacteriaceae > Mycobacterium. The sequence goes on along the minus strand of NZ_LZLY01000069.1, from coordinate 20,831 downwards.
CACCGCCCCGGGCAGCCCGTGCCGCAGCTTGGCCAGCGTCAGGTCGCTCGCGGCGTCCACCTTGTTGACCACCAGCAGCTCGGGTGGCGGGTCGCCGTTATGGTCGGCGACCACTTCGGAGATCACCTGGCGGACGGCGTTGATCTGGGCCATCGGGTTGACGTCCGAGCCGTCCACCACGTGCACCAGCAGGTCGGCGTCGACGACCTCCTCCAGCGTGGAGCGGAACGCCTCGACCAGCTGGGTGGGCAGGTGCCGCACGAACCCGACGGTGTCGGTGAGCACCGCGGGCCGGCCGTCGGCCAATTCCGCGCGCCGGGTGGTGGGTTCCAGGGTGGCGAACAGCGCGTCCTGCACCAGCACCCCGGCCCCGGTCAGCGCGTTCAGCAGGCTGGATTTGCCAGCGTTGGTGTAGCCGACGATGGCGATCGACGGGACGTCGCTGGACAGCCGCCGGCTGCGCTGGGTGTCGCGGGCCTGCTTCATGTCCTTGATTTCGCGGCGCAGCTTGGACATCCGTTCGCGGATGCGACGGCGGTCGGTCTCGATCTTGGTCTCACCGGGACCGCGCAGCCCCACGCCGCCGCCGCTGCCGCCGGCGCGGCCGCCGGCCTGCCGCGACATCGACTCACCCCAGCCGCGCAGCCGGGGCAGCATGTACTCCATCTGGGCCAGCGACACCTGGGCCTTGCCCTCCCGGCTGGTGGCGTGCTGGGCGAAGATGTCCAGGATCAGCGCGGTGCGGTCGATGACCTTGACCTTGACGGCCTTCTCCAGCGCGGTCAGCTGCGCCGGCGACAGCTCGCCGTCGCAGATGACGGTGTCGGCGCCGGTCGCCAGGACCACCTCGCGCAGTTCGGCGGCCTTGCCGGACCCGATGTAGGTCGACGGGTCGGGCCGGTCGCGGCGCTGGATGAGCCCCTCGAGCACCTGCGAGCCGGCGGTTTCGGCCAGCGCCGCCAGCTCGGCCATGCTGGCCTGGTTGTCGGCGGCGCTGCCCTCGGTCCACACGCCCACCAGCACCACGCGCTCGAGGCGCAGCTGGCGGTACTCGACCTCGGAGACGTCGGCGAGTTCGGTGGACAGCCCCGCGACCCGGCGCAGCGCCGATCGGTCTTCGAGGGCGAGTTCGCCCGCACTGGGCTCTAGATCCGGCTGATCGTGAAAGGGAGTTTCGGGATTCGTCATAGGCAATTAGCAATAGTGCACGCTAAATCGGTGCGGCGCACCTGATTTAACGCCCGTGTGCGTCCCACCATTCCTCCCCGATCTCGCCGCGGGCCACCAGCACCGACGGTCCGCGCAAGTAGCTGGTGGCGTCGGTGACGGTGACGACGACGTCGCCCCCGGGCACCCGCACGGTGAGCGTCCCGGTGTCGGCGCCCCCATCGGCGAGCGCCGCGACGGCGGCCGCGACCGTTCCGGTGCCGCACGAGCGGGTCTCGCCCACCCCGCGCTCGTGGACGCGCATCTGCACCAGTCCCCCGACGGGCGCGGTCAGCACTTCGACGTTGACCCCCTCCGGGAACTGGGCGCGGTCGAACTGCACCGGCGCCCCCACGTCCAGGGCCGCCAGCTCCTCGGCGTCCAGCCGCGGGTCCACGCAGGCCAGGTGCGGATTGCCGACGTCGACGGCCAGGCCGGCGAATCGCCTGCCGCCGATGACGGCCTCGCCGGCGCCGAGCCGGTTGGCCTTGCCCATGTCGACCGTGACGTCGGCGTAGGTGTCGCCGGCGTGATGCAGGGTGACCGGGCGCGCGCCGGCCAGCGAGCCGACGACGAACTCGTCGCGGGATTCCAGGCCGGCGACCCGCAGGTAGTGCGCGAACACCCGCACGCCGTTGCCGCACATCTGCGCGGTCGACCCGTCGGCGTTGCGGTAGTCCATGTACCAGTCGCCGGCGCCGACGCCGTCCGGCAGGCGCTCGAGCACGCCGGCCGCCAGCGCGGCGCCCGCGGTGGTGATCCGCAGCACCCCGTCGGCGCCCAGGCCGCGGCGCCGGTCGCAGAGCGCGGCCACCCGGGCGGCGGTCAGCGCCAGCCCGGCGTCGAGGTCGGGCAGCAGCACGAAGTCGTTCTGCGTGCCGTGGCCCTTGGCGAAGATCACCAGATCAGGATACGTGCCGCCACGCCCGCAACGCGTCGTCGACGAGCCCGGCGCCCTCGGCGTCGAGCCACTGCACCCGGTGGTCGCGGCGGAACCATGACCGCTGCCGCCGCACGTAGCGCCGGGTGCCCACGTACGTCTGCTCCCGCGCGTCGCGCAGCTGGTCCGGTGAGCCGCCGGCGTCGAGCGCCGCCAGCACCTGCGCGTAGCCCAGCGCGCGTGAGGCGGTGACCCCGTCGCGCAGGCCGTCGCCCAGCAGGCCGCGCACCTCGTCGACCAGCCCCCGCTCGAACATCGCGTCGGTGCGACGCGCCAACCTCTCATCCAGAATCGTTGTGTCGCAATCCAATCCGATGATGACGGTGTCCCAGCGCGGGGAGCCGATGCGCGGCGCGGAGGCGGCGAACGGCTGCCCGGTGAGCTCGACGACCTCCAGGGCGCGCACCGTGCGCCGGCCGTCGGTCGGCAGGATCGCCGCGGCCGCTGCCGGGTCGCGGCGGGCCAGCTCGGCGTGCAGCTCGCCCACCCCCACCTCGGCGAGCCGCCGCTCCCAGCGCGCCCGGACCTCGGGATCCGTCGCGGGGAACGACCAGTCGTCGAGCAGGGATTGCAGGTAGAGCATCGAGCCGCCCACGATCACCGGGACCGCGCCCCGGGCGGCGATCGCTTCGATGTCCGCGGCGGCGTCCCGCTGATAGCGCGCGACGGTGGCGGTTTCGGTGACGTGCAGGACGTCGAGCTGGTGATGGGGAATGCCGCGGCGCTGTCCGACGGGCAGCTTGGCGGTGCCGATGTCCATGCCGCGATACAGCTGCATGGCGTCGGCGTTCACGATCTCCGCGCCCAGCCGCTCGGCGACCTCCAGCGCCAGCTGCGACTTGCCGCTGCCGGTGGGCCCGAGGATCGCCAGCGGCCGGTTCATGGCTGCCAGAAGCCGGCGAAATAGCCCACGCCGTAGGGCGCACCGCGGTAGAGCTCTTTGGCCGACCGCGGCCCCGGCTCGGCGAGGCCGGCCAGCACTTGAAACGCGACCCGCCCCAGGATCTGCGGCGGCAGCTGGGCCAGGGCGGCGGCATCGCCGTTGGCCAGCGCGTCGTCCAGGGCGAGCTGCGCTTCGGAGTCGTCCGGGCGATGGCCGCCGGGGGCCGACGGCGTCAGCGTGTTCGCGCCGTCGGCCACCACCAGCACCCCGACGGGATCGGGGACCCGGTCGATCTCCGCGCGCAGCCGCCGCCCGTGGGCCAGCGCCGTGTCGGCGTCGTGGTCGCCGCGGTAGACGCGAACCTGCGCGCTGCCGTCGGGCCGGGCCTGGCCGCGCAGCCAGCCGGCCAGCAGCGCGCAGACCGGGAGTTCGGCGGGCCGGCGCGCGTGCGGCGACAGGCGCACCGGCACGTCCACACCGAAGCCGGCGAACGTGCCGCTGGAGTCGGTGCCGACGGCCTCGTCGGCCCGGCCCGTTCCGATCGCCACCCAGCGGGGCGGCAACAAGGCGGCCGCGGCCAGCGCCGCCGCGGTCAGGTCGGCGACCTCGGCGGCGGCCGCCCCGGTCAGCTCCGGAACGAGCACCGGCGCAGCGGGAACGATCGCGATGGCGCTCAGCACGCAACCACCCTAACGAGCGGGAAACGAAGCTAGGTGATCGTCGGGCTGCTCTCCGCCGCCGGCGGCGGCGCGCCGGGCGCGGCCAACGCTTCCCGCGCCTCGACGACGTCTAGCCCCGCCTCCGCCACGATGGAGGCGGCCTCGCCGCGCGCCAGGGCGACCGTCGCGATGATCACCAACGCCACCGCCGAAACCAGCACGAACGCGGCGGGGCCCTGGGTGTACAGCGTCTCGCCGAGCACCGTCACCCCGAGCACGCCGGCCACCACCGGCTTGCACACGGTCATCGTCGGCAGCGACGCCGTCAGCGCGCCCGCGCGGAAGGCGGACTGCTGAAACACCATTCCGCACAGGGCGGTTGCCAGCCACGGGTAGAACTCCGGCGCGGTCACCACCGCACCGGCGCCCTCCTCGGCCACCTCGACGACGCCCTTGGTCAGCACCGCGAACAGCGCCAGCGAGGACCCGGCGACCACGGCCAGCAGCACCGCCGCGACCGGGCGACCCTTCCACACCCGCGCCGCCAGCACGCACGCCACCAGGGTGGGGCCCATCACCGCGGCCACGATGAGCCACGTCGACAGCGGCGCCCGCTGGTTGCCGGCCGTCGGGTCGCCGACGATGATCACCACCGCCAACGCCGCCGCCAGCACCACCGCCCAGACCCACTCCCAGCGGGTCACGCGTTGCTTGGTCAGGCGCGCGTAGATCGGCAACGCGAACAGCAGCGCGGTCACCTGCAGCGACGTCACCAGCACCACCGACCCCCACGCCAGCGCGCCGGCCTGCAGGCTGTAGTTGGTGATCGCGGCCAGCCCGCCCAGCCACCACCGCTTGTCGCGCAACGACATGCGGAACAGCTCGAGGTGGCCGACTTCCTTGTCGGTGATCTCGTGCGCGGACCGCTGCCGGATCACATCGCCGACCGCGGAGGCCAGCGCGGCGCACAAGGCGATCAGCGCGGCGACGTCAACTTTCGTCATGGGGACCCCTCACCAGCGTTCCGCCCGAAAGCTGTATGTACACGTGCCGTTCCCTAACAGTTCAACGACCACTGTAGTGGGGTGCGCCGGGGTCTCGACCCCACCGAACCCCGGCGATCCGTCGATGGACCGCGCGGCACCTGCGCGAAACCTCCGGGAAAATTCGCGCTTCGGGCATCGCGATCACCCCCTCGGAAGCCACGGCAAAAGACAACCATCGGCCTGTGCCACGGTACCGGGCCGGGCGCCGCCGCCAAATGGCCGCGGCGACGGTGGAATCGAACCGTTATCCCCTGGTGCGGCGCATCGCCCACGGGGGCGGTGCGCGGGCCCGCGACGGCGCTTGCGAAGCTAGCCGGCGCGGGCGATGGGCGTCGGCGCCAAAACGGGCGCCAAAACAGTGGGCGCGCTTCGCCCGCCAAGCTGCTTGAATACTGTTGGAAACGGTCAAAGAGCGTCAGGGAGCCGCCACGCGCGGCAGGCGCGCGGAACATCACCGCGCGAAGGTTGCAGAAGGGTTGGTGACGAGCATGACGTCCGACGAGCCCGGCAGCAACGCCTCACCCAGGCCGGTGCCGCGCCCGGGCCCGCGCCCCGGACCCCGGCCCATGGCCGCGGGGCCGCGGCCCGCCCCGGTGGCCACCCATCCCTCCAGCGATCCGCACCGGTTCGGACGCGTCGACGACGACGGCACCGTCTGGCTGATCAGCTCGGCCGGCGAGCGCATCGTCGGCTCCTGGCAGGCCGGCGACCGCGAGGCCGCCTTCGCCCACTTCGGCCGGCGCTTCGACGACCTGAGCACCGAGGTCACCCTCATGGAGGAGCGGCTGGCGTCGGGCAGCGGGGACGCCCGCAAGATCAGGGCGCACGCGTCCGCGCTGGCCGAGACGCTGCCGACCGCGAGCGTCCTGGGCGACGTCGACGGGCTGGCGGCCCGGTTGGCCGGCCTCGTCGAGCACGCCGACGTGGCCATCGCCGAGGGCCGCTCGAAGCGCGAGGAGCATCGGGCCGCCCAGACCGCCCGCAAGGAGGCCCTGGCCGCCGAGGCCGAGGACCTGGCCGCCAACGCGACGCAGTGGAAGGCCGCCGGCGACCGGCTGCGCGCGATCCTCGACGAGTGGAAGACGATCAGCGGCCTGGACCGGAAGGTCGACGACGCGCTGTGGAAGCGCTATTCGGCCGCGCGGGACACCTTCAACCGGCGGCGCGGATCCCATTTCGCCGAGCTGGACCGGGAGCGCTCGGGCGTGCGGCAGTCCAAGGAGCGCCTCTGCGAGCGCGCCGAGGAATTGTCCGATTCGACGGACTGGACCGCCACCAGCGCCGAGTTCCGCAAGCTGCTCACGGAGTGGAAGGCGGCCGGCCGGGCGACCCGGGAGGTCGACGACGCCCTGTGGCGGCGCTTCAAGGCGGCCCAGGACTTGTTCTTCACCGCCCGCAACGCCGCGGCGGCGGAAAAGGACGCCGAGTTTCGCGCGAACGCCACCGCCAAGGAGGCGCTGCTGGCCGAGGCGGAAAGGATCGACACCGGCAACCTCGAGGCGGCCCGGGCTGCGCTGCGGTCCATCGCCGACAAGTGGGACGCCATCGGAAAGGTGCCGCGGGAACGCTCCGCCGAGCTGGAGCGCCGGCTGCGCGCGGTCGAGAAGAAGGTGCGTGACGCCGGCGACGCGGATTGGTCCGATCCGCAGGCGCAGGCCCGCGCCGAGCAGTTCCGCACCCGCGCCGAGCAGTACGAACAGCAGGCCCAGAAGGCCGCGGCGGCGGGCAGGACAAAGGAGGCCGACGAGGCCAGGGCCAACGCCGAACAATGGCGGCAGTGGGCCGACGCGGCCGCCGAGGCGCTGACGCGCCGGTCCTAGTCTTCTTGCTTCGTGGCCTGCGGCGGGTCGGGCTTGTCGAGGGTGTCCAGCAGGGTCTTCGACTGCTGCTCGGCGACGATCCGGCGCCGCTGCTCCTCGGCGGCCAGGTGCACGACGGTGCGCGCCCAGACCAGGCGGGCCCAGTGAAACGTCAGCACCATCACGGTGATCCACGCGAGGATCAGCCCCAGGCCCGGCCCGGGATGCCCGGCGGCCACGGTCTGGCGCGACCAGATGGCCAGCAGCCCGGCACCGGACGCGATCGCCGAGCCCGCCAGCGCGACCCACGCCAGCGCCCAGCGCCGAGTCATCAGCGCCAGCATCGAAAAGCCGACGCCGAACACCAGTGCCAGCCAGGCGAACACGCGCGACGGCAGCGCCACCGCGGCGGCGCCGGCGCCGTGGCTGGAAAACAGCACGTCCCACCCGCGCACGTGCCCGGTGTGCGGCAGGATGAACGAGCCCAGCAGCACGAACACCAGGATCGCGACCACCAAAGCCCTTGGGCCGGGCTCGATCTCGCCGGCCACCCGGCGTTCGGCCGCCTCGATCTCGGTCCGTAGCGCGTCGATGTCGCTGTGTTCTTTCTTCATCGGGTGCATCCCAGGGGTTCGAGCGGATCGGTGGCCGGCCCGAGGGCCGGCATGCCCAGGCCGATCGTGCGCGGGCGCCGGCCGGCGGCGTGGGCGTCGCCGGCCCGGGTGCGGCGGTGGCCCAGGATGCCGGCGTCGGCGATGAGGTGGTGCGGCGCGGCCCCCGTCACCGCCGCGGTGACGATGTCGCCGGGCCGCACCCGGTCGTTGGACGCGAAGTGCACCAGCCGGCCGTCGCGCGCGCGTCCGGTCATGCGCGCCGTGCGGGCGTCCTTGCGCCCTTCGCCGGTGGCGACCAGCAGTTCGACGGTCTGCCCGATCAGCGCGCGGTTGCCCTCCAGCGAGATCTGCTCCTGCACCTCGACCAGCCGCTCGTAGCGTTCCTGCACAACGGCTTTCGGCAGCTGCCCGTCGAACTCGGCGGCGGGGGTGCCGGGCCGCTTGGAGTACTGGAACGTGAACGCCGCCGCGAAGCGGGCCTGCCGCACGACGTCGAGGGTGGCGGCGAAATCCTCCTCGGTCTCGCCGGGAAACCCGACGATCAGGTCCGTGGTGATCGCCGCGTGCGGCATGGCCGCCCGGACGCGCTCGATGATGCCCAGGTATCGCTCGGCGCGGTATGAGCGGCGCATCGCCCGCAGCACCCGGTCGGATCCCGACTGCAGCGGCATGTGCAGGGCCGGACAGACGTTGGGCGTCTGCGCCATCGCCTCGATGACGTCGTCGGTGAACTCGGCCGGGTGCGGCGAGGTGAACCGCACGCGCTCCAGGCCGTCGATGCGCCCGCAGGCTCGCAGCAACTCGGCGAAGGCGCCGCGGTCGCGGGGCAGCGCCGGGTCGGCGAAGGAAACGCCGTAGGCGTTCACGTTCTGGCCCAGCAGGGTGATTTCGAGCACGCCGTCGTCGACCAGCGACTCCACCTCGGCGAGGATGTCGGTCGGGGCGCGGTCGACCTCCTTGCCGCGCAACGAGGGCACGATGCAGAACGTGCAGGTGTTGTTGCACCCGACGGAGATGGAAACCCAAGCGGCGTAGGCGGATTCGCGGGCGCTCGGCAGCGACGACGGGAACTGCTGCAGCGCCTCGGCGATCTCCACCTGCGCGACCTTGTTGTGCCGGGCGCGGTCGAGCAGCGTCGGCAGCGACCCGATGTTGTGCGTGCCGAAGACGACGTCCACCCACGGCGCCTTGCGCAACAGCGCGTCGCGGTCCTTTTGGGCCAGGCAGCCCCCGACCGCGATCTGCATGTCGGGATTGCCGCGCTTGCGCGGGGCCAGGTGGCTGAGGTTGCCGTACAGCTTGTTGTCGGCGTTCTCCCGGACGGCGCAGGTGTTGAAGACCACCACGTCGGCGTCGGCCCCGTCGGCCGCCCGCCGGTAGCCGGCGGCCTCCAGCAGGCCCGCCAGCCGCTCGGAGTCGTGGACGTTCATCTGGCAGCCGTACGTGCGCACCTGGTAGGTGCGCGCGGGAGCCAGCGTCGAGGTCACGGGGCCATGGTACGGCGACGGGGGCGTGCGGAATTAACCCGCAGCTTAGACCCGGCGGCGCTCCCGTTCGGCGGCAAGCTCGGCGAGCACGACCTCGCACGCCAGGTTCTGGCCGTAGCCGCGGCGTGCCAGCATCCCCACCAGCCTGCGGCTCACCCGCGCGTCGTCGTCGCGCAGCGTCTCGCGCCGCAGCTTGGCCCGCACCAGCTGCTCGGCGCGGTCCCGCTCGGCGCCGGCGTCGATCCCACCCAGCGCCGCGGTGATCAGCTCGTTGTCGACACCCTTGGTGTGCAACTCGGCGGCCAGCGCGCGCCGGCTCTTTCCCGCCCTCGCCCGCCGGGACTCGACCCACTGGTGGGCGAACTCGGCGTCGTCCACCAGGCCGACGGCGGCCAGCCGGTCGAGCACCCGCTCGGCCACGTCGTCGGAATATCCGCGTTTGGACAGCTGGCCGGACAGCTCGGCCCGGGTGCGCGATCTCGCGGTGAGCAGGCGCAGGCACAGCGCCCGCGCCTGCTCCTCGCGGGAGGGCTCAGAAGTCGACGGGGGCGGGCAGGACGTCGTCATCGGTCACCACGGCGCCAATGCCGAGCTTTTCCTTGATCTTCTTCTCGATCTCGTTGGCGATGTCGGCGTTCTCCATCAGGAAGGTGCGGACGTTCTCCTTGCCCTGGCCGAGCTGCTCGCCCTCGTAGGTGAACCACGAACCGGACTTGCGGATGAAGCCCTGATCCACCCCCATGTCGATCAGCGAGCCCTCGCGGCTGATGCCGCGGCCGTAGAGGATGTCGAACTCGGCCTGCTTGAACGGCGGCGACACCTTGTTCTTGACGACCTTGACCCGGGTGCGGTTGCCGACCGCGTTGGTGCCGTCCTTGAGCGTCTCGATCCGGCGCACGTCCATGCGCACCGACGCGTAGAACTTCAGAGCCTTTCCGCCCGTGGTGGTTTCGGGGCTGCCGAACATCACGCCGATCTTTTCGCGGAGCTGGTTGATGAAGATCGCCGTGGTTCCCGAGTTGTTGAGCGCGCCGGTCATTTTCCGCAGCGCCTGGCTCATCAGCCGGGCCTGCAGCCCGACGTGGCTGTCCCCCATCTCGCCTTCGAGCTCCGCGCGCGGCACCAGGGCCGCCACCGAGTCGATGACCAGGATGTCCAGCGCGCCGGAACGGATCAGCATGTCGGCGATCTCCAGGGCCTGCTCACCGGTGTCCGGCTGGCTGACCAGCAGCGAGTCCGTGTCGACGCCGAGTTTCTTGGCGTAATCGGGGTCCAGGGCGTGCTCGGCGTCGATGAACGCCGCGACGCCGCCGGCGGCCTGGGCGTTGGCCACCGCGTGCAGCGCGACGGTGGTCTTACCCGAGGATTCCGGGCCGTAGATCTCCACGACCCGGCCCCGGGGCAGGCCGCCGATGCCCAGGGCCACGTCCAGTGCGATGGATCCGGTCGGGATGACCGAGATCGGTTGGCGCATCTCGTCGCCGAGACGCATCACCGAGCCTTTGCCGTAGCTCTTCTCGATCTGGGCCATCGCCAGTTCGAGGGCCTTCTCGCGGTCGGGGGCTTGCGTCATGATGCCTCTTCCTATCGTCGTTGTGTTCTTCTGACCGGTATCGGTCGGTTGGCGGTGACCCTAGGCGCGGGGTCTGACAAATCCCCGAACGCTCACCACAGTAGCCGAACACCTGTTCGATTCAAGGAGACACGCCGGGCGCGCAAACGGCGTGTGGCAACATTTGCTACCGAAAGGCGCTGACGGGCTGACAACGAGGAAACCGGTGCGAATCCGGTGCGGTCCCGCCACTGTGACCGGGAAGGGCATGCGCCCGACCCGGGAGCCAGATACTCACCGTCAGCGCTTCCTCACGAGAACTGGGGCGGATTTCCCCAGAGAGGGTTGGTTGCGCATGGACATCTCGGCTGAGCTGGCCGAAATATCTTCCTACAAAGGCTTTTTCGCGCTCACGGTGGGCGGCGACGCGGCGGGGTGGCATCCGGTCGGGCAGTCCTACGCCGACGGCTTCACCGATTTGATCGACACCACCGTCCGGCGGTACCGCACGTCGGATTTGCGGATCGGCGCGTCGCTGGTGCACCTCGGCCACGCCACCCGGTTGTGGTCACCCGTGCTCGCCTGCGCGCTGGTCCACGGCGTCGTTCCGGATCTCAAAGACCTGCAGCGCGCCGACGACGGGGCGCAGCTGCGGATCCCCGAGCCCGTCGGCCGGCCGGTCGACCCGCCGTCGGCGAAGTCGCTGTACCGCATGGTGGTCAAAGGGCACATGAATCCGTTCGCCGCGGGCCTGCGGGTCAAGCTGGCGCCCGCCCTGCTGGCCGGCAACATCGCGTCCGCGCTCGTCGGGGCGTCCCGGGCGCTGCTCGTCGCGCGCCCGGACCTGCGGCCCTCGATCGTGGCGATGACGGAGTCGTTGCTGGACAGCGGCATGCTGGCGGGCTCCGGCGTGGTCAGCGGCCCGCATCTCGGGTTCCGGCGCCACAGCTGCTGCCTGTTCTACCGCGTGCCGGGGCGGTCCGTGTGCGGCGATTGCGTGTTTCGGCGGGACCGGCGGTCCCACCGGCGCTGAGGCGAGCTCACCACTGGTCGCGCGGCACGTCGAAATCGACGCACAGGGCGCGCCAGACGTCGCGGGGGTCGACGCCGTCCTCGATCGCCTGGGCGGCGGTGCGGCCGCCGAACCCGGTCAGCACGTGATCCGCCAGCACCGACGCGCCGTAGGTGGATCCGAATCGCAAGACAACCCGCTCGTTGAACTCCGTCAGCCGCACGCCCGCCAACATACCCAGAGCCGCTACCCGGCAAGCGCCAGCGCCTGGTGGCACACCCGCACCGGGTCGTCGACGTCGGCGATGCCGGCGGCGGCCTGCCGCGCGGCCTCCCGGTAGCCGGGCGACGACAGCACCTCGCCCACCGCGGCCACCAGCGCGTCGGCGCTCAGCGGCCGGATCAGCCGTCCGCTCCCCTGGCGCGCCACCCGGTTGGCCATCTCCCACTGGTCCCCGCCGCCGGGGACCACGACCAGCGGCACGCCGGCCAGCAGCGTCTTGGCCACGATCCCGTGGCCGCCGCCGCAGATCACCAGGTCGGCGCGCGCCAACAGGTCCGACTGGCGCCCCAGCCCGGCCACCGCGTACGGCGGCAGCGTCAGCTCCGCCCCGCCCAGCCGCGACACCACCAGGCGCGATCCCGCCGGCAGCGTCTCCCCGGGGATCAGGCACTCCAGCGCGGTCTCGGCCAGGCCCGAGGTGCCGGTCGACGCGGTCGACGGCGCGACGACCACCACCGGCCCGGCGCCGGGCGGGACCTGCAGCACCCGATCGGTCGGCTCGAAGTGCAACGGCCCGACGACGACGGCCTCCTCCGGCCAGTCCGGGCGCGGCACCTCCAGCGCGGGCAGTGTGGCGATGAGGCGCCGCAGCGGCCCGGGGTCGACGGCGGGCAGCCCGATCTCGAGCCGGGCAGCCGCGCGCTGCTTGATGCCGGCGCGCCACGATCGCCCGGTCAGCGCGCGCATGGTGACGTCGCGCAGCCGCCCGCGGAAGCCGGTGCCGGGCGCCAGCCCGCTGCCGATGGGCGGCAACCCCTTCGACGGCAGGTACAGCGGATGCGGGTCGAGCTCGATCCACGGGATACCCAACAGCTCGGCGGCCATCCCGCCGCCCGCGGTGATGACGTCCGAGACCACCAGGTCGGGCGCCAGGTCGCGCAGCGCCGGAACGTTGAGCACGGCCATCCGCGCCGCGCGCCGGTGGATCCGGGCCCCGGCGTCGAGGTCCTCGTCGGTGGCGGTCAGCCCGTCCAGCTCGGCGGCGTCGATGCCGGCCGCGCGGGCGGCGCCGGTCCATTCCGCGCCGGTGAACAGGATGGGCTGATCGCCCGCCTCGGCGAACCGTTGGCACAGCGCGATCGCGGGGAACGAGTGCCCGGGATCCGGCCCGGCGACGACGGCGATGCGCATCGACCCCACCCTGCCACAGCGCCGGGCCGCCACGCACCGCCGCGGTCGAATAGGCTGGCGGCCATGACCGAGCTGACTGACACAGGCGTCGCGAACACCCGCACGGTCGAGGGTTTCCTGAACGCGCTTCAAGATTCGGACCTGGAGGCCGCCGAGGCCGCGCTGGACGACAACCTCGTCTACGAGAACGTCGGCCTGCCGACGATCCGCGGGCGCGCCCGGGCGATCAAGCTGTTTCGCTCGATGGAGGGCCGCGGCGCCTTCGAGGTGAAGATCCACCGCATCGCCGCCGACGGCGCCGCGGTGCTGACCGAGCGCACCGACGCGCTGATCGTCGGCCCGCTGCGGCTGCAGTTTTGGGTGTGCGGCGTGTTCGAGGTGCACAACGGGCGAATCACGCTGTGGCGGGACTACTTTGACTTCTTCGACATGTTCAAGGCGACGCTGCGTGGCGTGGCGGCGCTGGTCGTGCCCTCGCTGAAGGCCTCGTTCTAGCGGTGGGCGACGACACGGGCCGCGCCAAGCCGAACGCGTGGCAGTTGGTCCGGTACTGCGCCGGGGCGCGGCTGCCCGACTCGATGCGCGACTGGGTGCGAAACGACTTGGCCGGCAAGGGCGCAACGCGCCGGATGATGCTTCGGGTCGCGGTCCCGGCGGTCCTGGTGCTGGCGCCGTTCTGGTTGATCCCGACGACGCTGGACGTCCACCTGAGCATGACGCTGCCGATTCTCATTCCGTTCGTGTACTTCTCGCACGCGCTGAACAAGGTGTGGCGCCGTCACATGCTGGCCGTGCACGGCCTGGACCCCGAGCTCGTCGACGAGCTGGCCCGCAAGCGCGACGCGCACATCCACCAGGCGTACATCGAGCGCTACGGCCCGCGACCCGACTAGCCGCTTCGGGGCAACCCGCCCAGCTCGTCGAACGCCTGCGCCCACCCGAGCAGGCGGTCGGTGGCGCCGACCAGCTCGTCGCGGTAGCGCTGCCGTGCCGGACCGGCCCCGGTGTCGCCGTTCGCCGCGGACACCAATTGTGCTGCGGCGGTGACCATTTCGTTGTACTGGCGAACGCCGGCGCTCAGCTGCGCGGTGTAGGCGTTGATGGTGGGCGCCAGATACGGCTGCGACGACTCGGCGTATTGCGCGGCCCGCTCCATCGACACCACCTCGGCGGAGGTGGCCGCCATCGCCGCCGACGTCTTGCGGGCCGCGGCGGTCAGGTCACGGATCTCGTCCGCCGGCAGCATGGCGCCACGCTCGATCACCCCCAACAGCGAGAAGAAGCCCCGCTCGGAGGCGCCCAGCGCGTACATCGCGGGCCGGGCGGCCGAACCCGGCGGCGGCAGCCGGCGGGCGTTGGCGGGCCGCTGGGCCGGCAGCGGCTCGGCGCGCAGCCAGCGGTAGCGGAGCAGCAGCAGCGTGGCCGGGATCGCCAGCACGACCGCGATGGCGCCGGTGATCTGCAGCAGCAGGACGAACCAGCCCCATGCGGCCAGCACCCCGGTCACCACGATCCAAAACAGGCAGCCGAGGCCGAATATCACGCCCCATCGCAGCGCCCGGCGGCGGCGGCGCAGCAGCCGGGCCCGCGGATCGGCGGCGGCCCTGACCTTTTGGGCCACGAAGTCGGAAAGGTCGGCGGCGGTGTCCAACCCGCGCTGCACCACCGCCCGCCACGGCGCGCGCTGCGTAGCTTTCACCGCCATCGCGAACCGCCCGCGGCGTTACTGACCAAAGGGCTTCTCGGCGACCTGGCCGCCGGCGGTCTCGGCGGGCGCCGGAGTGGCCGGGGTGGCCCCGGCGGCGGGCGTCCCACCCGCCGGCAGGGCGTCGCCGCGCATCGACGCACGGATCTGCTCGAGCCGCGAATGGCCGGCCATCTGAACGCCGGCCTGCTCGACCTCGAGCATGCGGCCCTGCACGGACCCCTGGGCGAGTTCGGCCGACCCGATGGCGTTGGCGTACCGGCGTTCGATCTTCTCGCGGACCTCGTCGAGGTTGGGGGTGGTGCCGGGGGCGGCGATCTCGCTCATCGACCGCAGCGACGCGCTGACCTGTTCCTGCATCTTGGCCTGCTCGAGCTGGCTGAGCAGCTTGGTGCGCTCGGCGATCTTCTGCTGCAGGACCATCGAGTTCTGTTCGACGGCCTTCTTGGCCTGGGCCGCGGCCGACAGCGCCTGGTCGTGCAGCGTCTTGAGGTCTTCGACGCTCTGCTCGGCGGTCACCAGCTGCGCCGCGAACGCCTCGGCGGCGTTGTTGTACTCGGTGGCCTTGGCGGCATCGCCCGCGGAGGTGGCCTGGTCGGCCAGCGTCAGCGCCTGGCGCACGTTGACCTGCAGCTTTTCGATGTCCGCCAGCTGACGGTTGAGCCGCATCTCCAGCTGCCGCTGGTTGCCGATCACCTGCGCGGCCTGCGTGGTCAGCGCCTGGTGCTGGCGCTGCGCCTCCTCGATGGCCTGCTGGATCTGCACTTTGGGGTCGGCGTGCTCGTCAATCTTGGCGTTGAACAGCGCCATCAGGTATTTCCACGCCTTGACGAACGGATTGGCCATCAGTCAGCTCCACCTTCGCTTCTCGTATGCCGGGCAAGCGCCCTGCCGCTCAATTTAGTGGGTCGGCGACGATCGCCCCACCCCTGACGCGGGATCGGCTCGTCCGGGCGCTCAGGCCACGGCCAGCGACGCCACCGGCGGAATGACGACCTTGGTGCTGGCGTCGATCGACGTCCCGGTGGCCGCGCTGTAGGCCGCGCGTTCCTCGCTCGCCATCCGCTCCCCCGCGCCGGTAAGGACCGCCGACAGCGGCATCTGCAGCGCATCGCAGATCGCGTTGAGCAGCTCGCTGGACGGCTCCTTGCGGCCGCGCTCGACCTCCGAGAGGTATCCGAGGCTCACCCGCGCCGAATCCGAGACCTCGCGCAGCGTCCGGCCCTGTGACGTCCTGGCCCGGCGCAGCACGTCGCCGATGACCTCGCGCATCAATGGCGGCATCCCGCCCTCCTTCGTCCAGTCAGCCCTGCCCGGCACGAAAAAGACCCCATTCAGCAGGCGCTCATAAGGCTCAACGCCGACGGGGGTGGACTGGTTCCCGCTCAGCCGGCCGCCTGGCGAACTTGCCTGACGGTCCTGATCGTGCCGGCCACGTAGTCGATGCCGGTGATCACCGTGAGCACGATCGCGATGCCCATCACCACGGCCGCCGCCACCCGGAACGGTCCCGCCAGCGGGAGCACGAACAGCCCGATCGCCAGCGCCTGGACCACGGTCTTGAGCTTGCCGCCCCAGCTCGCCGGGATGACGCCGCGGCGTATCACGGCCAGCCGCAGCAGCGTCACCGCCACCTCGCGCGCCATGATCACCACCGTCACCCACCACGCCAGGTCGCCCAGCATCGACAGGCCGATCAGCGCCGACCCGATCAGGGCCTTGTCCGCGATCGGGTCGACGAACGCGCCGAATTCGGTCGCCATCCCGTAGTTGCGGGCCAGCAGGCCGTCGAACCGGTCGGTCAGGCAGGCGACGGCGAAAATCACGAAAGCGACTATGCGCCCGACGATTTGGTGGCCGTCGCCGGTGAACAGCGCGATCAGGAAAATGGGAACCAGCACCAGCCGCAGCAGGGTCAGCACGTTGGCGAGGTTGGCGATGCGGGCGCGGCCAGCCATTCCGGACGTTTCAGGCTGTGCCGACACGGCATAAGAATAGCGGTTGACCAGCGCGCCCTTCGCCGTTGCCGATACTGTTACCCGTGACCGAAAGCTCACGCGACCGCCTGCCCGAGGTCCGGCGCGCGCGAACGTCGGACGTTCCCGCGATCAAACACCTCGTCGACACCTACGCCGGGCGCATCCTGCTGGAAAAGAACCTGGTGACGCTGTACGAGGCCGTGCAGGAGTTCTGGGTTGCCGAGGACCCCGCGGGCAAGGTGGTCGGCTGCGGGGCGCTGCACGTGCTGTGGTCGGACCTCGGCGAGATCCGCACCGTCGCCGTCGACCCGGCGGTGACCGGGCAGGGCATCGGCCACGCGATCGTCGACCGGCTGCTGGAGGTCGCCCGCGAGCTGCAGCTGGAGCGGCTGTTCGTGCTGACCTTCGAGACCGAGTTCTTCGGCAAGCACGGGTTCACCGAGATCGAGGGCACGCCCGTCACGGCCGAGGTGTACGAGGAGATGTGCCGCTCCTACGACATCGGTGTCGCCGAGTTTTTGGACCTGAGCTACGTCAAACCCAACATCCTGGGCAACTCCCGGATGCTGCTGGTGCTCTAGTCCCCCGGCTCGTCGCCGGAGCCGCCGTCCAGGCCCCGGATCGCGGCCAGCGTCGCGGCCAGCTCGTCGGGCTTGACGAGCACGTCGCGCGCCTTGGAGCCCTCGGACGGCCCGACGATGCCGCGGGTCTCCATCAGGTCCATCAGCCGGCCGGCCTTGGCGAAGCCCACGCGCAGCTTGCGCTGCAGCATCGAGGTGGAGCCGAACTGGCTGGACACCACCAGCTCGACGGCCTGCAGGAACACGTCCATGTCGTCGCCGATGTCGGGGTCGACGTCGGTGCGCTCGCTGGTGGTCTTGGCGGTGGTCACGCCCTCGGTGTATTCGGGTTCGGCCTGGTCCTTGCAGGCGTTGACGACGGCGTGGATCTCGTCGTCGGTGATGTAGGCGCCCTGCAGCCGGACGGTCTTGTTCGCGCCCATCGGCAGGAACAGGGCGTCGCCCATGCCGATGAGCTTCTCCGCGCCGGCCTGGTCCAGGATCACCCGGCTGTCGGTGAGCGACGACGTCGCGAACGCCAGCCGGGACGGCACATTGGTCTTGATCAGGCCGGTCACGACGTCGACGGACGGGCGCTGGGTGGCCAGCACCAGGTGGATGCCCGCGGCCCGGGCCTTCTGGGTGATCCGCACGATGGCGTCCTCGACGTCGCGCGGCGCGGTCATCATCAGGTCGGCCAGCTCGTCGACGATCGCCACGACGTACGGGTAGGGCCGGTACTCGCGCTGGCTGCCCAGCGGGGCCGTGATCGCGCCGGAGCGCACCTTGGCGTTGAAGTCGTCGATGTGACGCACCCGGGACGCCTGCATGTCCTGGTAGCGCTGCTCCATCTCCTCGACCAGCCACGCCAGCGCGGCCGCCGCCTTCTTCGGCTGGGTGATGATCGGGGTGATCAGGTGCGGAATGCCTTCGTACGGCGTGAGTTCCACCATCTTCGGGTCGATCAGGATCATCCTGACCTCTTCGGGGGTGGCCCGGGTCAGCAGCGACACCAGCATCGAGTTCACGAAGCTGGACTTGCCGGATCCGGTGGAGCCGGCGACCAGCAGGTGCGGCATCTTGGCCAGGTTGGCCGAGATCATCTCGCCCTCGATGTCCTTGCCCAGCCCGATCACCAGCGGGTGGTGGTCGCGGCGGGTCGACGGGTCGGTCAACACGTCGGCCAGGCGCACCATCTCCCGGTCGGTGTTGGGCACTTCGATGCCGACGGCGGACTTGCCGGGGATCGGGGCCAGCATCCGGACGCTCTCGGTGGCCACCGCATAGGCGATGTTCTTCTGCAGCGCGGTGATCTTCTCCACCTTCACCCCGGGGCCCAGCTCGACCTCGTAGCGGGTCACGGTGGGCCCGCGGGTGCAGCCGGTGACCGCGGCGTCGACCTTGAACTGGTTGAGCACCTCGCTGATGGCGTCGGCCATGACGTTGTTGGCGGCGCTGCGCTTCTTGGGCGGATCGCCGGCGATCAGCAGGCTCAGCGCCGGCAGCGTGTAGGGCCCCTCCACCACCCGGTCCACGATCAGGGGTTCCGGCTTCTTGCGGCGGCGGCTCCGCCCGGGCTCGGGGATGGTGGGCGTGTCGTCCGCGATCGGTTCGTCGGCCGCGGCCCGCGCGGCGCCGGCCGACGGCCACGCCTGCGGCTCCGGTTCCGGGGACCCGTCGTAGTAGCCGTCGGAGAAGTCGTCGCGGGGCTGTTCGTCGTCGTCGAACTCGTCCGCGTAGTCGTAGGCGACGTCGTCGTCGCCGACCAGCCGGCCGCCGAACATGGCGCGCAGCACGTCGGGCACCTCGCGGATCGTGGTGCCGGTGAGCAGCAGCAGCCCGAACATGAAGCCGATGAACAACAGCGGCGCGGCGATCCAGGGCGTCAACCCGTCCGACAGCGGCCCGCCGATGGCGAACCCGATGAATCCGGCTGCGCGGCGGCGCAATTCGGGGTCTTCCGGCGAACCGGACCACAGGTGGCGCAGTCCGAGCGCCGACAGGGCGATCAGGCTGCCGCCCAGGATGAGCCGCGGCCGCGCATCGGGGTTGGGCTGGGTCCGCATCAGTGTCACCGCCACCGCGGCGGCCACCACCGGCAGCGCCAGGACACCCGAGCCGATGAAGGTCCGCAGCAGCGTGTCGACCCACGCGCCGACGGGCCGGGCGGCGTCGAACCAGGAGCTCGCGGCGACCACGACGGAGACTCCGAGCAGCACGAGCGCGATCCCGTCGCGGCGGTGTCCGGGATCGATGTCGCGGGCCCGCCCGACGGAGCGCGCGGCGCCGCCGGTGCCCCGGGCGGCCATCAGCCAGGTGGCGCGCATGGCGCGGCCGCAGGTCAGCCCGGTGGCGACCAGCAGCGACTGGTTGCGGCGCTTGGCGGGCCTGCTCGCCTTCTTGCGGGGCGCTGCCGGGCGCGCGCTTCGGGACTTGCCCCGCGAAGCGGTCTTTGACCTGCTCGTTCGGGCTCCGGAGCGGGCGGCGGTCTTACTTGGCATGGGGCTCAGGGTAGTCGCAAATGCCTCATCTACACCACCCGCCACACTGGTAACCGCGGCCCGGCCGGCGTCGCGGCGAAACGGGCCTGAGTAGGGTGACAACCGGTGATACACGTCATACCGTCACCCACCCCTCAAGCGCCCAGGAGGCCCTAAGCATGCCCGTCGTCGTCGTCGCCACCATGACCGTCAAACCCGAATCGGTCGACACCGTCCGCGACATCCTGACCAACGCGGTCTCGGAAGTGCACGAGGAGCCCGGCTGCGAGCTGTACTCGCTGCACCAGGCCGGCGAGACCTTCGTCTTCGTCGAGCAGTGGGCCGACGAGGAGGCGCTCAAGGTGCACAGCACCGCCCCGGCGATCACCAAGCTGTTCACGGCGGCCGGTGAGCACCTGGCCGGGGCGCCGGACATCAAGATGCTGCAGCCGGTTCCCGCGGGCGACCCGGACAAGGGGCAGCTGCGCGCGTGAGTGGTCCCGGCCCGCTTCAAGGAAAAGTCGCGCTGATCACCGGGGCCGCCCGCGGCCAGGGCCGCGCGCACGCGGTGCGGCTGGCCACCGACGGCGCGGACATCATCGCCGTCGACCTGTGCGAGCAGATCGCCAGCGTGCCCTATCCCCTGGCCAGCCCCGAGGACCTGGCGGCCACCGTCAAACTCGTCGAGGACACCGGGGCGCGCATCGTCGCCAAGCAGGCCGACGTCCGCGACCGGGAATCGCTGACGGCCGCGGTGCGGGCGGGCATCGACGAGTTCGGCCGGCTGGACATCGTCGTGGCCAACGCCGGCATCGCTCCGATGGCATCCGGGGACGACGGCTGGCGCGACGTCATCGACGTCAACCTCACCGGCGTCTACAACACGATCAAGGCCGCGATATCGACCATGGTCAAGCAGGGCAGCGGGGGGTCGATCGTGCTGATCAGTTCGGCCGCCGGACTGGCCGGGGTGGGCAGTCCCGACGCCGGCTCCGTCGGCTATGCGGCCGCCAAGCACGGCGTGGTGGGATTGATGCGCGTGTACGCGAATCTGCTTGCGGGCCATAACATCCGGGTAAACTCGATCCACCCGACCGGCGTCGAGACCCCGATGATCAACAACGAGTTCACCCGGGAGTGGCTCGCCAAGATGGCGTCCCAGACCGACCAGCCGCGCAGCCTGGGCAACGCGCTGCCGGTGGAAGTGCTGCAGGCCGAGGACATCGCCAACGCGGTGGCGTGGCTGGTCTCCGACCAGGCCCGCTACATCACCGGCGTCACCCTGCCCGTCGATGCGGGCTTCCTGAACAAGTAGCCCATGGCGCGAAATCCCGCGGCGCAGACCGCGTTCGGACCGATGGTGTTGGCCGCCGTCGAGCACAACGAGCCGCCCGGGCGTCGCCTGGTGGACGACGACCTCGCGGACCATCAGGCGCCGCGCCGGGCCCCACCGCGTCGCGCCGGTGAGCAGCCGCAACGGACGCGGCAGGAACAGC
>NZ_LZLY01000068.1 GCF_001673535.1 Mycobacterium sp. 1081908.1 | reverse complement strand
CCGCTCCGCCGTTGCCGGTGGGGGAGCTGCCGCCCGCGCCGCCGGCACCGCCGACGCCGATCAGCCCGGCGGCGCCGCCCTTGCCGCCCGGCAGTCCCGCCCCGCCGGACCCGCCGGCGCCGCCATTGCCGATCAGGATCCCGCCGGCGCCGCCGGGCGCTCCCGTGCCCGCTATCCCGTTGGCGCCGTTGCCGATCAGGGGGCGTCCCAACAGCAGCTGGGTGGGGGTGTTCACCAGGCCGAGCAGCTGCTGCTCCAGGGCCTGCAGGGGTGACGCGTTCGCAGCCTCGGCGGCGGCGTACGACGTCCCCGCCGCGGACAGGGCCGCGACGAACTCGGCGTGATAGGCCGCCGCCCGCGCACTGAGCGCCTGAAACTCCGTGGCGTGCGCCGAAAACAGCGCCGCAACACCCACCGACAGCTCATCCGCCGCCGCGGCGGCGATCGACGTCGTGGGGGCCGCCGCCGTCGCGGTGGCCGCACCAATAGTTGACCCGATATTCGCCAAATCTGAAGTCGTTCCCGAAACTATTTCTGGCACAGCGAATACGAATGACATGTATGCCTCCCGGCACGTACAGCGAGTCCGCGAGGTCATGCCGGACCCGGGCATCGTCAAATCATTGAGCGGAATTGATCCTATCGGCAAGCATTGAAATTCGGAAAGAAAATCGGATTAATTGCCGACCTTCTATTTGGCGCTTTACTTATCGCAACGCGCCGAGTATAAGCGGTATGCGAGTTATTATTCGGGTTCCAGCCACAACGCCGACGTGGGCGGCAGCACCATCACCGCCGAGGCCGGACGCCCATGCCACGGGTCCTCCGTGGCGTCCACGCCCCCCATGTTGCCGATTCCCGAGCCGTTGTAAATGGTCGCGTCGGTGTTGAGCACCTCCCGCCAGCGGCCGGCATAGGGCAGGCCCAGGCGGTAGCCGCTGTGCTCCGAACCGGCGAAATTGAAGACGCACGCCATTACCGACCCGTCTTTGCCATATCGCAGGAAACTCAGCACGTTGTTGGCCGAGTCGTTGGCGTCGATCCAGGAATAGCCCTCGGGAACGGTGTCCTGGCTCCACAGGGCCGGGCGGCTCCGATAAATCGCATTGATGTCGCGCACGAAGCGCAACACCCCGTTGGAGAAGCCTTGTTCGTCGAGCTGCCACCAATCCAGACCATTCTGCTCGGACCACTCGGCACGCTGAGCGAATTCCTGGCCCATGAACAGCAATTGCTTGCCCGGGTGCGCCCATTGGTAGGCGAGCAGGCTGCGCAACCCCGCGGCCTTGACGTGATTGTTGCCCGGCATCCGGCCCCACAGGGTTCCCTTGCCGTGCACCACCTCGTCGTGGCTGATCGGTAGCACGTAGTTCTCGCTGAACGCGTACAACATCGAGAACGTCATCTCGTGATGGTGGTAGCTGCGGTAGATGGGGTCACGGCTGATGTAGTCGAGCGTGTCGTGCATCCAGCCCATGTTCCACTTCATCGAAAACCCAAGGCCGCCAAGGTTTGTCGGCCGAGTAACCCCGGGCCACGAGGTCGACTCCTCGGCGACGGTGACGATGCCGGGAGCGGCCTTGTGCGCCGTGGCGTTCATCTCCTGCAGGAACTGCACGGCCTCGAGGTTTTCCCGGCCGCCGTAGATGTTGGGGGTCCAGCCGCCCTCGGGGCGCGAGTAGTCCAGGTACAGCATCGACGCGACGGCGTCCACCCGCAGGCCGTCCACATGGAACTCTTCGAGCCAGTACAGGGCGTTGGCGACCAGGAAGTTCCGGACCTCGGCGCGGCCGAAGTCGAAGACGTAAGTGCCCCAGTCGAGTTGCTCGCCCCGCTTGGGGTCGGCGTGCTCGTAGAGCGGGGTGCCGTCGAATCGGCCCAGCGCCCACGCGTCCTTCGGGAAGTGCGCCGGCACCCAGTCCACGATGACGCCGATGCCGGCCCGGTGCAGGGCGTCGACCAGCCCCCGGAAGTCGTCCGGCGTGCCGAATCGCGAGGTCGGCGCGTAGTAGGACGTGACCTGGTATCCCCACGACCCCGCGAACGGGTGCTCGGCGACCGGCAGCAGCTCCACGTGGGTGAACCCGTGCTCGACAACGTAATCCGTCAGCTCATGGGCGAGCTGGCGGTAGCTGAGTCCCGGACGCCACGAGCCGAGGTGCACCTCGTACGTGCTCATCGGCTCGAACACCGGATTGCGTTGCGCGCGCTGCGCCATCCAGTCGGCGTCCTCCCAGGTGTACGTGCTGCGCGTGACGCGCGAGGCGGTGTGCGGCGGAACCTCGGTGGCGAACGCCATCGGGTCGGCCCGCTCGGTCACCACGCCGTCGGCGCCGTGCACGCGGAACTTGTACAGGCCCTCCACCGGAAAGCCGGGCCAGAACAACTCCCACACCCCGGAGGAGCCCAGCACCCGCATGGGCGCCTCGTTGCCGTTCCAGCCGTTGAACTCGCCGATCAGGTTGACGCCCTTGGCGTTGGGCGCCCACACGGCGAACGAGACCCCGGTTACGACGCCGTCGGCCGTGGTGAACGAGCGGGGGTGGGCGCCAAGGACTTCCCAGAGCCGCTCGTGGCGCCCCTCGCCGAAGAGGTGGAGGTCGACCTCGCCCAGGGTGGGCAGGAAGCGGTAGGCGTCGGCGACGACGTAGGGCTCGGAACCCTCGTAGGTCACCTCGAGCCGGTAGTCGATCAGGTTGACGAACGGCAGGGCCACCGCGAACAGGCCGGCCTCGACATGCTGGAGCGGGAACCGGTCCTCGCCGACGAGCGCGACGACTTCCCGCGCATGGGGGCGAAACGCCCGGATGACCGTGTGGTCGCCGTGCTCGTGCGCTCCCAGGATGCCGTGCGGGTTGTAGTGCGCACCGGCCACCAGGCGCGCCAGGTCTGCCGGATCGGGCGCCAGATCTAATCCGGCCAGTTCGTCGGTTCGGCTCACGGCCCGTCACCTCCTACGCAGCAGCGTGATTCGGTTCTCGTGCGGTATGAGTGGCATGTTGATGATGTGGGCGACCGCCTGCCCGGGATCGAGGCGAATGTAATTCGATTGCCCCCACTGGAATTCCTGACCGGTGATCTCGTCACGCACCCAAAACCGCTCATAGGGCTCCATACCCAATGCCGCCATGTCTAACCACAGCGTCGCTTCCTCGGGCCCGAACGCGTTGAGCGTCACCACCACCAGCACGCAGTCGCCGGTGGCCGGGTCGAACTTGCTGTAGGCGAGCATCGCGTCGTTGTCCACGCCATGGAAATGGATCGTGCGCAGCTGCTGCAGCGCCGGGTGCAGGCGGCGAATCATGTTCAGCCGCTTGATGAACGGTTCGAGCGATCGGCCTTCGGCCAGCGCGCCCGCATAGTCGCGGGGCCGCAATTCGTACTTCTCGGAGTCCAGGTACTCCTCGCTGCCCTCCCGCACCGCGCGGTGTTCGAACAGCTCATAACCGGAATACACGCCCCAGGCGGGACCCATGGTCGCCGCCAGCACGGCGCGGATGGCGAACATGCCCGGACCGTGATGCTGCAGCACCGCGTGCAGGATGTCGGGAGTGTTGACGAACAGGTTCGGCCGGCGAAAGTCGGCGAGGGCGGCGATGTCGTTGCCGAACTCGGTGAGCTCCCACTTGGCCGTGCGCCAGGTGAAGTAGCTGTAGGACTGCGTGAAGCCGAGCTTGGCCAGGCCGTACTGCCGGGCCGGCGGTGTGAAGGCCTCCGACAGGAAGAGCACGTCGGGGTCGGCGTCCTTGACCTGACCGATCAGCCAGGCCCAGAAGTCCGGCGGCTTGGTGTGGGGATTGTCGACCCGAAAGAACTTGATGCCGTGGTCAATCCAGTGCCGGACCACCCGCAGCACCTCGTCGTAGAGACCCGCCGGGTCGTTGTCGAAGTTGATCGGGTAGATGTCCTGATACTTCTTCGGCGGGTTCTCCGCGTAGGCGATGGTCCCGTCGGGCAATTCGGTGAACCACTGCCGGTGTTCGCGCGCCCAGGGATGATCGGGCGCGCATTGCAGCGCCAGGTCCAGCGCCACCTCCATGCCCAGATCGCGTGCGGCCGAGACGAAGTCATCGAAGTCATCGATCGTGCCCAGGTCCGGGTGAATGGCGTCGTGGCCGCCCTCGTCGCTGCCGATGGCCCACGGGGATCCCACGTCTCCGGGCGCGGCAGTCGGGGAGTTGTTGCGGCCCTTGCGATGTACCTTCCCGATCGGATGAATCGGCGGGAGGTAGACGACGTCGAACCCCATGTCCGCGATCCGTGGGAGCTGGGCGGCCGCCGTCGCGAAGGTGCCGTGCACGGGCTTGCCGTTGGCGTCCCGGCCGCCCGTCGAGCGCGGGAACATCTCGTACCACGCGCCGAAGCGGGCCAGCGGCCGGTCCACCCACACCCCGAACTGCTCGCCGCGCGTAACCAGGTCTCGCAACGGAAACTCGGCCAGGAGCTCTTCGATTTCGGGGGCCAGCGCCAGCGCGGTCCGGGTGACCGCGTCCCCTGGTGTCCGCAGCGCCTTGGCCGCCGCCAGCAGGGGATCGCGCCGCGCCCGCGGCACACCGGTCGCGGCCCGCTCGAACAGCCCGGCCCCCACCAGCAGATCGTTGGAGAGCTCGGTCGCCCCCTGCCCGGCCTCCAGCTTGGCGACCAGCCCGTGCCGCCACGAGTGAATGGGATCACCCCACCCGTCGACGCGAAAGGTCCACAACCCGACGCGGTCGGGGGTGAACACGCCGTGGAAGACGTACGGTTCCTCGCCCTCCGTCATCGGCAGGAGCTGCGGCTTGATCCGTTGCTCGGCGGCCTTGCCGTCGAGCACGGGTGCGGTCCGCTCGGGGGCCTGAACGGCCTTGACCCGGCGGGATTCGGATACCTGCGGGTAGCGCTGCCCGAGGTAGCGCACGACCAGCGTCGCCGCGACCGCCTCGTGGCCTTCGCGCCAGACCGCGGCGCTGACGGGGACCATCTCACCGACCACCGCCTTGGCGGGGTACGCGCCGCAGGAGACGACGGGCTGGACGTTGTCGATCTCGACACGACCGGGCACAAACACTCCGTTTCGATTGTCTGCGGCCAAACCGCGGTGTGCTCCGTTCGCGGAATGTCTCGCGTCTGGCGGAATCTTCCTGTCGTGGGGATTTCCCTCGGGGGTGCAACGTTGCGCCCCAATAACTAACCGATACCCACCCTAGTGGGCGATCACACACCGCTGAAGGCAAACGGTGACTCGCTGGACCTGCGAGCGCCGAAATCCTCAGTAAGGTAATGATGTGTGAAAGCCCTTCGCCGCTTTACCGTCCGTGCTCATTTGCCCGAGCGTCTCGCCGCGCTGGATCAGCTTTCGACCAACCTGCGGTGGTCGTGGGACAAGCCCACGCAAGACCTGTTCGCGGCGATCGACCCGACGCTGTGGGCGCGGTGTGGCTGCGACCCGGTGGCGCTGCTCGGTGCGGTGAGCCCGGCGCGGCTCGACGAGCTGGCGCTCGACGAGGAGTTCGTGGGCCGCCTCGATGCGCTCTCCGCCGACCTGAACGATTACCTGAGCCGTCCGCTCTGGTATCAGCAGCGCCAGCACGCCGGGGCCGCGATGCCGGCCGCCATCGCCTACTTCTCGATGGAGTTCGGGGTGGCCGAGGTGCTGCCCAACTATTCCGGCGGCCTGGGCATCCTCGCCGGTGACCACCTGAAGTCCGCGTCCGACCTCGGCGTGCCGTTGATCGCGGTGGGCCTGTACTACCGCTCCGGCTACTTCCGGCAGTCGCTGACCGCGGACGGCTGGCAGCACGAGACCTACCCGGCGCTGGACCCGCAGGGGCTGCCGTTGCGGCTGCTCACCGATGCCGCGCGCGAGCCCGTGCTGGTGGAACTGACGCTGCCCGACTCCGCGCAGCTGCGGGCGCGGGTCTGGGTCGCGCAGGTGGGACGTGTCCCGCTGCTGCTGCTGGATTCCGACGTCCCGGAGAACGAGCACGAACTCCGCGGCGTCACCGATCGCCTCTACGGGGGCGACCAGGAACATCGCATGCGGCAGGAGATCCTGGCCGGCATCGGCGGGGTGCGGGCCATCCGCGCGTTCACCGCCATCGAGGGCCTGCCGGCGCCCGAGGTGTGGCACATGAACGAGGGGCATGCGGGGTTCCTCGGGGCCGAACGCATCCGCGAGCTGATCACCGATTCCGGCCTGGACTTCGACACCGCGCTGACCGTGGTGCGCTCGGCCACGGTGTTCACCACCCACACGCCGGTGCCCGCCGGCATCGACCGGTTCCCCGTCGACATGGTGCGGCTCTATTTCGACGACGGGCGGGACGACGGCGCCGACGGGGCGAGGAAGGCCAAGGGCGCGCCGGCCCTGCTGCCGGACGTGCCGACGGCGCGGATCCTCGCGCTCGGCGCGGAGGACGACCCGACGAAGTTCAACATGGCCCACATGGGCCTGCGGCTGGCCCAGCGCGCCAACGGCGTCTCGCTGTTGCACGGCCGGGTCAGCCGGGCCATGTTCAACGAGCTGTGGCCGGGTTTCGATTCGGCCGAGGTGCCGATCGGGTCGATCACCAACGGCGTGCATGCGCGCACCTGGGCGGCGCCGCAATGGTTGCAGCTGGGCCGCGAGCTGGCCGGGCCGGACGACGCGGCGTTCAGCGATCCGGGTGTGTGGCTGCGGCTACAGCAGGTCGACGCGGGCCACCTGTGGTGGATCCGCTCGCAATTGCGCTCGCTGTTGGTCGAGGATGTCCGGCGCCGGCTGCGCAGCTCGTGGCAGGAGCGTGGCGCGCCGGATGCCGAATTAGGCTGGATAGCAACGGCTTTCGACCCGGACGTGCTAACCATCGGGTTCGCCCGCCGGGTACCGACGTATAAGCGGCTGACGCTGATGCTGCGCGATCCGGATCGGCTCGAGCAGCTGCTGCTCGACGAGGAAAGGCCGATCCAGCTGATCGTCGCCGGCAAGTCGCACCCGGCCGACGATGGCGGCAAGGCGCTGATCCAGCAGGTGGTGCGTTTCGCCGACCGGCCGGAGGTGCGCCACCGCATCGCCTTTTTGCCCGACTACGACATGTCGATGGCCCGGCTGCTGTATTGGGGCTGCGACGTCTGGCTGAACAACCCGCTGCGGCCCTTGGAGGCCTGCGGCACGTCCGGGATGAAGAGCGCGCTCAACGGCGGGCTGAACCTGTCCATCCGCGACGGCTGGTGGGACGAGTGGTACGACGGCGAAAACGGTTGGGAGATACCGACTGCCGACGGCGTGGCCGACGAGTCCCGTCGCGACGACCTGGAATCCACCGCGCTGTACAACCTGCTGGAGCAGGCGGTGGCACCGAAGTTCTACGAGCGCGACGAGCACGGCGTCCCGCCGCGGTGGATCGAGATGGTGCGCCACACGCTGCAGACGCTCGGCCCGAAGGTGCTGGCGTCCCGCATGGTTCGCGATTACGTCGAGCAGTACTACACGCCGGCGGCGGAGTCGCTGCGCAAAACCACGGCGGCCGAAGACGGCGGCGCGGAGTTCGACGCGGCGCGCGAGCTGGCCACCTATCGCCGGCGCGCGCACGACGCGTGGCCCAAGATCACCATCACCGACGTCGACAGCACCGGCCTGCCGGACACCCCGGTGCTCGGCTCCAAGCTGACGCTGACCGCGACCGTGCAGCTGGACGGGCTGGCGCCCGACGAGGTCACGGTCGAGGCGCTGGTGGGCAGGGTCGACGCCGGCGACGCGCTGCTCGACCCGGTCACCGTCGAGATGGCGTACACCGGCACCGCCGAGGGCGGCAACCAGGTGTTCTCGACGACCACGCCGCTGCCGCTGGCCGGCGCGGTCGGCTACACCGTGCGCGTGCTGCCCAACAACCCCATGCTGGCCGCGAACAACGAGCTCGGTCTCGTCACCCTGGCCCGCTAGCCGCGGGCGCGCGCAGCCGTTCCAGCGCCGCGCGCACCCGCGCGCCATCGGTGGTCGCCCAGAACGGCGGCAGCGACGCGCGCAGGTAGCCGCCGTAGCCGGCGGTCACCATGCGAGAGTCCAGGATCGCGACCACGCCCCGGTCGCTGACGCGGCGCAGCAGCCGGCCCGACCCCTGCGCCAGCAGGAGCGCGGCATGGTTGGCGGCGACGGCCATGAAGCCGTTGCCGCCGCGCGCGGCCACCGCGCGCTGCCGCGCACCCAGCAGCGGGTCGTCGGGCCGCGGGAACGGGATGCGGTCGATCAGCACCAGGGACAGCGATGGCCCCGGCACGTCGACGCCCTGCCACAGCGACAGCGTGCCGAACAGCGAGGTCTCCTCGTCGGCGGCGAACTGCTCGACCAGCGCCGAGGTGCTGTCGTCGCCCTGGCACAACACCGGCGTCGACAGCCGCCCGCGCATGGCCTCGGCGGCGGCGCGGGCCGCCCGCATCGACGAGAACAGTCCCAGGGTGCGCCCGCCGGCGGCGGTGATGAGCTCCGCGATCTCGGTCAGCTGCTCGGCCGAGCCGGTGCCGTCGCGGCCCGGCGGCGGCAGGTGGGCGGCGACGTAGAGGATTCCGGCCTTGGCGTGCTCGAACGGCGACCCCACGTCGAGGCCGCGCCAGGGGGCCGGCTCCTCGGAGTCCGTTCCGGCCAGGCCCCAGGCCGCGGCCATCGCGTCGAAGGACCCGCCGATCGCGAGCGTCGCCGACGTCAACACCGTCGTCGAACGCGTAAACACCTGGCTGCGCAGCAGCCCGGCGACCGACAACGGCGCCACCCGCAACACGGGTCGCACCGAGCCCCGGTTGTCCTCGTGATCGAGCCAGACCACGTCGGTGCGATCCGGGATCGGCGGGGCGAACGACGTCAGGATCCGCGACGCCGTGTCGGATATCTCGCTCAGCGCCGCAACGGCTTCGGCGCGCGCCGACGCGGCCTTGGCGTCGCTGGTGGTGTCGATCGCCGACCGCGCCGCGGTGGCCACGTCGCGCAGCGCGGTCAGGTAGGTCGCCATCTCGTCGTCGAGTCGGTCGATGCGGCCCGGCGTGCCGTCGTGGATGGCCGCGGCGAAGTTGGCGGTCGTCGCCTCCAGCCGCTGGACGAGTTCGGGATCAACCAGCCGGGCGATCCGGCGCGCGGCGACGCCGAGGGCGGCCGACGTCAGCTCCGCGGTGGCCACCGACGTCACCCGGTCGACCAGCTCGTGCGCCTCGTCGACCACCAGCAGCTCGTGCTCGGGCAGCACCGCCGACTCCGCGACGGCGTCGATGGCCAGCAGCGCGTGATTGGTGACGACCACATCGGCCCGGCCGGCCTCGGCGCGCGCCCGCTCGGAGAAGCACTCGGCGCCGAACGGGCAGCGCGCCACGCCCAGGCATTCGCGGGCAGACACGCTGACCTGCGACCAGGATCGGTCCGGCACGCCGGGCTTCAGGTCGTCGCGGTCGCCCGAATCGGTCGTCGACGCCCAGGCGGTGAGTCGCTGCACGTCGCGGCCCAGCGCGCTGACCGCCACCGGATCGAAAAGCTCTTCCTGCGGGCGCTCGTCGTCCGGCTCGCCGGCCGCGGCGCCGTTGTGGATCTTGTTCAGGCACAAGTAGTTTCGGCGGCCCTTCAGCAGCGCGAAGCGGGGCCGTCGCGGCAGCGCATCGGCGAGCGAATCGGCCAGCCGGGGCAGGTCGCGATCGACGAGTTGACGCTGCAGGGCGATCGTGGCCGTCGACACGACGACCGGCGCGTCGTCGGTCACCGCGCGGACGATCGCGGGCACCAGGTAGGCCAGTGACTTGCCGGTGCCGGTGCCGGCCTGCACGACGAGGTGCTCGCCCGTTTCGAAGGCCCGCTCGACGGCGCCGGCCATCTCCAACTGGCCGCGGCGCTCGCTGCCGCCGAGCGCGGCGACCGCGACGGCGAGCAGCGCGGACACGGACACGTCGGACGTGGTCATCGCCTCGCTCTCAGGCCCGGATCTGCGTCGTCGGGATCGCGGGCTCGCCGTGCGACAGGTTCAGCCCCTCCCATGGCAGGCTGCGCAGTCCCGCAGCCACCAGTTCCCGGGCCGCGCACAGGTCCGCGTCGAACACCGCCTCCCCGCCGCGGACCAGGGGCGTCGTCAGCACCCGGCACGGCTCGGTGGTCTCCGGCGGGCGGCCCGCGGGATAGACCACCTCCTCGGTGATCGTCCCCGTCGGGCGCGCCAGGCGCAGCGCCTCCTTGCGGCCGCCGCGGGATTCCTTGTGGCTGCTTCGCTTTTGGACGGGCATCCCGTCCACCTCGACCAGCTTGTAGACCATGCTCGCGGTCGGCGCGCCCGAGCCGGTCACCAGCGACGTGCCGACGCCGTAGCTGTCGACCGGCTCGGCGCGCAGCGCGGCGATGCTGAACTCGTCGAGATCGCCGGAAACCACGATGCGGGTCTGCGTGGCGCCCAGCCCGTCGAGCTGTTCGCGCACCTGGCGGGCGAGCACCCCGAGCTCGCCGGAGTCGATGCGCACGGCACCGAGCCCGGTGCCCGCGGCGGCCACGGCGTTGGCCACCCCGGTCGTCACGTCGTAGGTGTCCACCAGCAGCGTGGTGCCGGCGCCCAGCGCGTCGACCTGGGCGCGAAACGCCGCGACCTCGTCCGGACCGTCCCGGTGGGTGTGCAGCATGGTGAACGCGTGCGCGGACGTGCCCTCGGCGGGAATGCCGTATCGGCGCTGGGCCTCCAGGTTGGAGGACGCGGCGAAGCCGGCGATGTAGGCGGCGCGGGCCGCGGCGACCGCCGCCCGTTCGTGGGTTCGGCGCGATCCCATCTCGACCAGCGGGCGCCCCCCGGCCGCGCTGACCATGCGCGCCGCCGCCGAGGCGATCGCTGTGTCGTGGTTGAAGATCGACAGCGCCAGCGTTTCCAGGACCACGCATTCGGCGAAGCTGCCGTGCACCGAGAGCACCGGCGACCCGGGGAAGTACAGCTCACCTTCGGCGTAGCCGTCGATATCCCCGCCGAACCGGAAATCGCGCAGGTACGCCACGGTGTCCGGGTCGAGGAATTGCGCCAGCAATTCGCACGCGTCATCGTCGAACCTGAACTGTGCCAACGCTTCCAGGAAGCGGCCGGTCCCGGCGACCACGCCATAGCGGCGGCCGTCGGGCAGCCGGCGGGCGAACAGCTCGAACGTGGTCCGGCGGTTGGCGGTGCCATCGCGCAGCGCCGCCGCCAGCATGGTCAACTCGTACTTGTCGGTCAGCAGCCCAGTCGGGACGGGCTCGTTCATTCCGCAACGGTAACGGCTGGCGGCGGCGCGCGTGTGCCTCGGTATCGTGGGGGCCATGGTTGTTGCGTCAGCGCCCACGAAACCGGGCACTACCGGGCAACGCGAGTCCGCGCCGGTAGACGTCACGGCCAGCCCGTGGGTCACCATCGTGTGGGACGACCCGGTCAACCTGATGACCTATGTGACGTATGTCTTCCAGAAGTTGTTCGGCTACAGCGAGCCGCACGCCACCAAACTGATGCTGCAGGTGCACAACGAAGGGAAGGCAGTGGTCTCGGCGGGCAGCCGGGAATCGATGGAAGTCGACGTGTCCAAGCTGCATGCCGCCGGTTTGTGGGCGACGTTGCAGCAGGACCGCTGAGATCCGAGGTAGTCCGGGACTCCTTGTGCGCAAATGGAAGCGCGTCGAGACCGCCAACGGTCCCCGTTTTCGGTCCGCCATGGCGTCCCACGAGGCTGCCCTGCTCAAGAATCTCGTCAGTGCGATGATCGGCCTGCTCGACGAACGCGAATCCTCCTCACCCACAGACGAACTCGAGCAAATCACCGGCATCAAGACCGGACACGCCGAACCGCCACCCGATCCGACGCTGCGTCGGCTGCTGCCGGATTTCCACAATCCCGACGACTCCGCCGGTCGGGATGACGCGGACGCGGCGGCGGCCGGCGACGCCCCCGACAGCCTCAACGCCGCGCTGCGCAGTCTGCACGAGCCGGAGATCATCGCGGCCAAACGCGCTGCGGCACAACGCCTTCTGGACACCGTTCCGGACAACGGCGGCCGTTTCGAGCTGACCGAGGACGACGCGAACTCGTGGATCGCGGCGGTCAACGACATCCGTCTGACGCTGGGGGTCATGCTCGAGATCGGGCCGGAGGGCCCGGAACGCCTGCCGGCCGACCATCCGCTGGCCGTGCACTTCGACGTTTACCAGTGGCTGACCGTCCTGCAGGAGTATCTGGTGCTGGCGTTGATGGGGGGACGGGCCGGATGAACTGCATCACCGACGTCGCGGGCATCCGCGTCGGTCACTTCCAGAGGCTCGACCCCGACGCGTCGCTGGGCGCCGGCTGGGCCAGCGGCGTGACGGTCGTGCTGACCCCGCCGGGGACGGTCTGCGGCGTCGACTGCCGCGGCGGCGCGCCGGGCACCCGCGAGACCGATCTGCTGGATCCGGCGAACACCGTGCGGTTCGTCGATGCGGTGCTGCTCGCCGGCGGCAGCGCCTACGGGCTGGCGGCCGCCGATGGGGTCATGCGCTGGCTGGAAGAGGAGGAGCGTGGCGTGGCCATGGAGGGCGGCGTGGTGCCCATCGTGCCGGGCGCGGTGATCTTCGACCTGCCGGTCGGCGGCTGGGACTGCCGGCCGACCGCAGATTTCGGCTATGCGGCCTGCGCGGCCGCCCAAACCGGCGAGATGGCCGTCGGGTCCGTCGGCGCGGGGGTCGGCGCGCGGGCCGGTGTGCTCAAGGGCGGCGTCGGGTCGGCAGCCACGACGTTGACGTCGCCTGCGGCTCCTGGGGTCACCGTCGGCGCCGTCGTCGTGGTGAACTGCGCCGGCGACGTCGCGGACCCCACGACGGGCCTGCCCTGGATGGCCGACCTGACAAGAGAGTTCGCGCTGACGCCACCGCCGGCCGAGCAGATCGCCGCGTTCGCGCAATTGCCGTCGCCGCTACGGCCGCTGAACACCACCGTCGCCGTCGTCGCGACCGACGCCGCGCTGAGCCCGGCCGCGTGCCGGCGCGTCGCGATCGCCGCCCAGGACGGCCTGGCCCGGACCATCCGCCCGGCGCACACCCCGGTGGACGGCGACACGGTGTTCGCCCTGGCCACAGGGGCCGTCGAGGTGGCCCCGGCCGTCGGTTCGACGCCGCCGCCCGCGGCTTTCTCACCCGAGACGGGTCTGATCGCCGAGATCGGTGCGACCGCGGCCGACTGCCTGGCCCGCGCGGTGCTGGCCGGGGTGTTCGCCGCCGAATCGGTCGCCGGAATACCCACCTACCGCGCCGTGTTGCCCGGAGCATTCGCCGAAAGGGAACCGTGACGTGCTGGTGATCCGCGCCGACCTGGTCGATGCGATCGTCGCGCACGCGCGCCGCGACCACCCCGACGAAGCGTGCGGGGTGCTGGCCGGCCCGGAGGGCTCCGACCGTCCGGAGCGCCACATCCCGATGGTCAACGCCGAGCGCTCGCCGACGTTCTACCGCTTCGACTCGCAGGAGCAACTCAAGGTGTGGCGCGCGCTGGACGACGCCGACGAGGTGCCCGTCGTCATCTATCACTCACACACCGCGACGGAGGCCTACCCGAGCCGCACCGACATCAACCTGGCGGCCGAACCGGATGCCCACTACGTGCTGGTGTCCACCCGCGACCCGGGCCGCGACGAACTGCGCAGCTACCGCATCGTCGACGGCGCCGTCACCGAAGAACCCGTCAACGTCGTCGAGGAGTACGTATGAGTGTCACCGTGTCCATCCCGACCATCCTGCGGCCCCACACCGGCGGCGAGAAGCGCGTCGCGGCGAGCGGCGCCACGCTGGGCGCGCTCATCGACGACCTGGAGGCCAACTACTCCGGGATCTCCGAGCGGCTGATCGACCCGTCTTCTCCAGGCAAGCTGCACCGCTTCGTGAACATCTACGTCAACGACGAGGACGTGCGGTTCTCCGGCGGCCTGGACACCGCGATCGCCGACGGCGACTCGGTGACCATCCTGCCCGCCGTCGCGGGTGGGTGAGCGGGGCGCATGACGCGCTACGACTCGCTGTTGGGGGCCCTGGGCAACACGCCGCTGGTCGGTCTGCCGCGGCTCTCGCCGCGGTGGGCGGACGAGCCCCACGTGCGGCTGTGGGCCAAGCTCGAGGATCGCAACCCGACCGGGTCGATCAAGGACCGGCCGGCGCTGCGGATGATCGAGCAGGCCGAGGCCGACGGCCTGCTGGCGCCGGGCGCGACGATCCTGGAGCCCACCAGCGGAAACACCGGCATCTCGCTGGCGATGGCCGCCCGGTTGAAGGGCTACCGGCTGATCTGCGTGATGCCCGAGAACACCTCGGTGGAGCGGCGCCAGGTCCTGGAGCTGTATGGCGCGGAGATCGTCTTCTCGCCGGCCGAAGGCGGTTCCAACACGGCGGTGGCCACCGCCAAGGAACTCGCCGCGGCCAACCCGTCGTGGGTGATGCTCTACCAGTACGGCAATGCGGCCAACACCGACTCGCACTACCTCGGCACCGGCCCGGAGCTGCTGGCCGACCTGCCCGAGATCACCCACTTCGTCGCCGGCCTGGGCACCACCGGCACGCTGATGGGCGCCGGGCGGTTCCTGCGCGAGCGGGTGCCGGGCGTCAAGGTGGTGGCCGCCGAGCCGCGCTACGGCGAAGGGGTGTACGCGCTGCGCAACATCGACGAGGGCTTCGTGCCCGAGCTGTACGACCCGGACGTTCTGACCACCCGTTACTCGGTCGGCGCGGCCGACGCCGTGCGCCGCACCCGCGAGCTGGTGGACGCCGAGGGGATCTTCGCCGGCATCTCGACCGGGGCTGTGCTGCACGCCGCGCTGGGGATGGGCAAGAAGGCCGTCGCGGCCGGCGAACGCGCCGACATTGCCTTCGTGGTCGCCGACGCCGGCTGGAAGTATCTGTCCACCGGCGCCTATGCCGGTAGCCTGGACGATGCCGAGAACGCTCTAGAAGGGCAGCTATGGGCATGACCCAGGGACATCCGCGGGCGCCAGCTAAGCAGTCGAAAAAACGACCCCAGTGGATGGTCGGCGGGGCCACGATCCTCACGTTCGTGGCCCTGCTGTATCTGGTCGAGCTGATCGACCAGCTGATGGGCGGCAGGCTGGATTCCAACGGCATCCGGCCGCTCACCACCGACGGGCTCTGGGGCATCGTCTTCGCGCCGGTCTTGCACGCCAACTGGCAGCACCTGATGGCCAACACGGTCCCGCTGTTGGTGCTCGGATTCCTGATGACGCTGGCGGGATTGTCCCGGTTCGTCTGGGCCACGGTGATCGTGTGGATCCTGGGCGGCTTCGGCACCTGGCTGATTGGCAACGTGGGAAGCGCTTGCGGTCCGACGGACCACATCGGGGCCTCCGGCCTGATCTTCGGCTGGCTGACGTTTTTGCTGGTCTTCGGGATATTCGTGCGAAGGTTTACCGACATCGTCATCGGGCTGGTGGTGTTGTTCGCCTACGGCGGCGTCCTGCTGGGGGCGATGCCAGTGCTGCACCAATGCGGCGGCGTGTCCTGGCAGGGCCACCTGTCCGGTGCGGTCGCCGGCGTCGTCGCGGCGTATGTCCTGTCCGCCCCGGAGCGCAAGGCCCGGGAAAAGAAAGCCGGCGCGCGGCGGTCCAACACATGACGTCGCCGTTAGCGCCCGTCGGGGTCTTCGACTCCGGCGTCGGGGGCCTGACCGTCGCGCGCGCGATCATCGACCAGCTGCCCGACGAGGACATGATCTACGTCGGTGACACCGCCAACGGCCCCTACGGCCCGCTCTCGATTTCCGAGGTGCGCGCGCACGCGCTGGCCATCGGCGACGACCTGGTCGAGCGCGGGGTCAAGGCTCTGGTGATCGCCTGCAACACGGCGTCGGCGGCCTGCCTGCGCGACGCCCGCGAGCGCTACGACGTCCCCGTCGTCGAGGTGATCCTGCCGGCGGTGCGGCGCGCGGTCGCCACCACCCGCAACGGACGCATCGGTGTCATCGGCACCCGCGCGACCATCAACTCGCACGCCTATCAGGACGCGTTCGCCGCCGCGCGGGACACGGAGATCACCGCGGCGGCCTGCCCGCGGTTCGTCGATTTCGTCGAGCGCGGCGTGACCAGCGGGCGTCAGGTGCTCGGGCTGGCCGAGGGCTACCTGGAGCCGCTGCAGCGCGCGCAGGTCGACACGCTCGTGCTCGGGTGCACGCACTACCCGCTGCTGTCCGGGCTGATCCAACTGGCGATGGGCGAGAACGTCACGCTGGTCTCGAGCGCCGAGGAAACCGCCAAGGAAGTGCTGCGGGTGCTCACCGAAAAAGACCTGCTGCGTCCGCATGACGCGCCGCCCGCCACAAGGGTCTTCGAGGCCACCGGCGACCCCGAGGCCTTCACCAAACTGGCCGCGCGGTTTCTCGGCCCCGCGGTGACCGGCGTTCAGCCGGTGCATCAAACCCGCGCCCGCTAGCGTGCGGGGAGATTCTGATCACACCAAAGCGGCGATGTTTTCTCCATCGTCCCATCGGGCATGGCACAGTAGTGTCCGTGCGAATAACCGTGCTCGGCTGCTCGGGCAGCGTGACCGGTCCGGATTCGCCTGCATCGGGTTATCTGCTTCGGGCACCGGATACCCCGCCGTTGGTACTCGACTTCGGCGGGGGTGTTTTGGGCGCGCTGCAGCGCTACGCCGATCCCGGTTCGGTCCACGTGCTGCTGTCGCACTTGCACGCG
The DNA here is from genome assembly GCF_001673535.1 of Mycobacterium sp. 1081908.1. Lineage (GTDB taxonomy): Bacteria > Actinomycetota > Actinomycetes > Mycobacteriales > Mycobacteriaceae > Mycobacterium. The sequence continues at coordinate 164,539 of NZ_LZLY01000068.1, read as the reverse complement.
GATCACTGCCTGGACGTGCCGGGCCTGTTCGTGTGGCGCCGCTACCACCCGTCGAAGCCGCTCGGGAAGGCGCTGTTGTACGGCCCCGGTGATACCTGGTCCCGACTGGGCGCCGCGTCGTCGCCCTACGGTGGCGAGATCGACGACTGCTCCGACATTTTCGACGTTCGCCATTGGGTAGATGGCGAGCCGGTGACGTTCGGCGCGGTCACGGTGACGCCGCGTGTGGTGGCGCACCCCACCGAGTCGTACGGCATGCGGATCACCGACCCCAGCGGCGCGTCGTTCGTCTACAGCGGCGACACCGGCCTCTGCGATCAGCTGATCGAACTGGCCCGCGGCGCCGACGTCTTCCTCTGCGAGGCCTCCTGGACGCACGCGCCGGATCGCCCGCCCGCGCTGCACATGTCCGGCACCGAGGCCGGCCGGGTCGCCCGGCAGGCGGGCGTGCACGAGCTGTTGCTGACCCACATCCCACCCTGGACTTCGCGGGAGGACGTCATCAGCGAGGCCAAGGCCGAGTTCGACGGTCCCGTGCACGCGGTGGTCTGCGGTGAGACGTTCGACGTCCGCCGCTCCGAAAGGGTCTGACCACCCAGGGTTGGCTAGGGTTACGGGGTGTCCAAACGAGAAGACGGCCGCCTCGACGACGAGCTTCGCCCCGTCGTCATCACCCGCGGATTCACCGACCACCCGGCGGGTTCGGTACTGATCGAATTCGGCCACACCAAGGTCATGTGCACCGCCAGCGTGACCGAGGGGGTGCCGCGCTGGCGCAAGGGATCGGGGCTGGGGTGGCTGACCGCCGAATACGCGATGCTGCCGTCGGCCACCCACACGCGCTCCGACCGCGAATCGGTGAAGGGCCGGCCGAGCGGTCGCACCCAGGAGATCAGCCGGCTGATCGGCCGGTCGCTGCGGGCCTGCATCGACCTTCGGGCGTTGGGGGAGAACACGATTGCCGTCGACTGCGACGTGTTGCAGGCCGACGGCGGCACCCGCACCGCGGCCATCACCGGTGCCTACATCGCCTTGGCCGACGCGGTGACCTACCTGTCGGCGGCGGGCAAGCTTTCTGACCCGCGGCCGCTGTCGTGTGCCATCGCGGCGGTCAGCGTCGGCGTCGTGGACGGCCGGATTCGGGTCGACCTGCCCTACGAGGAGGACTCGCGCGCCGAGGTCGACATGAACGTCGTGGCCACCGACACCGGAACCCTGGTCGAGGTCCAAGGGACCGGCGAGGGCGCGACGTTCCCGCGCTCGACGCTGGACAAGCTGCTCGACGTGGCGCTGGCGGCGTGCGACCAGTTGTTCGCCGCCCAGCGCTCGGCCCTGGAGCTGCCGTATCCGGGGGTGCTGCCCGAGGGAACCGCGCCGACGAAGGCGTTCGGCAGCTGACACACCGCTTGGTCGCCGGCCGCACTTCGGCCTAACTGGCCCGGTTTACCACCGTCATGGCTCGTCCTTCAGCAGTTCGAATATGGGGATGGTCCGTGTGGTTTTTGACTGGTAGTTGGCGAACGCGAACGCGGGTACGGTCGCGTTGATCTTGGGGATGATGGCCTCGCGTTCGGACGAGTCGAGCTCGTGCGCGACGACGTCGAACGAGTCGGTGGCGACTTCTACGCGCGCTCGCGGGTTGGCACGCAGGTTGTGCACCCACGCCGGGTTGACGTCGGCGCCACCGTAACCGGCGACGATCAGCAGCTTGCCGTCGATACGGAAGACCACCAGCGGCGCGACGCGCGGTTCGCCGGACTTCGCGCCCTTCGTGGTGAGTAGCAACAGCTCGTTGCCTTCGAATCGTCCGCCGACCTTGCCGGCGTTGGCGCGAAACTCGTCGGTGATGTTGTTGTTGAGCGCCTTGAGCGTCTCGTTATCGGGTTTTTGACTCACTCTGGACGGAGCGACTTCCTCGCCCTGGCTATTCCCTGCGGGGCGTGTTCGCGCAGTACGTAAGGTGGCCGGGGTGCATCGGCGACGGCCCAGACGCGTGTTTAGGAAAAGATGGTGACCCGCCTGCTGGTCGCCAGCCGTAACCCCAAGAAGCTGGCCGAACTGCGCCGCCTCCTCGACGGCGCGGGTCTGTCGCGGTTGACGTTGGTTTCGCTAAACGAGGTGGCGCCCTTCGACGAGGCGCCCGAAACCGGTGCGACGTTCGAGGACAACGCGCTGGCCAAGGCGCGGGATGGGTTCGCCGCGACGGGCCTGGCGTGCGTGGCCGACGACTCCGGCCTGGAGGTGGCCGCCTTGAACGGGATGCCCGGCGTGCTGTCGGCGCGGTGGTCGGGCAACCACGGCGACGACTCAGGCAACACCGCACTGCTATTGGCGCAGTTGCGTGACGTTCCCGACGAACGGCGCGGCGCGGCGTTTGTGTCGGCCTGCGCGCTGGTCTCGGCGTCGGGGGAAGTCGTCGTCCGCGGCGAGTGGCCCGGCTCCATCGCGCGGGAGCCCCGCGGCGACGGCGGGTTCGGCTACGACCCGGTGTTCATTCCCGACGGCAGCGACCGCACCGCGGCGGAGTTGAGCCCGGCGGAGAAGGACGCGGTGTCGCACCGCGGTCGCGCGCTGGCGCTGCTGGTGCCGGCGCTGCGCGACTTGGCGGCGCCGCGAACGTGAAGCTGGCCGCACGTTCGGCGCCGAGCGTGCGGCCAGCCGCACCCTCGATCCGCTAAAGCCCGAAGCGCGCCTTGACGGCCTTGGTCTGGAAGTGCTCGACGATGATGCCGAGCAGCGGGATGGTGCCCGACAGCAGCACGCCGATGGTCTTGGCGATCGGCCAACGGACCTTGATCGCGAGGTTGAACGCCGCCAACACGTAGGCGAAATAGACCCAGCCGTGCACGAGTTCGATCCAGCGGATCTCGTGGTGGAACACCAGGTGCGAGACGATCTCGTAGCACAGCGCGATGAGCCACAGACCCGTGGTCCACGCCATCACCCGATAGGCGAGCAGCGCGGTGCGGATCTTCTCGACGGGGAAGGCGGGCGCCGGCGCGCCGGGCGTCTCGGGTGTGGTCATGCGGTGGTCCTGTTCTCCTTCTCGGCGTCCTTCTGGGCGAGCTCGGCCAGGTAGGCGTTGTACTCCCGCAGCGCGGGGTCGTCGGGCGGCGGCTGCGCCGGCCCCGGCCGCTCGGGCAGCAGGCCGGCGGGTATCTCGGTCATCTCGCCGCTCCTCCGCGGTTCCGGTGGCTCCTCTTCGTAGCGCACGAACTTGCGGTAGGCGTAGACGCAGAACCACGCGAACAGCGGCCATTGCAGCGCGTAGCCAAGGTTCTGGAAGGTGCCCGAGACCGACTGAAACCTGGTCCACTGCCACCAGCCCAGGGCCAGGCAGCCGCACGCCGCGACGATCACCAACGCGATCAGCGCGGGCCTGTGACGGCGGGTAGTGGACACCACTTGACCGTACCGCTCACGATTTGGGCCCGACGAATTCGTCGAGGCGCGCGGTACGATCGGCACCGCCGCGGGCGTGATGAAATTGGCAAACATGATGGCTTTAGGTGCCATTGCTCGGAAGAGCTTGAGGGTTCGAGTCCCTCCGCCCGCACCGATGTGGTGAACACGCTCAGCTGTTGACTGGCGTTGTCGAGCGTCGCGCGCCGCGCTATCGCTTCGCGTCACCGTCGCGCTCGTCGTCCCCGTAGGCCCAGTCCGGAAGCGGTGTATTCGGCATAGCGCCGAAAGCCTGCGCTTCGTAACCAGGTTGGCCGCTAGGCCCCTTCCATCGGGGGTCTAATCTGTTGGCGCGTGAGCGCCGAATTCCACGGGTAATCAGGGCAGCGGCGCCTGCAACGATGAATGCGAGCAGCGCGATCTTCAAAATCAGCAGCAGCACGGCCATACCCCCTTGGACTCCTTATGCGGCAGTGGCCAGCACGAGAACGCACTTCAACGCACCGATGGCAAGCGTGGCATCTTTAGCCACGTTTAACCAAAGTCTCTGTGGCGTCGAGCGAAGAGTCCGAAGTCCCTAGACAGCGAGTGATCACCCGAAAAGCTCGCGGTGCCGTTCGACGTAGCGCCGCACGGTCTCCGCGGGACGGCCGGTGATGCGCTCGACATCGTCGGTCGACCGGTTGTAGCGGTCCTCGCGGTGCAGCCGCGCCATGGTCGCGATGTGTTGCTCCACGTGCGGCGGCATTCCCAGCGCGGCGAGCTCGCGCAGCCACTCGTCGTCGGACGGCCGAACGCCGGTGACGGGGCGGTCTAGGGCCTGAGAGTACTGCTCGGCGATTTCGTCGACGGAAAGTGTTGCGGGGCCGGTCAATTCGTAGACCGCACCGAGGTGATCCGGCGGCGCCAGCAGCACCGCGGTGATGACGTCGGCGACGTCGGCGGCGGCGACGGGTGAGGTGCGCCCGCTTCCGAAAGGCAGCGACAGTTGGCCGGTTTCCCGGATCGAGCGGGCCGCCAACATCCCGAAGAGCGGGTTCTCCAGCAGGACGGTCGGCCGGATGTGCACGGCCGGGACGCCCGACCAGTTGATGACGCGCTCGGCGAGCCAATGCAGGCGTTGGTGCTTGGATTCCTCGGTGCTGGTGGCGGTCATCTGCGAGACCGTCATCTGCGACATGTTGACCAACACTTCCAGGCCGCCGAGCTCTTGCGCCGCGACGCACACCACCGTGGTGGCCTGCAGGTAATCGGGCGAGACGCTCATGTTGAAGAACATCCGGGTGATGCCCGACATCGCCGCGAAGACGTCGACCGGGTTCGTCAGGTCCCCGGCGATCACCTCGGCGCCCTGGGCGCGCAGCGCGTCGGCGCGCGCGTCGTCGCGGTGCACCATCGCGCGGACGGCGGCGCCCCGGCCGAGCAGCCGGGTCACCACCTGCGGACTCATGCCGGCCACCCCGCCGCCGGCGCCCGTGATGAGGTAGGTGGGTGGCTCTGCCATGAAAACACCTTTGTCTCAACGGATTTGGAGCTGATCGTAACCCCGTAAGAGGGCTTACGCGTGTTCACAAATTGGTCCTGTGTTCAACAGCCCGCAGACCCGTACGCGGCAGCTTGAATGTGCAGTACAACGCCGTTTTCGAGATATATCCGGAAGCGACGGCTATTCAAGTCAGCGAACATGTGTTTATCGAACGCGGCGGGCGGGAAGCCGATGGGGAAGCGTGAGCCAACCGGCCCACGTGAAACCCCGATCAGACCGCTGGAATGACTTATGGCTTCTCCGCTTCGTAGCCTCACTCGTTGGAGCACCGCGCCCGCCAAAGGCGTGCAGACCGCCAGATCCTGGGTCAATGTGTTGCGTGGGCTGGCCGCCCGCGCGACCACCCCGTTATTGCCCGACGATTACCTCAAGCTGCTCAACCCACTGTGGTCGGCGCGGGAGTTGCGCGGCCAGATCGTCGACGTGCGCCCTGAAACCGCCGACTCGGCGACCGTCACGATCAAGCCCGGTTGGGGGTTTTCGGGACGCTACGAGCCGGGCCAGTACGTCGGCATCGGCCTGCGGATCGACGGCCGATGGCACTGGCGCTCCTACTCGTTGACGTCGGTCCCTCGCCGCGACAGCAAGAACATCACCATTACCGTCAAGGCCACCCCCGAGGGCTTTCTGTCGACCCACCTTGTCAACGGCGTCAAACCCGGCACCGTCGTGCGGCTCCAGTCCCCCAAGGGAGACTTCGCGCTGCCCGACCCGCCGCCGGCGAAGATCCTGTTCATCACCGCGGGCAGCGGGATCACCCCGGTGATGGCGATGCTGCGCACCCTCAAGTCCCGCGGCCAACAGTCGGACATCGTGCACATCCACTCGGCGCCCAGGGCGGACGACGTGATATTCCACGACGAGCTGCGCGAGTTGGAAAAGACTCAGCCCGGGTATCGACTTCACCTGCAGCTCACCGAAACTCACGGCCACCTCGATTTCGCACACCTGGCCGATATCGTCGGCGACTGGACGCAGCGCCCGGCCTGGGTATGCGGTCCGTCCGCGCTACTGGACTCTGCCGAAGAGGCATGGAAAGAGGCGGGTTGTGGCGATCAGCTGCACATGGAGCGCTTCACCATCGCCGCCACGGACAAGGGCGGCGAAGGCGGAACGGTCACCTTTGCCATATCCGACAAGACCGTCGAAATCGACGGTGCCACATCGATTATGGAGGCCGGCGAACAGGTTGGTATCCAGATGCCGTTCGGGTGCCGGATGGGAATCTGCCAGACGTGCGTGCTGCCGCTGGAATCAGGGCACGTGCGCGACTTCCGGTCGGGGACCGAACACGGCGCGGGCGACCGCATCCAAACCTGCATCTCCACGGCATCCGGAGACTGCACGATCAAGATCTAGGGGAAACCGATGGCAATCACCGATATCAAGGAATACGCGCACCTGACCACCGAGGACATCGAGCAACTCGCGCACGAGCTGGACGCCATCCGCGCCGACATCGAGGAGTCCCGCGGTGAGCGCGACGCCCGCTACATTCGCCGGTCCATTCAGCTGCAGCGCGGGTTGGCCGCCGGCGGGCGAATTGCGTTGTTGGCCAGCCACAACAAGCTGGCATGGGTCTCCGGCACCGCAATGCTCGCCATGGCGAAAATCATCGAGAACATGGAGCTGGGCCACAACATCATTCACGGGCAGTGGGACTGGATGAATGATCCGGAGATCCACTCGACGGAATGGGAGTGGGACACCACCTGCCCGAGCGTGCAGTGGAAGCGCTCCCACAACTTCGTCCACCACAAGTACACGAACGTCGTCGGCCTCGACGCCGACGTGGGCTACGGCATCATGCGTGTCACCCGCGACGAGCCGTGGGAACCCTGGATGCTCGGCAACCCGATCTACAACATGCTGCTGGGCACGTTCTTCCAGTACGGCGTCGCGTTGCACCACATCGAATCGGCGAAGCTGCGCAAGAAGGAAAAGAGCTGGGCCGAGGCGGCGAAGGATCTGCGGGTGATCATGAAGAAACTCGTCAGGCAGGAGGGCAAGGACTACCTGATCTTCCCCGCGCTGAGCGGGCGCAACTGGAAGCGCACCATCAAGGCCAATATGACCGCCAACCTGATCCGCAACATCTGGGCGTACATGGTGATCTTCTGCGGCCACTTTCCCGACGGCGCGGAAAAGTTCACCGTCGAGGAGTTCGAGAACGAAACCCAGGGCGAGTGGTACCTGCGCCAGATGCTCGGATCGGCGAACTTCAACGCCGGACCGCTGATGGCCTTCGTCAGCGGCAACCTGTGCTACCAGATCGAGCACCATCTTTTCCCGGACCTGCCGAGCAACCGCTACGCGGAGATCGCCGTGCGGGTGCGCGAGCTGTGTGACAAGTACGACCTGCCGTACACCACGGGATCCCTTGGCCGCCAATACCTGCAGACGTTCTGGACGATCCTCAAACTCGCCCTGCCAGACAAACTCCTCCAGGCGACGCCCGATGATGCCCGCGAGACGCGTTCGGAACTGAAGTTCCGCGTCCGCGAGGGGCTGCGGGAAAGCTTCGTCGATCCCGGGACGGGCAAACGGTGCGGCCTGCGCACCGCACTGCGCGAGTTGCGGGGGGCCGCTGCTTAGCCGACACATCGACCGAGGCTCGCCCAGATCCACGCCACCGCGAAAAAGTTCGAGGAGGGGCGACGGTTTCGTCGATCTCGACGCGCGAAGAGGGCGCGAGCGGGTGACATAGCCGAGGCGACTCGGGTTGACCTTTGGTAAGGCAACCCTTAGTTTGTGGGTAACTTACCTACTCGGAGGGTCGCTGAATGCACTCGGTTGCGTCACGTCGGGGCGGCCGGCCGCCGCTGAGCGCTGAGACAGAGGTCGTCAGGGCGGACCGCTGATGGCGCGCGGCCTCCAGGGGGTGATGCTGCGCAGTTTCGGCGCCCGCGACCATATCGCGACCGTCGTCGAAACCGTCCGCGTCGCACCGCATTTCGTGCGGGTGCGGATGCAGTCGCCCACGCTGTTCGAGGAGGTGGAGGCCGAACCCGCGGCGTGGCTGCGGTTCTGGTTCCCCGACCCCGACGGATCGAGCACCGAGTTCCAGCGGGCGTACACGATCTCAGAGGCGGACGTCGCCGCCGGCCGCTTCGCCGTCGACGTCGTCCTGCACGAGCCGGCGGGACCGGCGTCGGTGTGGGCGCGAACCGTGCAACCCGGCGCGACGATCGCCGTGATGTCGCTGATGGGCTCGTCGCGCTTCGACGCGCCCGACGAGCAGCCCGCCGGCTACCTGCTGATCGGGGACTCCGCATCGATCCCCGGGATCAACGGGATCGTGGGGACCGTCCCCGCCGACGTCCCGATCGAGGTGTACCTCGAGCAGCACGACGACAACGACACGTTGATCCCGCTCGCGAAACACCCCCGGCTGCGGGTGCATTGGGTGCCGCGCCGTGACGAGAAGTCGCTGGCCGCGGCGATCGAGAGCCGGGACTGGTCGAACTGGTACGCGTGGGCCACACCCGAGGCGACGACGCTCAAGCACGTCCGGACGCGGCTGCGCGACGAGTTCGGGTTTCCCAAGTCCGAGATTCACGCCCAGGCCTACTGGAGCGCCGGGCGGGCGATGGGCACCAGCCGCGGCGACGAGCTGGAAACCGTTGTGCCACAACCGGAACCAGCGCCACTGGCGCTCAAGCCGGCGCCGCGCGGCAGCTGGCGCGCCCAGGGCGCGGGCCGGTTGCTGGCGCCGCTGCGGCCGGCGCTGATCGTTTCCGGCGCGCTGCAGGCGGTGATCACGCTGGTGCAGCTGGCGCCGTTCGTGCTCCTGGGCGAGTTGGCGCGGTTGCTGGTATCCGGCGCCGGGGAGCAGCGGCTGTGGACGCTGGGCATCGCGGCGGTCTCGCTGCTGGGGCTCGGCACCGTGCTCGGCGCCGCGCTCACGCTGTGGCTGCACGTCCTCGACGCCCGCTTCGCCGGCGACCTGCGCTCACGGCTGTTGACGAAGTTGTCCCGGGTGCCGCTGGGCTGGTTCACCGCCCGCGGATCGGGGCCGATCAAGCAGCTGGTGCAGGACGACACGCTGGCGTTGCACTACCTGGTCACCCACGCCATCCCCGACGCGGTCGCCGCCGTCGTCGCGCCGGTGGCGGTGCTGGTCTATCTCTTCGCCGTCGACTGGCGGGTGGCGCTGGTCCTGTTCGTGCCCGTCCTGTTCTATCTGGTGCTGACGTCGTCGATCACGATCCAGTCCGGGCCCCGCATCCCGCAGTCGCAGCGCTGGGCGGAGCGGATGAGCGGGGAGGCCGGCGCGTATCTCGAAGGGCAGCCGGTCATTCGCGTCTTCGGCGGTGCCGCGGCCTCCAGCTTTCGGCGCCGCCTCGACGAGTACGTCGGGTTCCTGGTGGCCTGGCAGCGTCCGCTCGCCGGCAAGAAGACGCTGATGGATCTGGCGACCCGTCCCTCGACGTTCCTGTGGCTCATCGCGGCGACCGGCACCCTGCTCATTGCGGGCGGGCGGATGGATCCGGTCGACCTGTTGCCGTTCTTGTTGCTGGGCACCACCTTCGGTGCACGGCTGCTCGGCATCGCCTACGGCCTCGGTGGCATCCGCGCCGGAATGCTGGCCGCCCGGCGCCTGCAGAACGCCCTCGACGAACCCGAACTCGCCGTGCGAGAGCAGGAAGCGCCCCAGAGCGACTCGCCGGCGACCGTGGTGTTCGATCGCGTCGGCTTCGGCTATCGCCCCGGCGTTCCGGTGATCCGGGACGTGTCGCTGATGCTGCGGCCCGGCACGGTCACCGCGCTGGTTGGCCCGTCGGGCTCGGGGAAGTCGACGCTGGCCGCGCTGCTGGCCCGATTCCACGACGTCGAGCAGGGCGCGATACGCGTTGGCGGACAGGATATTCGGTCGCTGACCGCCGACGAACTTTACACGCGAGTCGGCTTCGTCCTGCAGGAAACCCAGCTCGTGCACGGGACCGTGGCGCAGAACATCGCGCTGGCCGTCCCCGATGCCACCGCCGCGCAGATCGAGGCCGCGGCACGCGAGGCCCAAATTCACGACCGCATCCTGCGACTGCCGCAGGGCTACGACACCGTGCTGGGTGCGGGCAGCGGGCTGTCGGGCGGGGAACGCCAACGGCTCACCATCGCGCGCGCCATCCTCGCCGACACCCCGGTGCTGATCCTCGACGAGGCCACGGCATTCGCGGACCCGGAATCGGAATACCTTGTGCAGCAAGCCCTCAACCGGCTCACCCGGGAGCGGACGGTGCTGGTGATCGCCCACCGCCTGCACACCATCACCCGAGCCGACCAGATCGTCGTGCTCGACGAGGGCCGGATCGCCGAACGCGGCACCCACGACGAGTTGCTCGCCGCCGACGGACGCTACCGCCGACTGTGGGACACCGGCCACGGCGAAGCGGTGCCCGCGGCGGCGTCCCGGGAGGCGGCGCGATGATCCGCACCTGGATCGCGCTGGTGCCGAAAGAGCGCCGCGGCAAGGTGTTTTCCTACACCGCGCTCGCGCTGACCTCGGTGGTGATCCGGGCGGCGGGCACGGTGCTGCTGGTCCCGTTGGTGGGCGCGCTGTTCGGCGGCGAACCGCACCGCGCGCTGATGTGGCTGGGCTGGCTCACCGCCGCGACCGTGACCGGTTGGGTGATCGACACCGCAACCGCGCGCGTCGGCCTGGACCTTGGTTTCGCCGTGCTCGACCACAGCCAGCACGACCTGGCGGACCGGCTTCCGGACGTCCGGCTGGAATGGTTCACCGCCGAAAACACCGCGACCGCGCGGCAGGCCATCGCCGCGACGGGCCCGGAACTCGTGGGTCTGGTGGTCAACCTGCTGACGCCGCTGGTCACGGCGATCCTGCTGCCGGCGGCGATCGCGCTGGCGTTGCTGCCGGTTTCCTGGCAGCTCGGCGCCGCCGCGCTGGGCGGCGTGCCGTTGTTGCTGGGCGCGTTGTGGGGCTCTGCGCGGCTGGCGCGCCGCGCCGACACCGCGGCCGCCGCGGCCAACACCGCGCTCACCGAACGGATCATCGAATTCGCCCGAACCCAGCAGGCGCTGCGGGCCGCGCGGCGCGCGGAGCCCGCCCGTAGCCTGGTCGGCGAGGCGCTGGCCGCACAACGCGGGGCGACGGTGCGGCTGCTGTCCATGCAGGTTCCCGGCCAGCTGCTGTTCAGCCTGGCCAGCCAGGTGGCGCTCATCCTGCTGGCCGGTACGACGACGGCGCTGGCGGTCAACGGGACCCTCAGCGTGCCCGAGGCCATCGCGCTGATCGTGGTGATCGCCCGCTACCTCGAGCCGTTCACCACCATCAGCGAGCTGGCCCCGGCGCTCGAGAGCACCCGCGCCACGCTGGACCGCATCCGATCCGTGCTCACCGCGCCGGTCATGGCAGCCGGGGCCGCCACGCTGCCCGGGCACGCCTCGGCCCCGCGAATCGAGTTCGACGACGTCGCCTTCGCCTACGACGGATCGAGCGCGCCGGCGCTCGACGGCCTGAGCTTCTCGTTGCGGCCGGGCACCACGACGGCGATCGTCGGGCCGTCGGGCTCGGGCAAGAGCACCATCCTGGCGCTGATCGCCGGGCTGCACGCGCCGACGCGGGGCCGCGTGCTCATCGACGGCGTGGACGCCGCGACCCTGGACGCCGAGGCGCGCCGCGCGGCCAGCAGCGTCGTGTTCCAACACCCCTACCTGTTCCACGGCACCATTCGCGAGAACGTCCTGGCCGGGAACCCGTCCGCCGGCGACGAGCAATTCGCGCGCGCCGTCGCGCTGGCGCGCGTCGACGAACTCACCGGCCGGCTGCCCGATGGCGCCGAAACGGTCGTCGGAGAGGCGGGGTCGGCGCTCTCCGGCGGCGAACGGCAGCGCGTGAGCATCGCGCGCGCCCTGCTTAAGGACGCGCCGTTGCTGCTGGTCGACGAGGCGACCAGCGCCCTGGACACCGAAAACGAGGCCGCGGTCGTCGACGCGCTGAGCGCCGACCGGAATGCGCGCACCCGGGTGATCGTCGCGCACCGACTGGCGAGCATTCGACACGCCGACCGGGTCCTGTTCGTCGACAACGGCCGAATAATCGAGGACGGCACGGTCGACGAACTGCTCACCGCGGGCGGACGTTTCGAGGAATTCTGGCACCAGCAGCGCGAGGCGGCGGAGTGGCACGTCGGCGCCGATTAGGACACGGCGGTTGACCGCCGCTGTTGCCGTATGCCTTACAGTTGATCGGTCAGTTGACGGTCGGACCGCTGGAGGCCTGCTCATGAGCGCTGTGGTGTCGATTCCGCGGTACCCCGGCGACGTGACCGCCGAATGGTTGTCGGGCGTGCTCAGCGAACGCCGCGCGCCCGTCGAGGTATCCGGCGTCGACGTCGTCGCCATCGGCACCGGCCAGACCGGCGCGACCTACCGGGTGACGGCCAGTTATGCGGCGGATCCCGGTGACCTGCCGCGGACCTTCGTGATCAAGCTGCCGGCCCAGGACGACACCGTGCGCGACAGGGTTGTCATCGGCTATCGCAGCGAATGCGCGTTCTACTCGTCCGTGGCCGATCGGGTGCAGGTGCCGACGCCGGAGTGCTATTACTGCGAGATCACCGAGGACGCAATGGATTTCGCTCTGCTACTCGCCGATCAGGCGCCGGCGGTGCAGGGCGATCAGCTCGCCGGCTGCGGCGAACCCGAAGCGCGCCTTGCGGTTACCGCCCTGGCCGGCCTGCACGCGCCCACCTGGTGCGATCCGGTCTGGCTGGATTTTCAAGGCATCGGGTTCGGCCGGCCGGACGAAGCGGGCGCCAACGGCATGGGCGAGGTGGCGAAGATGAGCGCCGATATCACCCTCGAGAAGCTGGGCGGTCGGATGAGCTCCGAAGACCGGGACACCTTCAGCGCGGCAATGGGGTTGGTGGCGCCATGGCTACTGACCGAGTACGACCGGTTCGCCTTGCTGCATGGGGACTATCGGCTGGACAACATGCTGTTCGATCCCGACCGGACGCGGGTCAGCGTGGTCGACTGGCAGACGCTCGGCGTGGGCCTGCCGGCCAGGGATCTGGCCTATTTCACCGCGACAAGCCTGAATTCGCAGCTGCGCGCGAGCATCGAGGAAGACCTCGTCGCCGACTACCACCGGGCGCTGACGGGCGGCGGGGTCACCGGCTACGACCGCGAAACATGCTGGCGCGACTACCGTCTCGGCGTGCTGCAGGCGCCGCTGATCTCGGCGCTCGGGTTTGCCTTCGCCGCCGCCACCGAGCGCGGCGACGACATGGTGCTGGCCATGCTGACCCGCGGCTGTCGGGCCATCCGCGAGCTGGGGACGCTGGAGCTGCTCGCCTAGAGGTCGCCGGTGAAGTCGGCGGACAACCACTTGTCCGGCCGGATGGTGAAGAGCACCTCCTCGACGCCCTCCATGCTGCGGACGAACGCACGCCCGCCTTCCTCGCCGAGGTAACGGATGGCGATGGCTTCCTGCACGTCCGCGGGGGCGGGCGTGGTCGTGTCGACGACGGTGCCCTCGACTACCACGTATTGATACGGCGGCTCCTCGCGCTGGACCACCAGCGTCACCGCGCCCGCGCGCTCGATCAGCTTGGCCTTGCGGCTGGAGGTCCCGGTCATGATCCGGATGTCGCCGCCGGGCGTGTAGTCGTACCAGATCGGAACGCTGGCCGGCGGCCGCCCGTCGGCGGCGACGGACAGGACACCGACGTGCTTATCGCTGAGGAACTCCTGACGCTCGGTTTCGGTGAAAGCTTTCATGCCGGCTACCAACGCGCGTCCGTGCGGGCTATTCCCACCCGAAGGCCGATCAGTACTGTGTCGAACCCTGGTCCACCGGGATCTGGGCGGCGGTGATGTTACGCGATTCGTCGCTGGCCAGCCAACACACGGCGTCGGCAACGTCTTCCGGCTCGGCGGCCCAGCTGGGCAGGAACGGCGTGAGCATGTTGGACAGCTGCGGGTTGGTTTCCATGGCCTTGCCCATCGCGGCGATCATGTCGCCGGATCCCATCGGGGTGTTCACCGGACCCGGGTGCACGCTGTTGACCCGGATCGAATGCTTGCCCAACTCGGCGGCGAAGGCGCGCGCCATCCCGGCGACGGCATGCTTGCTGGTGGTGTAGTGCACCATGAACGGCTGCATTTTCATGCCGGCCGCGGAACTGATCAGGATGATCGAGCCGCCACGGCCCCCCTCGATGATCTTCTCGGCGCCCGCCATCACGGTGTTCCAGGTGCCGGTCACGTTGATCTCCATGACGTCGCGGAACGATTCGGGGGTGATGTCGTTCCACGCCTGCGGGGCCGATATGCCGGCGTTGGCGACGATGATGTCGAGACGCCCGAAGGCGGAGACACCGTCCTCGACCACCCGGCGAAGTTCGTCGAAGTCACGAACGTCCGTGGCGGTGGCCAGGATTCGGCGGTCCGTCTTTTCGACCAGGCGCACCGTTTCGGCGAGGTCGTCGGGAGTGGCGGAATCGTAGGGGACGCAGGACGGAAGCTTGCCGGCGATGTCGACGGCGATGATGTCGGCGCCCTCCTGGGCCATGCGAACGGCGTGGGCGCGGCCCTGGCCGCGCGCCGCCCCGGTGATGAGGGCCACCCGTCCCGCCAACCTGCCGCTCATCGCTGCGCCGCCTTGACCAGGTTCGAACCGATGATCAGGCGCTGGATCTCGCTGGTGCCCTCGTAGAGCCGCAGCAGGCGCACGTCGCGATAGATGCGTTCGACGGGAACGCCGTGCATGTAGCCGCTGCCGCCGTGCACCTGCACCGCGAGATCGGCCACCTTGCCGGCCATTTCGGTGCAGAACAGCTTGGCCGCCGACGGCGCGATCCGGCGGTCTTGGTTGGTGACCCACAGCCGCGCGGCGTCGCGGACCAGCGCGCGCCCGGCCAGCACGCCGGTCTGCTGGTCGGCGAGCATCGCCTGCACCAGCTGAAAGCTCCCGATCGGCGTCCCGCCCTGCGTCGCCGTGGCGGCATACGCCACGGATTCGTCGAGCGCGCGTTGCGCGGCGCCGACCGCCAGGGCGGCGATGTGAACGCGCCCGCGCGCCAACGATGTCATCGCGGCCCGGTAGCCGATGTCCTCGCTGCCGCCGATCAGCGCGTCGTTGCCGACGCGGACGTCGCTGAAGCTGACGTCGGCGGTCCAGGCACCCTCCTGGCCCATCTTCGCGTCCTTGGCGCCCACCTGGACGCCGGCGGAGTCCGCGGGGACCAGGAAGACGGCGATGCCGGGGCCCTGGTCATCGGCGGGTCTGGTGCGCGCGAACACCACGAACAGGTCGGCGACGGGCGCGTTGGTGATGAATCGCTTGTCACCGGAGATCACCCAGTCATCGCCGTCGCGAACGGCTTTGGTGCGCAGGCCGGCCGGGTTCGAACCGGCGCCGGGCTCCGTCAGCGCGAAGGACGCGACGACGTCGCCGGAGGCCATCGCCTCCAGCCAGCGCCCCTTCTGTTCGTCGGTGCCGAAGCCGACGAGAACCTGTCCCGCGATGCCATTGTTGGTGCCGAACATCGACCGCACGGCGAGCGAGGTATAGCCCAATTCCATTGCCAGCTCGACGTCTTGGATGAGGTTGAGGCCCAGGCCGCCCCACTGCTGGGGGATCGCATAGCCGAACAGGCCCATCTTTTTGGCCTGGTCGCGCAGATCGTCCGGCACCCGGTCGTCGTCGAGGATTTCCTGCTCGCGCGGGACGACGGCGGTGCGGACGAAGTGCCGGGTCTGGGCAAGGATCTCCCGGAAGTCCTCGTCGGGTACTTCCTGGACTTCGGCAGTCGTCATAGGCGGGCGCTCCTCTTTGGACGTTGTCGCTTGGCCGCGGCGCACCCAGCGCCGAGCGCGATCCTATATGAAATATGATATTCGACCGACGGGGTACCCATACGGAGCAAAGCGAGGGAGGCGGGATTCAGGTGTCGTTGCTGGACGGTCGGACTGCAGTCGTCACAGGTGGTGCGCAAGGGCTGGGCTTCGCGATAGCGGAGAGATTCGTTGCCGAGGGGGCGCGGGTCGTGCTCGGGGACGTCAACCTCGAGGCCACCCAGACCGCGGCCAAGCAGCTGGGCGGCGACCAGGTGGCGCTGGCGGTCCGCTGCGATGTGACCCAGTCGGCCGAGGTCGAAACGTTGATTCAGACCGCCGTCGAGCGCTTCGGTGGCCTGGACATCATGGTCAACAACGCCGGCATCACCCGCGACGCGACGATGCGCAAGATGACCGAAGAGCAGTTCGATCAGGTCATCGACGTACACCTGAAGGGAACGTGGAACGGCATCCGGTTGGCGGCGGCGATCATGCGGGAAAACAAGCGCGGCGCCATCGTGAACATGTCGTCCGTGTCGGGCAAGGTCGGCATGGTCGGCCAGACCAACTATTCGGCGGCCAAGGCCGGCATCGTCGGGATGACCAAGGCCGCGGCCAAGGAGCTTGCCTACCTCGGGGTGCGGGTCAACGCGATCGCCCCCGGACTGATTCGCTCGGCCATGACGGAAGCCATGCCGCAACGCATTTGGGACGAGAAGGTGGCCGAGATCCCGATGGGCCGCGCCGGCGAGCCCAGCGAGGTCGCGACCGTCGCCTTGTTCCTGGCCTCCGACCTGTCCTCGTACATGACCGGCACCGTGATGGAAGTCACGGGCGGCCGGCACATCTGAGCGGAGCAACGAACATGCGCCAGACCGTCATTTGTGAACCCGTGCGCACCCCGATCGGCCGCTACGGCGGGATGTTCAAATCGCTGACCGCCGTCGACCTGGGCGTGGCCGCCCTCAAAGGGCTGCTCGAGCGGACCGGAATCGCGCCCGAGGCCGTTCAGGACGTCATCCTCGGCCACTGCTACCCGAGCAGCGAGGCGCCGGCGATCGGGCGGGTGGTGGCGCTGGATTCCGGCCTGCCCGTGACGGTTCCGGGGATGCAGGTCGACCGGCGCTGCGGGTCGGGGCTGCAGGCGGTGATCCAGGCCTGCCTGCAGGTGGGCAACGGCGACCACGATCTGGTCATCGCCGGCGGCTGCGAAAGCATGAGCAACGTCGCCTTCTACTCGACCGACATGCGCTGGGGCGGCGCCCGTGGCGGGATCCGGGTGCACGACGGGCTGGCGCGGGGACGCGCCACCGCCGGCGGCAAGCACTACCCGGTGCCGGGCGGGATGCTGGAGACCGCCGAGAACTTGCGCCGGCAGTACGGCATTGCGCGGCTGGAGCAGGACGAGCTCGCGGTGCGGTCGCACCAGCGCGCGGTGGCCGCGCAGAAGGACGGCATCCTGGCCGAGGAGATCATCCCCGTCGCCGTCCGCACGCGGCAGGGCGAGGAATTGATCGACACCGACGAGCACCCGCGCGCCGATACCTCGGTGGAATCGTTGAGTAAGCTCAAACCCGTTCTGCTGGGCGAGGATCCGGATGCGACGGTGACGGCCGGCAACTCCAGCGGGCAGAACGACGCGGCGTCGATGTGCGTGGTGACCACCCCGGAGAAGGCGGCCGAATGCGGGCTGACGCCGTTGGTGCGCCTGGTGTCGTGGGGGTCGGCGGGCGTGCCGCCCGACATCATGGGCATCGGCCCGGTGCCGGCCACCGAGGCCGCCCTCGCCAAGGCGGGCCTGCGGTTGTCCGACATCGACGTCATCGAGCTCAACGAAGCCTTCGCCGCGCAGGCGCTCGCGGTGATGCGCGAATGGAATTTCGGCGCCGCCGACCACGACCGGACCAACGTGCACGGGTCGGGGATCTCGCTGGGCCATCCCGTCGGCGCGACCGGCGGCCGGATGCTGGCGACGCTGGCGCGCGAACTTCACCGCCGCCAGGCGCGGTACGGGTTGGAGACCATGTGCATCGGCGGCGGACAGGGGCTGGCGGCGGTCTTCGAGCGGGTCGCCCCGTCGTGAGCGCTCCGCTGAGCGGCCTCACCGTCGTCGAGGTGTCCAGTTTCGTCGCCGCACCGCTGTGCGGGATGACGCTGGGACAGCTTGGCGCGCAGGTGATCCGCGTCGACCCGATCGGCGGCGCCTCGGACGTCCAGCGCTGGCCGCTGGCCGCCGGCGGCACGTCGATCTACTGGACCGGCCTGAACAAGGGAAAGCGTTCGGCCACCATCGATCTGCGCTCGGCCGAGGGCCAGGAACTGGTCCAGCGGCTGATCGTCGAGGGCGACGGCATCGTCGTCACCAACGCCGCCGGGCTGTCCTGGCTCGGCCACGACGTGTTGGCCGCCAAGCGTTCCGACGTGATCAGCGTCCAGCTGCTGGGACGCGGCGACGGGTCCACCGCGGTGGACTACACCGTCAATGCCGGTCTCGGCTACCCGCTCGTCACCGGTCCGGCCGAACACGCCGGCCCGATCAACCACGTGCTGCCGGCCTGGGACGTGTGCTGCGGCCTGTACGCGGCGCTGGCCGTCGTCACCGCCGTCCGGCGCCGCGAGCAGTGTGGGGCGGGCGCGCGCGTCAGCCTCGCGCTCGAGGATGTCGCGCTGGCCACGGCGGGAAATCTCGGGCTGCTGACCGAACCCCAGGTCAACGGCACGCAGCGGCAACGGCTCGGCAACGCCATCTACGGCCAGTACGGGCAGGATTTCACCAGCCGCGACGGGATCGGTTTCATGGTTGTCACCCTGACGCGCAGGCACTTTCGCGACATCGTCGAAGTGACCGGCACGGCTGCGGCGGTGTCCGCGCTCGAGGAAGCGCTGGGCGTGGACTTCGGCTCGGAGGGCGACCGCTACCGCTATCGCGACGCCCTGTCCGGGCTGTTCGCCACCTGGTTCGCCGATCACACGGCCGACGAGGTCACCGCCGCGCTGTCGGGCACCACGGTGTTGTTCGAGCGGTACCGCACCTTCGCCGAGACCGCCGCCGACGCCAAGGTGACCGCCAACCCGCTGTTTTCCCGGCTGCACCAACCGGGCGTCGGGGACTATTTCGCCCCCGGCCTGCCGGCCGCATTCGACGGCACGCACCCGGCGAGTGCGCCGGCCCCCGCGCTCGGACAGGACACCGCCGAGGTGCTCACCGAGCGCCTGGGGTTGACCACCGCGGACATCGCGCGCCTGACGAGCGCCCAAACGATAGGGACACACAGCGCATGACCAGACTCGCCCAAACCCTAGGCCTGACCGAGTTCCAGACCGAAATCGTCGCCACAGTGCGGCAATTCGTCGAAAAGGAAGTCATACCCAACGCGCCGCAGCTCGAGCGCGACGATGCCTACCCGCAGGACATCGTCGATCAGATGCGGGAGATGGGCCTGTTCGGGCTGATGATTCCCGAGGAATACGGCGGCCTGGGGGAGTCGCTGCTGACCTATGCGCTGTGCGTCGAGGAGTTGGCGCGCGGCTGGATGAGCGTGTCGGGTGTGCTCAACACGCACTTCATCGTGGCCTATATGCTGCGCCAGCACGGCACCGACGCCCAAAAGCGGCGGTTCCTGCCGCACATGGCGACCGGCGAGTCGCGCGGCGCGTTTTCGATGTCCGAGCCGGAGCTGGGCTCCGACGTCGCCGCGATCCGAACCCGGGCCCGACGCGATGTGGACGGCGGGTACACCATCGACGGCCAGAAGATGTGGCTGACCAACGGCGGCAGCTCGACGCTGGTCGCGGTGCTGGTGCGCACCGACGAGGGCTCGGACAAGCCACACCGCAACCTCACCGCGTTTCTCGTCGAAAAGCCGACGGGGTTCGGCGAGGTCGTGCCCGGCCTGGTGATTCCCGGCAAGATCGACAAGCTGGGCTACAAGGGAATCGACACCACCGAGCTGATCTTCGACGGGTATCGCGCAAGCGCCGATGACATTCTCGGCGGCACACCCGGGCAGGGCTTCTTCCAGATGATGGACGGCATCGAGGTCGGCCGGGTCAACGTGTCGGCGCGCGCGTGCGGCATCGGCATCCGCGCTTTCGAACTCGCGGTGCGCTACGCCCAGCAGCGGCACACCTTCGGCAAGCCGATCGCCGAACACCAGGCCATCGCGTTCCAGCTGGCCGAGATGGCGACCAAAGTGGAAGCCGCACACCTGATGATGGTCAACGCGGCGCGGTTGAAGGACTCCGGCGAGCGCAACGACGTCGCCGCCGGCATGGCCAAATACCTTGCCAGCGAATACTGTTCGGAGGTCACCCAGCAGAGCTTCCGGATCCATGGCGGCTACGGCTACTCGAAGGAATACGAGATCGAACGGCTGATGCGCGACGCCCCGTTCCTGCTCATCGGCGAGGGCACCAGCGAAATCCAGAAATCCATCATCAGCAAACGGCTACTCGCCGAGTATCAGGTGTGAGGCGATGACCACCCCGGATTTCGCTGCGCGGCCGCAACTTTCCGACGATGTCGCGCGCTTTGTCCGCAGACGGATCTTCGACGGCACCTATGCGGCCGGGTCCTATGTGCGCCTGGACCAATTGGCGGCGGAGCTGGGGATCAGCGTGACGCCGGTGCGGGAGGCCCTCTTCGCCCTGCGCGCGGAGGGGCTGATCGCCCAGCAGCCCCGACGCGGCTTCGTGGTGCTGCCGGTCACCGGGCGCGACGTCACCGATGTCGCCAACGTGCAGGGCTACGTTGGAGGGGAGCTGGCCGCGCGGGCCGCGATCAACATCACCGACGAGCAGGTGCGCGAGCTCAAGCAGATCCAGGCCGAGCTCGAAGAGGCCTATGCGGGCGACGACACCGAGCGGACCGTTCGCCTGAACCACGAATTTCACCGCGCGATCAACGTCGCCGCGGACTCGCCGAAGCTCGCCCAGCTGATGTCGCAGATCACCCGTTACGCGCCGGAATCGGTGTTCCCGGCCATCGAGGGGTGGCCGGAACAGTCGATCAAGGATCATCGCCGGATCTTGTCCGCCCTGAAAAAGCATGACCAGGAGCTCGCGCGGGCGGCGATGTCGGAACACCTTGCCGCGGGCGCCATCCCGCTGATCGATCACCTCACCGCCCGCGGGGTCGTGGCGAATGGGAGTCACCCGGCGTCTCCGTGAGCCGGGACAGCTGTTGTTGCCAACCCACGTCTGGGCTTAGGCTGCCATCGGAGGGGGCAGACAATACAGAGCGAGGAACAATGCCCCCAACGCTTCGCGCATCGGCCGTAGTCGTCGCATGTGTTGCCGCGATCCCGCTCGCGGCGGCGGCCGCCGCCGATCCGATCGATCCCATCCCCGGTAACGGGGTCTTCGTCGTCGGGCCTGACATCGCGCCGGGCCTTTACCGAACGGCCGGTTCGGCGTCCACCTGGGGGGTTTGGATAAACAACGTGCCGACGCAGGATTCGATGTGCGCGTGGTTCACTTACAGCACCCCGGATGCGAACAAGGACCACGTACTCCAGACGAACATGTCCGTCGGTCCGATGTTCGCGAACATCAACACGTCGGTCAAGGCCTTTGAGTCGCAGAACTGCCAACCGTGGACGCGGGTTCCCTGAGCAGGTCCCGGGTACGAATCACCGCATCACATAAGGGAACTGGTGATGCGGGTGCACGCCGTGCAGGTCGCGGCACGACGGCGGCTGGCGGTCTCCCTCGTCCCTGATGCCGTACTTGACGGCCAGCTCCGCGCCGATCAGCGTGCGTCCGCTGAGCTGCGGGAGTTCCGGGTCTTCGTAGAGCCGTGCGATGACATGGCCCGTGAGCTCCGGAGTTTCGGCGATGTCCAGAATGTGGCCGAGCTTGGCCGGATTCCTTGCGACGATGTCTCGCACCCGCTGTGTCAGCAAGGATCCCATCCAGATCGACACGGCGGCGATTCCTGCGTCTTTGAGGTCCACCGCCATGTCCGCGGCCATTTTGTCGATTCCTGCCTTCGGCACGCCGTAGGCGGGACCGAACGCATAGTGGACCGCACCCGAGGCCGAGGTGAAGGCGACCAGGCCCTTGCCTTGTGGCAACATCAGCGGCACCGCGAAGACGGTGGCAACGTAGCCGCTGCGTAACCCGACGGCGAGAGTGTCGATGACGTTCAGCGGCTCTTGCCAGAACTTGGTCCGCCCCATCATCTCGTCGCGGATGATGGCCGCATTGTTGACCAGCACGTCGATCCTGCCGTGATCGCGGCCGACCCTCTCGAACAAAGCCTGCACCTGTTCGTCGTCGGCGCCGTGCACGCGGACCGCGATGCCCTGGCCGCCCAACGCATTCACCTGTTCCGCGGTTTCGCGGATTGAGCCGCCAAGCGGCGACGCCCCGGGCGCCTCGGTGCGGCCGGTCAGGTAGACGGTGTACCCGCGGGCGCCGAGCGCGCGTGCGATACCCGCACCGGCGCCTCGACTGGCGCCCGTGACCACGGCGATTCGGTTGGTGTTCGACATCGATCGGCCCCGCTCTACAGGACGGCGCCACCGTTGACGCCGATGACCTGGCCGGTGACGTAGCTTGACGAATCGGAACACAGAAACGCGCACAACGCGGCGACGTCCTCGCCCGCTCCGAGCCGTCCCGCCGGGATGGCCTTCGCCAAAACCTCGGCGGGCGGCAGTTTCTTGGCAATTTGCTGCTCGCGCAGCATGGGCGTATCGATCACGAAGGGCGGGATGGTGTTGATCGTGATTCCCCGCGACGCGTATTCCCGCGCCACCGTCTTGGTGAGCGCGATTACGCCGCCCTTGGAAGCCGAGTAGTGGCCCTGTCCGACGGCGCCCTGCTGACCGGCGGCCGACGAGATGGTCACGATGCGGCCCCATTTCGTCGCCGCCATGTCCGACAGCGCCGCCTGTAGGCAAAGAAACGTGCCGGTCAGGTTCACCGCTAGATAGCGATTCCATTCCCCGAGTGTGATCTTGTCGAACGCGGTGAAACCGGCGACAGCGGCGCTGGTCACGAGGATTTCCACCGGGCCCAACGCATCTCGTACGGCCGTGAAGGCTCGAGCGACGGCGTCCGGGTCGGAAACGTCGACCTGAAGGCCGACGGCGCGCGCACCGTCCGCTCGCAGCTCGCCGGCCACCTTGTCCGCGGCCTCGCCATTGAGGTCGAGGACGGCGAGGCGATGCCCGCATCTGGCGAGTTGCGCCGCGATCGCCTGCCCGAGCCCGGAGCCGCCGCCGGTGACCACCGCTACCCGATTCGCCGCCTCCACGGGGCCTCCCTGCTATACGTGCGTATTGCATCTGTTTGTACGACTGTACAGCACGACGCCGCGGCGGGGGGCTTACCTGCGCGAGCGCGGGCGCCTCCTTCGCCGCGTTGATCGCGTTTCCAAGGTGTCGAGATATTTTTCGATCGCGTTGGCGACCTCGTCGTGCGCGGCATGGACTCCGACGCCTTCCTCGAGGTTCAGAAACTTCGGGATGCCGGTCACCAAGAGGGCGACTGCACCCAGCGACAGATCGCCGTCCAGGCGCGCCCCCTTGCCGAACTTCCGTGCCAGCGCCTCGACTTCGACCTTCCGCACTCCGTTCGTGACATCGGCGATTGCGGAACGGATCGACTTGCGGTGGTTTCCGAGCGCCAAGAACTCGGTCATGAGGGCACCGGTCGCCTCGTCCCAGCTGAAGTCCCACAGCGCGTGTAGCGGGTCGTCGGAGCGGGCTTCGAGCGCCTTGGCCAACACCGCGAGGTTGCGTTCGGAATACCGTTGGATCGCGGCCAGGAAGATCTCGTCCAGGGAGGGGAAGTAGTACTGCACCAGGCTCGGTGTCACCCCGGCCTTGGCGGCCAACGCGCGGTAGCTCACGCTGGCGTAACCCTCCTCGAGCATCATCTTCTCGACACAATCGAGAAGCGCGTCGCGGGTCTGGGACGTCTCCGCGCCGACGCGCCGGGGTTTTGTTGGCATGGCGCACCTCCTTCAGTGCGAACCATTTTCGCACTCGCCATCCGCTGTACACCCGTATAGTCTCACAGTTGTGCGCCGATGCCGACGATCAGGAGACGCATGACCGCCGACGACGACGTCCGCCTGTTGCGCCGCGACGTGCAGTACCTACTCGATCGGGCCGCCATCCTCGATTGCATCGCGCTGCATGCGCGGGGCTGTGATCGCCACGACGTGGACCTCATCACCGCGGCCTACCACCCAGACGGGATGGACGAGCACGGCTCCGCCGTCAATCCTGGGCCGTGCTACGCCGAGTGGGCGAACAAGACTCACGCCGAGACGTCGATCGTGCATACCCACAACATCACCACGCACTCGTGCGACATCGATGGCGACACGGCGCACGCCGAAAGCTATGTCATCGTGGTCCTCATCGGCCGCGATGGCGGCAGCGCGCAGTTCATCACGGGGCGCTATCTCGATCGTTTGGAACGCCGAGACGGTCAGTGGCGCATCGCGGTTCGGCGGTCGACGGTCGAGGGCATGTTCCTGGCCGACGCGCGGGTGCTGCAGTCGACGTTTTTCAGGGAACAGGGTTACCTCGTCGGCACCCGTGATCGCCAGGACCTCTCCTACCAACGGCCGTTGACGATGGAGACGTCCGGGCCGGCCCGCTGGTAACTGGACGGGCTCAGACTCCCGCCGGACCGGGAGCGCCGTGCATGTACAGCGTCTGCCCCGAACAGAAGCTGGAGGCATCGGACGCGAAAAAGAGCACGCCGTAGCCGATTTCGTCCGGTTCGCCGAGGCGGCCGGCGCCGTTGGTCATGGCGATCGCCTCGGGGTCCAGCCCATGGCGGGCGGCGTCATCGGTGAGAGTGGCGGCGCGCACGGCACCCACGGCTATCGCGTTGACACGGATTCCCTTGCGCGTCCACGCCGCCGCCATCGACCCGGTCAAGTTGTTGACCGCGGCCTTGGCGGCACCGTAGGGCGCAGCCTGCGGCATGGCCAGCAGGCTCGCCCCGGAGGAGATGTTCACGATCGCGCCTTTGCCCTGCCGCAGCATCGGCTTGGCCGCGGCGCGCGAGAGATGCCAGACCGCGCCGAAGTTGAGGGCGAGCGTGCGTTCGAAGTCGTCGTCGGGCCATTTCAGGATGGACTTCGTCTCCGCGCCGCCCGCGCAGTTCACCAGGATGTCAATGCGACCGAATTCCCGAAGCGTTGCCTCGACGAGCGCCTGGCAGGCTTCGGCCTGGGTCACGTCGGTGGGAACCGCCAACGCGCGGCGGCCCAGGGCCTGCGCCTCCTTGGCGGTGGACTCGAGGGGGTCCGGACGTCGGCCGGCGAGCACGACATCCGCCCCATGTTCTGCCAGCACCAACGCCGAGCCTCGCCCAATTCCCGTGCCGCCGCCGGTGATCACCGCAACTCGCCCATCCAGGCAGAACCGATCGGCCACTTTCACAGACCTCCATTCGCAGACGCTATACGAGCGTACAGCAGATGCTATATGGTCGTACAGTAACCGATGAAGGAGGGACGTTGGGCGCGGACCTTTATTACGACCCGTGGAACATCGAGATCGATCTCGACCCGTACCCGGTCTACCGACGATTGCGCGATGAGGCGCCCCTCTACTACAACGAGCGGCACGATTTTTGGGGAGTGAGCCGATACGCCGACGTCGAGGCCGCGCTGAAAGATCCGACCGGGTTGAGCTCGGCGAAGGGGGACATTCTCGAGGTGGTGAAGGCGGATCCGGTGATGCCGCCCGGCGTCTTCATCAACGAGGATCCGCCCCTGCATACGATCCATCGGGCGTTGGTATCGCGGGCTTTCACGCCGAAGAAGATGCGGGCCCTCGAGGCCAAGGTGCGCGCGTTCTGCGCGGCTTGCCTCGATCCTTTGGTGGGGCACGGCAGGTTCGACTTCGTCCTGGATCTGGGGCGCGAACTTCCGATGCGAACGATAGGCATGCTCGTCGGCATCCCGGATGTCGATCAGCCCTCGGTGCGCGCCCAGGCGCATCGCGTGCTGCGCAACGAGCCCGGCAAACCGCTGCCGGTGGACAAGGATCATTATTTCGACGGCGACATGTTCGCCGAATACGTCTCGTGGCGCGAGCAGAACCCGTCCGACGACCTGATTACGGAGCTACTCGCCGTCGAGTTCGAGGACGAGACCGGGACGCTGCGCCGGTTGACCAAGCCGGAACTGCTGATCTTCCTGGCTGTCGTCGCGGGCGCCGGGGTGGAGACCACGGGCCGACTGTTCGGATGGATGGGCAAGGTGCTGGCCGAGCATCCCGATCAGCGCAAGGAACTCGTCGACGAACCCTCCCTCATCCCGGTCGCGATCGAAGAGCTCCTCCGCTACGAGCCGCCCGGTCCCCATGTCGCGAGGTACGTAGCCGTCGAGGACGTCCGCTTTCAGGGCCGTAAAGTGCCCAAGGGGAGCGCCCTGCTCATCATGCTGGCCTCTGCCAATCGCGACGAGCGCCACTTCGATGACCCGGATCGTTTTGACATCCACCGAAAGCCGGGCGGACACCTGACCTTTGGCCGCGGGGCCCATTTTTGTGTCGGCGCTCCGCTGGCCCGACTGGAGGGTCGGGTAGCGCTGGAGGAGGTGCTCAAGCACTTCCCGGAGTGGCAGGTCGACCTCGGCAACGCACGCCGGTCACGCACGTCCACCGTGCGCGGGTGGGACTCGATGCCGGCGGTAGTTGGCTAAGGGGCGCTACCGGCGCATGGCCCGATAGATCGAGATCGACCCGCTGAATGTCTCGAAAACGTGGGTCTCCTCGACGGCCTGGAACCCGACGTCGATCATCAGCTCCGGCAGGACGCCTTGGGCGTTCGGCTCGGTGTTCTCGAACCCGTCGCCCTTCTGCACCATCCGGAACCTGCTGCGCATTTTGGGCGTGCGCTGCAAGCCATAGTCCGCGACGTGCAAACTGCCCCCGGACGAGAGCGCTGCGTGAATTGCCGCCAGTCCGGCGCGCTTCTCCGCCGGCGGCACTTGATGAAACATCAACGACGACAGCACCTTTGTGACGCCGCGATTGCGCAGCAGGTCGGCAGCGTCACGCGCGTAGCCGGCCAGCAGCTCCACCGGCGCACCCACTCGGGCCAGTTTGGCGTGCGCCCGGCGACGGATCGCTTCGTCGGGATCGATGCCGATCAACGTGGCCGACGGGCACGCCCGCGCCAGCAATCGCAGCTGCGTCCCCGTGCCGCACCCAACGTCGGCGATGACGTCGCCCTGCGCGGGCGCCACCTGCTTCAACAGCGCCGGGCGCCAATGGCGAGCGCGGGTCAGCAGGAAGCTCAACACGTCGTAGGTCCACAGCTGTGGCGCGGCCGGAACGAAATCTCCCTCAGGTTGCTTGCTCATCGCCGCCCAGCATCTCCCGCAGCCGCCGAATTTCGACCTTCCCGGTGGCACCGCGTGGGACCTCATCGTCGGATTCCAGCACCAGCCACACCGTCGGGACCTTGAACGCGCTCAACAGCTTTCGGGCTGCCGCGTGCAGCTGTGCGGGGGTGAGCGGGGTCGCGCACACCACCGCCGCGCCGACTCGTTCGCCGGTATCGCCGGCCACGTTGGTGACATAGGCGTTTTGGACGCCGTCGATCGTCCGCAGCGCCCGCTCCACCTCGCTGGGATAGACGGTCGCGCCGCTGACCTTGAACATGTCGTCGGACCGGCCGTGGTAGAACAGGAACCCGTCGTCGTCGAGGCGACCGAGGTCACCGGTGGGGTAGAAGCCGTCGGCGGTGAACAGCTCCTCCCGGCTGCGACGGCAGATGCCACGCAGTGTGTGTGGCCCCCGGATCTGGATCTCCCCAACGGATCCCGCCGCATCCGGCTCGCCGTTGTCGGCGTCGACGATGCGGACCTCCATGCCGGGGAACGGTCTGCCGCAGCTGCCCCACGCGGAGGGCGGCATGTCGGTGTCGGCGGCGTAGCCGCAATACGGCCCGAACGCCTCCGTCATGCCGAAGAGCGTGGCCCGCGCGCCGGGTTGGGCGCGCTGCTTGGGCGGCAGCAGGGCTTCCAGGCTGCCGGGGCGCAGCGCCGACAGATCGGCACCGACGGCGTCCGCGTGTCGCGCCAACGCCTCGGCCTGATCGGGCCACCCGCGGAACAGCGTGACCCGCTCGGATTCCAGTAATCGCAGGGTGGCCTCGGGCCGCGGTATCTCCTCGGTCACCAGGGTCGCGCCGGCCAGCAGCGTGGACAGGATGCCGCTGCCGAATCCGCCCACCCAGAAGAACGGCATCGGGAGATACAGGCGGGTGTCGGCCGTGATGCAGCGCGCCGCGAGGCCCGACCGCACGGCGGCCAACGCGTTGCCGTGGGAGTGGATGACCCCCTTGGGTGTTCCGCTGCTGCCCGAGGTGAACATGATGACCATCGGGTCGGCGGCGGTGACCGTCGCGGTTATGGCGTCGACGATCCGGCGCGCGGGCTCCCCGGCCGTCGCTCGGTCGACGCGGTCGACCGACCAAACCCGGCGCAGGGCGGGAAGTTCCAGGCGCGGCAGGGCCTCCAGGTCCTGGATGTAGCGGTGGCCACGGAACTCCGCCACGCTCAGCACGAATTGAACGGACGCGGTCCGCAGCTGCGCGAGCAGTTCGCCGGGCCGCAGCAGGGTGCTGAGCGGAACCAGCACGGCGCCGATGCGGGTGAGGGCGATTGCCACCTGTACCCAGCGGACGCTGTTTGGCATGATCAGCGCGACGCGGGTGCCCTTGCCGATTCCGGCTTCGACGAAGACCGCGGCCAGATCGCGTGTGGTGGAGTCGAGTTCGCGGTAGCTCAGTCGAGCTGCCGGGTCGATCACCGCCGGCTTGGGGCCGTGCTGCGCGGCGCGGGACCGCACCAGTTGGTCGATGGTGCGGTCAGGCATCGAACAGCTTCCGCAATCGTTGGGTGTCGACCTTGCCGCTGGACAGCCGCGGAATCTCGGCGCGCGGCAGGGCGATGAACCGCTTCGGGATCTTGTACGCCGACAATTCCTCCTTGAGCCGCTGGCGCAGCGCGGCTTCGTCGAGGCCCGGCTGGGTGACCACGGCGGCAACCAGATCTCCCCGCCGCGCGTCGGGAATGCCCACGACGTGCGCCTCGGCGCCGGTGACCTTGGCGATGGCCTTCTCGACCTCGGCCGCCGAGACGTTGGCTCCCGCCGTCTTGATCATCGCGCTGAGCCGGCCGGCGAAATAAAAGAATCCGTCGGCGTCGGCGCGCACCAAATCGCCGGTGTGGAACCAGCCGTCGGCGTCGAAACACTCCTCGCGGCTGCGTTTGTAATACCCCTGCATCACGTAGGGCCCGCGGATGCATAACTCGCCGACTCCCGAGGTGTCCGGGTCGATGATCTTGGTGTCGAATCCGGGCGCCGGTTGGCCGAATGATCCGCGGCGGTGTTCGGGTTGGTCGGATTCGTCGCCGCTGATCAGTAGCACGCTGCCGGCCTCGGTCAGCCCCAGCATGTTGTGGCGCAATTCCGGGTCGGCCGGTCGGGCGTCCGGCGCCATGATGGGGTAGAGGTTGCCCCGGCGCATCGACGAAAGGTCGCGTCCGGAAAAGCTCGGGTGATCCGCAAGGTGCACGATCCCGGCCACGAAACCATTGGTGACGGTCGGCCTTTCGGCCTCCAGCAGGTCGAGGGTCGCGCCCGCGTCGGTGGCGTTCGAGCACACCAGCGTCGACCCGGCAACCAGGGTGGCGAGCAGGCCGAACGCGAGCCCGCCGATCCAGAAGAATGGCGAATTGCAGAACAGCCGGTCCGCCGCCGTCAGGCCGCGGATCTCGTTGAGGTTCCGCTGATGGCCGATCAGCCCGGCGTGCGTGTGCACCACCCCCTTCGGGGCGCTGGTGGAGCCCGACGTGTACACGATGGCCAGCGGATCGCAGCCGTCGACGTCGGCCTCCATCGCCTCCAGCAGGCCGGGAGCCACGGTCTGCGCGGTCCGGTACACACCGTCGGAATCGACGACGACATGACGCAATTGCGGTGCGGCGGTGGCGAACAGCCGCTCACCGGTCTCGAGCCCGTGGCGCGACAGCACCTCGGCCAGCCGTTGCACGTAGTCGTGAGAACGAAAAGAACTGGCGGTCAACAAGATTTCGGTGTCGCTGTCGACCAGCTGCTCGCGTAGTTCGCGAGCGGTGCCGAAGGTGGAGAACGGGATCACCACCGCGCCGATTCGCGCGGCCGCGAGCATCCCGACCACGAAGTCCGTGCCGTTCGGATAGAGCAGCCCCACGTGGGTGCCCTTGCCCGTCCCGTGCGCGATCAGTCCGCGGGCAAGCTCCGCCGAGCGACGATCGGCCTCGGCGTAGCTGATCCGGTCGCCATCGCAGACGAGAAGCGCGTGCTCCGTGCGGGAGCGGGCCTGGCGCCGCAGGATTTCGGCGACGGTAGGGGAGTCACCGGGCATGGTCGTGGTGGGACTCGCCGAAGAAGAGCCTGACCTCGCTGAGATCGGCCTTTCCCGAGGCGGTTCGCGGGATCGCGTCGACGATCGCGATCTCGGTGGGGATTTCGTAGCGTGCCAACCGCGTTCGCAGGTATTCCACCAGCGTCTCGGCGTCGGCGGACGCGGGCTCGCGCAATTGCACCATCGCGACCGGCGTTTCACCCAGGCGTTCGTCGGATCGCGCGACCACGGCGGCGCCCGCCACCGCGGGATGGTCCTCCAGCGCGACGCGCACATCGTCGGGCATCACCTTGAACCCGCCGCGGATGATCGCCTGGTCAGCCCGGCCGACGATCCAGACGAAGCCGTCCGAGTCGATGCGGGCCAGGTCGGTGGTCCGGATCCACTTCGCGGACGGCCCCAGTTGCCCGGGCTTGACCTCCAGCAGGCCGACCTGATCCGGCCCGAGGGTCGCGCCTTCGTCGTCGACGACCCGCAGCCGCGCGCCCGGGTTGGCCCGGCCGACGCTGCCGCGCTTGGCGCTCCAGTGTTTTTCGTAGTCGCCAAGGGTCCACCCGGCGACGCCGCCTCCGAATTCCGTTGCGGCATAGGAGGTGAGGACCGGTATGCCGTACTTCTCGGTGAAGGCGTCCGCGTCGTCGGCCGATAGCGGGGCGGTGCCGCAGGTGACGGCCCGGATGCTTTCAAGGTCGGCGCGCGTCAGGCCGGAGTGCAGCACCGTCCGCAGCGCGGCCGGCACCAGCGACACCGTGCGGGGCCGGTGGTTGCGCACCGCCTCGGCCCATGCCTGCAGCTCGAAGCGTTCCAGCAGCACAAAGGGTCGCGCCTCCGCGATGCACTGCAGCACGCGGAACACCCCGCCGATATGCACCAGCGGCGAATTGACGATCGCGACGCCGGCTCGCAGCTGCGCCGGCGCCGGCGCGCCTTCCGGATCGGGGCCCATCACGCTGCGCGCCAGCATGTCGTAGCTGAGGTCGATTCGTTTGGGCGGCCCGGTCGTTCCGCTCGTCAGCATCCGCACCGCGACGTCGGCCTGTGCGGCGGATCCCTCGGTGCCGCATGCGCGCCCGCGAGCGTCGACGGAAGAACCCGTGATCGCCACCGTCGCGGTTCCCGTCGGGACCAGCGAGGTCAGGTCGTCGGGTTCGCCGATGATCAGCGGCAGCAGCAGCGCGGCGATGTCGGCCCTGGTGCGGTCGTCGCCGCGGGCCGGGTTGATGGTGACCACGGTTCCGCCGCCCAGTAGCACCCCGAGAAAGGCCGCGACGTGACCGGGCCGGTTGCGCAGCAGCATGCCGGTCCCCGCCCGGTCTGCGGCCAGGGATGCGACGCGCCGTGCCGTGTCGCCGACCTCGCGCCACGAGATCCATTGGCCGCCATACTCGATCGCGCGCGAGTCGGGTTGGAGGTCGAGCACGTCGGCAATGCGCCGGCCGAGTGGGTGACGGGGCATCAGCGGATCTTCGGCTCGCGCGCGGCGACCTCACCTTGCTGGGCGGCCAATTCGGCGGTGCCGAGGGGGTTGCCCAGGCGCGTGTAGATGAGTCCCTGCTCCAGGGCGGCGCGGTAGGGCCGGTCCAGCGACTCCCAGATCGCTTTGACGGTGCCCTGGGTCGCCGACGGCGGCTTGGCGGCGATGGTCGTGGCGATCTCGTGGGCGCGCGTCCATAACCTGTCGGGGGAGACCACCTCCGAAACCAGGCCGATGCGCAGGGCGGTGTCGGCCCCGACCCGCTCGTCGTTGCCCATCAGGGCGATGCGCAAGGTCTCGCCCAGGCCGATGCGCCGCATCAGGCCGATCGGTTCCAGCGCGCACACCAGGCCCGCGGAAACGTGTGAGTCGAAAAACGTTGCGTCGTCGGAGCAGATGACGACGTCGGACTCGTTGATGAAATAGAACGCGCCCGCGGTGCACATGCCCTGGACGGCGCACACCACCGGTTTCCACATCTTCTGCCACTTGGGGCTGAGCGCCTCGCCCGGATCCTCGTGGTTCCAGACGTTTTCCGGCTGACCGTAAGGCGTCTTGATGTCCAGACCGGCGCTGAACGCCCGGCTGCCGGCCGCCCGCAGCACAACCGCGTGGACCGAATCGTCAAGCTTGACCGCGCGCCAGGCCCGGGCCATTTCCTCACACATGGTGCGGTTGAACGCGTTTAGCTGCTCCGGCCGATTCAGCGTGATCGTGGCGACATGGTCGTCCGCGTCGACCTCGAGCAGGATGGTTTCAAAGCTCATCTGCATTGCCAATTCGGTTTCCGTTTTTCGACGAAGGCCCTGGGGCCCTCCTGCGCGTCCTCCGTCCGCAGCACGCGCTCGCGGAAGGTCTCGGCAAGTATCTCGGCTTCGTGCAACGGCACATTTAGGCCCTTGAGGATGGCCAGCCGGGTTCCCCGCACGGCCAGGGGCGCGTTGGAGTTGACGATGTCGGCGATCTCGTAGGCCCGGTCCAGTAGGCGGTCGTGCTCGACGATTTCGCTGATCAACCCGAGCTCGTAGGCGCGTTGTGCGCTCATCCGCTCGTGCTTGCCCATCAAGGCCATGCGCAGCGCGATCGAGCGGGGCAACACCCTGGATACCCGCACCAATTCGCGTCCGGCGACCAGCCCGATGCTGACGTGCGGATCGAAAAACGTTGCCTGCTCGGACGCGATGACGATGTCCGTCGTGGTGACCCAGTCCATGCCGGCGCCGCAGCACAGTCCGTTGACGGCGGTCAACACCGGCTTGGCCATGGTGCGAAACGGCGGTGTGCCCTCCTGCGGGGCCTCCCACTGGTCATAGGTGGACAGGTACGGCCGTTCGTAGATCACCTTGCCGTCCGCGGGAATGGCTTTGACGTCGGCCCCCGTGCAGAACGCGCGGCCGGTGCCGGTGACGACGAGCAGCCACACGTTGTCGTCGTTCTCGGCCTCGTCGTAGGCGGCGCGGAGTTCGGTGATCATGTGCGGGCTCAGCGCGTTGAGCGCCTCCGGGCGGTTCAGTGTGATGGTGGCCGTGTGCCCGTCGACGTTGTAGTTGATGGTGTCGAACGAGTCGGTAGGCATTCGTGCTCCCTCATCTGCCCTGGAACTTGGGCGCGCGCCGTTGCCGAAACGCCTCCAGCCCCTCTTTGAAATCACCCGTGCGACAGGAGAGTTCCAGATCGAACAGCTCCTGTGTCATGGATTGGCCCAGCGTCGCGTGCTGACCGAAGTTCAGGGCCTGCTTGGCCAGCCCGATCGCGGCCGTCGGCCCCGAGGCCAGCCGCTCTACCAATTTGTCGGCGGTATCGTCGAGTTCGGGCCCGCTCACCGCCTGGTGGATCAGTCCCCAGTCGGCCGCATCGGTCGCGCTCACCTTCTCGCCCAGCAGCAGCATCCGCCGGGCCCGTGCGATACCGACCAGTCGGGGCAGCAGCCAGGTGGAGCCCGAGTCCGGGCTGAAGCCGCGGTCCACGAACGGTTCCCAGAACACCGCGTCGCCGGCGGCGACGGTGAAGTCGGCGGCCAGCGCGAGGTTGCAGCCGAACCCGACCGCCCACCCCCGCACGCTGCAGACCACCGGCAGCTGAACGGTCGCGACGAGTTCGATCACCCGGTGGGCGGCGTGGGGGATCCGCCGCACCAGGTCGCCCGCGCGGGGACGTTGCCCGCCGGGATCATTGGCGGCCACCCAGTCGGCGCCGGCGCAGAAGTCGTCTCCCGCGCCGCGGATGTGGATCGCGCGCAGCGTATCGTCGGCGGCGGCATCGGTCAGCGCCGCGACCAAATCTCCGATCATCAAGTGGGTCAAGGCGTTACGCCGTGCCGGGCGATTCAGGGTGACCCGCAGGACCGCGCCATCGCGGCGCGCAGTGACCGATCCCTCGGCCTCGGCCGCGTCGGCCCCTTGACTCACCGTCTACCCGGCCTTTCCCCGCCGATACGGTTACCCATACAGTAGGCAATACGATTGATACGAGGTATAAGTTAGCAAGGAAACCCTAACGACGGAACATAGCGGGGCGAAACCCGTGGAAAAGGGCAGCATGGCCGAGGGCACAACCGCTTCGCCCCACGCCGGTGACGCCAAATTCGGCGAGGCGCCGCTCGCGCAGACGGTCGCGGCGGCCGGCGCGATGCGGCGCCTGAGCTCGCTGCTGCTATCCCTGGAGCACCCGCACCCCACCGTGGACGCCATGCTCGCGAAGTTCGCCGACTGGGAAGGCGAGCTGGCCGCCGCCGCCCCGACGGACAGCGCGCCGCGTATCGGCGAGGTCGCCGACGACCCGCGGCGCGTTTACCTCAACCACGCCACCGACATCGGTGCGTACAACCCCTGCTTTCCCGAGTACCGATTCGATCAGCTCGATGCCGAAAAGGCCGGCGGGGCGGTGTGCTTCCCGCTGGTCTACGAGGGGCCGCCGGGACTGGTGCACGGCGGCTTCCTCGGCGTCTTCTTCGACAGCGTGATCCAGCACCACAATTGCGCCACCGGGCTTTCGGGCAAGACCCGCTCGCTGCTGGTCACGTTCCGCCGGCCGACACCCGTGCTGACGGACCTGCGTTTCGACATCGTCCGCTCGCAGGTCGAACGGGGCATCGCGTCGACGGCGCGGCTGCTGCTTGACGACGAAGTGCTGTGCAAAGGCGAGGTCAGCACCTTGGCGTCGCCGCCGGAGAACCTGACCGGATTCAAATTCGGCAGGCGGCGAAAGGGGTCCGACAGATGAGCGCCTCCAGCGCCTCGGACGATCGTGTGCTCTTCGACGTCGACCCCGAGCGGCGCATCGCGACGATCACGCTGAACAACCCCAAGCAACGCAACTCCTATGACGCCACGATGCGCGAGGCTATCGCCCGCTGCCTGGACCGGGTGGCCGACGACGACGACCTCACGGTGGTGCTGTTGCGCGGAGCCGAGGGAGTCTTTTCCACCGGGGCCGACATGAACAACGCGTACGGCTGGTACGGCTCCGAGACTGACGACCAAGCCAAGCGCCGTCCCAGTCAGCGCCGGCGACTCACCGTGGACCGCAAGTCTTTTGGCTTCTATCACAACTTCATGGGCTTTCCGAAGGTGACGGTGGGAGAGATAGCCGGGTACGCACTCGGCGGCGGCTTCGAGATGGCGTTGATGACCGACATCTCCGTCATTGCGCGTGACACCAAAATCGGCATGCCGGCGACCCGCTTCCTCGGCCCGGCCCTCGGCAGCCTGCACATGTTCTTCCACCGGCTGGGGCCGGTGCTGGCCCGCCGGTTGCTGTTGACCGGTGACATCATCGAGGCGGCGGAGATCGAGCACCTCGGAATCTTCACCGACACATGCGATCCCGGCGCGGTTGCGGCCCGGGCTCGCTATTGGGCGGAGAAGGCGGCGAAGATGCCCGCCGACGGAGTCGTCATCGCCAAGGAGGCGTTCCGCCTCGTCGAGCAGAGCCAGGCGTACCAGGGCGAGGAAGTCGCGAGCTACCTGTTTCACGCATACGGCACCAACCTGCAATTCGCGCCGGGCGAGTTCAACTTCGTCAAAACGCGCGCGCAGCACGGCGCGAAGGAAGCCTTCCGGCTACGGGACGAGCATTTCCACGTGCCGGAGCCGGAAGCGTGACGGCCTGCACCACGCCCGGCGTGAGGGAAGCCGTCCTGCCTAGCGCGCCGCGGCCGCCTTGGTCCGCCCCCGCTGAGTGGGCGACTTGGTCGTCTTGCGTTGCCGGGACGGCGCGGACTTGCCGCCTTTGGCGCCTTTCTCGATCAGGCTGGCCGCGTGGTCGAGGATGCAGGTGAGGCCGTACTCGAAATTCGTCTCATCGGGAGCGCCGATCCGGTGGCCAATCTCGGTCACCTGGGCAAGCAACGGAGTAGTTCCCGGATCGATGGCCACGGCGTCCTCGATGGCGCGCGGTCCGATATCGGATGACTGGTTTTTTTCGTAGAGCCGCTGCAGTACCACCGACCCGCGGACGTGAACCGAAACCGCGGAGTAGGTGTCGAAGGCATCCTCGGGTGATAGGCCGGCCTCCACCAGGTTGGCGATCGCGCGCTCCATCTCCTGGGCGCCCATGCGCGCCGCCTTCGGGCTGAGCGCCGCGCGAATCAGGATCAGGTCGCACAGAATTGGGTTGCCCATGAACGTCTTACGCATCAGGCGCGCGTGGTTGCGCAACGTCTCGCGCCAGTCGCTCGCCTCGACATAGGGGGTGGCGAAGACGTACTTGCCGAGGGCGCGATCGGTCATCGCGTTGAGCAGATCGTCCTTCTTGCGGAAGTACCAGTAGATGCTGGTGACGCCCACCCCGAGATGTTTGCCGAGCAGTGGCATGCTCAGGTTGTCGATCGACACTTGCTCCGCGAGTTCGAATGCGCCGCTGATGATGTCGTCGGGATTGATGGACCCGCGCTCGCGCCGTTGACGCTTATCAGCGGTTGCCTGCTTTGCCACTACGGGCACCTCCATCACGATCTAGCCGTGCCACCGGTAGAGTGGAATCTACCGGCAGTTCCTCCCTGACCTGCGTATACGCGGGCGTGTCGTCGGGTTTTCCATCTGCTACTGTAATACCTATCGTAGGGTTTTTGGTAAAACGGCTGGACACATGGATCTAGGGCTGGCGAATGCCACCGCGGTGGTCGTCGGAGGAAGTCGCGGCATGGGCCTGGCCACGGCCCGCTGCCTCGCCGACGACGGCGCCCGCGTGGCGGTGGTCGGCCGCAGCCGTGACGCGCTCGATTCCGCCGTGACGGATTTGACCGGCCGCGGGAGCCCCGATGCGCTCGGGCTCGTCGCCGACATCGGCGACGCCGGTGCGGTCGACAAGGTGTTCGCCGAACTGGCCGAGCGATGGGACGGCGAACTCAACGTGCTGATCAACACCGTCGGGCCCGGCGCGGCAGGCGGTTTCGAGGATCTGAACGACGAGCAGTGGCACCAGGCCGTCGAAGACGGGGTCATGGGCATGGTGCGCTGCGTGCGTTCGGCGCTTCCGCTGCTGCGCAAGGCGCAATGGGCGCGCATCGTCAACTTCTCGGCACACTCGACCCAGCGGCAAAGTGTGATGCTGCCCGCCTACACCGCGGCCAAGTCGATGCTGACCAGCGTCTCGAAGAACCTCTCGCTGCTGTTGGCCAAGGACGAGATCCTGGTCAACGTGGTATCGCCGGGCAGCATCGCCTCCGAATCGCTGGTCGGCTGGGCGAAGTCCGTCGGCGTCGACGGCAACGACCCCTATGCCCTGATGGAGGCCATTGCCAAGCATTTCGGGCACCCGGCGCAGATGCCCCGCGCCGGCCTGCCGGAAGAGATCGGGCCGGTCGCCGCCTTCCTGGCCTCGCGGCGCAACTCGTACATGACCGGGGCGAACATCAACGTCGACGGTGGCTCGGACTTCACCTGACTCGAAATCGTTTGGCCAACAGAAGGAGTGGACAGTGGCGACGGCTGGCGAGGCGCGTGTTTGGGCGCGAGGGGCGTTGCGGGGAATCGGCGACTCCCTCTACACGCCGTTCTGCGGCACCGACGGTGACGACATCGACTGGGACGCCTACCGGACGCTGGTCCGCTACTGCGTGGGCGACCTCGGCCACCCGATGTTGTGGTGCACCAGCGGGATCGCCGAGTTCTGGTCACTGACCATCGACGAGCGCAAGCGGTTGTTAGAGGTGGCGATCGAGGAGGCGCGCGGCTTGAATCCCCACGTCGTCGTGCAGGCCTGCACCGCGGCCACGTCGGCGAAGGACTGTTTGGAACTGACCCGGCACGCCCAAGACGCGGGCGCCGACATCGCCTACATCCAGACGCCGATGATGGAGGCCCACGGCGGTGAGGGCGTGCTGAGATTCTTCAAGTACGTTGCCGCGCGCACCGACATCGCGTTGGGCATGTTCAACTCCCCGTCGTCCGGCTATGTGCTGACCCCGGCCGAAAGCGCGCGGATCTACGACGAGGTGCCCGCCGTGTGCGCCACCAAGGAGGGCGCGTTCCGGCCGGAGGCGAGCCGGCGGCTGCACGAGTTGGCGCCCGGGCTGGCGGTGTGGGAATGCGACCGGACCGTGTACCGGGCCGGGTGGTTGCGCGCGGGCATCGTCTGTCCGGCGCAGTTGGGTACGGCCGGCTACCTCTTCGAAACCCCGCAGCGGCGACTGTTTTCCGAATACTGGGACCTCGTGCTCAGCGACAAGCTGCTCGAGGCGATGGACTACGGGCGAGAGTCCGGGATGGACCAGTTCGACCTCGACATCGGATCGTGGTGGACGCGTTACCCGGGCCGTTCGGATTACTTCACCCACTGGGGTGGCGCGTTCAAGTACGCCGCCTCGCTGCTAGGGCTGCCGATAGGGGACTATCCGCACTCCCGGCCCCCACAGGCCGAGCTACCGGCCGAGGCGAAAACTCAGATCGAGAACGCCTACCGGCGGCTCGGGCTCATCGCCGCGTAGCCGTTACGGCACAACCGATTACAACGCGAAGCGGGCCCGGTCGGTAACCGGGCCCGCTCCAACGGCGCCCTGCTTACTGCTGCTCGGCGCGCTCACGCGATTCGGCGGCCTTGGCCTTGCCCCGGGCCTTCTCGGCCGCGGCTTCCTTCTTGCCCGCGTTGCGCTGGGCTTCGGCCTTGTCCTGCTGGGCCTTTCCTTCGTCGATCAGGTCGTCGCGGCCGATGATGACGCCGATGACCTGCTTGGTCTTACCCAAGGCATCCTCGACGATGCCCCGAACGAACTCCACCGGACCGCTCTTGATGTCAACCATTTGCATCTCCCTCCCGTTGATGGATGGCTTCACTGAAGCCTTCCCGGTTGCCCCTTCGACGCAAACCTGCTCGCAACGTGGCGCACGCCACAGCCTTAGTTGACCAGCGGCGGCGCGCCACCCGACCTGGGAAGTTCGCGTCGCGCGCGGCGTCGTCGCGCCCGCAGGGCGAGGCCGACGGGAGCACCGATCAGGGCCACCCAGAACAGGATTTGAGCGCCCGTCAGCGCCAGCTGCGCCCGCAGCGCCACCGCGCGGGCCTGGCGCAGGCGGTGAGCGAGCGCTCCCGACGAGGTCTTCACCAGTCATCGAAAACCCGCCGGATCGCCATTTCAAACGCCTCCGACGGCCTTAGGGTGATGGCTGTTCGCCTATCGAAAGGTTTTGGCGGGAATGCTCACTCTGGGTGTGATCGGCTGGATAGTCATCGGGGGCCTGGCCGGTTGGGTCGGCAGCAAGCTCATGAGTACCGACGCCCAGATGGGGCTGGTTCTCAATATCGTGGTCGGCATCCTGGGCGGCTTGATCGGTGGGTTTCTCCTGTGTGGCTTCGGCGTGGACGTCGCCGGCGGAGGCCTGATCTTCTCGTTCCTCACCTGTCTGCTCGGCGCGGTGATTTTGCTGGCGATCGTCAAGCTCGTAACCGGGCGACGTGCGTCCCGTTAGGCGGCGGCCGGGTGACCGGAAAGCCAAGATCGCCAAGCACCTTCGGCCATCGGCCGGATGACAGTTCAGCGGCCGGAAAATCGCTGCTGGGCCGGGTTGCGGCCGGCCGCGGAGCCAGTTGTGGAATGCGCTACCGATAGGTATACAGTATGCGTACAAAGTCGGTGGGGATCCGGTAGGCAAGCGTGAGGAGGTGCCGCGGCAGATGTCCGGCAGCGACGGTGCTTCCGACGAAGCGGTGCTGTACGAGGCCACGGCGAGCGGCGTCGCGATCCTGACCTTCAACCGCCCAGATCGCCTGAACGCGTGGGGCCCCGACATCGCCGCCGGCTTTTACGCCGGGATCGACCGAGCCGAACAGGATACGGACGTCCGGGTGATCGTGGTGACCGGCCGCGGCAAGGGGTTCTGCGCCGGCGCGTATCTGGGCGCGCCGAGTTCGGCGCCCAGCTACGGCGAGAAGATGGAGAAGGCGGGTCAGACCGACCTCGCGGCGTTGGTCGGCGAGCGGCCACCCCATTTCGTGACCACCCTGCGCAAGCCCGTCGTCGCGGCGATCAACGGGGCCTGTGTCGGCATCGGCCTGACGCAAGCGCTCATGTGCGACGTCCGGTTCGCGGCCGCGGGCGCCAAATTCGCCGCCGTGTTCGCTCGCCGCGGACTGATCGCCGAATTCGGCATCTCCTGGATACTTCCGCGCCTCACCACGTGGGGAGTCGCCCTCGACCTGTTGTTGAGCGGGCGCACCTTCCTCGCGGAGGAGGCGGCCGAGCTGGGCCTCGTCAAGGAAGTCGTCGCGCCCGAAGATCTGCTGAGCCGTGCCTTGGCCTACGCGGAAGACATCGCGCGAAACTGCTCGCCGGCTTCGATGGCGGTGATCAAACGGCAGGTATACGGCGACGCCACTCGCGACGTCGTCGACGCCACGTCGCGTGCCGAGGTCCTGCTGCACGAGGCGATGCCGCGCCCGGACGTCATTGAGGGCATCACCAGCTTCCTCGAGAAGCGGCCGCCGCAATTTCCTCCCTTGCTTGGGAAGCTCACTCCAACCGACGCTTAAACACTGCCGGTGGCACCGGAAAGGAAGATCATGGCCGACTTGGATTACCAGGCGATCGACGTCGACAACCACTATTACGAACCGCTGGACGCTTTCACCCGCCACCTGGACAAGAAGTTCAAGCGCCGCGGGGTGCAGATGGTCAGCGACGGCAAGCGCACCTGGGCCGTGATCGGGGACCGCGTCAACCACTTCATCCCCAACGTCACCTTCGACCCGATCATCGTGCCGGGGTGCCTCGACCTGTTGTTCCGCGGCGAGATTCCCGAAGGTGTCGATCCGGCCTCGCTGATGAAAGTCGAGCGGCTGGCCGACCACCCCGAGTACCAGAACCGCGACGCGCGGATCACGGTGATGGACACCCAGGACATCGAAACGGTGTTCATGCTGCCGACGTTTGGCTGTGGTGTCGAGGAGGCGCTCAAGCACGACATCGACGCGACGATGGCTTCGGTACACGCATTCAACCTGTGGCTCGACGAGGACTGGGGCTTCGACCGGCCCGACCACCGAATCATTGCCGCGCCGATCATTTCACTGGCCGATCCGGCCAGGGCCGTTGAAGAGGTCGAGTTTGTGCTGGCGCGCGGCGCCAAGCTGGTGCTGGTGCGGCCGGCGCCGGTGCCCGGTGTGGTCAAGCCGAGGTCGCTGGGCGATCCCAGTCACGACCCGGTGTGGGCACGGCTGGCCGAGGCGGGCATACCGGTGGGCTTCCACCTCAGCGACAGCGGATATCTGCACATCGCCGCGCAGTGGGGAGGCAAGGCGACCTTCGAGGGCTTCGGGGAAAAGGATCCGCTGGACCAGGTGCTTCTTGACGACCGCGCCATCCACGACACGATGGCGTCGATGATCGTGCACGGCGTATTCACCCGGCACCCCACACTCCGGGCGGTCAGCATCGAGAACGGTTCGTACTTCGTCCACCGGCTGGTCAAACGCCTGAAGAAGGTGGCCAACAATTATCCGCGGCATTTCCCCGAGGATCCGGTGGAGCAGTTGCGCAACAACGTCTGGATCGCGCCGTACTACGAGGACGACCTGACCGAGCTGGCCAAGGTCATCGGCGTCGACAAGATCCTGTTCGGTTCCGACTGGCCGCACGGCGAAGGCCTCGAGTCGCCGGTGTCGTTCGCCGAAGAGCTCTCCGGATTCAGCGACTCCGATGTCCGGAAGATCATGCGCGACAACGCGCTAGACCTGCTCGGTGTCCAAGTCGGATCGGCCGCTTGATTATTCGAGGCTGGGTACGCTAGTGAGCGAATGGACCGTAGGCGCGGTTCTGGACGCCATCGCCGACGTCATCCCCGATCGTCTGATGACCGTCTGCGGAGACCGCCGAAGCACGTTTGCCGAATCGGCCCGACGGACCGACGATCTGGCGAATTACCTCAGCGGCAAGGGATTCGGGGCCCACGCCGAGCGCGAGACGCTCGAGCCCTGGGAATGCGGTCAGGACCGGGTCGCGCTCATCATGTACAACGACCTATACCCCGACATGGTGATCGGGTGCCTCAAGGCGCGCACCGTGCCGGTCAACGTCAACCACCACTACTCGCCGCGCGAAATCGCCGACCTGCTCGCCTATGTCCGCCCCCGGGGAATCATCTACCACCGCTCCCTGGGCGCTCGGTTCGCCGACGTCCTGCCCCCGGACGGCACGGAGCTGCTGGTTTCCATCGACGACGGAAGCGGCGCCCCGGAATTGCCCGGCGCCGTGTCGCTGGACGACGCCCTGGCGGCCGACGGTACGGACCTTCGCCCGGCGGGCTCGCCCGACGACCTGATCATGATGTGTACCGGCGGAACGACCGGACGCCCCAAGGGAGTGCTGTGGCGGCAGAGCGACATGTACGTCTCGTCGATGGTGGGCGCCGACCACGCGAGCGTCACCGAGATCCACGACAAGGTGCGCGGCGGCGGCCCGCCGTGGTTCGCCGTTTCGCCGCTGATGCACGCGGCCGGCATGTGGACGGCGTTCGCCGCGCTTTGCGCGGGCCTGACGGTCGTGCTCTATGACGACCGCAACAAGCTCGACGTCCGGTCGGTGTGGGAAACCGCCGAGCGCGAAAAGGTGGGCATGATGACGATGGTCGGCGACGCGTACGCCGGCCCGCTGATCGCCGAGCTGCGCGCCCATCGCTACGACTTGTCCTTTC
This sequence comes from Mycobacterium sp. 1081908.1, assembly GCF_001673535.1. Classification (GTDB taxonomy): domain Bacteria; phylum Actinomycetota; class Actinomycetes; order Mycobacteriales; family Mycobacteriaceae; genus Mycobacterium. The sequence continues at coordinate 121,791 of NZ_LZLY01000068.1, read as the reverse complement.
TGAACGCCATCGGCACCGGCGGGGCCGCCACCAATGCGAAACACAAACGGGCACTGATGGAATGCCTGCCCCACATCACCATCATCGAAGGCTACGGGTCCTCGGAGAGCGGCAACATGGCCTTCGGGCACAGCCACGCCGGCACCGCGAGCGAAACCTTCGCGCCGCGGGAAGGCGCCACCGTCGTCTCCGCCGACCGGACCCGGTTCCTGCGGCCCGGGGACCACGAGGTCGGGTGGGCCGCCAGGACGGGCCGGATTCCGCTGGGGTACTTCAACGACGCCGAGGCCACCCGGCGCACCTTTCCCCAAATCGAAGGCCAGCGGGTGGTGATACCGGGTGACCGCGCATCCATTGAAAAGGACGGCACCATACGCCTTTTCGGCCGTGACTCGCTGGTGATCAACACCGGCGGCGAGAAGGTCTTCGTCGAAGAGGTCGAGGAAGTGCTGCGGGCACACCCGGGCATCGCCGACGCCCTGGTCGTCGGACGGCCCAGCGAGCGGTGGGGCCAGGAAGTCGTCGCGCTCGTCGCGCAACACCCGGGCGCCGACCTGAGCGCCGATGGGCGTGCCCTCTATACCTTCTGCACCTCGCAGCTGGCGCATTTCAAGGCGCCCAAGGCGTTCATCTTCGTGGAGCAGATCCAGCGTCTGGGCAACGGCAAGCCCAACTACCGATGGGCCCGAGAACAAGCCGAAGAGAAGGTGTCATGAACACCAAAGCGATTGACTGCCTGATCAACGTGCACTTCGGTGAGGCCGACTCCCAGCCGACCTGGATGCTCAAGGTTCGGGACGACTATTTCAAGGGCCCGGAATCGATGTTCGCGCCGGTCGATCTGTCCGAGCTGCTCGACGAGATGGACGGGCAGGGCGTGCAGCGGGCGATCCTGATGGACAATCTCGCCAGCCCGTCCACCACCGCGCGCAAGTTCATCGAGGCCAGGCCGGACCGGTTCGCCCTGGCGATGGGAGGCGTGAACCTGCTGCGCCCGGTGCGGTCGTTGCGCGAATTGACCGCCATCGTGGGCGATCTGCCGGTGGCGTATGCGGTTGTGGGACCGAGTTTTTGGGGCGACGGGCAGTACCCGCCCAGCGATGCCGTCTACTATCCGCTCTACGCGAAATGCGCGGAGCTGGACCTCCCGCTGTGCGTCAACACCGGCATCCCGGGCCCGCCGATTCCCGGAGAGGTGCAACATCCCATGCACCTGGATCGAGTATGCGTGCGGTTTCCCGAGCTGAGGCTGTGCATGATCCACGGCGCCGACCCGTGGTGGGACGTCGCGATCCGGTTGCTGCTCAAGTACGCCAACCTGCGCCTGATGACGTCGGCGTGGTCGCCCAAGCGGCTGCCGGAAAGCCTGCTGCACTACATGCGGACGCGGGGCCCGGACAAGGTGATCTACGCGTCGGACTGGCCGGTGCTGCGCATGCGCCGGGTGATACCCGAAGCCCGTGCGCTGGACCTGCCCCCCGAGGTGCTGGACAACTACCTCTACAACAACGCGCAGGAGTTTTTCTTCGGGAAGGAACGTTGACCATGGACCGCTTCGAACTGCGCAGACTCGACTACAGCCTGACCGAGGACCACGTGGATCTGCAGAACGCGTACAAGCAGTTCTTCAAGACCCACTGCTCGATCGAAACCGTGCGCGCCGCAGAACCATCCGGGTTCGACAAGAACCTGTGGGAGCGGCTGTGCGCGATGGGCGCCACCACCATGGCGCTGCCGGAGTCCGCCGGTGGCGACGGAGCGACGCTGGTCGACCTCACGCTGGTGGCCGAGGAGATCGGCCGGTCCCTGGCGCCGGTTCCGTGGATCGACCACGTGTGCGCCGCGCGGTTGCTCGCCCGCCTGGGCGGGCTGAGCGCCGACACCGCGGGGGTGGCCGATGGTGAACGGCTCGTGGGGCTCGACGCCCGCCTCGACGGGCCGGCGGGCGTCCGGCTGATCCCGACGGGCTCGATCGCCGACCACATCGTCGTCCGCGACGGCGATCAGGTCGTGCGGCTGACCTTCGGCACCCGGCCGGCCAAGGTCGACAACCTCGGCCGGTTGCCGATGGCCTGGGTGGACCCGGCCGCCGCGGACACCCGCACGGTCATCGGCGAAGGGCCCGACGCGGTGGCGAGTTACCAACGGGCCCTGGACGAATGGCGGCTGCTGACCGCGGCGGCCCTGGTGGGCCTGGTCGAGGAGACGATGACCATCGCCGCGGAGTTCGCCAAGACCCGCTACACGCTGGGCGTGCCGATCTCGACCCTGCAGGCCATCTCGCACCCGCTCGCCAACATGGCGATCACCGTTCAGGGCGGCCGCAACCTCGCCCGCCGCGCCGCCTGGTTCCTGGACAACGAACCCGACGAGCGACCCGAACTGGGGCCGTCGGCCTTCGTCTTCATGGCCGAGGAGGCCGCCAAGGCGGCGACGATGGCGGTGCACATCCAAGGCGGCCTTGGGGTTTCCTCCGAGGCCGCCGCCACGGCGTATCTGGTGCGCGCTCGCGGATGGCCGCTGGCCGGCGGCGACCCCGGCGCCACCGCCCTGCGCGTCGCCGAGATCGTCGCGGCCCGCGAGAGCACACCCCAGCCGGCTTAGGACAGGAGCGAAAAGACGATGGACTTCTCCCGAGTCGAGCTGTCCGAGGAAGACCAGGCCTTCCTCGAGGAGTCGCGGAACTTCCTGAGCACCCACATGACCGAGGAGGTCCGGCGTCGCGACCGCGAAACGGGCGACAACTTCGACGAGGGCCTGCACCTGAAGTTCGGCGCCGCAGGCTATTTGGCGGCCGAGTGGAAGTCGGAGTCCGAGGGCGGCTTCAGCCGGGTCCGGCGCCGCATCTGGGAGCAGGAGAAGCGGCGGGCCCATGTGCCCTGGGTGACGTGGGGGACCACCGCCATGGTGGCGCGCTCGGTGGCGAAGTTCGGGACACCGGAGGTGCGCGACGAGGTCCTGCCGAAGGTCTTCAGCGGCGAGGTCCGGCTCTGCCTGGGCTACACCGAGCCCGAGGGCGGCTCGGACGTCGCCACCTGCAAGACCCGCGCCGTTCGCGACGGCGACGCGTGGATCATCAACGGCTCCAAGATGTTCACCACCGGAGCGCACAACTGCCAGTACGTGTTTCTGATCACCAACACCGCCCCGGAGGCCCCGAAACACAAGAGCCTGACCATGTTTCTGGTTCCGCTGGATTCGCCGGGCATCGAGATCCAGGGCATCCGCACGGTGGACGGCGACCGGACCAACATCGTCTACTACAGCGACGTCCGGGTCGACGACAAGTACCGGCTGGGTGACGTGAACGCCGGCTGGACCGTGCTGCGCGAGCCGCTGAACGTCGAGCACGGTGCGGTCGCGGCGGCGCCAGACGGGCTCCAAGACACCTCGATCATGATGCACCAGGCCGGATCCCTGGCCGAGGCCGTCGACAATGCCGCCGCGTGCGTGACGAGGTCCGGCCCCGACGGGCGCCGCCTGATCGACGACAAGTCCGTCGCCTATCGCCTGGGCCGCAGCGCCGCCCGGCTGGAAGTCGCGCTGTCGTCCCCGAGCATCTTCGGCCGGGTCGCCATCGCGCAAACCATGCGGGACATCTCTCCGGATCTGATGGACATCCTCGGCACCGCGTCGACGCTGCCATACGGCACCGACGGCGCCGCCGACGACGGGAGCGCCGAGTACGCCTTCCGGTTCGCGCCCCTGGTGGGCATCTATGGCGGCACGCTCGAGGTGTTCCGCAACATGATCGGCCAGTACACGCTCGGTCTCGGCAAGCCGAATTACTCACCGCCGCTTCAAAAAACCTGAGTCGTATCGCGCCCAACGTGTAATCACGGCGGTCGCCGTCGGCGCGTCGTCGCCACCGCTACACGTTCGGCGAAAGCACACCCTGCTCGGCGCCGATGCCGGTGAGCGCGCGGACCTCCATCTCGGCGTTGCGCACCGGGTCGCCGCGATCGGGCGACGACAGCGTGCCGACGATGCCGAGGACGAACGCCAGTGGGATCGACAAGATTCCGGGGTTGGAAAGAGGGAACCAGGCGAAGTCCGCGCCGGGGATCATCGCGGTTTTCGCGCCGGACACCGCGGGGGAGAAGACGATCAACACGATGGTCGAGATGAGGCCGCCGTACATGCTCCACAGCGCGCCGCGGGTGTTGAACCGCTGCCAATAAAGCGAATACAGGATCGTCGGCAGGTTGGCCGAGGCCGCGACCGCGAACGCGAGCGCCACCAGGAAGGCGACGTTTTGGCCGTTGGCCAGGATCCCGAGCGCGATGCCGAAAATGCCGAGCACGATGGCGGTGATGCGGGACACCCGGACCTGTTCGCTCTCGGTCACCTTGTGCCGCTTGATCAGGCTGGCATAGATGTCGTGGGCGAACGACGTCGATGCCGTGATCGTCAGGCCCGCCACGACGGCGAGGATCGTGGCGAACGCCACCGCGGAAATGACGCCGAGCAGGACCACGCCGCCGAGATGGAACGCCAGCAGCGGCGCGGCCGAGTTTTGTCCGCCGGCGGCCTTGAGGATGCGGTCCGGTCCGACGATGGCGGCGGCGCCGTAGCCCAGCGCCAGTGTGAACAGATAGAAGGCGCCGATGAGGCCGATCGCCCAGACCACCGACCGGCGCGCTTCTTTCGCGTTGGGCACCGTGTAGAAGCGCATCAACACGTGGGGCAGGCCCGCGGTCCCCAGCACCAGCGCCAGGCCCAGCGACAGCAGGTTGATCTTGGACGTCGTCGACCCGCCGTATTGCGCGCCCGGGGCCAGCACGTTGCGGCTGGAAACACCCTTCGTGGTGGCGTGCGACACCGCCGACTGCGCAGAACCCAGGATGTCGGAGAAGTTCATGCCGTACTTCGCCAGCACCATCACCGTCATCGCCGCCGCACCGAGGATCAATAGGACGGCCTTGATGATCTGCACCCACGTGGTGCCCTTCATCCCGCCGACCAGGACGTAGACGATCATCAGGACGCCGACGACCGCGATGACGATCGACTCGCCAAGGCGCCCTTTGACATTCAGCAGCAGGGCAACCAAACCCCCGGCACCGGCCATCTGGGCGAGAAGGTAGAACAGGGACACCGTCAGCGTCGACACGGCCGCGACAAGGCGCACTGGGCGCTGCCTGAGCCGGAAGCTCAGCACGTCCGCCATCGTGAATTTCCCTGTGTTGCGGATGAGTTCGGCCACCAACAGCAGGGCCACCAACCAGGCCACCAGGAATCCGATCGAATAAAGGAACCCGTCATACCCGTAGACCGCGATCGCGCCGGCGATGCCGAGGAAGCTGGCCGCCGACAGATAGTCACCGGCGATGGCGATGCCGTTCTGCGGTCCCGAGAACGCCCGGTCGGCGGTGAAGAACTCAGTCGCGGTGGCGTTCCGCCGGCTGGCCCGGATCACCACATACAGGGTGATCAGGACGAAAACGGCGAAGATGGCGATGTTGGCGACGGGATTCCCGATCGTCTGCTGCCCGGCGGCCAGCAGCGTCATGATGCCTGGCCTTCGGCGCGAATGGCGGCGGCTCGCGGGTCAAGCTCCCGGTCGGCGAACCGCACGTAGAGCCCGGTGATGAGGAACGTCGTCAGGAATTGACCCAGCCCGATCAGCAGCCCGACGTTGATGTTTCCGAAGACCTTGGCCGCCATGAAGTCGTGCGCGAAGGCGCCCAACAAGACATAGGCGGCGTACCAGGCGAGGAAGAGCGCCGTCATCGGGAACACGAAACGGCGTAGCCGGCGCCGAAGTTCGGCGAACTCGGGGCTCGCCTGAATGGTCACGAACCGCTCATCGGCGGCTAGCGGGACGTCCCCGGGTGGAAATTCGGTAGTGGACAACGCAGCTCCTGACCTCGAGTTCGAGCAGGCATTTCGGCGTTAGCCTACGAGCAAACCCGATGACAACAGCAGTGCGATTTCCGCCTGAGAATTTAAATTAACCCCGGCGTCGCCGCGCGGGCACCTGGCGGCAACCGGATCAACGGCAACTGTTAAGCCGGCACCTCGCGCGGTGCGTCACTCTTGAACGCCTCGCGCCGGACCATCTCCCACACCGTCGGCGTCTGCTCGGTCGTCGAGACGACGACGGTCTTCCGCCCCGCCGCACCGTCCTGGGCGAGCTGGACGAGGTAGTCCGCCAGATCGGCGCGTGCGGTGAACGCGCCCACCGGTTCGAGCTCTCCCGCAACGTAATTCGTAACCCGCGGCAGGTCGAACAAGCCCGACGGACGCACGATCGTCCAGTCCAGGCGGCTCTCCCGGACAAGTGTCTCCATCCGCCGGATGTCCTGGTAGACCGTCTTGCCGATGGTGCGGGCGATGATCGGCTCGAACAGCCGTAGCGGCAGCGGCGCCTGGCGCCGGCCGCGGGCAGGGTGGGCGCCGGTTGAGCTCACGACGACAAGCCGGTTGACGCCCGAGTCGCGCATGGCGTTCACGACGTTGCGGGTGCCGACGGAATACGTGTCGACGGGTTGGCGCGTGAACGGCACCCCGAGCGTCGACAGCACGGCGTCGGCGCGGGCGACGATCCCGGCGAGGCCGTCGCACCGCGCGTCGGCGCCCGCGACCGTCAGCCGCGCATCGGAGATGGGAAACTTGTCGGGCCGCCGGGTCACCGCCACGGCCGAGTGGCCGGCGTCCAGCACCCGACGCGTCAGCAGCCGTCCGGTCGCTCCATTGGCGCCAAAGATCACGATTCTCATGAGAACTCCTCCCGTTCGCCACTACGACGAAGCGGGCCGGCCGAAAGTTACCGGGGGTTCGCGTCACTCGACGTGCGCTCGGTGCGAGGTCTTTGCAACCTATTGCAATCCGGCTTAGTAAGGGTACCCTAACTTCATGACGGATACATTGTTGGGCGCGCTGAGGCGCAAGCAGCGCGAGGTGCACTCTCCCTTCCCGCACCAAGCGGCCATCATGCTGAACAACCCACTACGCCGGGTCATGATGAAACCGGCCGGCATCATCGAGCGTCTCGGCCTGAACGGCACAGAGCGCGTCCTCGAAATTGGGCCGGGCCCGGGCTTTTTCAGCGTGGAGATCGCGAAGCGACTCGACGCGGGAAAGCTGGATCTTTTCGACGTCCAGCCGGAAATGCTCGAGAAAGCCGAGCGGCAGCTCGTGCGGGCCGGCTTCCATGACGTCGGCTTCACGGCCGGTGAGGCGGGTGATGGACTCCCCTTCCCAAATGGCACCTTCGACGTCGCCTTCCTAGCCGCGGTGATCGGAGAGGTGCCCGACCCGCGGGCGTGTCTCCGATCGCTGCGCAGCGTCCTGAAACCGGGTGGGCGACTGGTCTTTCTGGAGATGTTCCCCGACCCCGACCGGCTCAGCGTCCGGCAGCTGCGCGAACTGGCCGAACCCGAGGGCTTCGCGTTCGTCGAATCGGAGGGGAACCGCTGGAAGCAGATCGTGTCCTTCCGCAGCGACCTCGCGTAAGGGTCAACCCTTGCGGGAGCCGACATGGAAACGCCCAAAACCTCGGCGCGCCATGCGGTTCTGTGCCTGCCGAGCTCAGGTGGTCAGGATGGTTGCCGCGGCGGTGCCGGGGGCGCCGTATAACTGGGTGAACCCGACCCTGGGGCCACCGGGGACCTGACGATCGCCCGCCTCGCCGCGGAGCTGGCGGACGATCTCGTGGATCTGGCGCAGCCCGGAGGCGCCGATCGGCTCGCCGTTGGCGATCAGCCCGCCATCGGTGTTAACCGGCATCGGGCCGCCGATCTCGGTGGCGCCGTCGGCCAACAGCTTCTCCTGATCCCCGTCCGCGCAGAACCCGCACTCGGCCATGTGAATGATTTCGGCGCCCGCGTCGGTGTCCTGCAGCTGGATCACGTCGACGTCGGCGGGGGCGACGCCCGCCTTTTCGAACGCGGTTCGCGCGGCGTACACCGTCGGCGCCACGTCCTCGTCCACCGGCGCGAAGGTGGTGTTGACCTCGTAGGCCCCGTAGCGGCGGGTGCGCACCTCGACCGCCCGCAGGTAGATGGGCTTGGAGGTGTAGCGGTGCGCGATATCGGCCCTGCACATCACCGCGGCCGCGGCGCCCTCGTCGGGCGCGCAGAACATGTACTGGGTCAGCGGGTAGTTCAGGACCGGCGATTCGAGAATGTTCTCTTCGGAGATCGGCTTACGGCGAAACGCGTTGGGGTTCAACGCCCCGTTACGGAAATTCTTGGCGGCGACCTTGGCCAGTGTCTGCTGAGAGATGTTGTGCTCATGCAGGTAGCGGTTCGCCTTCATGCCGAAGAACTGGGTGGTCAGGTATTGCCCGTTCTCGGCGTACCACCTCGGCATCCCCACCAGCGCCGGGTCTTCGGTGAACGCCCCGCGCGGGTGCTTGTCCAGGCCGATGGCGATGCCGATGTCGTAGTCGCCCAACCGGATCCCGTCGGCACAGGCCTTGACCGCGCTGGCCGCCGTCGCGCAGGCGTTGAACACGTTGGTGAACGGGATGCCGGTAAGGCCGACCATGCCGACGATGGCGTCCGGGTTTGCCACCGTCCAGCTGCCGCCGGTGGCGAACTGGACGTCCTTCCATTCGATGCCGGCGTCGGCGACCGCGGCAAAGATCGCGTCGACACCCATCTGCATTGCCGACTTGCCCTCGAAGCGGCCGAACGGGTGCAGACCGACCCCGATGATGGCTACGTCGTTCGTCACCTGTATCTCCTTGTCTTCAGGCGGCCCTAACGGCGGCGCACCAGCTGAGCCTGCTGCAGCACCGCCACCGCTCCGTGTTCGTCGAACAGCGTGGCGACCGAGACACCCACTCCGTCTCGGCCGTAATGATTTTCGGCGCGAACGCCGATCCATTCGCCTTCGGGCACGCGGTGGATGTGCACCGTGAGATCGGTGTTGAGGAACAGCCATTCGGCGACGCTGAGCCGGCTGCCCATGCCGTTGGCGATGTCGGCCACCGCGAACAGGCGCTGCATTGGCGTCATCTCTTCGCCCGTGACGAGGTCGACGACCGGTCGGGCCCAACACTCCCCGGGCACGTCGTTGAGGATGTCGTTCAGCCAGCGCCAATCCAGGCTCTGGATGTAGGTCTGGTTCGCGTCACTGTCGGGCCGACGGGGGCGCCCCTCGGCGAGCGGTCGCAGCGGGGGAGTGGGTGTGAAAAACAACTCCGCCGCGTCGCCCTCCTGAAAACGCCAGGCGATCGCGGTGGCGACCGGGCGCGGCCGCCCGTCGGGCCCCGGCGCCAGCATCTGGGCGTTGAGCAACTCGATCTTGGTTCCCGGGCGCTCGACTTGGGCGCGCACCCACAGCGGCCCGTCAACCGGGACCGGCCCGAGCAGGTCGACGACGACGCGGCTCAACCGGGCGTCGTCGCGCGGCGAGCAGCGCTCCAGGGCGCGCACCAGCAGCGCCGAGACCGGCGCCGCGTTCTGCATCGTCGGCGACCACGTGCTGATGACGTGATCCGACGCGCTGAACCGCTCACCCAGTGGATCGTCCGGATCGGCCAGCTCGTAGTAGGCGTCGGTCAAGCGATTGCCCCCGCGTCCTTGAGTTCGGCGATGCGGTCCCAGTCCATGCCCAGCTCCATCAAGACGATCTCGGTGTGCTCGGAGGCTTGCGGCGCACGGGTCGTCACCAGCGGCTCGTGGTTGAACTGGACGGGGCCACGCACGACGCGGAACGGCTTTCCGCCGCTTGCCACTTCGACCTCGGCGATCATGTCGTTGGCGATGGCCTGCTCGTCGTCGGCGAGGTCGAGGAGGCTCTGAAACGGGGCCCACTGACCCTTCATCGTCTTCAGGTGCTGGCGCCAGTACGCAAAAGGCTTGGCGGCGAAGGCCTTCGCGATCAGCTCGGCGGCGGCGTCGGCGTTCTGGATCAGCGGGAGCACCTCGGAGAAGCGGGGATCGTCGGCGGCCTCGGGGATGCCGAGGTGCTCGAAGGTGTCCCGAATGATGCCCGTCGGGCTGATGATGCACAGGTTGATCGTCCCGCCGTCGGAGGTTTCGTAGTTACCCATGAAGGGATTCACCGACGGCGCGAGGGAACCCGGCATGGACGTTCGCATCACCTCTCCGGTCTCCATGCCCTGCGTCACGCTGGCGCCCGCGGCCCACCACGCCGTGCTCAGCAACGACACATCCAATTCGACAGCCTCGCCAGTGCGCTCGCGATGCAGCAACGCGGCCGAGATGCCGCCGGCGATGAACATGCCGCCGATGGAGTCGCCGAACGCCGGAATGCCTTGTCCCAGCGCGCCCCCCAGCTCCTCGGGCGTCAGCGCGTACCCCACGCCGCTGCGCGTCCAGAACGCAGTCCCGTCGTAGCCGCCGACGTCGCGCTCGGGCCCCTTGTCGCCGTAGGCCGAACCGCGGGCGTACACGATGTTCGGGTTGACCGCGCGGATGTGCTCCACGTCGAACTTGTGCTTCTGCCGCTGTGCCGGCATGTAGTTGGTCAGGAACACGTCGGACGTCTTGGCCAGTTCGTAGATCACTTCCTGGCCGCCCGGCGTCGAAACATCGATCCCGACGCTGCGCTTGCCCCGGTTGGGATGCTCCATCAGCGGGTGCCGATTCGGGTCGACCTGGATGCCGCCCATGTTGAGGAAGCCGCGCTGGGTGTCGCCGCGCATCGGGTGCTCGACCTTGATGACGTCCGCGCCCCAGTCGGCGAGGATCGCCCCCGCCGCCGGGACGAACGTGAACTGCGCAAGCTCGAGGACCCGAAAGCCCTCCATCACCTTGATCATTTTGGGGACCCTACTTCGCCTCGAATGTCACCGGAAGGGCAGTCGGGGAACGGAAGGGCTGGCCGTGGATGTGCGGATCGTCGTCGGTCAGCAGGGTGAAGTTGGTCAACCGATCCAGCAGGCAGCCGACCGCGACGCGGGTTTCCAGCCGCGCCAGGTGCAGGCCCAGGCAGGTGTGCTCACCCGCGGCGAAGGAGATGTGCGGCACGTGCTTGCGGAAGATGTCGAATTCCTCCGAACGCTCCCAACGTCGCTCGTCGCGGTTCGCCGAACCGATGCACACGCCGACCACGGCGCGCGCCGGGATCTCGACGCCCTCGAGCTCGGTGTCCTCCGTCGCGAACCGCTGCACCGTGGTCAGCGGCGTCTCGTAGCGCAGCCCCTCCTCGATTGCCTGTGGCAGCAACTCGCGGTCGGCTTGCACCGCCGCGAACTGATCCGGATGGGTCAGCAGCAGATACAACAGGTTGCCCGATGACCGGTACGTGGTCTCCAGCCCGGCGGGCAGCAGCAGGCGCAAGAAGGAGTAAATCGCCTCGTCGCTGAGCTTTTCGCCGTCGATCTCGGCGGTGACCAGGTCACCGATGATGTCCTCGGTGGGCTTGGACTTGCGCTGCTCGATCTGCTCGACGAAGTAATCCTTCAGCGCCGCCGACGCCTCGAACGCCTGCTCGTAGTTGACGTGGTAGCTGATCAACGCGACCGCGTGCTTGCGAAACATCGGCAGGTCCTCGGCCGGCAAGCCCAGCAGTTGGGCGATGACGCGGGTGGGGAATTCGAAGGTGAATTGCCGGACCAGGTCGGCTTCGCCGGTTTCGATGAACTCGTCGATCAACGCGTTGCAGATCGGCCGCACGATGGTGGGCTCCCAGCGGGCAAGGGCTTTGGACTTGAACGCCGCGGACACCAGGTTGCGGTGGTCGCGATGCTTCTTTCCCTCCATCGCCAGGATGGTCGGCCCCATGAAGAGGCCGATCGTCTTGTCGTACGGAGCGGAGCTGAACACCCGGCCGTCGCGGAAAACCGTGTTCACCGCGTCGAACGACACCGCGGAATATTCGCGCTTGGGCCGCAGCGACTCGGGCGTCTTGGAGTAGTCCATGACCGTGCCGTGGAACGCACCGGCCTGCCGCCGCTTATGAGCGAAGAACGGGTAGGGGTCACGCAGGCTGACGGTCTCGTCACTCGTCTGAACGTTGGTCGTCACCTAGATCTCCAGCATCTTCAGCAGGAACAGGCTGTCCTTGCGTAAGATCGTACTGTAATTATTACAGTAGACAATATGGGGCACGGTCGTCTGTATCGGAGTCACTCATGAGCACACTCGATGAACGTGCTGACAGCGCGGTCCACCAGCGGCGGGCGGCGCTGACCGCGGTTCTGGACCGGCAGCGAGAATCCTTCGTGGCCGACGGGCCGCCCGGTGTTGCCACCAGACGTAACCGCATCGACCGGCTGATGGCCCTCGTGCTCGACAACACGGACGCGTTTGTCGACGCGATGGCCGCCGATTTCGGCACCCGATCGCGGGCCGCGACGCTGTTCACCGAGGTCATCGGAATGATCTCGGTCATTGAGCACACGAGATCGCATGTCGCCCAATGGATGCGGGCGACCAAGCTGATGCGCGCCGCGCGGGTGGCCGGGCTGCGCGCCGAGGTCCAACCCTCCCCGCTCGGGGTCGTCGGGATCATCGGGCCCTGGAACTTCCCGCTCAACCTCGTGGTCCTGCCCGCGGCGACCGCGTTCGCCGCCGGCAATCGCGTGATGATCAAGATGTCGGAGGTCACCCCCCGCACCGCCGAGCTGATGAAGGCGACGGCGCCGAAATATTTCGATCCGGCCGAACTCGACGTGGTCACCGGCGGCCCCGACGTGGCGGCCACGTTCGCCTCGCTGCCCTTCGACCACCTGTTCTTCACCGGCTCGCCGTCGGTCGGGGCGCTCGTGCAGCGGGCGGCCGCGGACAACCTGGTTCCGGTGACCCTGGAGCTCGGCGGCAAGAATCCCGTGGTCGTCGCGCCCGGCGCCGACGTCGATCGATCGGCGACCCGGATCGCGCGGGCCCGCATGGTCAACGGGGGACAGGTATGCGTGTGTCCCGACTACGTTTTCGTGCCCGACGCCCAGCTGGACGCCTTCCTGGACACGGCGCGGCGCACGCTGCATGACATGTTCGGAAGCATTGTCTCCAACGCCGACTACTGTTCGAGCGTCAACCAGGCCAACTTCGAGCGGGTCGTCGGCCTGATCGAGGACGCGCGGGCCAACGGCGCGATGGTGGAAACCATTGCGCCGAAGGGGGAGTCATTGCCGGACCGCGCCACCCGCAAGATCGCGCCCACCATCGTGCGCGACGTCGACGACCGCATGAAGATCGCCGCCGAGGAAATCTTCGGGCCGGTCCTAGTCGTCAAGGGGTATTCCCGTCTGGACGACGCCATCGACTACATCAACCGGCGCCCAGCGCCGCTCGTCGCGTATTGGTATGGGCCCGATGACGCCGACTTCCGCACCTTCGTGCGCAACACCCGCAGCGGCGGGGTGGCCCGCAACGACTTTGCCGCGCAAATGATTCCGTCGGCGGCGCCGTTCGGCGGTGTGGGCCGCAGCGGGATGGGCGCCTACCACGGCAAGGCCGGCTTCGACACGTTCAGCCACCACCGCACGGTGGTGGGAAACGATCTGCCGTTCAGCATCACCGGAACCGCGGCCCCGCCGTTCGGGAAATCACTGCTGCTGTACGCCAATGCAATGATGCGCATGACCCGGGCCCGCACCCACCGCCGGCTTAGGGGCCACCCGCGGGGCTAGCTGTTCTGACCACGGAGGTTGGTGAGCCTCGCCGCCCGGCCCAGCAGCCCGACATATCCTGCACCGAGGAGTCGGGGCATCGCGGCCATGACGCGCCCGTCGGGCCCGATGAGAATCCTGGCGCGGTTTCTGTCGGCTCCGCGGAGGATGACCTGCGCCGCCTTTTCGGGAGACGTCAGTGCGGCTCGCGCGAAGAGTTTGGCCGCCTGGTCGGGATCCTCGGTATCCGCGGTGCGCATGTTCGTCCCGAAGTTGGTGCGCACGACGCCCGGGTGCACGCAATGCACTGTGACGGGCCGGCGTTCGATGATCATCTCCTGACGCAGCGCCTCGGTGAACCCGCGCACCGCGAATTTCGAAGTGCTGTATGCGCCTTGGTACGGCACGGCGATCAGGCCGAAGGCGCTGGACAGGTTGACCAACCGCGCCGGGCGCCGTTGGGTACCCGATTCGATGAGCTGCGGCAGGAAGGCCTTGGTCCCGTTGACGACACCACCGATGTTGATGCCGACGAGCCAGTCGAAGTCCTTCCAGGACATGTCCGCGACGCCGGCGAACAGGTCAACCCCGGCGTTATTGAACAACATTGACGCGGGTCCCAGGTCCCGTCGCACGTCTTCGGCGTGTGCCAGCACGGCGTCGCGGTCGGCGATGTCGAGCTCATACGTCGTGACGCTGCCGGGCGGACAGGCGGCCTGGGTTTCAGCCACGCCGTCCCGATTGATGTCGGACGCCGCGACGTGCGCGCCATTGCGGGTGAGCGCGAGCGTCAGCGCGCGCCCGATGCCGGAGCCGGCGCCGCTGACTACGGCGACCCGGTCTTGGTATTTCGTTTCCTCAGGCATTGACGCCCGCCTCGACGATCGCGCGGATCCGGTTCACCGAGACCTCGAGGTTCTGCTGCAGGTCGGCACGGCGATCCCGGACGAACAGGAAGAGGCGCTCGAAGACCACCACGCCGAACGGCAGCGGAACACACATTCGGATCTCCTCGGTGAGCAGCGTCGTACCGGCCGTGGAACCCGGCTCGATGAGGTACGTCCATTGCGTCCAGTCGCCTCCCATGGCCTGGACGACGAACGAAAACTTGTGTCCCGGCCACGCTTCGACCACGTTCGCGACGGTCCGCCACCGACCCAACCGACGGCGGTTCCAGGCGCGAAACCGGTCCGGAGCCAGCCATTCCGCGCGCCTGGTCTCCGGGCTCCACTCCGGGATCCGTGTGACGTCCGAGACGACCGCGTAAACCTGGTCCGCCGAGGCCCGCACCTCGGCCGAGGCCGTCAATGTCTCGTCTTTCTGCAGCAACGACATGCCGTATCCCTTTTGTTGAATGCCCGGTTCGTCGAAATGTCTCTAGGTGTAGCAGATACCCGGGCGTTAGCGATAGGCCTACCGTTGTAGCAACGGTAGGCAGCTTTACATAGCCGGCCGGCGCCGCCCGTCGAAATCTATGGCGGCACCGTCGACGTGTTCCGTAACATGATTCCGCAGCGCTTCTTGGGTCTCGGCCGCCCAAGCCGTTTCACCGCCGAAGAAGGTGACCCGATGACGATCGAAATGATCGCTGACGGTTTGGGATTCACGGAAGGTCCCACCTACCTGCCCGACGGTAGGGTAGCGGTCGCCTCGGTCAGTCACGGCTGCGTCTACATCATGGACCCGGGCGGGGGATCGCGGGAAAGGATCGATACCGGCGGCGGTCCCAATGGTCTGTGCAGTGGATCCGACGGGTCCATCTATGTCGCCCAGAACGGCGGCAACTTCGGTGCCGACGTGGCGGGCCAGCCCGGCGTGCAGGTCATCCGCGGCGGCCGGGTCGACTACCTCGCCGAAGGCATGGAAGCGCCGAACGATCTGATGTTCGGGCCCGACGGCAAGCTTTGGGTCACCGACACCCGCGCCGAAATGGAAATCTTTCACCCGGACGAGAGCAAGCGGGGATGGCTGTGGACCGTCGACACCGCGACCGGCGCAAAGGAGTTGATCCTCGAATCCGGGCCGGTCTGGATCAACGGCCTTGGTTTCAGCCCGGATTCGACACGGCTGCTGGTGACCGCGACGTCCGGCGGGCAGCTCGTGCGTTATCCGATTGGAGCGGGGTGCTCGCTCGACGGCCACGCCGGCGAGCTGGTGTGCACCTTCGAGCGGGCATGGCCGGCGGGAATGGTGGTTCGGGCCGACGGAGCGTCCTGGGTGGCGTTGACCGGCGCAGACCGCCTCGACCTCGTCGGCGAGACGGGCGAAACCTTGGACGCGGTGGTGTTGCCCGATGGGGCGCTTCCGACGAATGTGTGCCTGGGCGCGGACTCCGCGGACGAATTGCTCGTCACCGCTTCGTATCAGCAGGCGCTGTTGAGAATTCGGCTGCCCGCTTAGCCGTTTTCCGCCTGCTCGCGCGCCCACCGATAGTCCGCCTTGCCCGACGGGCTGCGCTCGATCACCGGGCGGAACACGATCGCCTTGGGCAGCTTGTAGCGGGCCAGGGAATCGCCGGCGTGCTTGATCAGCTCGTCGGCGTCGGCGCTCGCGCCTTCGGCCAGGGCGACGACGGCAACGACCTCCTGTCCCCACCGCTCGCTCGGCCGCCCGGCGACCACCACGTCGGCCACCGCCGGGTGCGACGCGAGCGCGGTTTCGACCTCCTCGACGAAGATCTTCTCGCCGCCGGAGTTGATCGTCACCGAATCGCGCCCCAGCAATTCGATCGCGCCGTCGGCGCGGTGGCGGGCGCGGTCGCCGGGAACCGCGTACCGCACCCCGTCGATGACCGGAAATGTCTTGGCGGTCTTGGCCGCATCGCCCTTGTAGCCGAGCGGAACGTAGCCACGTTGCGCGAGCCAGCCCATGCCGTCGTGGCCGGGCGGCAGGATCGAGGCGAGGTCTTCGGCCGCCACGAAGGTGTCGGGCCCGGCATTGAAGGTGCCGGTCGACACCGCCCCCGACATCGACATGTGGTGCATCTGCGCGCCGGTCTCCGACGACCCGACGCCATCGATGACCAGGGCATTGGGGAGCGCTTCGATGAGTCGTTGCTTGACATAGGGCGTGAGCAAGGCGCCGCCATTGGCGACGACGGCCAACGACGACACATCCGCGATGCCCTTCTCGATGGCGGCGACCAGGGGGCGCGCCATCGCGTCGCCGACCACCGTCACCGTCATCACCCGCTCACGCTCGATGGTGCGGACCACGTCTTCGGCGTCGAAATGGTCTACGACGGAAGGGAAGACGACAGTCTGCCCGGTGGTGATCGCGGTCATCACGCTCCACTGAGCGGCACCGTGGATCAGCGGTGGCAGGATCATCAACTTGCTTCCGGCGCCCGCGGCGGCCCCGGCGACGATATCGTCAACGGAGCCGAACGGCTCGCCGGTCACCAGGTTTCGGCCGCCGAAGGACGTCATGAAGATGTCGTGCTGGCGCCACAACACGCCCTTCGGCATCCCCGTCGTCCCACCGGTGTACAACACGTACAGGTCATCGGGGGAGTGTTGCAGCGGCGGAGGTTCCGGCGAACTGGACGCCAGGGCCGTCTCGTAATCCACCGCGCCGTAGATCAAGTCGTTGCCCGAGTCGTCGGCGATCTGAATCAGCACCCGCAGCTGCGGTAGCTCCGGCAGGATTTCGGCCACCCGCGGCGCGAACGCGGCGTGGTAGATCAGGGCGGTCGCGCCGGCATCCTTGAGCAGATACTGCAGCTCGCTCTTGACGTAGCGGAAGTTGACGTTGAAGGGGGCGACCCGCGCCTGAAAGGCGCCCAGCAGCGCCTCGACGAATTCGTTGCCGTTGTAGGCGTACAGGCCGAGCAGGTCCTGACCCGCCTCGTGCCCGGCGAGCTCGGAGCGCTCGGTGTGGCACCCCAGCCCCCGCGAGCACAGGTAGGTGGCGAGCCGGTTCGCCCGGTCGAGAAGCTGCGCATAGCTGTAGCGCCGTTCGCCCCGAATCACCAGGTCGCGGTCGGGGATGGCCTCGGCGACGGCCGTCGCAACTGCGGGAACGGTGAATTGTGTTGCGGTGTCAGACATCTTGCCTCTCACGGCTGGTGGGGTAGCAGGCGAACCATCAGGCCGTTGGCTTCGCTGAGCAGTGTGCCGTCGGCAGCCGCCATGCTAGCGGCTACGAAGAACTTCCTGCCGTCGATTTTCGAGATCCGGCCCCGGGCACTCAGCGGCTCGTCGATCGGCGTGATGCTGCGGTAGTCGACGTGCAGGTACGCCGTCCGGGTGGGGGGAACGCCGGCGGTGGAAACGACCATGCCGAACAGCCAGTCGTAGAAGAGCGGGATCATGCCGCCGTGCACGGCGTTGTTGCCGCCCACGTGGGAGCGGGTGAAGTGTCCGTGCATGATGACGCCGTCCGGTCCGGACTCGGTGACCAGCCACGGCGGCAGCAGCGGATGTCCCAGCCCGGGCAGTTCGAGGACGCGCCCGCCCGGCGCCACGCCCTCGGGCACCTGGTGCCCATCGAGCAGCGCGCAGGCGCTTTCGACGTGCGCGGCCGCGGTGTTCCACATCGGACTGTTGGTGGACACGGCCAGGTCCTGCAGGCGGCGCATCGCGGCGATGAACCGCCCCAGCCCCGCGGGAGACTGCTCGGCCGGCTTGATCTCGGGGAATCCGCCTTGAACCCCGGGCGCGGTTTCGGTCATGGCCGGTGCCATGCCCGCAGCAGGTCGTCGGCCGTGGTGATGGTCGCGAGCAGCGACAGGGTGTTGGTGATGACGGCCTCACCGTACTCGGCGGGCACGCCGGCCACGGCGTCCTTCGGCACGACGACGCGGTAGGCGGCGTTGACCGCGTCCATCACGACGTTGGGGATCGCGATGTTCAGCGAGACGCCCACCACGACGATGGTGGACACACCGAGGTTGCGCAGCACCGCGTCAAGGTCGGTGCCGCCCATCGGCCCGACGCCGTGCCAGCGGCTCAGCACCAAATCGGTTGGTTCCGGGCCCAGTTCGGGCAGCAGGGTCGCTCCGGGGGTGCCGGGGGTGATGTCGACGTCCCCGCGCCCGACGGCGAAGATCTTGGCGTTGTGGTTGGCGCCGAGCCCGTCGGGCCGGCGCTGCACCAGGCAGTGCACGACGCGCACGCCGGCCGCCCGCGCGGCCGGCAACAGCCGCACGATGTTGGGCAGGGCGACGCGGCGCGCCTCCTCGGCCAGCACCGCCAGCCCGGCGTTCGGGCCGATGACCGCGCCCTGACACTCCTGGGTGACGATCGCGGTGTGCCCGGGCGCCACCAATTCGTCGAGCGCCGTCATGCCGGCACTTCGTAGAACTGCAGCGCCCACTTGCGCAGCGCCATATAGCCTTTCGCGTCCACCTTGGACAGCGGCGGGTGCTCCACGTACCTCTGGTAGCGCCAGATTTGCAGGTCGTCGAACACGGTGGACAGGAACTGCCGCTCGATCACATCGCGCAGCTTGCCCTCCGGCACGTCGGAGTCATCGCCCGGGATGCGCGGCCACCAGATCGAGTAGAACAGGTCCGAGCACTCGTCGTCGACCGGCGTGCAGGTGAAGATCAGCCGGTGATTCTGCGCGCCCTCGAAGACGCTGATTGCGCCGCCCAGGCCGAACAGGTGGCTGTGGAAGCGCAGCGCGAGATCGTCGGGGTTGTCGCTGCCGGCATCCGGCCAACCGGCGACGAATTGCCACTCCTGGTCGACGATCTTCCAGTCCAACACCCGGGGCGTCACGGTGGCGTGGTGGACGTATTCGAAGTGCGCGCTGTCGGGGGCGTTCTCGGCCACGATCTGCGGGTGCACCGGTTCGCGCTCGGCGCGCCGGGAGAATTCGGGATACGCCCGGTAATACGCCGCCGGGTCGGTCTCGAACTGCGGGAATTTTCCGAAGATGTCGGGCATCTCCCACTGCGGCTCCTTGCCGTCCGGCTGATGCCAGATGAACACGCAGTCGTGCTGTTCGCGGACCGGATACACCCGAAGCCGCAGCGCGCGGTTGGGCCGGTCCGGCTGGTAGGGAATGTAGCGGTTGGCGCCGTCGGGGCCCCAGCGCCAACCGTGGAATGGGCACTCGACGCAGTCGCCGACCACCTTGCCGCCGTGGCCGATGTGGGCGCCGAGGTGTTTGCAGTGCGCCTCCAGGACGTGCAACTCGCCTCGCTCGTCGCGGTAGGCCACCAGATCCTCGCCGAAATAGTGCAGCGGCCGCACCTCGCCGACGGGGAATTCGGGTGACCACCCGACCATGAACCACCCGGTTACCTTCCAGGTGAACGGCACTTTCACGCCGGCGCCTCCCGCGATCGTTGATACTAAGTCCGTTACAGTATAGATTTCAGCAGTTCGGCCGGTAAGCCACAAGGAGACAGATGAACCAAGCGGCTGACGAGCTGGAATCGATCCGGCAGCTCAAGGCCCGCTACTGCCGCTTCCTGGACACCAAGGACGTCGATTCTTGGCGCGCCGTCTTTTACACCCGACGTGGTGGTCACCCTCGACATGGCGGTATCGACGGCCGGCGCCGACCCCATGACCGCGGCGCCGCTGGAAGGCGTCGACAACTTCGTGCCGATGGTGATGGGCGGCCTGGAGAACGTGGCCACGATGCACCATTGCCACACCCCGGAGATCCGCCTGACGTCGGCGACCACCGCGACCGGCATCTGGGCGATGGAAGACCTGCTCGTGTTCGGCGACGGCAGGGAGCTACACGGCGCCGGTCACTACCACGAAACCTACGAGAAGCGGGACGGCTCGTGGCGGATCAAGACCCTGCACCTCACCCGAACGATCCTGAAGATGAGCGGCGGCGATGGCGGATAGCGCGCGCTTCGACACCCTGGTGATCGGTGCCGGATTCTCCGGCCTCTACATGCTGCACCGGCTGCGGCAGCTCGGACTGCGCACCCGGGTGCTGGAGAAGGCCGAAAACGTCGGCGGCACCTGGCTGTTCAACCGATACCCGGGCGCGCGCTGTGACATCGAGAGCATCGAGTACTCGTACAGCTTCTCCGACGAGATTCAGCAGGAATGGGTATGGACGGAGTCGCTGCCGGCGCAGCCGGAGATCGAGGCCTACCTGAACTTCGTCGCCGACCGGCTCGATCTTCGCCGCGACATCCAATTCGACGCCGAGGTCGTCGCGATGACATTCGACGACGAGGCCGGCGCCTGGGTGGTGAGAACCCGCGCGGGTGAGTCCCTTATCGCTTCGTTCGTCGTCGCCGCAACCGGCATCCTGTCGGTGCCGCTCGAGCCCGCCATCCCGGGGATGGACACCTTTGCCGGAGCGTCGCTGTTCACCAGCCGCTGGCCGAAGGACGGCTTCGACCTCGCCGGCAAGCGCGTCGGCGTCATCGGCACCGGTTCGACCGGGGTTCAATTCATTCCGGTCGCGGCCTCCGAAGCGTTGCAGCTCTGCGTGTTCCAGCGTTCGCCGGCCTACACGCTGCCGTGGCGGGTGCGCCAATTCGACCCGGGCGAGCTGGACGAGATGAAGGCCCGCTACGACGAGATCCGCGCGGCGCAACGGGCCCACCCGATCGGCGCGGCGCGGCTGAGCGCCTTCTCGGTGCTGTTCGAGATGATCGGCAGTCCGCCGCTGAAGTCGGCGACGCGCGAGGAACAGCTGCGCGCCATCGAGGAGAACGGCGTGATGGGTGCGCTGAATTGGGGCGACATCTTCTTCGACATCGAGGCCAACCGGATGGCCGCCAAGCTTTACGGCGAGGCGGTGGCCCGGATCGTCACAGACCCGGAGACCGCCGCCGCCCTGGTGCCGGACCACCCCTTCGCCTGCAAGCGCCCGATCATCGACTTCGGCTATTACGAGACATTCAACCGGGACAACGTCACCCTGGTCGACCTGCGTAAGGCGCCGATCCGTGAAGTGACACCGACCGGTATCCGCACCGAACGCGGTGACCACGAACTCGACGTGATCGTCTACGCCACCGGGTTCGACGCGATGACCGGCGCGCTCAGCCGCATCGACGTCCGCGGCCGCGGCGGCATGTCGCTCGCCGAATTCTGGGCCACTCAGGGGCCGCTTTCCTATCTGGGGTTGGCCATCGCCGGCTTTCCCAACCTGTTCACGGTCCAGGGCCCGGGCAGTCCGAGCGCATCTACCAACTTCGTCGCCGCGTGCGAGCAGCACGTGGAGTGGATCGCCGACTGCATCACGCATCTGCGCGCCAACGGCATCCGCACCATCGAGGCCCTGCCCGCCGCGCAGCAGGAGTGGATCGACCACACCACCGCGCTGGTGGCTCCGACGGTTTTGGTGCACCCGTCATGCAATTCCTGGTACAACGGTGGCAACGTCCCCGGGAAGAAACGGATGTACATGGGCTATACCGGGGGAATCCCCGAATACCGCCGCCGCTGTGACGAAATCGCCGCGGGCGGATACACCGGGTTCAAGTTGACCTAGCTGGTTCGAGGTGATCGGTATGTCATGGGCGACGCGGGGAATGGGCCTCTCCAAAGAACTGGCCCGGGAGCTCGGCATGCTGCTGCCGCGCACCGTCACCGGCCTGCACGAATCGACCGGCTGGGTGCCGGCGTCCCCGCGCGGACTCCGTCAGTTCGGCGAGGTCATGCTGGACGAGCTTGTGCTGAGCGGCTTTTCGCTGCTGGCCGGCGGCCCGGCGGAGATGCGGCCGGTGGATGCGTGCAGCGCGGCCGCCAAGGAATTGTCGGCCCTCGGCATCGACGCGGCCCATGCCGCGCCAAAACCGTTGCGGGCGACCTCGATACGGCGGCGCCGGATCGCCGGCCTCGAATACGAGCAGATGACGTTCGAACACGACCCTGGCCTGCCGGCGACGCTGGAGGCCGAAGGCTTCGGCGGGCCGGCCCGCGCGGTGGTGCACCTGTGCCGGCATCGCGACGGTCCGCGGCCGTGGCTGGTGTGGGTGCACGGCGCCGGTCAGGGCGGCACGGAAGACTTGCTGCTGTCCCGGATCGGCCGAATACATCACACGCTGGGGTTCAACGTCGCGATGCCGGTGCAGCCCGGCCATGGCTGCCGGCGACGTGAATGGCCGGCCTACCCGGACGTCGATCCGCTGGGCAATGTTGCCGGCATGATGCGCGCGGTCTCGGAGGTCCGCGCAGTGGTGCGATGGGTCCAGCCGCAGGCCACCGCCGTTGTGGTGTCGGGCATTTCGATGGGCACCCCGGTGGCCGCGCTGGTCTCCCACCTCGAGAGGCAGATCGACGCGGTGGCGCTGTACACCCCGATCCTGGGGCTCAACGCGATGATCGCGCGGCACCTCGGGCGCTGGGGGCAGTCCCGCGCGGGTTTCCGCGAGGTGCTGGGCTCGCTGGAGGTCTCGATGCTGACCTCGGTGATCGACCCGCTGCGCGCCGATCCCGCACCGCCGCCGCACCGCCGGCTCATCGTCGGAGCGTGGCACGACCGGATGGCGATGCGCGAGCCGGCGGTCGCGTTGCAGGAACGCTGGGGCGGGCAGCTGTACTGGTACGACGGTGGACACGTCGGTCACATGTTCTCCCGGCGCGTGCTCGCGGTGACCGAACGCTTCCTGGCGGAGGCAGCCGGGTGATGGCGGCGACCCGGACGGCGCGCGAAGTGGTTGAGCTCTACAACCTGGTGGTGTGGAATGAGCGCGATCTCGGCCTGGCCGAGGAGTTGCTGGGCGACAACGTCATTCGGCACGAGGTCGGCGCGGCGCACACCCTGACCCACGCACAGGCGGTCCAACGAGTGGCAGACATGTTGGCGCTGTTCGACTCGTTGCGTTTCGACCTCAAGATCGTGATCGAGGGGGACGACGGCGAGCACGTAGCGATCGTCTACGACTCGTCGATGACCACCAAGGACGGCACCGAAACCAACATCGGCAGCATCGAGGTGTTCCGCGTCGTCGCCGGCAGGATCACCGAGGTCTGGAATTGCGGCTACCAGCAAGGGGTTTGGAATTGAGCGAGCGCACGCTTGACGAATTGGGGTACTACCTGCTCGCCGGGGCCGGCGGCGAGGGGCCGGCGACCCTGATGGACGAGGCCCGCCGCGGCGAGGAGCTGGGCTTCGGCACCGCGTTCATCTCCGAGCGCTGGAACGTCAAGGAGGCGTCATCGCTCGTCGGGGCCGCGTGCGCGGTGACCAGCCGGATGCAAATCGCCACCGCCGCAACCAATCACAACACCCGCCATCCGCTGATCACCGGATCGTGGGCGACCACCATGCATCGGCTCTCCGGCGGGCGATTCACCCTGGGCATCGGGCGCGGGATCGCCGCGATCTACGGGGCGTTCGGCATCCCGGCCGTGACGACCGCCCAGATGGAGGACTGGGCCCAGGTCATGCGCCGGCTGTGGCACGGCGAGCTGATCTTCAACCACGACGGCCCGATGGGCAAATACCCGATCCTGTTTCTCGACCCGGACTTCAACGAGGACATTCGCCTGGCGCTGGTGGCATTCGGGCCGAACACCCTCGCGCTCGGCGGCCGGGTCTTCGACGACGTCATCCTGCACACCTACTTCACGCCCGAGACGTTGCAGCGCTGCGTGGCGACGGTCAAGTCCGCCGCGGAGAAGGCGGGCCGCGACCCTGATGGCGTGCGGGTGTGGTCGTGCTTCGCCACGGTCGGTGACCACCTTCCCGAACCGTTGCGGCTGAAGAAGACCGTGGCGCGCCTGGCCACCTATCTGCAGGGCTACGGCGACCTGCTGGTGCAGACCAACAAGTGGGATCCCGCTGTGCTGCAACGCTTTCGGGAGGACCCGGTGGTGACGTCGATCGCCGGCGGCATCGATCACAAGGCCACGCCCGAGCAGATCGAACACATCGCGACGCTGATCCCCGACGAATGGCTGGAACCGTCGGCGACCGGTTCGCCGCAGCGGTGCGTGGACCGCATCCGCGAGGAGTTCGACTATGGCGCCGACGCGGTGATCATGCATGGCGCGACGCCCGACGAGCTCGAGCCCGTCGTCACCGCGTATCGGGCGACCAACTAGCCGCGAGCGTGCGCAGTTGTACGCCCGTTGCGGCGTGTCGCCGTACAGACACGCCCACTCGCGCAAGGGAACTCAAGGCAGGATGACGGTCCGGCTGACCGGCTCTGCGGCGGCCTGGCGGCTGGACAGTCCACGAAGCAGCGAACCCAGTAGGGCGTCGCGGGTTTCGCGGGGATCAATGAGCTCGTCGAACCCCAGATGTTCGGCCGAGCGATACGACGCCTGCAACTCGGCGTCGCGCAGCTTCGCGGTGGTGTCCTCACCGGCATGTGTTGCCCGGCCCAGCGCCGCGGCGCTCATGGCGCCCATGGTCGCGCCCGGGTAGGCGAAGGTCGCGCTCTGGTGATCGAAACCCAGCAGCGACATCACCATTGAGCCGAATCCGTATGCCTTGCGCAGCGTGACGTGCAGCTTGATCGTGGTGGCCGCGGTCTGCGCGGCGAACATCCGCGCGCCGGCGCGCAGCACGCCGCTGCGCTCGGACCGGCTGCCGGGCAACATGCCGGGGTTGTCGGCCAGGAACACGATGGGCAGGTGGAACGAGTCGGCCACCAGGATGAAATGCGCCGCCTTGTCCGCGGCGGCGGCGTCGATGGAGCCCGCGAGCACGTTGGGCTGATTCGCGACCACCGCGACCGGATGGCCGCCGAGGTGGGCCAGCGCGCAGATGATCGCCTTGCCGTACCGGGGCTGGACCTCGAACCAGTCGGGCCGGTCGAAGACCACATCGAGCACGGCGCGCATGTCGTAGACGCGGCGGTTGTCGCGGGAGACGATGTCGAGCAGCTCGGGCGTCGCACGCGGCTCGCTGTCCTCGTCGGGCGCCAGCGGCGCCGGGTACGACCACGCGCTGGACGGGAAATACGACAGGTACCGCCGGATGTCGGCGATCACGGCCTCGTCGTCTTCGGCGACGTTGTGGATCACCCCGCTCGGCAGGGCGGTCACGGGCCCGCCGAGGTCCTCCTTCGAGATCTCTTCTCCGGTCGACTCTTTGACGACCGGCGGCCCCGCGGTGAAGATCGCGCCCTGCGTGCTCATGATCCGGAAGTCACAGACCGGGGCGACCAGAGCGCCGTGCCCGGCCGAGGGGCCCAATACGGCGGCGACGGTCGGCACCCGGCCCGAGCACTGCGCCTGGGACAGCAGGTCGGTGGGGGTGCGACCGTAATGTCCACCGCCCGGCCGGAACCCGGCGCCTTCGAGCAGCATCACCAGTGGAATCTTGTCGCGCAGCGCCAGTTCGGCGATGCGGTAGCGCTTCGCGTTGCCGCCGGGTCCAATGCTGCCGGCCATGGTGGTGAAGTCCTCCGAGCCCAACATCACCGGCGAACCGTTGATCGAACCTGAGCCGACGACCAGCCCGTCGGCGGCGATCTCGCCGCCGACCAGCGTGCCGATTTCGCGGAACGTCCCCGGGTCGACGAGCCGTTCGATGCGCGCGCGGGCGTCGAGCTTGCCCTTGCCGCGGTGCTTGTCGAGGCGTTCGGGCCCACCCATGCCCCACGCGCGCTGCCGGCGACGGTCGAGGTCCTCGAGCGTCTCCTGCCAATCCGGGGGTTTTGTCATGCCTATGTCCTACCTCATGGAAGATCTCGCGCGGGCCTAGACGTGCAGGGTCACATACTGGATTGCTTACTGTAAAGTTACCCGCATGGCTGACGGCCCTCGCCTCAAGATCGATGGGGGCATCCCCAATCAGCTGGCCCGGGCCGCCGAGGTCGCGCGGGCGCTGGAAGAGCAGGGGTACGACGGGGGATGGACCGCCGAAACCAGTCACGACCCTTTTCTGCCGCTGCTGCTGGCCGCCGAACACACCTCGCGGCTCGAAGTCGGCACCAACATCGCCGTGGCGTTCGCCCGTAATCCGATGATCGTCGCGAACATCGGCTGGGACCTGCAGGCCTACTCGCGGGGCCGGTTCATCCTCGGTCTGGGCACCCAGATCCAGCCCCACATCGAGAAGCGGTTCAGCATGCCGTGGAGCCATCCGGCGCGTCGGATGCGGGAATTCGTCTCGGCGTTGCACGCGATCTGGGCCGCGTGGCGTGACGGCACCAAGCTCGGTTTCGAGGGCGACTTCTACACCCACAAGATCATGACCCCAATGTTCACGCCCGAGCCGCAGCCCTACCCGCCGCCGAAGGTGTTCCTCGCCGCGGTCGGCGAAGCGATGACGGAGGTGTGCGGCGAGGTCGCGGACGGCCACCTGGGGCACCCGATGGTGTCGAAGCGGTACATCACCGACGTCACCACCCCGGCGCTGCTGCGCGGCCTGCAGCGAGCGGGCCGCGACCGCAAGGAGGTCGAGCTGTCGGCCGAAGTGCTGGTGGCCACCGGCGAGACCGACGCCGAGCTGCAGACGGCCACGGCCGCCGTGCGCAAGCAGATCGCGTTCTACGGATCGACGCCGGCCTATCGCAAGGTGCTGGAGCTGCACGGCTGGGGCGACTTGCACGAGGAGTTGAACCGGCTGTCCAAGCAGGGGGAGTGGGACGCCATGGGGTCGTTGATCGACGACGAAATGTTGGCGACCTTCGCCGTCGTCGGCCCGGTCGACGAAGTCGGTGCTGCCCTGAAAAGCCGCTGTGCGGACGTGGTCGATCGCGTCCTGCCCATTTTCATGACCGCCTCGCAAAACTGTGTTTGCACCGCAATGAAGGAGTTTCGCCAGTGAGCACGCCGACGATGGATGACGCCGCCAAGCTGTTGACGGATCCATTGGCCTACACCGACGAGCCGCGGCTGCACGCGGCGCTGACCCACCTGCGGGCGAACGCCCCGGTGTCGTGGGTCGACGTGCCGAACTACAAGCCGTTCTGGGCGATCACCAAACACGCCGACATCATGGACATCGAACGCGAGAACACGCTGTTCACCAACTGGCCGCGCCCCGTGCTGACCACGCTGGAGGGCGACGAGCAGGCAATCGCCGCCGGCGTACGCACGCTGATCCACCTCGACGATCCGCAGCACCGGGTGGTGCGTGCGATCGGTTCCGACTGGTTTCGGCCAAAAGCCATGCGGGCGTTGAAGGTTCGAGTCGACGAGCTGGCCAAGATCTATGTCGACAAGATGATGGCCGCAAGCCCCGAATGCGACTTCGTTCAGCACGTCGCGGTCAATTACCCGCTCTACGTCATCATGTCGCTGCTGGGGCTGCCGGAGGCCGACTTTCCCCGCATGCTCAAGCTGACCCAGGAGCTGTTCGGAAGCGAGGACTCGGAATTCAAACGCGGCACCACGAACGAGGACCAGCTGCCCGCGCTGTTCGACATGTTCGAGTACTTCAACCGGGTGACCGCATCACGCCGCGAACACCCGACCGAGGACCTCTCGTCCGCGATCGCCAACGCCCGCGTCGACGGCGAACCGCTGTCGGACGTCGACACCGTGTCGTACTACCTGATCGTCGCCACCGCGGGTCACGACACCACCAGCGCGACCATCTCGGGCGGCATGCAGGCGCTCATCGAGAATCCCGACCAACGGGAGCGCCTGCGCGACAACCTCGACTTGATGCCGTTGGCCACGGACGAGATGATCCGCTGGGTCACCCCGGTCAAAGAGTTCATGCGCACCGCCGCCAGCGACACGACCGTGCGCGGAGTACCGATCGCCGCCGGAGATTCCCTCCTGCTGTCCTACGTATCGGCCAATCGCGACGAGGACGTCTTCGACGACCCGTTCCGCTTCGACGTCGGGCGCGACCCCAACAAGCATCTGGCGTTCGGCTACGGCGTGCACTTCTGTATGGGCGCGGCGCTGGCCCGCATGGAGGTCAACAGCTTCTTCTCCGAACTGCTGCCCCGCCTGAAATCCATTGAGCTGACCGGCGATCCGGAATTGACCGCCACCACCTTCGTCGGGGGGCTCAAGCACCTACCGGTGCGCTACTCGTTGACCTGATTGCCTAGCCTTTAGGCAATGACACGTAGGACGATCGTGATCACCGGCGCCAGCGACGGCATCGGCGCCGCGGCGGCCCGCCGGTTGCATCGGAGCGGCGCGAACGTTGCCCTGGTCGGCCGATCGCAGAGCAAGACCGCGGCCGTTGCCGCCGAGCTGGGCGCGGACTACTTCGTGGCCGACTTCGCCGACCTGTCCCAGGTGCGGGAACTGGCCGACAAGATTCGTGCCGCATACCCGCGCATCGACGTGCTGGCCAACAACGCCGGCGGCATGTTCACCAATGCCCATACCACCGGAGACGGTCACGAGGTGACCTTCCAGGTCAACTACCTGGCGCCGTTCCTGCTCACCACGCGGTTGATGGAGGTGCTTGTCGAGTCCCGCGCCACCGTCCTCAGCACGACCAGCTCGTCACACAAGCTGGTTCGCCGCGTGACCGCTACCGACCTGGAGGACACGGCCCGCCGCCGGCCCAGCACCGCCTATGCCCTCACCAAGCTGGCGATCGTGTTGTTCACCAGGGAATTGCACCGCCGATATCACGGGTCGGGCCTGTCGTCCGCGACGTTTCACCCGGGATATGTCAACTCCAACTTCGGCGAGGCATCGGGATCACGGTTCCTCGTCTTCATGAAGTACCGCGTGCCGTTGATGGTCCGGTTCACCGCGACCGCCGACGAGGCGGCCGACCAGTTGGTTTGGCTGGCGTCGAGCACACCTGGAGTCGATTGGATGTCCGGCGAGTACTACGCCAAGGGCAAACTGGCAAAGGCCAACCGCGCCGCCTATGACGCCGACCTCGCCCGCGAGCTGTGGGATCGCACGCTGGCCAAGATCGCCTAGGTGGCAGCCGACGAGCGTCACGCCAGCGCGACGGTCGAGATCGCCTAGGCGCCGCGAAGTGCCATTGGCAGTCACCGGTGGGACCAAAGTCATCAGTGTGCGGCGCGCCGGGCGATGGGCGCGAAAGTGGCTGTGTCCCGCAGCATGATCGGTACATGTACCACGCCGGTCGCCCGAATTCTGCTACGCACCCGATGATCACGCTAGCTATCGACGAGCGCCACGGAAGGACGTGCGCGAAGGTCGAGTTGGAATGGGGTGGTTCGCATTTGGCCGGGGTTGGCGTGGCCTATCGCCATCCGGCCGACTGTTTGGCGCGTGAAGCCCGCCACGAGCTGGCGACCGCTCGCGCGCTGTCGGACCTGGCGGACCGGGTTACCGCCCTGGCCCGCGCCACCAACTGAGCGCCGCCGAGCCGCCGGGAATAAATTCGGACTACAGTCCGCTTAGCCCTGCGAAGGGCGTCGGGCAGGCCGTCGCCCCGAACAGGAAAGACGGACACCATGACAGCAACCGCAACGACTCAGGTCACTACCGGCACGTGGGCGATCGACCCGGTGCACTCGTCAATCAACTTCTGGGTACGTCATTTGATGGTCAGCAAGGTACGGGGCAGCTTCGACGACTTCAGCGGCGCGATCGTCATCGCCGACGACGGCACTCCGTCAGTCCACGCCGAGATCGCGGTGGATTCCGTCAACACCGGCAACGGCCAACGCGACGCCCACCTCAAGTCGTCCGACTTCTTCGACGTCGACAAGCACCCGGTCGCGACCTTTACTTCCAGCTCGGTGGAGCCGAACGGCGAAAGCTACGCGCTCCGCGGCGACCTCACCATCAAGGGCGTTACCAAACCGGTCACTTTGGACCTCGATTTCTACGGTGTCAATCCGGGCATGGGCCAGGGGGAAGTCGCCGGCTTCGAGGCGTCGGTCGTGTTGAACCGCAAGGACTTTGGCATTGACCTCGACCTGCCGCTGGAAACCGGGGGCGCGGTCGTCGGCGACAAGGTCACCGTCACACTCGAGATCGAGGCGGTCAAGCAGGCCTGACACCGCCCTGGTGATGACGCCGGGCCGGGAATTCGCGTCGAATGATCGGCCCGGCGGGCCCAGCAGACCCGTCGCATTTGACGTGCGGCGACGCCTAGTGTGGGTGGATGCCGGGTATCCACCACGCCGCGATCTGCACGGCCGACGTCGAACGCTCGACCAAGTTCTGGCGCGACGGCCTGGGATTCGCCGAACTGTTCGACCACACCTTCACCGGGGACTGGCCGGAACTCTTCGGCACCAAGACCGATCGCCTGCGCTCGATATTCCTCGGTGACCCGCAGGCCCCCGACACCGGGATCGTCGAACTGGTCGTCTTCGAGTGCGCGGAGGGCGCCGACGTCGCGCCGGGCCCACCGCGGCACGGCTTCTTCCTGCTCTCCCTGCAGCGCGAGGTCGACGAGACGCTGACGAGGTTGGCGGCGTTGGGTTTCGCCGACGGCGTCCGACGCATCCGCGTGCCTGCCCCGGGCGGCAAGACGGTCCCGATGGCGGTGATCACGGCGCCCGACGGGGTGCTCGTCGAGCTGATCGGCCCCCCGCAATGACGGCGCTGGTGACCGGCGGCGCGTCGGGGATCGGGCGTGAGGTCGCCGCACGGCTGCGCGAGGCGGGTCACGCCGTCGTGGTGTGGGATCTGTCGGGCGGCGACATCGCCTGCGACGTCAGCGATCCCGACGCGGTGTCGGCGGCGATGGAACAAACCGTGCGCGACCACGGTGTGCCCACCCGAATCGTGACGTGCGCCGGCGTCGGAGCGTCGGGCATGCTGCTCGAACAGCAGCCCGCGGAATGGGGACGGGTGCTGGCCGTCAACCTCACCGGCACCTGGCTTACCATCCGCGCCGCGGCACGGGCGATGATCGACGCGGGCGTGGGTGGCTCCATCGTCGCGGTCTCGAGCATCAGCGGCACCCTGGCCGATCGCGACATGGGCGCATATTGCGTGTCCAAGGCGGGCGTAGACATGCTGGTGAAGGTCGCCGCCGTGGAATGGGGTGGGCACGGCATCCGCGTGAACGCCGTGGGGCCGGGTGTCACCCGGACACCGATGCTGGCGAGACCGGAACAACTCCCGGGCTGGGTGGAAGGCCTGTCAGAGCGGACGGCGTTCGGCCGCCTCGGCGAGGCCACCGATGTGGCCGGCGCGATCGTGGGCGTGCTGGAATTGCCTTGGGTGACAGGTCAAGTCGTGCACGCCGACGGTGGCCTGGCGTTGCACAGCCCGATCGACGCGTACGGTCAGATGCAGCGGGTGATGGGCCGCACGGACTAGGAGTGGCGTCGAGACTCTGAGTGTGCGGTGGCGGTTTTCAGCGTGCGCTGGTGGCGGGATTTCGGCGAGTTGTCCGCCAAGAGCTCACACACAAAACCCACAATTCACACTCGAGGTCGGCGCCGTCCGGGATCTAACCGATCCCGTAATCGATGATGCCCCGCACGATCTTGCCGTTGAGCAGGTCGTCGTAGGCGTCGTTGATGTCGTCGAGGCGATAGCGCCGGGTGATCATCTCGTCGAGCTGCAGCTGCCCGGTCTCGTAGAGCCTGGACAGCCTGGCGACGTCGGCCTTGGGGTTGCACGACCCGAATATGGTGCCCGCCAGCGTCTTGTTCATCAGGATGAAGTCCTGCAGGTCGATCTTGACCGACCGGGTCAGTTGCGAGGTCATGCCGGTGAGCACACAGGTCCCGCCCTTGCGGGTGAGCTGCACCGCGTCGCGCACGTCCTCCGGGGTGATCAGGGACGGCGAGACCACCACCGCGTCGGCCATCACGCCGTACGTCAGGCCGCGCACCAGGTCGAGCGCCTCGGCAACCGTTGCGGCGCTGTGCGTCGCGCCGAACTGCAGCGCCGATTTCTGTTTGAACTCAACGGGATCCACCGCGACGATCTGCGCGGCGCCGTTGATCCGGGCGCCCTGGATCGCGCCGGTTCCGATGCCGCCGACGCCGATCACGACGACGGTGTCGCCCGCGCGCATGTTGGAGCGGTTCGCGACGGAACCGTACCCGGTCGGGATGGCGCACGACAGCAGCGCGCTCGGCGCCAGCGGCAGGTGCGGCTCGATCTTCACCAGCGAATTCGTCGACACCACAGTGTGTTGCGCGAACGCGCCGACCTTGGCGATGTGGCCCAGGTTTCGGCCGTCGGCGGTGTGGTGGCGAAAGGTGCCGTCGGTCGGCATCCCCGGGACCATGGTGCCGATGCCGACGTCGCAGAGGTACTCGACACCGGTCGCGCACCAGCGGCACTGGCCGCACACCGCGACGAACGACATCACCACGTGGTCGCCCGGCTCGAAATCGGTTACGCCCTCGCCGACTTCGCGTACGATGCCCGACCCCTCATGGCCACCGATCATCGGGAACATGGTCGGCAGGCCGAGGGCTTTCATCACCTCGTTCGGCGCCGACATATCGCCCTTGAGTATGTGGTCGTCGGAGTGGCACAACCCGGCGGCGGCCAGCTGGACGAGGACTTCGCCGGCGCGCGGCGGGTCCAATTCGAATTCCTCGACGGACCACGGGCCGCCGACGTCGTGCAGGATCGCCGCGCGGCTTCTCATGCGGCCGGGGAGAAGGTGACGGGAAGCTTGTTGGGCGACCGGAAGGTGAGCCCGACGATCTTTGACTCCTCGCCGGTTCCGTCGTCGGGCAGCAACGCCAGATCTTTGACCCGGTCGAACAGGCTGTTCAGCATGACCCGGGTCTCCAGCCGGGCCAGGTGCATGCCGAGGCACATGTGAATGCCGGCCGCGAACGCGATGTGGGCGTGGCGCGGCCGGTGGATGTCGAACCTGTCGGGGTCGGGCCAGCGGCTCTCGTCGCGGTTGGCCGAGCCCATGCACATGTCGATCTGCGCTTCGGCCGGGATTGTCTTGCCGCCGATTTCGATTTCCTCGGTGGTGGTGCGCGTGACCATCGTCAGCGGCGTTTCCACCCGCAGGCCCTCTTCGATCGCCGCCGGGATCAGTGACCGGTCCCGCTGGACCAACGCCAGCTGCTCGGGGTGGGTCAGCAGCAGGTACAAGAGGTTGCCCGACGAGCGATAGGTCGTCTCGAGGCCGGCCGGCAGCAGTAGGCGCAGGAACGCGATGATGGCCTCGTCGGTGAGCTTGTCGCCGTCGATCTCGGCGGTGACCAGGTCGCCGATGATGTCGTCGGTGGTCTTGCGGCGCCGCTGCTCCACCTGCTCGAGGAAGTAGCCGTGCAGCTCCGCCGCCGCGTTCAGCCCTGCCTCGATGTCGGTCGGGATCGAGATCAGGTCGAGCGAGAGCCGCCGGAACAGGGCGAGATCCTCGGGGGGAAGCCCGAGTAGCACCGAGATGATCCGGGTCGGAAATTCGAACGTCAGCGCCTTGACCAGGTCAGCGTGGCCGTCGTTTTTGATTTCGTCGATCAGTCGATCGCACACCGGGCCGATGACCGACGGCTCCCAACGTTCCAGCGCGGTCGCCCGGAAGGCCTTGGCCACCAGGCTGCGGTGGTCGTGGTGCTCCTTGCCGCCCATGGCCAGGATGGTGTGGCCCATCACCAGCCCGATGGTCTTGTCGTAGCTCGCCGAGGTGAAGACGCGGTCGTCGCGGAACGCCTGGAACAGGCCGTCGTAGCCGAACAGGACCCACTCGTCCTTCGGCCGCAATTCCTCCGGCATCTGGGAGTGGTCAGACAGGGAGCCGTGCCAGACGGGATCGGTGCGCCGCATGTATTCGAAGAACGGGTACGGGCTGGTTTCACCGGTGAGGTCGAGGGCGACGGGCTGGCCGTCCGGGTCCGTGCTGAGCGTCATTCGCGCTCCTCCTGAGCAGCCGGTGGGGCGGGATGTGTCTGGCGAGGGAATATCGCTATCATAGTATAAATAGCAACGAAGCCCAACGGCTTGTGGCCTTTACCGTAATGCGCACAGTATTGACCGAGAAGGCGGTGATTTCCCAGGTGCCCAACCGGCGATTCGTGTGCTCGCTCGACGAGCTGCCGCCCGGCGGGATGAAACTGGTCGACGTCGGAAAGTTCGGCGTGGGCGTCTACAACGTGCGCGGGCAGCTGTACGCGATCGTCAACTACTGCTCACACGAGGGCGCGCCGCTATGCCTCGGCCTGATCGGCGGCACCAACGAATCGGCCCCCGAATCGCCGGACGGGATGCGCCGGGCTCGTGACGGGCAGATCGTTCGATGCCCTTGGCATAATTGGGAATTCGACGTCACCACCGGTCAAAACGTCGCCGATCCGCGGCGGCGTGTCCGCACCTACCAGGTGGATGTCACCGACGGGGAGGTGTACCTGACCGCATGATCATCGACACCAATGTGCAGCCGCATTTCCGCTACAACGCCGAGATACGCCGCTATTTGCCGCCCGCGCACCAGCTGCGGTCGATCCCCGACGTCGAGCAGCAGTGGTATCAGGCGCCCGGCGGCGACTACCGGGCGGATCTCTACGGCGAGCACTACCCGGGATCGGATCCCGAGACGACGGCGCGGCACCTGTTCGAGGACATGGGCGTCGATTACGCCATCCTCAACCCGCTGACCCGCGGCAACATCGCCGACTACCTGCTCAACAGCCGCATCTGCGCCGCGGTCAACGACTGGCTGCTGGAGCGGTGGCTGGAGCCCGACCCCACCGACCGGTTCCGGGGCAGCATCCGGGTCAACCCCGAGGACCCCAGGGGCGCGGTCGCCGAGATCGAGCGCCTCGCCGGTCACCCGAAGCTGGTGCAGGTCGGCGTTCCCATGCAGTCGCGCGAGCCGTACGGCAAACCGATGTTCGAGCCCATCTGGGAGGCCGCCGCCGCGCACGGACTGCCGGTTGCGGTGCACATCAACGGCGGCAACGGCGTCGACCACCCGCCCACCTTCGCCGGGCACGCGCACACCTACCCCGGTTACGCGGCGTTCATGCCGCTGAACTACTTCGTGCACCTGGCCACGCTCGTCATCGAGGGCGTGTTGGGCCGGCACCCCGATCTGAAGTTTGTTTTCGCCGACGGCGGTTACGACATCCTCACCCCGCTGATGTGGCGGCTGGACACGTTCTGGCTGTCGATGCGCGACCAGACGCCCTGGGTCGACCGCTATCCCAGCGAATACCTGCCCGGCCACGTCCGGTTCTGCTCCTCGGCGTTCGACGGGCCGACGGACGCCGACGCGGCGCAGCGCTGGATGGACTTCACCGGCAAGTCCGACCTGCTGATGTACGGATCCAGCTACCCGCACTGGTCCACGTCGGCGCCGGAGGCGATCGCCGAGGGGCTGGATGCCCCCCAGCGCGAGAAGGTGTTGTGGCGCAACGCCAGTGAGCTCTACGGGCTGAAGGAGCGCGTCTGATGACGACGATCGAGCGACTCGACTCACCAACCGGTCAAGAGGACGAAATAGCGGTCACCATCGTCGACACCGATGTGCACCCGTTGCCGGTCTCGGCCGACCTGCTGAAGTCCTACGCGCCCGCCGAATGGGTGGACAAGATCTGGCCGACGGGCAACGCCGTCAGCCCCGTCCCGCATTTCTACGACACCCCCGATTCGTACAAGACGATGTCGCTGCGCCTCGACGCCGCCCCGCCCACCGGCGGGGTCGCCGGCAGCGATCCGGATTTCGCCGCCAAGCAGTTGCTTCTCGACGCCGGGGTCAGCATCGCGACGCTGGAGCCGATGTGCGACGCGCAACTGCCGCAGGCCGAACACGTGCTCAAGTCGACGTACAACGACTGGCTCGCCGACGTCTGGCTGGACAAGTACAACTGGCACGGCCGCTGGCGCGGGTCGATCAGCGTGAGCGCACAGACCCCGGAGCGGGCCGCCCGCGAAGTGGAACGGTGGGCGGGACATCCGTACATGGCCCAGGTGTTGATGACTCCGCAAACCCGCGGAATCCCTTTCGGCAACCCGCATTTCGACCCGCTCTACGACGCGGCCGCACGCAACGGCTTCCCCGTCGCCACCCATTTGATGGGACAGACGCCCTTCGAATTGATACCGCTGTACCCGGTGGGCAACCCCGCACACTGGCACGACTTCTTCGCCTCCTGGCCGTTGCTGTACGTCTCGCACCTGATGAGCCTGGTGTTTGACGGCGCGTTCGATCGTCACCCGGACCTGCGGGTGGTCTTCGTCGAAGGCGGCTTCACCTGGGCGATGCCGGTGATGTCGCGGATGGACCGGATCTGGGAGGCACGCCGCGGCGACCTGCCCCACGTGCGTCGCCGCCCGTCGGAGTATGTGCGCGAACACGTCCGGTTCACCACGCAGCCGCTGGAAGACGTCGACACCGTTCAGTTCCGCGAGTACCTGGAGATGATGGACCTCGGCGACAACCTGATGTTCTCGACGGACTATCCGCACTGGAGTTACGACGCGCCGACCTATGCGATCAACCGATTCCCCGCCGACCAACGGGAGCGAATCATGCGCGGCAACGCGACGGCTCTCTACGGGCTACCGGCGACCGTGAAGGCGCTTCCCGGAGAACGGTGACGCGGTGGCCGATCTGGCCGCCAAACTGGCCTCTCTGATCGGCGAATACGACGAGAAGTGGTCCGCGCTGGATTTCGCCGCCGTCGCCGACCTGTGGGAGCGTCAGGACCCGCGGCCGATCTACATCGGTGACGAATACGCGATGCCACTGGTCGGCGCCGACGAGCTCGATCGGCACTGGGCCAGGATCGGCGGTCGCCTGAAGCGGGCCTCGGTGTCGTCGCAGTTGTGGTCCGCCGAGGCGTTGGCCGGCGGCGTGGCTCGTTGCGTTTTGCTGAGCCGGTGGAGCTTCACCGGGCAAGAATCCGACGTTGCGCGCACCGGAACCAGCTGGATCACGTGGTTGCTGACTTTTCGCGGTGATAGGTACCGCATCTTCCACCACATGGAATCGCAGGTCTACCTTGAAGATGGTTTCCCGGACGGAAGTTGAGGGGTATGACGCAGACCAACATGACGCGGCCGCAAGGCCTTAACCGGATCGATCCGGCGCTGCGCGAGGCGGCAACCGGGCTGGGCGTCGTCGAGTTCCGCGCCGAGACGCTGGCCGCCGAGCGGAATGCGGCCAACGCCCGGGCCGCCGAGCGGGCCGCGGTCGCCGAAACCAGCGGTGTCGCCGTGGAGTCGCGATCCATCGCCGGCCCGGACGGCCAACCGCTGGGTATTCGTTTGTACCGCGGGGCCGCGGGATCCCGGGTGCCCCTGGTGATATACGCCCACGGCGGTGGCTTCGTGACCGGAAACCTGGACACCGATCACGCGCATTGCGTCGAGCTGGCCCGTGATGCCGAGTGTCTTGTGGTCTCGGTCGACTACCGGCTCGCACCCGAAAATCCCTGTCCGGCCGCGCTGGACGACGTGGACGCGGCCTTCCGCCACGCCGTCGACAACTGCGCCGACCTGGACGTGGACCCCACCCGCATCGCGGTGATGGGCCGGGACGCGGGTGCGGCGCTGGTCGCGAGCCTGACCCAGCGCATGTTCGACCAGGAAGGGCCGCCGGTGCTGGTGCAGATCCTGCATCAGCCGATGCTCGATTCCGATGCCACCCCGTCGCGACGAGAGTTCCAGCGCACGCCGGGCCTCAACGGTCCGGCCGTCAGCCGGGCCTGGAGCCACTACCTCGGCCACGCGACCGCGAACGGTCAACACGTCCCCGCGCATCGGGCCAACCTCGAGGGGCTGCCGCCCACGTTTGTCAGCTGCTCCGAGATCGACCCGTGCCGTGACGAAGCCATCGACTATGCCAATCGGCTACTGCATGCCTACGTCCACACCGAATTGCACGTCATCGCAGCAACATTCAACGGCTTCGATTCTCTGGTTCCCGATTGGATTGTCTCCGAGGAGAACCGGGCGCTGCACGCCCAGTCGCTGCGCCGCGTCTTCGCCATGTAGCCGGTGCGTCTAGACCGGTGTGAACTTGGTGATCAGCCATTTCCCGTTGATCCGGGACATGCGCACCAGGATGCTGCTGACGGCCACGGAAGGTTGGGCGCTGTCCTTGGTCGTGGTGACCTGATCGACGAAGACCAGGACGGCGGCCGAATCGGGCTGAAATTCCGAGACCGCGGCGCCAGTGACCTTGGCCTTGGTTTTCATCGATTTCTGTCTCGCCATCGGGGCCACCGTCTGCTGACTGAATTGGTCGAAGTACGACAGGAAATCCCCGCCGAGGTGTGACTTGGCGCTGGCGAAGTCCTGGTCGAGCGAGTCGGACGAATAGGACAGCACTGCGGTCGTTCCGTCCGAGGCCGCGTTGACCACGGCCCGGGCGGCTCCTGCATCGGTCTGTTGGTCAGGCCGGTACCACTCGAAGTACAGCCACGTCGCCACGACGCCCGAGATCACCAGCAGGACAACCAAAACCGCCGCGATGACCTTGCGCGCCCTGGGCGACAGGGAACGGCGCCGGCGTTCGATCGGCTCGGGGGAGTCGGACTCGACGTCGTGTGTTGGCTCCTCGGCTTCGTCGGTCGGCTCCTCGGCGTCGTCGGTGGGCTCCTCGGTCACGGAGTCGTCGTCTTCGACCGGTTCGGTGGGTTCCGGTCCGGCCGAATCGATGTCGCGCACGTCTTCGGTCACGGTATGTACTCGACTTTCGACATCTTGTACTTCCCGCCGACGTCGGAGACCGTCACCCTGAGGCGCCACATTCGCGGTGGTTCGTCTTTACCCGGCGGGGAATTGGTGACTTGCGATGTCGCCGAAACCAATACCACCGCAGAGTTGCCGTTGATGGACTCGAGCGCGGCGGCGTGCACCGTTCCCTCCGTCACCGCCTTCGACTGGATGACCACCGATATGAAGTCGTTGGCCCGCTGCTGGAAATCGGCCTGGAATTCGCCGGTGGACCCGTCGATCACCCGTTGGACATCGGCTTTGGCCTTGTTGAAGTCCAGCGAGATCATGTTGAGGACGCCCTGTTTGGCCCCGGCGACGAACGCCGCTTCCCGCTGTTCGTGCCTGGTGTTTTCGCGATGTTGCAGCACCATGTATGCGCTGGATGCGGCAAAAGCGATGATGGCGATGACGGCGGCAATCGCGGCGAGCATCGGCATCCGTCGTCGCCATCCGGCTTGCTCGGTTACCGGCTCGTCGTAGTCGTCCTCGTACCAGCCCTCGTCGTCTTCTTCGTCGTCCTCGTAGTCGCCCTGGTCCTCGTCCTCGGCGTAATCCTCATCCGCGTCGTCGTAGTCGTCGGGGTCCGGCAGCCCGAGGGCCTCGCGGCGCAGCCGGGCGGCGCGGGCGCGGGCGCGGGCCGCGGCGGCCAGCGCTTCGGCCGCGGCGGCCTCCGCCTCGGCCTCTTCGAGCAACGCCTGCGCGTCGGCCTCCGATGCGGTCGAATGATCGGGCGTTTCGTTCGCCTCAGCCACCGCGATTACCGCTCGTCATGGTCATTATCGATTGGACTCCGGTATCTCTTACCGTACTGCTCATTGCTAACATCAGAATCCCCAGCGAACTCCGACGAGAACCGACCAGGCGGATGATCAACCACCCACACTTCCTCTCGAATCTTCCGGCATCATGACCGCTGTCGACTCTCCCGAAAAGATACTCTTCGCTTCCACAACCCAGGCATTTCTGCAAAAAGAAGCGCCGCTGAGCCGCGTCCGCGAACTGCACGCCGCGGGACTGTCCTTCGACCCGGCGTGGTGGCGGCGCGCCGCGGAACTCGGGTGGACGGCCCTCCTCGTTCCGGAGGAGTCGGGCGGCGGCAGCGTCTCGGGCAGCGGCGTCGTGGATCTGGCCATGGTCGCCGAGCAACTCGGCAAGACGGTGGCGCCCGGGCCGCTGTATCCGGTCAGCGTCGTGCTCGCGGCACTCGCCGAGTGCCCGGATCCGCACCCGCACGCCGAGACCATCGAATCGCTGATGTCCGGCGAAACCGTGGCGTCGTGGGCGGTTTGCGAGCCGGGCAGGGGCTGGGCGCCGCTGGATCCGTCGGTGACGGCCACCCGGACCGAGGCCGGCTTCCGCATCGACGGCGCCAAGGACCGCGTCGAGGCCGGCGCCCAAAGTGGGGTGCTGCTGGTGGTGGCGCGGTGCGACGACGGCATCCGCCAGTTTCTGGTGCCAACGGACGCGCCGGGCGTTCGGATCGCGGCGCAGCAGTCGGTCGATTTGGTCAAGCAATACGCCAGGGTGGATTTCGACGGCGTGGTCGCGGAACCTTCCGCCGCGGTCGGCGGCCCAGCAGAGGCCGCCGCCATGATCGGGCGGCAGAGTCAGCTCGCCCAGGTGCTGCAGTGCGCCGAGGTGGTCGGCATCCTGCAAACGGTGTTCGACCTCACCGTCCAATGGGCGCTGGACAGGCATACATTCGGCCGCCCGCTGGCCTCCTACCAAGTCCTCAAACACGGCTTCGCCGACATGAAGTTGTGGCTGGAAGCGTGTCGTGCCACCACGTCGGCGGCGGTCGCCGAGGTTGCGGCGCGCTCGCCCAAGGCGGGCTGGTCGGCAAGCATCGCGAAGTCATACGTCGGCGAGATGGCGGGCCGCATCGTTCAGGCCTGCGTGCAGATGCACGGCGGCATCGGCGTCACGTGGGAACACGACCTGCACCTGTATCTGAGGCGGGTCACCTTGTACCGCTCCATGTTCGGCACGCCCGAGGAGCACAACCTGAGGGTGTACGAGGCCGAGAAAGCGGCACGATCGGTGACGAACGCCCGATGACGACCCCTGAGTCGGTTGCCGAATTCGCCGCGCGGGCCCGGGTGTGGTTGGCGGACAACCTGCCCGCCATCGACCCCGAGTCCCCGCCGCCCGCTCCGCGCGACGACGAAAGATCCTGGAACAGGGCCCGCGAACTGCAAAAGCGGCTCTACGAAGGGGGATTCGCCGGTATCTGCTTTCCGCGCGAGTACGGCGGCCTGGGCCTGGACTACGAATACCAGAAGGCATTCGACGCCGAATCCCTCGGTTACGAGATGCCGCTGATCCTCAACACGCCGACCTTCACCATCTGCTGCGCCACCCTGCTCGACACCGGGACCGAGGACCAGAAGAAGCGGCACATCGCCGCCGCCCTGCGCGGCGACGAGGTCTTGGTGCAACTGCTGTCCGAACCCAGCGGCGGGTCGGACCTCGCCGGTGTCATCACCCGGGCCGAACGCCAGGGTGACCGTTGGATCATCACCGGCGCAAAGACCTGGAGCACAAGCGCTTTCGCCGCCGATTACGGATTGTGCCTTGCGCGCACCGACTGGGACGCGCCCAAGCACGAAGGCCTGACGATGTTCCTGGTGCCCATCGGCCATCCCGGAATCACGTTGCGGCGCATCACCATGCTGAGTGGGTCCACCGAGTTTTGCGAGGAGTTCCTGGACGGCGTGGACGTCGGCGATGACGCCGTCGTCGGCGAGGTCAACGGCGGCTGGGCGGTCGCCTCGCGACAGCTGTACCACGAACGCCGCGCGGTCGGGCAGGGTTCGGAGTTCGCCAGCGGCGCCGGCCACGAAGGCGGCCACACGACGCCCGTCGACTACGTCGCCCTCGCCGAGAAGATGGGGCAGGCGGACAACGAACGAATCCACGAGATGGCCGGCCGGGTGCTCGTGCAGCGCGCGGTGGGCGAGCAGCTGATCGATCACGTGTACCGCAAAGTTCGAGACGGCGTACTGCCCCCGGCCGCGGGCACCCTCATCAGGCTCTTTCACTCCGAGACCGTGACCATGGACATGGACACCGCGTTGGCGATCTCGGGAAGCGCCGGTGTCGTCGGGGATGTCGGCGAAGGACTGGAGGCCGGCCTGCGGTACCTGTCTCGGCAGAATGTCGCGATCGGCGGCGGCACCACCGAGATGGCCCGCAATGTGATCGGCGAGCGGGTGCTCGGATTCCCCCGGGAGTACGCCGCCGACCGCGGGGTGCCGTTCAATCAGGTTCGGCACGGTCAGGGAGGCTGACTGGCGGCGCTGTTCGCCGGTGAGAGCGTTTTAGGGATCGCTGTTGGCCACCGGCATTTGGACGAGTGACAAGACGTGATGCGCCGGGGATCCAGGCGCGGCTACCAGCACGAAGCCACCACCCTGCGTGCGCGCCCGGTCGCGGGCGGCCGCCAGGGTGCTGACGCCCGCCGACCCGAGATGGGTTACCCCGTTGAGGTCGACGGTCAACGACGCTACGCCGGAGCGGCTTTCGACCGCGATCTGGCGGTCCAGGGTGGATGCGGTGGTCGAGTCGACATCTCCGCTGACCACGATGCGGCCGGCCTCTCCGACCATCGAGAGGAATTCGGAGTTGGTGGGCCGTTGGCGGGGTGACCGGCTGACGGTCGTGTCGGTGATGAAGTTCGCCGGCCGCGACAGCCGGTGCGTCAGGCTTGCCGTCGTCCCGCCGTCGTCATGCGTGACCTGCGCCTGGTTCACCAACGCCTCGGCCATTGCCAGTCCGCGACCGCGACCGCGCTCACCCTCCCGGTAGTCCTTCCAGCGCCCATCGTCGATCACCGAGGCGCGCAAGTTGCCGTCGCCGGACAGCGCGGCCTCGACCACGATCCGATTCGAAGCCTCGCCGGAAACCTTTGTCCCATAGCCGTGCTCGACCGCGTTCTCGACGAACTCCGAGACGGCGTGGACGACGTCACAGCTGTCGTCGGCGTCGGCGCCGACTTGGGAGAGCCACTCACGAAGCTGTGCGCGGACGGCGCGTGCGGTGTGAATCGTCGCATCCACAGTGATCCGCAGCGGTGGCGGCGGGGTGCGCCGTTGCGCGGCAAGGAGTGTGACGTCGTCCTTATAGCCCGTCGACCGGAGCAGCAATTCCAATGTCTCCGAACAGATGCGGTCGATCGGCCGGCCCGGCGCATCGATGACGAAGCCGCCAGTGCCGCCCACGATGTTCGCGGTGAGCGCGGCGAACTCCGCGGTGCTGGCGCCCAGGGGCCGCCCGGGACGTTCGATCAGGCCATCGGAATAAAGCAGGACCGAGTCGCCCACCTCAAGCAGCTCGGTACGCACCGGGAATCCGGTGCCACTGCCGAGGGGACCCGCACCCGTCGGCTCCGCGTACCGAGAGCTCGCGGCGGCGCTCACCAGCAGGGGTGGTGGGTGTCCCGCTGTGCAGTACTGGAATTCGCCGGTGGCGAGGTCGAGCGAACCGACACACAAGGTGGCCGACTTCGACCCCGGAACCTGTTCGTGAAAGTCTTCGACCGCTTCGAGCGCTTCAACGATGCTGCGGCCCAACGAGATCTGCATCCGCAGCGCGGTGCGCAGTTGCGACATCACTGCCGCGGCTTCGACACCGTGGCCGACGACGTCGCCCACGATAAGGACCAGCCGATCGCCGAGGGCCATCGCATCGAACCAGTCGCCACCGGCCGCGGTGTCCTCGGCGGCGACGAGATACTCCGCGGCGATATCGGCGCCGGGAACGACAGGCACCGACGGGGCCAGCAACGCCTGCTGCATGACGGTGGCCGAATCGCGGACGTTGCGGTAGCGCTGGGACAGCTCCTCGATGCGCTGCTCGGAGGCCAGCCGCGCCTGCACCCGGTCAGTGACATCGTCGAAGATGATCTGTACACCCTCGACCGATCCGTCGTCCCCGCGGCGAGGCGTGACGTCGAAGTCGAAGTACCGTTCCTGGATGCCCGATCCGTCATAGTCGGCCTGCAGCCGCCATTCCGTCCCGGTTTGCGGTTCGCCGGTTGCGTAGACCCGGTCGAACATTTGGTAGATCTGCTGGCTCTCCAACTCGGGGAAGACCTCGCGCGCGAGTTTTCCCACCGGATTGCCCGTCGGGTTGAATGCTCGGTAGGCCGCGTTGACCGCGACAAACCGGTGGTCGGGGCCCTTGAGGCCGACCAGCATCGCGGGGACATTTTCGAAGACGCGGCGAACGTCGTCGGCCGCGCCAACGGTCTCGTCCCAATCCTTCTCGGCGCCCACCCCGGCCGTCCCTTCTCGGGAACCCTTTACGGCGTCATAACTCGAGTCACGTAACCCGTCGAAATGCATGACGTCCGTACACTTCGACCCCCAGATTATCAACGCGCGTTAGGAACCGAACGCATCAGTTTGCTAACGACTTTGACTCAATGCGTGTTTCGCGCAAGCCGGATCGGGCAGCTCTCAGGCTGAAACGAGCTTCTTCGAGGGGACTTTCATCAGCTTCATCAGGTTGCCGCCCATGATCTTGGCGACGTCCTCCTCGCTGAATTCGGTGAGTTCGTCGACGAAGCTGATGGGGTCCTTCAGGCCCTCAGGGTGCGGCCAGTCGGAGCCGAACATCACCCGGTCGGTGCCCACCATGTTGACGATCTCGGTGAACCGGTCCTCCCAGAACGGGGTGATGTAGACGCATCGCTTGAACGCCTCGATCGGGTCCTCGCTGAACGACTGCGGCATCTTCTTGTAGACGCCCTTGAGGCCCTTGAAGAGGTCCGGCACCCAATCTGCG
This sequence comes from Mycobacterium sp. 1081908.1, assembly GCF_001673535.1. GTDB lineage: Bacteria > Actinomycetota > Actinomycetes > Mycobacteriales > Mycobacteriaceae > Mycobacterium. The sequence continues at coordinate 77,085 of NZ_LZLY01000068.1, read as the reverse complement.
CCGTTCTCGATGGAAAGGATCCGCAACTCCGGGTTGCGCGACAGCGCGCCGTGGCACACCAGGGCGCCCATCGCGTCCAGGATCGGCCGATGGCCCATCGCGAAGCTGCGGAACGCGGTCGGCTTGAACGGCAGAAACTCGTCGCCCGGCTCCCACACGTTGGCGAACTCGGAGTAACCACTGTCGGAGGCGTGCATCGAGACCGGGATCTCGGCGTCGACGCAGGCCTGCCAGAACGGGTCGAACTCCTCGAGGCCGAACGAGCGGCTGCCCTTGTAGCCGGGCACCGGTGCCGGTCGAACCAGCACGGTGCGGGCGCCGCGCTCCAGGCACCACTGCAGCTCTTCGAGCGCGCGGTCGACGATCGGCAGGGTGATCACCGGGGTGGCGAAAATGCGTCCCTCGTAGTTGAACGTCCACTGCTCGTGCATCCACTGGTTGAGCGCGTGGATGACGTCGTGGGTCATCTCAGGGTCGTCCTTCATGCGCTCCTCGACCAGGCTGGCCAGTGTCGGGAACATCAGGGCGTAGTCGATGCCGAGTTCGTCCATGACCTCGAGCCGCGCGCCCGGCTCACGGAAGGCGGGGATGGCCTTCATCGGCTCGCCGAGGATCTCGCGATAGGACTTACCCTGCGCGCCGTTGCGGAAATAGTCCTCCTGGGCGCCCGGCTTGGCGACCTTCTCGAAGGTCGGGTTGGGGATGTACTCGCTGATATGGCCGCGCACAACGATCTTGGTGCGGCCGCGGACCTGCACGTAGTCGATGACGTGCTTGCGCTTGTCCGGAAGGTATTTGGTCAGCGCTTCCTGCGGCTCGTACATGTGGTTGTCGGCGTCGAACACGGGGAAGGGAAGTTCGCGGGACGGCATTGCGATCTCCTTGGGAGAAGTCTGGGGTTCTCGGTATGTGGTAATGACGTTACCACTTCTCCGTGTGAAGGAGTACCGGGAGCTAAATGTCCGCCTGCAGGCCGGTCGGCGTCGCCCCGTTGATGATGGCGAAATTCACGGTCGCGGTGGCGGCGAGCTCGTCGCCGTCGCCGTATATGTCGACCTGCATGACCATCGCCCGGCGACCGGACCGCAGCATCCGGGGGACCGCGCGCGCGGCGCCCTGCCGAATCGGGCGCAGGTAGCGCACGAAGAGGTCGGCGGTGGTCATGGTGGTGCCCTGCTGCAGGTAATCCAGCCCGTATTGCCCGCCCGCCACGTCGACCAGCGTGGCGATCAACCCGCCCTGAAGCGCGCCGGACGTGTTGACCACGTTGGGGCTGACCGGCATCGTCATCGCGAACTCGCCGTTGTGGGTGCCCGGCCGCAGGCCGATTTGGGCGAACAGCTCGGCCAGCGAGGGGGTGGCCGACTCCTCGTCGGTCTCCCGGATGCCGAGCGCGCGGCTGCAATAGTCATACAGCTGGCCGGCGTCGATCGGTTTGCCGATCAATTCGGTGCCGAGCCAGTGCAACCGCTGCGCGCCCATGATCGTCTGCATGACGATCGCGGCCGCGGCCCCGACGTCGAGTCCGGGGTTGAAGACCCCTTCGGTGATGCCCTGCCCCACGATGTCGCGGATCAGTTGATGCATCGGGGAGAGCACGCGGGTGTACTCGCGGGGGCGGGTTTCGGCCAGATGCTGGTTGTACAGGCTCAACGCCCTGTTGAGGCTGTCCTGGGTGCTTGACTCCGGTTGTTGGCTGACGCGGTCGATGACCAGCTTCAGCGCGGCCGTGCTGTCGAGCCCGGTGGTTTCGGCGCGCCAGCCCTGCACCGATTGCGCGATGGTCCGGTCGAACAATGCGAGCAGCAGCTCGTCCTTGCTGCTGAAGTGCTGGTAGAAGGCGCGAAGCGAGGTCTTGGAGCGCGCGACGACCTCCTGCACGGTGAAGTCGGTGCGTCCGGTTTCACCCAGGATCGCGACGGCGGTCTTGATGAAGCGGTCCCCGCGCGTCACGTCGGCTTCCTCGGTCGGTTCGGCCATGAGAATGAGGTTACCGCGCATTGCGGGATATGCGGGAAGCCCGACGAACGACGTCCACAAGTCGCAGCCGCAGCTCTGAATGGGCTTAGAACCGGCCCTGCGCCCCGGTAGAGGCGCCGTGGCGAACGATCCGGCTCTGAACTGGCGCCATCGGACTAGCATCAATGTGTTATGAGGACGGTCGTCGTCGCGGTCTTCTCCGTGATCGTCTCGGTATTCGTCAGCGTTCCGGCGGTGGCGCAGGCTGGCCCGTGCGTCAACGGAACCATCCGGCCCGGGGGTTGGGGCGGAGACTCCTTCCTATGCCAGGATCGCGGGTGGCTGCACGTCGTGCCGAACGGCGTGGGCGATAATCGCCCCGATCAGCCGCTGCCGCCGGGGTGTGTGCGATTCCCGGACAAGTACATGTGCCCCGCCGACGGACCCGGCTAGCAGTCGCGCCGCGCGCTCGAATGTGGTTGCGCCGCGGCCGATTCGGGCCCCGGGTCCCGGGAAAGCCCGTCCTAGCCGCCCCGGGACGCGATCATCGCCGAGCGGTTGACCTTGGTAGCCGCGGTGCGGGGGATCGCGTCGACGAACTCGACGGTCTTTGGTGCCTTGTAGTGGGCGAGCCGACTCTTCGCGTACTCGATGACCTGCTCTTCGGTGAGGTGCACTCCGTCGGCGAGCTGGACCACCGCATGCACGCGGCGCCCCCACTGCGCGTCGGAAAGGCCGATGACGACGACGTCCGCGATGCCGGGATGACCCGCCAGCGCCGACTCCACCTCCGCCGGAAAGACATTGGCGCCGCCGGTGACGATCATGTCGACCCGGCGGTCGACGATGTACAGGTAGCCGTCCTCGTCGAGATACCCGATGTCTCCGGCGGAGCGGAAGCCGTCCTCGGTCGACGGCAGCGGCGGCGCCCCGCCCAGGTAGCGGGAGCCCGCGCTCATCGGCGCGCGAAGATAGATCTCGCCGTGTTCACCGGGGCCGAGCGGTATCTTTCCGGCGTCGAGAATCCGGATCTCGGTGTCCCGGAAGCCGCGGCCGACACTGCCCGGATGCGCCAGCCACTCGTCGCCGCGCAACGCGGTGAGGCCGAGGTTCTCGGTCATGCCGTACGCCGTCACGATCTGCTCGGGGCTCAGCAACTCGAACCAGGTGTGCATGAGCGACGGCGGCATCACCGCGGCGCCCTGCAGGACGAAGACGACGCTGGACAGGTCGCGCTGGCGGACGTCGGGACGCGCGGCGATCCGCGCGAGCATCGTGGGCGTGGCCGTGAAGTTGGTGATCCGGAAGCGTTCGATCACATCCAAAACGAGCGCCGCGTCGAACTTTTCGAGCACCACCAGGTGGTCACCGGTCAACAGGAAGAAGAAGGTGGCGAAGCCGTTGGTGTGGTACATCGGCGCGGGCACCATGATCGTCTGCGGCTGGGCCACCGGCGTCCAGTTCGACAGGAAGGGCTCCCCGTGCTGCGGCGTCCACAGCGACGGCGCGAGGCTGAGGATCACTTTCGGCACGCCGGTCGAGCCGCTGCTGCAGATGCCGTTGGCATTGGGGGAAACGACCGGGGGCAGCGGGCTTTCGGACTCGGCGGCCGCGCGGGCATCCAGCTCCCACCGGGTTGTTTCGTCGACGACCACCACGGGTTCGATGACCTCGCGCACCCGGTCCCGCTCCCACTCCGGCAGGTCCCAGTGCATGGGGACGGGAACCGCCCCGATCTTCCAGCACCCCAGCGCCGCGAGCATCAGGTGCTGCGAATTCGGGATCGCCAGCGCGACAAGGGAGCCGACCCCGGCCCCGTCGGCCGCCAGCGCCCGGCCCCACTGGTTGGCACGGGCGTCGAGTTCACCGAAGGTCAGCGTGGTCGCGCTGCCGTCGAGCGCGACAACCGTCACCGCCTTCTGGTCGGGGCGTTCCTCGGCGAGCTGCTGGAGCTTGATCCCGAACGGGATCCCTTCCTCCAGCGGATCGGGGGCCGCCTCGGACGCCACCTGCTCGGTGCTCACGCCGGCACCGGCCCGCTGAACAACGTCTCCAGGTGGCCGTCCCGGACGTCGGGTATCAGGCGCAGCGCGAGCGCCTCGGCGCCCAGCGGCAACCGGATCAGCGGTTGGGTGTGCCGGTCGAGCACGCTGACGTCGGACTCGTCGCAGAAGCCCAGGGCGCCGAGCAGTTGATGCGAGGTCCGCAGCACCTGCCGCGCGGTGTCGGCGGCCTTGTACCGGAGGACGAGCGCGTCGGCCGAATGGACCTGCGCCGGCAGCGATTCCGGCCGGCAGATGGTGTACTTCGCGAGCTCGTGCAGGCCGCGCACTCCGACGGCGGCGTCGGCGACCGCGAACCGGACGGCCTGGAAGTCGGCCAGCGGCTGGCCGAACTGGACCCGCGCGCGCACGTGCTCGGTCACGATGTGCAGCGATTGCTGCAGGGCTCCCAGAATCCGCCATGATCCCAGCACGAGATGAAGGTTAACGTCGCCGGCCGGCACGGTTCCGTCGGGTGCGCTCAAGGTGGCCGGCACCAGAAACGGCCCCAGCTTGGCGTTCGTCCGCAACCCCGGTTGCGGGTGGTACCGCGCGCCGTCCAGGTCCGCGGCGATCCACTCACCGGGCAGGTCGCCGTGGTCGATGCGCGGGGCGTCGGGGTTGACCAGGCTCAGTCGGGCGCCGTCGATCGCCAGCAGCTCTTCGACGACGGGGTAGGGCAGGGCGTTCGCGCCGGCGGCCTGGCAGAGCACCGCGGCGGCGAGCAGGTCGTCGGGGTCCGACCTCACGTCGAGCTCGAACGCGCCGACGTCGCTCAGGGCACCCCGCGCCGCGTCGCGTACGCCGTCGTCGGTCTCCGCGCGCAACGCCGCCGGCGGGCCGCCCAGCCGGGCGAGCCGCTTGGCGGCGACGGCGGCGAAGTCACTAATGTCTTGTGGCAGTTCGGTTTTCACCGATGTCCTCCCAGAACGTCTCGCGCCACCAGCATTCGCTGCACCTCGATGGTGCCCGATGCCACGGTGGCGGCCTGCGCGTAGCGCCAATGGTCCTCGATCGCCCCGTGCAGGGGCGCCGACGCGCCGCTGTCCAGCGCGGACGGGCCCAGCACGTCGAACAGCAGCTCGGCGACCTGCTGATCGCACGTGGTGGTGGCGATGCGGGCGGCGCTGGCCGCCGCACCCGCCGACGGGTCGTCCTGCAGCGAGATCGCCCGGTACGCCAGCAGCCTGGCCACCCGCAGGTCGACCAGCGCCCGGGCCCAGCGGGCGCGAATCGATTCCGGCAGCGCGTCCCAGCCGTCGCCGAGTTGCTTTTGCAGCCGGTCGAGCAGGGACTCGCACCGCGCGTAGCGCGCGATGCCGACCCGCTCGAACGCCAGCGCCTCCCGCATCACCCGCCAGCCGTCGCCGACCTCGCCGAGAACGTCGCCGGGAAACGCCGGCACGTCGTCGAGGAACATCTCGTTGAGGTGGTGCGGTCCCAGCATCGACGGGATCGGCCGGACGGTGAACCCGGGCCGGTCCATGGGTATCAGGAACAGGGTGAGCCGCTTGGCCTTTGGCGCGTCGGGGTCGGTGCAGGCCGCCAGCACGCACCAGGACGCCATCTGCGCGTAGGACGTCCATACCTTCTGGCCGGTGATGCGCCACCCGTCGCCGTCCGGCACCGCGCGGGTCCGCAGCGAGACGAGGTCGGTTCCCGCCTCCGGCTCGGAAAAGCCTTGGCACCAGATCACATCCCCGGACGCGATGGCCGACAGGTGCTTGGCCTTCTGGTCGTCCGTGCCGTACCGCATCAGCGCCGGGCCGACCCAGTTGATCCCCATGTACTGCGGACCGCGGGGTTCGTGCTGGGCCCACATCTCCTCGCGCAGCACCGTCTGCTGCCAGACCGAACCGCCGCCGCCGCCATGCTCTTTCGGCCACGCGAGCGCCAGCAGCCCCTCGGTGGCCAGCAGCTTGCAGAACGTCTCGGTGGTGGCGAGATCCTGCGGGTTTTCGGTGCAGGCGCCGAGGAAGTCGGCCGGGATATGGTTGGCGATCAACTCCCGGAGATGGTTTCGGAGTTGACCGGCGTCCTCGCCCAGGTCGTAATCCATGCGAGTCATCCCTTCGGCAGCCCGAGCAGCCGCTCGGCGATGATGTTGCGCTGCACCTCCGACGTTCCGCCGTAGATGGTGGCGGCCAGCGCGTCCTGGCGTTCGAACAGCAGGTCCGGGTCGCTGACCCAGTCCGGTCCCTTGGCGACGGCGGCCAGTTCCCAAACGCGTTGCAAGGTAACCGATCCGAGCAGCTTCATGATGTCGGCCTCGGGGCTCGGCCGCCCTGCCAGTTCGTTGCCCAGGGCCCGGTACCCGGTGGCACGCAGCGCCTCGGCGTCGGCCAGCAGCGAGCCGAGCTCGGCGCAGATGTCGTCGGTCGGACGCGCCCCGCGCACCGCGTCGAGTCCGCGCTTGATCTCGACCCAGTTCATGATCCAGATCATCTGACGCTCGTGGTGCAGCGACGACAACGCGACGTTCCAGCCGCCATTGAGCGGCCCGAGCAGGTTTTCGGCCGGAACCTCGACGTCGTCGAGGAAGACTTCGCAAAATGTCTCGTCGGAGATCGAGGCCATGCGGATCGGCTCGATCCGCACGCCGGGCGTTTGCAGGTCGAGGATCAGGCAGGAGATGCCGCGATGTTTCGGCGCCTCGGGGTCGGTGCGGACATACAGCGTGCACCAGCGCGACTCGTGGGCCTGGGTGGTCCAGATCTTGTGGCCGTTGACCCGAAACGCGTCCCCGTCGCGTTCTGCCCGCGTGCGCAGCCCGGCGAAATCGGAACCGGCCTCCGGCTCGGACATCCCCAACGCCCACCACTCATCACCGCGCAGCAGCGGGACCAGCAGCCGCTCGATCTGGGCTGGCGTGCCGAACTGGCGGATGCCGGGCGCGGCGACGCCGGGCCCCTGAATGTTGGGCAGCTTGGGCGCGGACCGCAGCGCGGCCTCGATCCGGACCTCCATCGCGTCCCGCAAGCCCAGCGAGCGGCCGCCGTGCTCGCGCGGCCACGTCGGCTGTATCCACCCGGCCTCGAAGGCCGCCCGCTGGTAGTCGCGCCGCAGCGGCAGGTCCCAGCGGTACTCGCGGTACCTCTCGTAGTAGTCCTTCGGCAGGAAGTCCGTCAGCCACGCGCCGAATTCGTCGACGACGGCGGTCATCCCGCGCCTCCGGCGAACCGGCGGCCCACCTCGTGGTAGAGCGCGCGGCTGTCGCCCAGCATCGCCGCACCCTGCCAGGCGTGCCGGACGTAAAGGTGGATGTCGTGCTCCCAGGTCTGCCCGAGGGCGCCGTGCACCTGCACCGCGGTGCGCGCGCAATTGACCGCCGCGTCGCTCGCCGCCGCCTTGGCCAGCGCGGCGGAGCTCCAGGCATCGCCCGTGTCCGGATCGGCGAGCCGGGCCGCGGCCGCATAGGTGAGACTGCGCGCCCGTTCCAGGCCGACGTGGTTGTCGGCGAGCGCGTGTTTGATCCCCTGGAAGGCGCCGATCGGCGTGCCGAACTGCCGCCGCGCCTTCGCGTGCTCGACCGCGCGATGCAGGGCGGCGCTCGCCACGCCGACCAGGTCCGCGGCGAGGGCCACCAGCGGCGCGGCGAGCGCCGATTCGAGTTCCACCGGCGCCGCGGCCAATGGCTCGGCGTCGATCTCGACATCGGCCACCGGTTGCGCGGGGTCGGTCGACTCGCCCGCCAGCACCCGCACCCCGTCACCGCAGCGCGCGACCGCCGCCACCGTCCCGCCGTCGGCGTGCGCCAGCGTGACGATCAGTTCGGCGCGCGACAGGTTGGGGACCGCGACCGCCCGCCCGCGCAGCCGTCCCCCGCGCAACGTCATCGGTGCACCGGGCAGCCGGGCGCCCTTCGCGTGGACCGCCAGGGTGGCAACGGCGCCGCCGGCGATGTCGGCGAGCACCGGGCCGAGGCCGCGGGCCCGCAAGGCGCCCGCGGCCAGCCCGACGCTGCTCAGAAACGGGATCGGCGCGATGGCGGCGCCGCATTCCTCGAGGACGACGGCCAGCTCGACGGGCCCGTAGTCGGTTGCTTCCGGGGCCGCGAGTTCCGTCCAACCGAGGTCGACGACCGTCTTCCACGGGGCGCGCCAGCGCTCGGGGTCTACCATCGCCTGGCGGGCGGCATCGGGCGGACACTCGGTGCGCAGGATGCCGCGCACGGTGTCGCGCAGCGACAGCTGCTCCGAAGTCAGACCGACATCCATAAGACCCCTAACATAATAAAAATAGTAAACTAGCGCCGCTGTTGCAATCGGCGCGAGCATAGGTGGGCGCATGGTCGAGTGGTATCTGTTCCTGCCCCAAGTACGGGTATCGGCCGCCGACATCGCGGAGCGGGCCCGCCATGCCGAGGCCAGCGGCTTCGACGGGGTGGCGTTCATCGATCACCTCGAGGCGCCGGGGCTGCCCGACGAAACCATCTGGGAGGCAATGGGCATCGCCACCTGGGTGGCGGCCAAGACGGAGCGGCTGCGGATCGGCCACCTGGTGCTCTGCGACGCGTTCCGGCACCCGGCCGTGCTCGCCAAACAGGCCGTCACCCTTTCGGACGCGTCGAACGGCAGGTTCGACCTCGGCCTCGGCGCGGGTTCCTGGCCCGCCGAGTTCACCAGATTCGATGTGGGACAGCAGGATCCGAAGGCCAGGGTGGAACAACTCGGACGCCACCTCGAGTTGATCCGGCAGTACTGGGGCGACGACGAGGGGCAGGCCGCGCAGGCCCCGCGCAGGTCCTATCCGATACCGCTGGTGCTGGGCGGCACCGGGCCCCGGATGATGGAACTCGTTCGCAAATACGCGGATTGGTGGAATCTGCCGGCCAACCACCTCGACAAATTGCCCGCGCTTGCCCCGGCCGCGGGCACCGCGCGAGTGTCGATGCAGCAGATGGTCGGATTTGTCCGGACAGGCGTCGACCCGGACAAGGTGCGCGAGGTGAGCACCCGGCGATTCGGCAACCTGGGCTCGGGGCTGGTGTGCGGTGACGCCGACGAGCTGATCGCGCACTTCGGCGGCCTGGCCGCCCAGCGCGTCGAGCGGTTCTACGTGTGGTTCGCCGATTTCGCCGCGCCGGAATCGTTGCACGAGTTCGGCGAGTCGGTGATCAAGGGGTTCGCTGGCGCCGGCGGCGGGCTTCCGTAGGCACGACCGGTGGCCGCGCGAACGGTCCGCGCTGCACGGCCGACAGCCGGATCTCCGGCAGATCGACCGACGGGTCGACGGTGTCCAGCCAGGCGACCGCCTCGGCGACATCGGACACCTGGATCGCGTACATCTCGAAGGGAACGTCCTGCAGCATCTCGGTTTCCACCGGGCCGGGCGTCACGATGTGCACGGCGATGCCGTCACGGTCCACCTCGAGCGCCAGGGCGCGGGCGAACGCGTTCATGCCGGCTTTCGACGCGGAGTAGGCGGTGCGGGCCATCATCGGCTCGTGCGCCGCCGACGACGAGATGAACACGAACCGCGAGCCCGCCCGCATCCGGGGCAGGGCGGCGGCCGTCACCACGAAGCAGGAGTCCAGATTGGCCGAGATGATGGTCCGCCACTGGTCGAATGTCTGCTTGCGCGCGTAGGTTCCGCCGAGCGTGCCGGCCGCGTGCACGACGAGGTCGATGCGCTCCAAAGCGCTTATGGCGGAAGCGAACCCGTCTGGATCGGACGCGTCGGCGACGATGTGGCGCGCGCCGATCTCCTCGGCGGCCGCCCGTAGCGGGGCCTCGCGCCGCGCAGAGAGGACCACGTCGTAACCGAGCTCGCTGAGCTTGCGGGCGCATCCCTTCCCGATGCCGCCGCTGCCGCCGGTGACTAGTGCGGTTCGCATCGACGTCAGGGGCGCCGGACGTCCCGCGGGCGCGCCAACGCCTGCGGCGACAGCGCGTGGATGCGTTGATCGGGCCGCCCCGACAGCACGTAGGTCTGCGCGTCGGCCAGGTGACGGCCCGCGATGCGGCGGGCGCGGTCGACGTCGCCCTCGGCGATGGTCTCGGTCAGCTTGATGTGGGTGGCGAGCACGGCGCGGCGCTGCGTGAGCGACGGGTAGGTGCCGCGCGCCGAACTCTCGTCGGCCCACTGCTGCTCGTGGCTGGTCCACAGCGTCTCCAGGCTGCCGACCACCGCGATGATGGTGTGGTTTCCGCAGCCGCGGACCACGAGATCGTGGAATTCACGGCCGATTTCGGTGAAGAGCCGGCCGTCGTCGAGATTTTCGGCCATCGAGTCGTTGACCCGCTTGAGCTCCGGCACCAGCGTGTCCGCCCGGTCGGGCCGCTGGGCGGCCAGTGCGGCGCAGGCGGGTTCGAGTTCGCGCAGCGCGAAGCCCAGGTCGGCCACCTGGACGGACTCGCTCTGTAGCAGCAGACCGAGCATGTAGGCCGCGCTGGTCTTCGCGGGCGCGTGCACCACGGCGCCGCCGCGGTTGCCCCGGCGGACCGAGACCAGCCCTTCGGTCTCCAGGATCCGCAGCGCCTCGCGCAGGGAGACCAGGCTGACGTTGAACTGCTCGACGAGCACCTCCTGGCGCGGCAAGAGGTCACCGTCGGCGAGCTCGCCGTCGATGATCTGACGGCGCAACTCGTCGGCTACGATTTCGGCGATCCGCGGCGCCGACAGTCGGCGGCGGGCGTCTTGGCCTATTCCCAGGGCGGTCATCCAATCCTCGCGCGTGCTCGACTGGCTTAGCTATTTTAGCAGTAATGGTATAAATAGCCGCGTGAGGCGCGAGCCCGACAGCCGGCCGACACCGCTTGACGGATTGCGTGTCGTCGAGATCAGCGACCGGATAGCCGGCGACTACTGCGGCAAGCTGCTCGTCGACGCCGGGGCGCAGGTGCGCAAAATCGAACCGCCGCAAGGGGATCGGCTGCGGCGGTACTCCGCCAGCTGTTCGGCCGTGCCGGACGGCCAACCGTCCCCGTTCTTCAGCTACCTCAATGCCGGCAAGCGCAGCCTGACCGTCGCCCCGGGCGACGAGCGCCACCGCGCCGTCCTGGCCGCCGCCGACGTCGTGGTGGTTACTGCGGGCCCGTCGCGGGCCGCGGCGCTGGGCATCGACCCGCACCGGCTGCTGGCCGATTGCCCGCGGGCGATCGTCGTCACGATCTCCGACTTCGGGTGGTCCGGACCGTATGCCGAGCGCGCCGCGAGCGAGTTCACCTTGCAGGCGTGGGCCGGCTCGCCCGGCTTTCGCGGCGATCCCGCCGGGCCTCCGATCGCGATCGGCGGGGACCTGGGGGAGTACATGGGCGGCGTCTACGCCGCGTTCGGCGCGCTGGCCGTGCGCCGCCGTGTCGAACGCGGCGGCCCCGGCGAGCATCTCGACCTGTCGATGCTCGAGGCGATGACCGCGATGCAGAGCAGCGAATGGTTGCATTCGCAGTTACTGCGCGTTCCGCCCGTTCGCCGCACCCTGGAAGTGCCGTCGATCGAACCGGCCAAGGACGGCTACGTCGGCATCACCATGGTCACCGGGCAGCAATGGCTCGACTTCTGCGCGATGGTCGAGTGCCCACAGCTGGAGGAGATCGAGCAGCTGCGGTTTCAGATCGGCCGGTGGGCCTACCGCGACCTGATCCGCGAACAGATCGGGCCCTGGCTGGCCGAACGGACCGTGGCGGAGATCGTCGAACTCGGTCAGCTGTTCCGGCTGCCGATCGCGGCGTTGGGCAATGGCTCCACCATCCGCGACATGGAGTACGTGCGTGAGCGCGGGGTGTTCATGCCCAACCCCGCCGGCTTTCACCAGCCGCGACCGCCGTGGCTGATGACGGCGTGCGCGCCCGCGCCGCCGCGCGCGACCCCGGCGCCCGGTGAGGCCAACGACGAACCGGCTTGGGAGGCAAGCGAATCCGAACCGCCGCCACACCCGGGGGGCCTGCCGCTGGATGGCCTGCGCATCGTCGACCTGACCGCGTTCTGGGCCGGTCCCGCCGCCACCCACCTGCTGGCCGCGTTCGGCGCCGACGTGATCAAGGTGGAGTCCATCCAGCGGCCCGACGGCATTCGCTACTCGGGCGGGATGCGCACCGATGTGGACGACTGGTGGGAGTACGGCTGGGTGTTCCACGCGATGAACACCAATAAGCGTTCCGTCACACTGGATTTGGGCTCCGACGAAGGCCGTCGCCTGTTCAAGCGGTTGGTGGCCGGTGCCGACGTGGTGATCGAGAACTTCTCGCCGCGGGTGATGGACCAGTTCGGGCTGACCGCCGACGTGCTGCTGGAGGTCAACCCGAAGCTCGTGGTCGCCCGGATGCCCGCGTTCGGGCTGGACGGTCCGTGGCGTGAACGCGTCGGATTCGCCCCGACCATGGAGCAGATCGCCGGCCTGGCCTGGGTCACCGGGCTGCCCGAGGCGCCGCCAGTGGCACCGCGCGGAGCCTGCGACCCGCTGGCCGGCGTGCACGCCGCGTTCGCCGTGCTGGCCGCGCTGAACTTCGCCGAACGCACCGGAACAGGCCAGCTGCTCGAGCTGCCGATGCTGGAAACGGTGCTCAACGCCACCGCGATCCAGGCGATCGAAGCCGAGGTCTTCGGGGTGACGCTGGGCCGGCGCGGCAATCGCGGTCACGGCGAGGCGATCCAGAACCTCTACCGGTGCGCCGGGGACGACGACTGGATCGCGGTCACGGTGCGCGACGACCGGCAGTGGGAGGGCCTGGTCGAGGTGATGGATCGACCCGCCTGGTGCGACGAGGGTCTGGCGACCGTCAGCGGGCGGCGGCAGCGGGCCGACGACATCGATCGCCGGCTGGGGGAGTGGTTCTCCGCGCGATCACTGGAATCGGCGGTGGAGCGCCTGGCCGGCGCGGGCGTTCCCGCCGCGCCCGTGGTGTCGCCGTCGTTGGTGACCGAGAATCCCCAACTGCGCGACCGGGGGTTCCTGCAGGCCCTGAACCATCCGAGCACCGGGGCGGGCCTGTATCCGTGCCCGCCGTTCGCGAAGCTGGCCGGCCAGGGCAGGTGGCTGCTTCGCCCGCCACCGAGGCTGGGCGAGCACAATGGGGAGGTATTGCGCGAGCGGTGTGGATTGACCGACGAAGAATTGGAAAACCTGGCCAACGACAAAGTGATCGGGACCCGTCCGGCGGGCCTCAAAAAATAATGGTTGAGGAGGACGCCTGATGCGCGTGACGGTAGACGAGAACCTGTGTGAGGCAAACGGCTTCTGCGAATCGCTCGCCCCGGAGGTATTCGAGCTGGGCGAGGCCGACGTGGTGCAGATTGCCGACGGCCCCGTGCCGCCGCGGCTGGAGATCGACGTGCGGGCCGCGGTCGACCAGTGCCCCAAGGCGGCGCTGCGGCTGACCGACTGACTTCTCGGCGTGACGATTCGCCGAGCGTGCACTGAGCGTGAAAATTCCGCCGAAAATTCGCACTGGCTGCACGTTCGGCGACGCGCAGCCGCCCGACTGGCTTACCGTCGCTCGGCTAGCGAAATCGCCATCTCGTCATAGATCGACATGTTGGTGAGCAGGTTCGGGTAAGCCACCTTGGCCGGACCGAGGGCGATGTCGTCGCAGCGCAGCAGCAGTTCGTCGAACACCGCGCGCAGTTCGGCGCGCGCCAGCATCGCGCCCAGGCAGTGGTGCGGTCCGCCGCCGCCGAACGCCACCTGCGGGTTGGGCTGGCGGCCGATGTCGAAGGTGAAGGGGGAGGGGAACACCTCCTCATCACGGTTCGCCGAGCGCAGTATGGACACCACCCGCTCGCCCTTCGCGATGCGCTGGCCGTCCATCTCGACGTCGACCTTCGCGGTGCGCGTCCAGTACGCCACCGGTGACGCCCAACGCAGCACCTCCTCGACGGCGCTCGGCCGCAACTCCTCCCGCGCGCGGTAAAGCTCGATCTGCTCGGGGTTCTCGACGAACGCCTGCAGCCCGATGGCCAACGCGTTCTTGGTGGTGTCGCTGCCCGCGAATGTCAGCACGAAGAAAAAGAACTCGAGTTCGTTGGCGGGCAGGCTGAATTCGTCGCCGTCCTCGCCGGTGATCACCGCGGACGCCAGCGTGCTCCAGATGTCATCGGTGGGATTGCGCCGCTTTTCCGCGGTGAGCTCCATCGCGTAGCCGAAGATGGTGGCGTACAGATCGGTGTAGTCCTGAAAGCTCGGCCGCGCCCCGGGGGAGTTGGCCTTCAGGATGCGATCGAGGCTGTCGAAGATTCGCGGGCGGTCCTCTTCCGGTATGCCGATGATGTCTCCGATGACCGTCATCGGCAGCGCGTCGGCGACGTCCTCGACCCAGTCGCCGCCACCGTCGGCGAGCAGCTGGTCGATCATCCGCGCGGCCCGCGCCCGGATGCCGTCCTCGAGTTTGGCGATCGCGCGCGGGTTGAACGCGCTGGAGATCAGCTTGCGGCGCTTGTTCAGTTCCGGCGGGTCCATGTTGATGATCGTCGGGTACGACGAGAACATCCCGACCGGCTGGATGAGCGGGCCGTCGACCGCGGTGAAGGAGTCCGTATCACGATGCAGCCGGACCGCATGCCGGTGCTTGGTGGCCACCCAGAATTCGCGGTGGACCGTCTCGGCGACCCCAGGCGTCATCTCGTGCCGGAAAAGCGGCCGGGTCCGTCGCAGCTCGGCGAACAGCTCGTCGGGAAAGCCGTTGCGCCACAAGGCGAAATCGGATAGATCCACTGCCGCAGCCGTCATCTGAAACCCCGCTTCGTGGCGACATGCGGCACCTACCGGGCGCCGCGTTGACGTTCTATGCTTAAGATAGTAAAAATAGAGCTTATCGTCGAACCCGCTGGGAGTGGTCGTGACGGATACAATTTCGGACTCGGCATCAGATTCGGCCGCAGATCCTTCGGAGCGTGAGTTCGGGCAGGCCGGTATCGCGCTGTCTACCTACCGGTTCCCGACGGGCTGGTTCATCGTTGCTTTCGGCTCGGACCTGCCCCCCGGTCAGGTCAAGCGCGCGCACTACTTCGGCGAGGAGCTGGTGCTTTTTCGCACCGAGTCCGGCCAGGTGCACGTGATGGAGGCCTACTGCCAGCACCTCGGCGCCAACCTCGGCGTCGGCGGCACCGTCGAGGGCGAAAACATCGTCTGCCCCTGGCACGGCTGGCGATGGCGCGGCGACGGCACCAACGCCCTGATCCCCTACAGCAAGATCGGCTGCAAGAACAACGTCCGCATCCGCACCTATCCGAGCATGGAGTGGTACGGATTCATCCTCGCGTGGCACGAGCGGCACGGCCGGGCGCCGTACTGGCAGCCGCCGGTGCTACCCGAGCTGGAAACCAACGAGTACTACCCGCTGCACCCGCACACCCAGATGCTCAACCGGGTCAAGGTGCACCCGCAGATGATCATCGAGAACGCCGCCGACCCCTACCACGTTCAATACGTGCACAAGGCCGCCAATCCCGCCACCACCTCGTCGTTCGAGGTGTCCGGGTACCACCTGCACGCCACCGTGAACGCCCATTTCGGCGGCGGCCGCGCCTCGACCTGGCTGACCCCGAACGGGCCGGTCGACGCCAAGATCATCTACGACAACTACTCGTTGGGATTGGGCCTGGTTCGATTCCCCAGCGAGTTGGTGGCCACCGTGCAGGTGACCGGTCAGACGCCGGTCGACGAGGACTACACCGACTACTTCTACACGCAGGCGTCCATCCGCGAGCCCGGCGACACCGGCGACGCGCCCACCGGCCGTGCCGCCAAGTTCCTTGCCCTGCAGCAAGAGGTCATCAAGCAGGACTTCTTCACGTGGGAGAACATGAAATACCTCGAAAAGCCCAACCTGGCTCCCGAAGAGGCGCACGACTACGCCGCGCTTCGCCGCTGGGCGCACCGTTTCTACCCGGGTCCGCAGCCCTCGCCGTCCGACTTCGGCTACACCGCCGACGGCGAGCCCGACCCGGCGGCCGCGAAAGCCTGATGCCGGGGCCGTCTGATTTCGGCGTCGACAGCTTCGCCGTGCCGGCCGTGCTGGATCGGCGGGCCGAGCAGCACCCCGACCGGGTGATGATGTCGATCGCCGGCGTGGACGTGACGTTCGAGCAGATGCGCCGGCGGTCCCGCGCGGCGGCGCACATGCTGGCCGGCCTGGGCGTCGGTCCCGGCGACTGCGTGGCGCTGTTCACCGCCACCTGCCCGGAATGGGTGTACTTCTGGCTCGGTGCGGCGCGCATCGGCGCGGTCAGCGCGGCGGTGAACGCCGCGAACAAGGGGGATTTCCTGCTGCACGCGCTGCGGTTGTCGCGGGCCAAGGTGATCCTCACCGACGACGAGCGCCGAGCCCGGGTCGACGAGGTCGTCGGGCAGCTCGATGCGGTGACCGGCGTTGTGGTGCAGGATGATTCGCTCACCGCGACGCTGCAGCTCGACGAGGACGTTCCCCTGACCGAAAGACCCGCCGGGCCGGCCGACCTCGGCGTGCTGTTCTTCACCTCCGGCACGACCGGCCCGTCGAAAGCGGTCGCCACGACGTGGCATTACCTGTTCTCCGTGGCGGCGACGGCCGCTTCCGCCTGGGAATTCGGCCCGGGGGAGACGCTGTGGACGGCGATGCCCCTCTTTCACCTGAGCGCGGCGCCCATCGTGCTGGCCCCGCCGCTGGTCGGCGGAACGACCGTGTTGGCCAAGGCGTTTCACCCCGGCAAGGTGTGGGACGACGTCCGCGCCCACGGCGCCATCGGTTTCGTCGGGGCCGGCGCGATGGTGTCGATGCTGCAGAACCTGCCCGCCGATCCGCGTGACGCGCAGCTGCCGCTACGCTTCATCTCCGCCGCGCCCATCGACGCGGACTCCTACCGCGACATCGAAGAGCGTTACGGGTGCCGCATCGTCACGATGTACGGCATGACCGAGGCCTTTCCGATCGCCGTCAAGGGCGTGTCCGACGAGGGTGTGCCCGGCACCTCGGGCCGGCCGAATCCCGATTTCGACGTCCGCATCGTCGACGAGCGCGGCGACCCGCTGCCGCCCGGCGCTGTCGGGGAAATCGCTTGCCGCCCAAGGCGCCCGCACGTGATGAGCGAAGGCTATGTGAGCCAGGGCTCGCGGGTGGAGTCGCACCCCGAGTGGTTTCGCACCGGCGATTTGGGCCGGCTCGACACCGACCGGAACCTGACCTACGTGGACAGGATCAAAGACTCGTTGCGCCGGCGCGGCGAAAACGTCTCCTCGGTCGAAGTGGAGGCCGTCGTCGGGCGCCATCCCGCGGTGGCCGAGGCCGCGGCGGTCGCGGTCCCGAGCGAGTTGGGCGAGGACGACATCCTGTTGGTCGTGACGCTGCGCCCCGGAGCCACCCTGGACCGCGCGGAGTTGCTGGACTTCTGCGCCGCCCGGATGCCCTACTTCTGTGTGCCGCGGTTCGTGGAGGCGGTCGATGAACTCCCCAAGAACGCCATCGGGCGAATTCGTAAAGACGTGTTGCGCGGCCGCGGCTTGGGTCCGGCCACCTGGGATCGTGAGAAAGCGGGGTATATCGTTCGCCGGTAAGTTACGTTAATGTTACGTAATCGTCGGTAAGTTAATTTAATGTTACGTCACTAACCCTTGTTGAGCGTCATTTTCCAGAGAGGCTGCACCGCAAAATGACCATGACCTATCAGGAACAGCAGATGCTCCAGGCCGCCACGGCCCGCGCTGCCATCCTGGATTTGACCGCCCGGCACAACAGGGCCTACTCCGACGGTGACCGCGATCGCTGGATCGCCACGTTCCGCCACGCCGGCGCCAGCTACACCCGCGATGGCGACTTGTTCACCGACCTGCGCGCGGCCTTCGACGGCGGCGACGGGCAGCGATTGGTCACCCTCGACCACGAGATCCGCATCGATGGCATCAACGCGAGCATGCGTTGCGTCGCGGTGCTGTTCGCTGCGATGTACGGCGACACCACCCTGCGGGCCACCGGGACATTCCGGGACTCGCTGATCTACGAGCGCGGCGCCTGGTACTTCACTTCCCGTGCGCTCGAATGGGATTCGGTGCCGAGCCGGCACCCGCTCGTCATGTGAGTGGGGATCAGGAACTCAGCTACCAGCTAGCCTTTGGTAGCTACGAAGACGCGCTGCGCATGGTCGGCGCGAAGAGCGAACCCCGCACCGCGAAAACGCCCGTCAGCGGCGCGCGCATCCAGTTGTTCGCCGCGATGGTCCGCGACGGGAATCGATCGTATTGGGATGCCGAGTTTGCCCGGGAGAGGTGGGGCGGCCTGCTCGCCCCGCCGGCCCTTTTGATGGGTTGGCTGATCCCCCCGCCGTGGGAGCCCACAGGCAGGCCGCCCGCGGCCTCGGTGGTGCTGCGGGTGCCGCTGCCCGGCACCACGTTCATCAACTCGGCCAACGACGTTGAGTTTCTGCGGCCCATCGTCGAAGGAGACGTGCTGACCGCCGTCGAGGAGCTGGTGTCCGTGTCGCCGGAGAAGCGGACCCGGCTGGGGGTCGGTCATTTCGTCGAGACGCTGGAGACCTATACCCGGCAGGACGGCGCCGTCGTGGCCACCTGCCGAAACACCCTGTTCCGGTTCACCCCGAGCGGCGCGTCGTGACCGACCTGGACTGGAACACCATCGAGGTTCCCGTCGAGTTGCCGGAGGTGGTCGACCACATCAGCTATCAGCGGGTGGTCGAGAACGCGGGGGCGACGTGGGATTATTTCCCGGGGCATTTCGACCCTGGTTATGCCCAAAGTCAGGGAAACCCAACGATTTACGTCAACACCATGCACCTGGCCGGGTTTGCCGATCGGGTGGCCACCGATTGGGCGGGTCCGACCAGCCGCGTGGTGCGCCGATCGATGCGGCTGGTCGGGTCGGTGTACGCGGGGGACACGATGATCGGGCGCGGGCGGGCGCTGTCCAAGCGGCGAGACACCTCGGTGGACCCGCCGCGCTGCCTTGTCGACGTCGAGATCCAGGTGACCAATCAGCATGGGGCCCTGTGCTGCCCGGTCGAACTCACGCTGCAGATGCCCGAACGCCGTGACGATCGATGACGTAGCCGAACTGCACCTCGCGGCATGCCGCCGCTTCGGCGAGGCCGTCGACTCGGCGGACGGCAAGTGGGACCGTCGTTCGCCGTGCGATGAATGGGACGCCCGAGGGGTGCTCGAGCACGTCATCGGTTTTCACGACGTGCTTATCCTGCGGCCCCTCGGGCTGAAGCCCGACCGGCCGCGAGACGATCCGCGGGTGCGTTGGCGATTGACCTACGACGCCCTGACGGAGGCGCTTCAATCCGGTGGGGCGCCGGGGCTGGACGCCTACCGGCTGATGCCGAATCTGACCCGCGATGTTTTGGTGCATACCTGGGACCTCGCCCGCGCGGTGGACGCCGACGACCGGCTGGATCCCGGCTGGTGCGAACGGTTTTACGTCGACTTGCCCACGGATCCCCAGGCCTTGACCGCGTCGGGAATGTTCGGGCCGCCGGTCGCCGCGGGTAGCGAAATCGACGCGCAGGCAATGCTTCTCGCGCGGCTGGGCCGCGATCCCGCGTGGCAGCCGCGCGACCTATAGCGGCGGCAACTTGCCCTTGCAGACCAGCGTCTGAAGCTCGACGTACTCGTGTAGGCCCTCCGGGCCGAACTCGCGCCCGATGCCCGACTGCTTGAAGCCGCCGAACGGGGCGCCGATGTCGAGCGTGTACATGTTGATGCCGTAGGTGCCGGTGCGGACACCGGCCGCGACCTCCAAGCCGTGGGCGATGTCAGAGGTCCACACCGAACCCGCCAAACCGTAGTCGCTCTCGTTGGCGATCCGGATCGCGTCGTCCTCGTCGCGGTAGCGCAGCACGGTCAACACCGGCCCGAAGATCTCCTCGCGGGCAATGCGCATGTCGTTGTTGGCGTCGGCGAACAGCGTCGGCCGCACGTACCAGCCGCGCTCGGACGGACTGTCCTCACCGCCGACCACGACGCGGGCCCCTTCCGTTTTACCCGACTCGATGTACTCCTGGACCCGACGCTGTTGCCGTTGCGCGACAAGGGGTCCGATATCGGTGGCCTCGTCGGCCGGATCGCCGACGTTGAGCGCCGACATCATCTCGGCCAACGCGTCGACGACCTCGTCGTGGCGCCGTTCGCTGACCAGGATGCGGGTCTGCGCAACGCAGGCCTGGCCGTTGTTCATCAGGCCGGCGGTTTTCAGCCCGGCCACCGTCTTGCCGATGTCGGCGTCGTCGAGAATGATCGCCGCCGACTTGCCGCCGAGCTCCAGGCTGTAGCGCTTCAGTTGTTCCCCGCAGAGGGCGGCGATGCGACGCCCGACGGCGCTGGATCCGGTGAACGCGATCTTGTCCACGCCGGGATGGCGGACCAGCGCTTCGCCGATGTCCGGTCCGCCCGGCAGCACCGATACCACCCCGTCGGGCAGGTCCAGCTGCTCGATCATTTCGGCCAACCACAAAGCGTCCAAAGGCGTTTCGGGCGCGGGCTTGATGATCACCGTGCAGCCCGCGATCAGGGCGGGGATCAGCTTGGGCATGATCAGGAACTGCGGCACGTTCCACGGCACGATCGCCCCGACGACCCCGACCGGGGCCCTGCGCAGGTGCACTTCGCCGAGGACGCCCTGGCGGCGCTCCGTCCAGGGAAAGTCGCGGGCGGCGGCCAGCGCGAGGTGGATCAGCGAGGCCGCGGCGGCCCCTTGGCCCAGCCGGCTGAAGCTGCGCGGAGATCCCATCTCGTCGGTGATGAGGTCGGCCATCTCCTCGATGTGGCCGGCGTAGATCCCGGCGAGCTGCTCGACCTTGGCCATCCGATCGGCATGGCTCAGGCGCGGCCAGGGGCCGTGGTCGAAAGCGCTTCGCGCGGCGGCGACGGCGGCGTCGACGTCCTCGGGCCCGGCCACCTGCACGTGACCGACCGGCTCTTCGGAGTGCGGCGAGATCACGGCGAGCTGTTGCGGGTTGGCGGGCTTGCGCCACTGCCCTCCGATGAAGAGTTCGTTATAGGAACGATGGCTGGGATTGTCTGTCATCGGGGCACTTCCTCGGGGAATGGGACCGCGACCGCAATTTCGCTATTGACGCTAACATAGTGAAAAAAGCAAGATGGCGCCGTGGCAAGGAAGCGACATGGATAGCGACTGGCGCACCTACCCCTTCCGGTTGGTACCCGGCGATCCCCAGCTGGACTTCCCCGCCGCCGAAGGCGAACACGCCGACCAGGAGTCGGACACCTGGTTCATCGCAGGCCAGCTCGATGCTGCCGAAAGCGGCCGCTCGTTCGCCTTCCTGACGATCTTCAACAAGAACCGGCCCGGCGGAACAATTGTCGCGGATTTCTACACGATGGCGCTGTTCGACCTGGACACCGGCGACTACGGCACCTACACGGACTACGACATGCCGCCGGCCAACATGGAGCCGGGGGCCCAGCGCAAATTGGCCATGGCGCCGGGTTACCTCGATCTCACCTACCACAGCGGCGCGGGCACCGCGTCCTGGACCGCCTGCCGCGGTGCCGACGGGGAATTGCTGCCGTTCACGTATCGCGTCAGCCTGGTGGGCGAGGACCACACCGGCCGGCCGATGCGGCTCGACCTCGCCGTAACCCCAACGCGCGCACCGACACCGGTGGGCGCGTCGACCTACAACGGGAAGATCGTCTGCTTCGGCCAGAGCGACACGTACTCGTATTTCCAGACGGGCATGGCGATGACGGGCACACTGCGCTGGGGAGACGTCGTCGAGCAGGTCTCCGGCAGCGGCGGGCACGTCGACCGGCAGTGGTTCCCCAAGTACGCCGGCGGCGGGGGAAGCGGGGGAGACCCACGAGCCAGGTCGCACGAATGGCGCACCATCAACTTCGACAATGGCGTGGACCTGAGCGTCTGGCGGCAATTCGACCGCACGAACGGCAATGCGCTGCAGCCGTTTACCGGCGTCACGACCAGCTATCCAGACCCGGCCATCCCGCCGGACTGCGCCGAAGACGTCGAGGTCACGATCAGCAGCTACGTGCGCTGGCCGAACGCGGTGCGGCCGCTGGTGCGGCCGGTTGCCTCCGCCCGATACATGCCGGATCGCCACCGGATCGGCTGCGCCACACTGCAATTGGACATTGTCGGGGAGCCGCTGGTGGCGGCCCCGGCCCACGGCCTGCCGATCGAGTACATGGAAGGCCCGTACCGCTACCAGGGAACGCTGTGGGGCAAGCCCGTGACCGGGTTTGCCTTCAACGAGCGCTCGCTCGCGCTGTACCGCGATTGGGAACTGGTCGAGGTGCTGGCCACCACCGTCGCGAACGTCGAACCACCCGCCCCGGAGCTGCAGACGATCGTCGAGCGAGTGGTGCCGCTGGTCGCCGCCGGCCGTCGCGGCGAGGCGGTCGAACTGCTAACCGGCGCGGCGCCCGTCGAAAACGATGCGTTGGCAACGCTTCTCGAGGACCTGATCGCCGTGCTGTCCGACGACGGCGCGCGCCGAGATTGAAACTACGCACACGTTCTCCGGCGCGTCGTGTGCGTGGTTGCAGTGTCGCGGTATCCGTGGCGTCAGCTAGGGGCGAACTCGGCGACCGCCCGCGCCCAGGTGATGTGGCGGTGCTGCAGCCCCGGTTCGTTGCGGCCGAACACCAGGTGATCCCGGGCGCCCGACTCGAGGTTGGCCTGCAGGCCCTCGACGAGCCGGTAGTCCTCGTCGCGGACCGTGGCGTGGGCGTACTCGAAGACGGCTCGAGCACCGGCGGCCACGGATTCGTCGGACAGGTCCAGCGGTGTCGAGTTCTGGTGCACGGTGATCGACCGGCCGGGCCGGTCGCCCGGGTAGATGCGGAACAACTCGCCGTTGGCGATGGTCACCGACAGCACGATGTTGGGGAACAGCGCGTAGATCACGACCATGTTGTGGAACGGGTCCCACTGCTCTTCGGGAACATCGTCGAGGTCCAGGATCGTGTTGAGCGGGAAGATCAACCGGTGATGGGGGCCGTACGAGTCGAACACCGTGCAGTTGCTCCGGGCGATGGTGGCGAACGTCTGCCGGTGCACCGTGGCGAAATGGTAGTTCTCCGCGAAGGTGTCGGCCGCCAGCTTCCAATTGATCGGAAAGTCGAGGACCTTCTCGCCCAACGGCGACCACCGCCCGATGCCCCAGGCCTCGAGCTCGGCGGCCAGCGGGCCCAGATGCGCCGCGACGTCCAGGTCCGCGCCGGGATCCAGCGCGACCCAAAGGAATCCGGCATATTCGGCGGCCGGCAACTCGGCCAAACCGTCGGACTTGACGGTCACCTCCGGGAACCCCTCATGTCCCGGAAGTGCCACCAAGCGCCCCGTGTTGTCGTACGTCCACGCGTGATACGGGCACGTGAACCGCTTCGCCGTTCCGCACCCCGTCGCGACCTGCGATTGGCGGTGCAGGCAGACGTTGTCGAACGCCTTGACCGAACCCGCGGAGGTGCGGGTCAGCAGGATCGATCGGCCCATCACCGTCTTGGTGCAGTACGCGCCCGGACCTGGCAGCTCCGAGACGTAGCCGACGAGCTGCGGGCTGGCCAGCAGCATGGCCCGGTCCAGCTCGTGTCGCTCGACCGACGTGTAGTCCCGCGCTTCTACCCGATGCTGTGACGGAGCGAGATCGGTCGTTTTGTCGCGCGCCAGCTTGCACGCCCGCCTCGTCAGGTCGACGAGCTGGTCACGCTCCATCTGCCCAGTAGAGACCTTGCGACAGTTGTAAGGTCAAGCCGTGGCTGAGCAGTTGCTTATCGGCGACGTCGCGGCCCTGACCGGAATCGCCTCGGGCCGCATCCGCCACTACGAGAAAATCGGACTGCTGCACGCCGAGTACCTGAGCAACGGTTACCGCGTTTTCGACGTCGACCAGGTGCTCGAGCTGCTTCGCATCGACCTGATGAGAAGCCTCGGCGTCGGCATCACCGACATCCAACGCTTGCTCGACGGCGGCCAGACCACCCTGGCCGCGCTGCTGGACGAACACCGCACGCTCCTGGTACGCGAGCGCGATCGGCTCGATCAGCTGATCGCGGCGATCGATGCCGCCACCGACACCGGCCCGGCCGGCCTCAACGAAGACATCCTGCGCAGGCTGGCGACCCGGCATCGCGACAGCATCGGCGTCATCGGCAGACTCACCGCACCGCTGTCGCCGCCGGTCACCGCGATGTATGCCCACCTGTTCGACGAGTGGGAGCTTCCCGTCCCCGCCTTGTTCGGGCAGATGGCGTTGCCGCCGGCGGCGAGCACGCTACTGGAGCAACTGGCCGAGACGCATGGACATCCGGTGCTCTTCGACCGGCTGCGCAAACTCGCCAACGATGTCGTTGCGTTGGACGAAAGCGATTCGGCGGCAATAGAACTCGCGCGCACCTGGATCGACGCGCAAGTCGCCGACCCGTTGCCCGACGACGTGGTCAGCGTGCTGCGGCGGGTACAACCGATGCTGGCGAACGACCCGGTGATGGTGCAGGGATTCCGGGCCTGGGCCGGATCGATAAGTCCGGCCGCCGCCCACTTCCTCGAGGAGATCGCGCGGCAGACCGCCAGCCGCGGCTTGGAGGCCATCATCGTCATCGTGCTGCCCGCCGATGCGCCGATGTGACGCAGATGTGACCGCTGTGGTCCAAGTGGTTTATGAGGCTAGTGAGGTTTCTGCCGTACCCTGTGGCGTGTGTCCGTCTCCCGTCGCGACGTGCTCAAATTCGCGGCCGCGACCCCGGGTCTGTTAGGGCTGGGCGTCGCGGCCGCGTCGCTGCGCGCCGCGCCGGCATCGGCGTCGCTCGGCACCCTGCTGGATTACGCGGCCGGTGTCATCCCGGCCAGCCAGATCAGGGCCGCCGGGGCGGTCGGATCCATCCGCTACGTCTCCGACCGCAGGCCGGGCGGCAACTGGATGCTCGGCAAGCCGATTCAGGTCGGCGAGGCCCGTGACCTGAGCAGTAACGGGCTCAAGATCGTGTCCTGCTACCAGTACGGTAAGGGCTCGACGGCCGACTGGCTGGGCGGGGCGGGCGCCGGGCTGCAACACGCGCAGCGCGGTATGCAGTTGCACGCCGCCGCCGGCGGTCCGGCGAACGCGCCGATCTACGCGTCGATCGACGACGACCCGTCATACGAGCAGTACAAGCAGCAGATAGTTCCATATCTGCGCTCCTGGGAGTCGGTGATCGGGCACGAGCGCACCGGCGTGTACGGCAATTCGAAAACCATCGACTGGGCCCTGCACGACGGTCTGGGCTCGTACTTCTGGCAACACAACTGGGGCTCGCCGAAGGGCTTCGCCCATCCTGCCGCGAGCCTGCATCAGGTCGAGATCGACAAACGAAGCGTCGGCGGGGTCGGGGTCGACATCAACGAAATCCTCAAACCGCAATTCGGTCAGTGGGCCTGAGGGCCGGACGGTCCAACTTCCAGCAAACACTCGTTCGCTCATTTTCACGCGCGGCGGGTCCGGCGGGCGGGGCTGACGCGGTGTCAACGGCGGCTGAGCGAGCCGATTTTTTTAACATAACGATTACATAACAATCGTGCCTTGATCAGCGCAGTTATGGCTACTCGACCGTAACCACCTGCATGCAGCAGGTTTGTTCGTCGCGCCCGCGCGGGCGGTTAAACCCGGTGTTACCCACGACACGGTTACCCGTGCGTAGAACTCACCAGTAACCGATCAACATGCAAAAAGGGCACTGATCCTTATGACACTCTTAGTACAGCCGATGCTGTCCGCCGCGTCGCGCGATCCATCGGGGCGGTCCGCCGACAGCACACCGGCCAGCCGTCCTCCGGCTGTGATTCGACGGGGAATCGACTGAGACCGAGCAGGCCCCGGCCTCCGGGGCCGACCGGCCGAACGAAACCGAGACGTAAAGACGCATACAGGGGAGATACAGAAGGTGACGATCCACGAGCACGACCGGGTGTCCGCTGACCGCGACGGCAACAGCCCGCATAGCGCCCATGCTCTGGTCGACCGTCTGACGGCCGGCGAGCCGTACGCCATCGCCTTCGGCGGCCAGGGCAGCGCCTGGCTGGAAACCCTCGAAGAGCTGGTGTCGTCGGCCGGGATCGAAACCGACCTGGCAACGCTGGTCGGTGAGGTGGAACTGCTGCTCGAGCCGGTGGCCAAAGAGCTGGTCGTGGTGCGTCCGATCGGTTTCGAGCCGCTGCCGTGGGTGCGTGCGCTGGCGGCCGAGGATCCGATCCCGTCGGACAAGCATCTGACGTCGGCCGCGGTGTCGATCCCCGGCGTGCTGCTCACCCAGATCGCGGCGGCGCGCGCGCTGGCCCGGCAGGGCATGGACTGGACCGCGACGCCGCCGGTGGCCGTCGTCGGGCATTCGCAGGGCGTGCTGGCCGTCGAGGCATTCAACGCCGCGGGCGCCCGTGACATCGAACTGCTGGCGCTGGCGCAGCTGATCGGCGCGGCCGGCACCCTGGTTGCCCGCCGCCGCGGGATCTCCGTGCTGGGAAACCGCCCGCCGATGGTGTCGGTGACCAACGCCGACCCCGAACGCATTCGCCGGCTGCTCGACGAGTTCGCCCAGGATGTGCGGACCGTGCTGCCTCCGGTGCTGTCCATCCGCAACGGCCGGCGGTCGGTCGTCATCACTGGCACCCCCGAGCAGCTCTCGCGCTTCGAACTGTATTGCCAGCAGATCTCCGAAAAGGAAGAGGCCGAGCGCAAGAACAAGGTCCGCGGCGGCGACGTGTTCGCGCCGGTCTTCGACCCGGTCCGGGTCGAGGTGGGCTTCCACACGCCGCGGCTGGCCGACGGCATCGACATCGTCGGGGGCTGGGCCGAGAAGGTCGGCCTCGACGTCGCGCTGGCACGCAAGCTGACCGAGGCCATCCTCGTGAGCGGCGTCGACTGGGTCGATGAGATCACGAGCGTTCACCAGGCCGGCGCGCGCTGGATTCTCGACCTGGGTCCGGGGGACATCCTGACGCGGCTGACGGCGCCGGTGATCCGCGGCCTCGGCGTCGGCATCGTGCCCGCGGCGACCCGCGGGGGTCAGCGCAACCTCTTCACCGTCGGGGCCACCCCCGAGGTCGCCCGGGCGTGGTCGACCTACGCCCCGGGCGTGGTCCGGCTTCCCGACGGCCGGGTCAAGCTCACGACGAAGTTCACCCGGCTGACCGGGCGCTCGCCGATCCTGCTCGCGGGCATGACCCCGACCACCGTCGACGCCAAGATCGTGGCGGCCGCGGCCAACGCCGGGCACTGGGCCGAGCTGGCCGGCGGCGGGCAGGTAACCGAAGAAATCTTCGCCGACCGCATCGAGGAGCTCTCCGGACTGCTCGAGCCCGGCCGCACCTATCAGTTCAACGCGCTGTTCCTCGATCCCTACTTGTGGAAGCTGCAGGTCGGCGGCAAGCGCCTGGTGCAGAAGGCCCGCCAGTCCGGCGCCGCGATCGACGGCCTGGTGATCAGCGCCGGCATCCCGGACCTCGAGGAAGCCGTCGAGCTGATCGACGAGCTGAACGACATCGGCATCAGCCACGTGGTGTTCAAGCCCGGCACGGTCGAGCAGATCCGCAGCGTCATCCGCATCGCGACCGAGGTGCCCACCAAGCCGGTGATCATGCACGTCGAGGGCGGCCGCGCCGGCGGGCACCACTCCTGGGAGGACCTCGACGACCTGCTGCTGGCGACGTATTCGGAATTGCGGTCGCGTCCCAACATCACCGTCTGCGTCGGCGGCGGCATCGGCACCCCCGAGCGGGCGGCCGAATACCTGTCCGGGCGCTGGGCCGAGGCCTACGGCTTCCCGTTGATGCCGATCGACGGCATCCTGGTCGGCACCGCGGCGATGGCGACGCTCGAGTCCACGACGTCGCCGTCGGTCAAGCGGATGCTGGTCGAAACCACCGGCACCGACCAATGGATCAGCGCCGGAAAAGCCCAGGGCGGCATGGCTTCCAGCCGTAGCCAGCTCGGCGCGGACATCCACGAGATCGACAACAGCGCCTCCCGGTGCGGCCGGCTGCTCGACGAGGTTGCCGGTGACGCCGACGCGGTCGCCGAGCGTCGCGACGAGATCATCGCGGCGATGGCCAACACCGCCAAGCCGTACTTCGGCGACGTGGGGGAGATGACCTACCTGCAGTGGTTGCGGCGGTACGTCGAACTGACCATCGGTGAGGGCGATTCGACCGCCGACACCGCGTCGCCCGGCAGCCCCTGGCTGGCCGACACGTGGCGCGACCGTTTCCACCAAATGCTGCAGCGCGCCGAGGCTCGTTTGCACCCAAAGGATTTCGGGCCCATCGAGACGCGGTTCGACGACGCGGCCCTGCTGGAAAACCCGGACGACGCGATCGCGACGCTGCTTGCGTTCTATCCCGACGCCGAAACCGTGCAACTGCACCCCGCCGATGTGCCGTTCTTCGTCACGTTGTGCAAGACCCTGGGCAAGCCGGTCAACTTCGTGCCGGTCATCGACAAGGACGTCCGGCGCTGGTGGCGCAGTGACTCGCTGTGGCAGGCCCACGACGCCCGCTACGACGCCGACCAGGTGTGCATCATCCCGGGCACCGCCGCGGTGGCCGGCATCACCCGGATGGACGAACCCGTCGGCGAATTGCTCGACCGTTTCGAGCAGGCCGCCGTCGACGAGGTGCTGGGCGCGGGCGCGGAGCCTCGGCCCGTCACGTCGCGCCGGCGCGGCCGCACCGACGTGACCGGACCGCTGGCCGTCGTGCTCGACGCGCCGGACGTGCAGTGGGCCGGCCGCACCGCGACCAACCCGGTTCATCGGATCGCCGACCCGAGCGACTGGCTGGTGCACGACGGACCCGAAAGCCAGCGCGCCACGCACTCGTCGACCGGGGCGCGGCTCGAGGTCAACGGCGACAGCGTCGTGCTGAGCGTGCCCGTCTCGGGCGCGTGGGTCGACATCCCATTCCGGTTGCCCGCCAACACCGTTGACGGCGGCACCCCGGTGGTGTCCACCGAGGATGCCACCACCGCCATGCGTGCGGTCCTCGCGATCGCCGCGGGTGTCGACGGGCCCGAGTTCTTGCCCGCGGTCACCGACGGCACGGCCACGCTGACGGTGGACTGGGATCCCGAGCGGGTCGCGGATCACACCGGGGTCACCGCCACCTTCGGCGAGCCGCTGGCGCCGAGCCTCACCACCGTGCCCGACGCGCTCGTCGGCCCTTGCTGGCCCGCCGTTTTCGCGGCGATCGGCTCGGCGGCCACCGATTCCGGCATCCCGGTGGTGGAGGGCCTGCTGAGCCTGGTGCACCTGGACCACGCCGCCCACGTGGTCGGCAAGCTGCCGACGGAGCGGGCCCAATTGACGGTAACCGCAACGGCTTCCCGCGCCGTCGACACGGACATGGGCCGGGTGGTCCCGGTCTCGGTGTCCATTTCGGACGCGGACGGCGCGGTAATCGCCACGCTCGCCGAGCGTTTCGCGATCCTCGGGCGCACCGGTGCGGCCGAGCTCACCGACCCGGTCCGGGCCGGCGGCGCGGTCTCGGAGAACGCGACCGATACCCCGCGCCGTCGCCGTCGCGACGTCACGCTGGCCGCGCCGGTCGACATGCGCCCGTTCGCGGTGGTGTCCGGTGACCACAACCCCATCCACACCGATCGGGCGGCCGCACTGCTGGCGGGCCTGGAATCGCCGATCGTGCACGGCATGTGGCTGTCGGCCGCGGCGCAGCACGCGGCGACCGCCACCGACGGGAAGGCCCGCCCGCCCGCTCGGCTGGTCGGCTGGACCGCCCGGTTCCTGGGCATGGTCCGCCCCGGCGACGAGGTGGACTTCCGGGTGGATCGCGTCGGAATCGACCAGGGCGCCGAGGTTTTGGAAGTGGCCGCGCGGGTCGGTTCGGACCTGGTGATGTCGGCCACCGCGCGGCTGGGCTCCCCGAGGACGGTCTACGCGTTCCCCGGCCAGGGCATCCAGCACAAGGGCATGGGCATGGAGGTCCGGGCCCGGTCCAAGGCGGCGCGCAAGGTGTGGGACGCCGCGGACAAGTTCACCCGCGACACGCTGGGCTTCTCGGTGCTGCATGTGGTGCGCGACAACCCGACCAGCATCATCGCCAGCGGCGTGCACTACAACCACCCCGAGGGGGTGCTGTACCTGACGCAGTTCACCCAGGTCGCGATGGCGACGGTGGCCGCCGCGCAGGTGGCCGAGATGCGCGAGCAGGGCGCCTTCGTCGAAGGCGCCGTCGCGTGCGGTCACTCGGTCGGTGAGTACACCGCGCTGGCCTGCGTGACGGGCATCTACGAACTGGAAGCCTTGCTGGAGATGGTGTTTCACCGCGGGTCGAAGATGCACGACATCGTGCCCCGCGACGAGCTGGGCCGCTCCAACTACCGGCTGGCCGCGATCCGGCCCTCGCAGATCGACCTGCCCGACGAGGAGGTTCCGGCGTTCGTCGCCGGAATCGCCGAGAGCACCGGTGAGTTCCTCGAGATCGTGAACTTCAACCTGCGCGGCTCCCAGTACGCGATCGCTGGCACGGTGCGCGGTCTGGAGGCCCTGGAGGCCGAGGTCGAGCGCCGGCGCGAGCTCAGCGGTGGGCGGCGCTCGTTCATCCTGGTGCCGGGCATCGACGTGCCGTTCCACTCGCGGGTGTTGCGGGTCGGGGTGGCCGACTTCCGGCGAGCGCTGGAACGGGTCATGCCGCGCGACAAGCATCCCGACATCATCGTCGGCCGCTACATCCCGAACCTGGTGCCGAGACCCTTCACGCTGGATCGCGACTTCGTCCAGGAGATCCGGGATTTGGTGCCCGCCGAGCCGCTCGACGAAATCCTCGCCGACTACGACACCTGGCGTCGTGAGCGGCCGGCCGAGCTGGCCCGCAAGGTGTTGATCGAGCTGCTGGCCTGGCAGTTCGCCAGCCCGGTGCGCTGGATCGAGACCCAGGACCTGCTGTTCACCGAGGAGGCCGCGGGCGGTCTCGGTGTGGAGCGGTTCGTCGAGATCGGCGTGAAGTCGGCGCCGACCGTCGCCGGCCTCGCGACCAACACCCTCAAGCTGCCCGAATACGCGCACAGCACAGTGGAAGTGCTCAACGCCGAGCGCGACGCCGCCGTGCTGTTCGCCACCGACACCGACCCGGAGCCGGAGCCCGAGGACGAGGTCGACGACTCCGCCACGGCCACCGCGGACGCCGCGGCGCCCGAAACGGCCGCAGCCGCACCGGTTTCGGCACCCACGGCGCCCTCGGGGGCGGCCCGGCCGGACGACCTCACCTTCGACGCCGCCGACGCCACCCTGGCCCTCATCGCGCTGTCGGCCAAGATGCGCATCGACCAGATCGAACAGCTGGACTCCATCGAGACCATCACCGACGGCGCGTCGTCGCGGCGTAACCAGCTGCTGGTGGACCTGGGTTCGGAGCTGAACCTGGGGGCCATCGACGGCGCCGCCGAGGCCGACCTGGCCGGCCTGCGCTCGCAGGTGACCAAGCTCGCGCGCACCTACAAGCCGTACGGCCCAGTGCTTTCCGACGCGATCAACGATCAGCTGCGCACGGTTCTGGGACCGTCGGGCAAGCGGCCGGCGGCGATCGCCGATCGGGTCAAGAAGACCTGGGAGCTCGGCGACGGCTGGGTCAAGCACGTCACCGTGGAAGTGGCGCTGGGCACCCGCGAGGGCACCAGCATTCGCGGGGGCGCGATGGGCCACCTGCACGAGGGCGCGCTGGCCGATGCCGCCTCCGTCGACAAGGTCATCGACGCGGCGGTCACCTCGGTCGCCGCACGCCACGGAGTTTCCGTGACGCTGCCGTCGGCGGGCGGTGGTGGCGGCGCGACCATCGACGCGTCCGCGCTGAGCGAATTCACCGACCAGATCACCGGCCGCGACGGCGTGCTGGCCTCGGCGGCGCGCCTGGTGCTGGGCCAGCTGGGCCTCGACGACCCGGTCGGCGTGTCGCCGGCGGCCACCGATGCCGAGCTCATCGACTTGGTCACCGCCGAATTGGGCGCGGACTGGCCGCGTTTGGTGGCTCCGGTTTTCGACGCCAAGAAGGCAGTCGTGTTCGACGACCGCTGGGCCAGCGCCCGCGAGGACCTGGTCAAGCTTTGGCTGACCGACGAGGGCGACATCGACGCCGACTGGGTGCGGCTGTCCGAGCGGTTCGAGGGCGCCGGCCACGTCGTCGCCACCCAGGCCACCTGGTGGCAGGGCAAGTCGCTGGCCGCCGGCCGCCAGATCCACGCGTCGCTGTACGGCCGCATCGCCGCCGGCGCCGAGAACCCGCTGCCGGGCCCGTCCAGCAGCGAGGTCGCCGTGGTGACGGGCGCCTCCAAGGGCTCGATCGCGGCGTCGGTGGTCGCGCGACTGCTCGACGGTGGTGCCACCGTCATCGCGACGACATCCAAGCTCGACGACGAGCGGCTGGCGTTCTACCGCGGGCTCTACCGCGACCACGCCCGCTACGGTGCCGCGCTGTGGGTGGTGGCGGCCAACATGGCGTCCTACTCCGATATCGACGCCCTGGTCGAGTGGGTCGGCACCGAGCAGTCCGAAAGCCTTGGGCCGCAATCGATTCACATCAAGGACGCGCAGACCCCGACGCTGCTGTTCCCGTTCGCGGCTCCACGCGTCGCCGGCGACCTGTCCGAGGCCGGCTCGCGCTCCGAGATGGAGATGAAGGTGCTGCTGTGGGCCGTGCAGCGGTTGATCGGCGGCCTGTCGAAGATCGGCGCCGAGCGCGACATCGCGTCGCGCCTGCACGTGGTCCTGCCGGGCTCGCCCAACCGCGGCATGTTCGGCGGCGACGGCGCCTACGGTGAGGCCAAGTCGGCGCTGGACGCTCTGGTGAGCCGCTGGCACGCCGAGTCGTCGTGGGCGGCCCGAGTCAGCCTGGCGCACGCCCTGATTGGCTGGACCCGCGGCACCGGCCTGATGGGCCACAACGACGCGATCGTCAGCGCCGTCGAGGAGGCCGGTGTCACCACGTACTCGACCGACGAAATGGCCGCGATGCTGTTGAGCCTGTGCGACGTGGAGTCCAAGGTGGCCGCGGCCAGCAAGCCGATCGAGGCCGACCTGACCGGCGGGCTCGCCGACGCCGACCTCGACATGGCCGAACTGGCCGCCAAGGCGCGCGAGGAGATGTCAGCCGAGGCCGCCCACGACGACGATGACGCCGCCGAGGGAAGCATTCGCGCGCTGCCGTCGCCGCCGCGCGGCTACCGGCCGGCACCGGCACCGGAATGGGCCGACCTCGACGTCGACCCCGCCGACCTGGTGGTGATCGTCGGCGGCGCCGAGCTCGGACCGTACGGCTCGTCGCGCACCCGCTTCGAGATGGAGGTCGACAACGAGCTGTCGGCGGCCGGCGTCCTCGAGCTTGCCTGGACCACCGGGCTGATCCGCTGGGAGGACGACCCCCAACCCGGTTGGTACGACACCGAATCCGGCGATCTGGTGGACGAGTCCGAGCTGGTCGAGCGCTACCACGACATCGTGGTTGAGCGATGCGGCATCCGTGAGTTCGTCGACGACGGCGCAATCGACCCCGACCATGCGTCGCCGCTGCTGGTGTCGGTGTTCCTGGACAAGGACTTCGCGTTCGTGGTGTCCTCGGAGTCCGACGCCCGCGCCTTCGTCGAGTTCGACCCGGAGCACACGATCATCCGGCCGGTTCCCGACTCCAGCGACTGGCAGGTCATCCGCAAGGCCGGCACCGAGATCCGGGTACCGCGGAAGACCAAGCTGTCGCGGGTCGTCGGCGGGCAGATCCCGACCGGGTTCGACCCGACGGTGTGGGGCCTCAGCGCCGACATGGCCAGTTCCATTGACCGCCTGGCGGTCTGGAACATCGTGGCCACCGTCGACGCGTTCCTGAGCGCCGGCTTCAGCCCGGCCGAGGTGATGCGCTATGTGCACCCGAGCATGGTGGCCAACACGATGGGCACCGGCATGGGCGGCGGCACGTCGATGCAGACGATGTACCACGGAAACCTGTTGGGCCGCAGCAAGCCGAACGACATCTTCCAGGAAGTCCTGCCGAACATCGTTGCCGCGCACGTGGTTCAGTCCTACATCGGCAGCTACGGCGCGATGATCCATCCCGTCGCGGCCTGCGCGACCGCCGCCGTCTCGATGGAGGAGGGCCTCGACAAGATCCGGCTGGGCAAGGCGGAGATGGTGGTGGCCGGTGGCATCGACGACCTGACGCTCGAGGGCATCATCGGCTTCGGCGACATGGCGGCTACCGCGGACACCGGCATGATGCGCGGCCGGGGGATCCACGACTCGAAGTTCTCCCGGCCCAACGACCGGCGCCGGCTGGGCTTCGTCGAGGCCCAGGGCGGCGGCACCATTCTGCTGGCCCGCGGCGACCTGGCGCTCAAGATGGGTCTGCCGGTGCTCGCGGTCGTCGCGTTCGCGCAGTCGTTCGGCGACGGCGTGCACACTTCGATCCCGGCCCCGGGCCTGGGTGCGCTGGGCGCGGGCCGCGGCGGCAAGGATTCGCCGCTGGCGCGGGCGCTGGCCAAGCTGGGCGTCGGCGCCGACGACATCGCCGTGATCTCCAAGCACGACACGTCGACGCTGGCCAACGACCCCAACGAGACCGAGCTGCACGAGCGGCTGGCCGACTCGCTGGGCCGCTCGCCGGGCGCCCCGCTGTTCGTGGTGTCGCAGAAGAGCCTCACCGGCCACGCCAAGGGCGGCGCCGCGGTCTTCCAGACGATGGGCCTGTGCCAGATGCTGCGCGACGGGGTCATCCCGCCCAACCGCAGCCTGGACTGCGTCGACGACGAACTGGCGGGTTCCGCGCACTTCGTCTGGGTGCGAGACACGCTGCGGCTCGGGGAGAAGTTCCCGCTCAAGGCGGGGATGCTGACCAGCCTCGGGTTCGGCCACGTGTCCGGGCTCGTCGCGCTGGTACACCCGCAGGCGTTCATCGCGGCGCTGGACGCGGACCAGCGCGCCGACTACCAGCGGCGCGCGGAGGCTCGCTTGCTGGCCGGCCAGCGCCGGCTGGTGTCGGCCATCGCCGGTGGTCCGCCGATGTACCAGCGGCCCCCGGACCGTCGCTTCGACCATGACGTGCCGGAGAAGCGGCAGGAGGCGGCGATGCTGCTGAATCCGGCCGCCCGACTGGGTGATGACGACGCGTACGAGGTGCCTGCCGGGTGACGTCGTCGATCGGTTAACCTGGCCAGCCATGGGCATTGTCGGTGTGGGGATCGATCTCGTCTCCATCCCTGATTTCGCCGAGCAAGTCGACCAACCGGGAACGGCATTCTCCGAAACGTTCACCCCGGGTGAGCGGCGCGATGCCTCGGACAAGAGTTCGTCGGCGGCGCGTCACCTGGCGGCCCGCTGGGCGGCGAAGGAGGCGGTGATCAAGGCCTGGTCGGTGTCGCGGTTCGCGCAGCGGCCCGTGTTGCCAGAGGACATCCACCGCGACATCGAGGTGGTCACCGACATGTGGGGCCGGCCCCGGGTCCGGTTGACCGGGGACATCGCCAAGCACCTGGCCGACGTGACGATCCATGTGTCGCTGACGCACGAGGGGGACACCGCGGCCGCGGTCGCCATCCTGGAGACTCCTTGAGCGCGAGCAGACACAAAAGCGCCGCGACACGCCGTGAGGAAGGGGCTTTTCTGTGTGCTCGCGAGATGGAGGAGCGCGTCCGCGCCGTGTTGCCGTCGGTGCGCCGCGATCTCGACGACCTGGTGCGCATCGAATCGGTGTGGGCCGACCCCGCCCGGCGCGACGAGGTGCACCGCAGCGCGCGGGCGGTGGCGGACCTGTTGTCGCAGGCCGGTTTTGGCGACGTGCGGATCGTCAGCGAGGATGGGGCACCGGCCGTCATCGCGCGGCATCCGGCGCCGCCCGGAGCGCCCACCGTGTTGCTGTACGCCCACCACGACGTGCAGCCCGAAGGCGACCACAGCCAATGGGTGTCCCCGCCCTTTGAGCCCACCGAACGCGACGGGCGGCTGTACGGGCGCGGCAGCGCCGACGACAAGGCCGGTATCGCAACGCATTTGGCGGCCTTTCGGGCGCATGGGGGCCGCCCGCCGGTCGGCGTGACGGTCTTCGTCGAGGGGGAGGAGGAATCCGGCTCGCCGTCCCTGGGCCGATTGCTCGCCGCCCACCGCGACGCGCTGGCCGCCGACGTGATCGTCATCGCGGACTCGGACAACTGGAGCACCGACACCCCGGCGCTCACGGTCTCGCTGCGCGGGCTGGTCGACTGCGTGGTCGAGATCGCCACGCTCGA
This sequence comes from Mycobacterium sp. 1081908.1, assembly GCF_001673535.1. Lineage (GTDB taxonomy): Bacteria > Actinomycetota > Actinomycetes > Mycobacteriales > Mycobacteriaceae > Mycobacterium. The sequence goes on along the minus strand of NZ_LZLY01000068.1, from coordinate 40,933 downwards.
CCACGGCCTGCACTCGGGCCTGTGGGGCGGCGTGGTTCCCGACGCGCTGAGCGCCCTGGTGCGGCTGCTGGCCAGTTTGCACGACGACGACGGCAACGTCGCCGTGCCCGGCCTGCACGAAACCGACATCCGCTCACTGAATTACCCCGACTATCCGCCCGAGCGGGTCCGCGCCGATTCCGGCGTGCTCGAGGGCGTGTCCGAGATCGGTTCGGGTTCGGTGCCCCAGCGGCTGTGGGCCAAGCCGGCGATCACGGTGATCGGCATCGACACGACACCCGTTGCGGCAGCATCGAATACGCTCATCCCCCGGGCCCGGGCCAAGGTCAGCATGCGGATAGCGCCCGGCGGCGACGCCGAGGCGCACCTGGACGCGTTGACCTCTCATCTGCAGCGGCACGCCCCGTGGGGGGCGCGGGTCAGCGTCACGCGCGGCGACAAGGGCGAGCCCTACGCCATCGACGCCAGCGGCCCGGTGTACGACGCCGCACGAGCGGCCTTTCGGCAGGCCTGGGGCACCGAGCCGATCGACATGGGCATGGGCGGCTCGATCCCGTTCATCGCCGAGTTCGCCGCCGCGTTCCCGCAGGCGAAGATCCTCGTCACCGGGGTCGAAGACCCGGCTACCCAGGCGCACAGCGTCAACGAGAGCCTGCACCTGGGGGTTTTGGAGCGCGCGGCGATCGCCGAGGCGCTGCTGCTGGCCAACCTGGGTTAGCCCCTCAACGGTTGCTCAGCCGCTCCGAGACGATGTTGTTGTTTCCCGTCTTGTTGATTGTCGGCGCGCCCGAGTGGTAGATCACCGCGTTGTCGTCGCCGATGACGCCGATGGTGTCGGCGCTGTCGACGGTGACTTTGTTTGCGCTACCCCGGATGTCGAGCCGCAGACAGTGGCCGGTGACGGTGTATGTGTTGTTGTCGCCGTCGAGTTCGAGGTTTCCGTTGTTGCAGTCGATGGTGTCTTTCGCGCCCCCGTTGATCATGATGAGGTGTCCCTGCACGGTGGTCTTGCCGTAGTGATTCGCCAAGAAAGCGGCGAGCGCGAGCGTGGCCGCGACGGCAAGAATCAATACCGTTCTTCGTCGCGGGTTAATCGCTAAGTTGGCCACGCGTGGCAACCGCCGCCGCGAGATCTCCCCGGGCGCACCACTTGCGTCGGACGGTGTGCCGAACGGCTGCGGCGTCCCCGGCGTTTGGCTGACGCCGCGCTCCAGGTCGCGGATGTAGCGCTCGGGGTCGTCGTCAGTGTTCATGGCGGGTCCTTTCCTAGAACCGTGCCGTCAGTGTGCCGCGAGCCCCTTGCGGGATTCTTGTATCGCCGCTAGATCGACAAGTCGCGGCGAAGTTTCGCGACGTGGCCGGTGGCCTTGACGTTGTACTGCGCGACCTCGATCTTGCCCTTCTCGTCGACCAGGAAGGTCGAGCGGATCACGCCCGTGACCGTCTTGCCGTACATCTGCTTCTCGCCGTAGGCGCCCCAGGCCGTCAGCACCTTGCGGTCGGGGTCGGACAGCAGCGGGAACGTCAGCTTCTCGGCGTCGCGGAACTTCGCCAGCTTCTCCGGCTTGTCGGGGGAGATACCCAGCACGTCGACGCCGGCCTCGTTGAGATCGCGCAGGTTGTCACGAAAATCGCAGGCCTGCTTGGTGCATCCCGGTGTGGACGCGGCCGGGTAGAAGTACACGACGACGCGGCGCCCCTTGTAGTCCGCCAGTGACACCTTGCTGCCGTCGGCATCCGGGAGGCTGAATGCGGGCGCCTTGTCGCCGGGCGCGAGCCGCGTGGTCTCGGTCAACGTGGGTCCTTTCTGTTCACCGCCGCGTCGGGGTTATGGCCGGCTGATCTAGGGTAGTGCCTCAGGTGCATAGGCGGACTTGGAGGACAGACACGTGGCGGACCGGGACCCCGAGGCCATCAAGCGGGACATCGACGTCGCCCGCGATCAGCTGGCGGCCACCGTCGATTCGCTCGCCGAGCGCGCCAACCCTCGCCGCCTCGCCGATGATCTCAAGGCCCGGGCGGTCGAATTCGTGAAGAAGCCCGTGGTGATCGCGTCGCTGGTGGGGATCTCGTCGGTCGTGGTGATCGTCGTGGTGCGCAGGGTCAGGGACCGCTGAACTCGCCCGTCGCCGCATCGACGAGTCGGTTGATCCGATGGAAGCGCGGATTAACGTGCGGCCTTGGCGGCTTTGCGACTCGCCTTCGCTTTCACGTGGGTCGAGCAACAATGTGCCATATCGCAATGGAACCGGTCACTGCATTCATGCGAACAATAGGCTGACGCATCCGGGAGCCAGTCCGGATCGGACAAGTCACGCCGTCGGTCGGTCGGATCGAACGTATGGCCGCAATGTACGCAGGTCTTGACCTTGACCTTGGTAGCCATGTTGGTCAGCGTACGCGCCATCGCCCTGAATCTGTGCTGGTTTCAAACCGTGACAACAAGCAAGGTCTGCAAAGGGTTGCGCCAGCGAATCAACTATTTTCCGAAACAATTCAGCCGCCTTCGATCCACGCTATCGCAGCAGGTCGACACGACGGCGGTATCAGCGCCTCAGAACGAAATCCCTTGTTGTGAAGACGCTTCCATTCGGTCGTGCGTATCTCTCTGTTGAGAGTCGCTTAGTGCTGTCCGCGCGCGAGTAACCCACCGTCCCGTTGCGTCGTCGCCCAGCGAACTGATCGACGAGCGGTGCGGCCGCCGCGCGGTCCCCGAGGAGCCGCGCACCACGCAGGAATTAACTCGACAGTCATGGCGTTGGCTAGCGGTGGCGCGGGCGACGACGTGCCTAAATGACGAGCCCGTCGCGCATTCCTGATCGGGGGGACGGTGTTGAGGCTTCTGAAGCGGGCATGGGTTGCGCTGGTCGTCGTGGTGGCAGTGGTCATCGGCGGCGTTGCGGTGCAGCGCCTCAGCGGCGTCTTTCCGGGACCCGGCCTACCCAAGCCCGACCCGCGCGACGCGACCCCGCCGTATGCGGCCAAGACCGCCATCTACGAAATCCTGGGACCACCCGGGACAACCGGCATCGTCAACTGGATGGATGCCGACGCGCAACCGCAGAAGGCCAACTTCACCACGTTGCCGTGGTCGCAGACGATCGTTGCGGAAATGCCCGGCATCTTCGCCTACGTCGTCGCCCAGGGCGACAGCCCCTCTATCGGCTGCCGGATCACTGTCGATGGCAAATTGGTCGATCAGCAACAGGTCAACGCGCGTGATGCGCAGGTTTCCTGCTTGGACAAGTCCGCGTGACCGATAACACGAGCGACACGGACGAGATACCCGTCGCGCGACGTGCCGAGGTCGAGCACAAGCCGCGTCTGGCCCGCGCCATCCGCGTCCTGGCGTTGCCGATCGTGGTGATCTGGCTGTTGATCGCGGTGGGCGTCAACGTCTTCGTCCCGCAGTTGGAGAAAGTTGCCGAGGACGTCTCCGTGCCGCTCTCGCCGTCCGACGCGCCGTCGGTGACCGGGATGAAGCACATCGGGGAGAAATTCAAGGAGTACGACTCGGACAACCTCGTCCTGGTGACCCTCGTCGGTGACCAGCCGCTCGGCCAGGACGCCCACCGCTATTACGACGATCTGGTCAAGAAGCTGAAGCAGGACACCAAGCACGTCGAGCATGCGCTCGACTTCTGGGGACAGCGATTCACGGCCTCGGGTGTCGAGAGCTACGACCACAAGTCCGCCTACGTCCAGGTGAACCTGCGCGGTGACCAGGGCGGCGCTGTCGGCGACAAGTCGGTTGACGCGGTTCGCAAGATCGTCGCGGACTCGACACCGCCTTCGGGGGTGAAGGCCTACGTCGCGGGTCAGGGAGCCCTGACCGACGACACGATCGTCGTGGGTAACGCAAGCCTGTTCAAGATGACGATCATCACCGTCATCATCATCGCGATCATGCTGATGTTCGTCTATCGGTCCATCGGCACTGTGCTGTTGACGATGGTGATTCTGTTCGTCGGACTGGCCACCGGCCGAGGGGTGGTGGCGCTGCTGGGCGACACCGGCGTTATGGGGCTTTCGACGTTTGCCGTCAACTTACTGACGGCGCTGGCCATCGCGGCCGGCACCGACTACGCGATCTTCATGGTGGGCCGTTACCAGGAAGGCCGGGAACGAGGCCTGGACCGCGAAGCCGCCTACTACGACACCTTCGCCGGGGTCACCAAGGTGGTACTGGGTTCGGGTTTGACGATCGTCGGAGCGCTGGCCTGTTTGCATTTCACTCGGCTGCCCTACTTCAATTCGCTGGCATACCCGTGCGCAATCGGCCTGCTGATAGTTGTGGCCGCCGGGGTGACCCTGACGCCGGCGCTGATCGCGTTCGCAAGCGGCTTCGGCCTTTTCGACCCGAAGCGCAAGTTCAACTACACCCGGTGGCGCCGCCTGGCGACGGCCATCGTGCGGTGGCCGGCGCCCATCCTCGCGACCTCCGTCATCCTGGCGATCGTCGGCGCCATCGGGTTGATGGGCTTCAACCCGCGCTACAACGACCTGTACTACCTACCCAAGAGTGCGTCCTCGGTTCAGGCATACGACGCGGCCGACCGTCACTTCACCCAGGCCCGCCTGAATCCGGACCTGCTGATGATCGAATCGGACCACGATCTGCGCAATCCCACCGACATGCTGGTCCTGGACAAGATTGCCGGGGCCATCTTCCGGGTGCCCGGCATCGAACGGGTGCAGAGCATCACCAGACCCCTGGGCCCGCCGATCCAGGATGGGTCCGTCCCGTTCCAGCTCAGCGTGCAAACCGCGCCGATCCGCAGCAACTTGAACTACCTCAAAGACCGCGTCGCCGACATCAAAAAGATCACCGGTTTCCTCGACACTCAGATCGCCCTGTTGGAGCGCCAGTACGCGGTGACCCAGAAGCTCGCGGACGCCGCGGAGGACAGCTCGAAAACCACGGGGGAGACAGCCGCGATCACGGACGAGATCCGGGACCACATCGCAGATTTCGACGACTTCTGGAGACCGATTCGCAGTTACTTCTACTGGGAGAAGCACTGCTACGACATCCCGATCTGCTGGTCGCTACGATCGCTCTTCGACGCGTTGGACGGATTCGATCAGCTGGCCGAGAAGTTCCACGCCCTCACCAGCGATCTCTCCGACACGGCAAAGGCCACGCGCGAGCTGCTGGCGATTATTCCGGAGAATATCGCTACCTCGAAGGCGATCAGGGATACCACCCTGACCATCTACAGCACGTTCGATAACCTCGTCGATCAATTCGATCGGCTGACCGACACGAACGCCGTAATGGGCAAGTCCTTCAACGACTCTCAGATCGAGAGCCTGTTCTACCTGCCGCCCGAGATTTTCAAGAACCCGGACTTCCAGCTGGGGTTGAGCCTGATGGTGTCGCCCGACGGCAAAGCTGCTCGCTTCATCATCACCCACGCCGTGGATCCGGCGACGACGAAGGGAATCGCGTCGGTCGAGCAGGAGCGCCAGGCGGCCAAGGAGGCGATCAAACTCACCTCGCTGCAGAACGCCGACATCTACCTCGGCGGTACCGCGGCGACGTTCAACGACATCGCCCACGGCGCCAAGTTCGACCTGATGATCGCCGGGGTGGCCTCAATTGTGCTGATCTTCATCATCATGGTGATCGTCACCCGTGCTTTGGTCGCTGCGGGCGTGATCGTCGGCACGATCGTGTTGTCGCTGGGGGCCGCCTTCGGATTGTCGACACTCATCTGGCAGCACCTCCTTAATTTCGAGTTGCACTGGGTGGCAACCGAATTCGCGTTGATCGTGCTCTTGGCGGTGGGGTCGGACTACAACCTGATGCTGGTGTCGCGAATCGAGGAAGAGATCGGAGCGGGCCTGAAAACGGGTCTCATCCGCGGCATGGGTCTCACCGGCCCGGTGGTGACCGCCGCCGGTCTGGTGTTCGCGGTCACCATGGCCACGATGATCACCAGCGATCTCCGGGCGATCGGCCAGTTCGGCACGACGATCGGGCTCGGCCTGATGTTCGACACCTTCGTCGTGCGATCGCTCATCACGCCGTCGATCATGACGGTGATGGGACGGTGGTTCTGGTGGCCGAAGCGGGTACGGGTCCGCCCGGCCAGCGAGATGCTCCGGTCCGTCGGGCCGCGCCCGCTGGTTCGTGCGCTGCTGTACCAGCCGCGGCACGCGGTCGCGCCGGGTCCGCAGACCTAGTACGCGGCACAGGACGCCCGCCGATCACAGATTGCGGCGCGCCGTTGAGGTGCGCCCGTAAAACGCTCTGAAGTGCGCCGTCAGGGTTTCGAACCCCGGACCCGCTGATTAAGAGTCAGCTGCTCTACCAACTGAGCTAACGGCGCCGTGTACGGCCGAGACCGCGTACGCGACAATAACAGGCGTCCTGCCGCGAAGCGAAATCCCGATGTCTTCCAGGATACCTGTCGTGCGCCGGGCGGACGCGCTCCTGCCCGGCCGGCGAGGGAAAGGGCTTGTAGGACAAGGCCTGTCAAAAAAGCGTGCCGCAGTAGGGGGCGCGCTCGGTCGCGAACGCGGCGTCCAGGTCGCGTAGCGCGCCCGGACGCAGTTCGGTGACGCGGTCGGCCCGTCGCAGTCGGGACGCGCGGTGTGCACCCATGTAGAGCGTCGCCAGTTCGGCCAGGCCGATTTCGACGTCCGCGGGCCCGTCGTGCGGCGTGCACTTGCCGGTGCCGTCGCGCGTCTGAAGCAGGAACCGTCCGCCGGCGAGGTTGAGCGGGTCTGTGACGTCGAGCACCACGTCGATGTCGGCCGCATACACCCGTGCGCCGAGCACCTCGGGCACGTCATTGATGCGCACCCACAGGAAATCGGTTATCCCGGTGGTTTGCGCGGTGCGCTGGTCACGCAGCTTGAGCGGCAGCGGATCGTCGACCGGCACGTCGATCTCGATGTTGTCGAACATCTCCAAAGCCAGCAGGGTCTGCAGCAACTCGGTGTGGGCTTCGTCGGTGATGGGGCAGAAGTCCTCAACGAGCACGGAGCCGAATGGCGGCCGAAACGCGTGTTTGCCCGCCCCGACGACCCGGTACGCCAGGAAGCCGTCCGGATGGACGGTGAAGTTCAGCGCGGATCCGTTGCCCCGCTGGGTGGGCCTGTCCTCCAAAAAGTCGGCCCACCATGCGTCGTCGCGCTCCACCGCGCCGTTGGTTACCGCGCACCATCGTTCGTAGATTTCGGGCAGGAGGCGCCTCGCCTCGTCGGCGTTGACCTCTCGCGCCCGGTTGCCGCTCGGCGCGTCGCGCAGCTTCGCGAAGCGGCGGTCGATGGAGTAACAGTGGGCGTAGCTCGCCACACCGGCGCCGAAACCGTCGTACATCGCGGTCTGGGTGGGAACGCCGCAGACGATCGGGTAACCGCGTTCCAGCAGCTTGCCCAGCCCCTGGGCGCTGAGCTGGGCCCATATCCCGGTGCCCTGATGCGTTGAGGCGACCGCGATCATGGTCAGCCACGCGGCTCGCAGGCTGCCGCCACCCGGCACGGTCAGCCGGGCGCGGTAAATGATGGATGTACCGACCAGGCTGGGATGCTCCGGATCGGAGACATCCTCGGCGACCAGGATGTCCTCGAGTTCGACGCGGCGTTTCCAGGCTTCCACCGCGCGCGGGTCCACCGGATCCCCGAAAGTGCGAGCCTGATTCTCATAGACCGCCTGCCAGTCATTTTCGGTCGGATGCCTGATTATGATGGCGTCGTCAGTCGTATTCATCGCTGATCCAATCCGCTTCTAGCCCAGCCAAATCGGCGCTCTACACGCCGAATCGAGTACCGCCGGCCCGCATCTCGTCCGATACCCGGGTGTCGGACCGTCAAACGTCAATTGACGCCAGCGACCCACCGCTGGAGTGGGTCAGCAGGGGTCATATGGGTATAGCGATACCCAATGTTGCAAGAAATCACGCTGCTGGCCGTCGCCGCCACGCGACGGCAGCCCCTGGTCAGGAGGTTGCCGGCGGCGGCCGTGACGGAGCATGGTTAGCGCCGCGGTCCTGGCGTTGAGCTCCGCGCTCTGCATCGCCATCGGTGACGTGCTGCAGCAACGAGCGGCGCACTGCCTCGATGACAGGTCGATCGGCCACATCGAGATGTTCGCCGCCCTGCTGCGCAACCGGCGGTGGTGGCTGGGCGCGTTGTTGCTGGTGGCGAGCATCGCGCTGCAGGCGGCCGCGCTGGGCAAGGGGTCGGTGCTGATGGTGCAGGCGCTGCTCACGCTTTCGCTGCTGTTCGCGCTGCCCATCAATGCCCGGTTGTGGCACCGCCGGGTGACGGGCGCGGAGTGGATCTGGGGCGGCTTGCTGACCGCCGCGGTGGTCGTGATCGTGGTCGTCGGCAATCCGCAGGCCGGTCGCTCCAGCGCCTCGCTGGGAACCTGGGCGGCGGTGGCTGTCGTGCTTGCGCCGCTGCTGGTGGCGTGCGTCGCGGCAGGCCAGGCGTGGGGCGGCGCACGGGCGGCCGCGCTGTTCGCCTTCGTGTCGGGGTCGCTGTGGGGCGTCTTCGGGGTGCTGACCAAGGAGGTCGTCGCCCGGTTCGGTGATGGCGGCACGGCGGTGGCCCGCAGCCCCGAGCTGTATGCCTGCCTCCTGGCCGCCGCGGGGGGCGTGGTCTGGAGTCAGGCGGCGTTCCGGGCCGGGCCGTTGACCGCGTCGATGCCTACGCTGCAGATGTCGCAGCCGGTCGTGGCGGCGGTGCTGGGCGTCGTCGTCCTCGGGGAGGCGCTGAACGCCGGTCGCGCCGGTGTGACAGCGCTGGCGGCGGCCGGGCTGGTGGCGACGGCGGCCATCGTCAAACTCGCGCGCGTGGAGGCCGTCGCGACCCGTGACGGGGTCGAGGCGCGCCACCACGACCCGGTAGGCCGATCGGCGTAAACACCGGACGGCGAATCGTTCGGAAGACGCATTGTGGGCGGTAAAAAACCCATTACAATGCATCCACTGTTTCTGGTCAGCGGTGACCGAATATGCCGATCGAATTGGAAGGTCGCTCGATGACGCCTTTGCGCAGACGTCGGTCGTGGCTGGCTGTCGCCATGATCGTGTTTGCTGTCGTCGCCGCTGCCTGCAGCAGCAGCCCCACCGCCGCGCCGGCGAAGGTCATCTTCGACAAGGGCACACCGTTCGCCGACCTGCTGGTCCCCAAGCTCACCACCTCGGTGACCGACGGCGCCGTCGGCGTCACCGTGGACGCGCCGGTGACGGTGAGCGTTGCCGATGGTGTCATCGGGTCGGTCACGATGGTCAACGAGAACGGCAGGACGATCAATGGTCAACTGAGCCCGGACGGGCTGCGTTGGTCGACGACCGACCAGCTGGGCTACAACCGGCGCTACACGCTGAACGTGAAGGCGCTCGGGCTCGGTGGGGCCGCGACCCGGCAGATGACTTTCCAGACGAGTTCGCCGGCCCACCTGACGATGCCCTACGTCGCGCCCGGCGACGGGGAGGTGGTCGGCATCGGTGAGCCGGTGGCGATCCGCTTCGACGAGAACATCGCCAACCGCGCCGCGGCGCAGAAGGCGATCGTCATCACCACCAACCCTCCCGTCGAGGGTGCGTTCTACTGGCTGAACAACCGCGAGGTCCGTTGGCGCCCAGAGCATTTCTGGAAGTCGGGCACAGCGATCGACGTGGCGGTCAACACCTACGGCGTCGATCTGGGTGACGGGATGTTCGGCGAGGACAACGTCAAGACGCACTTCACCATCGGCGACGAGGTCATCTCGACGGCGGACGACAGCACCAAGATGGTGACCGTTCGCGTCAACGGCGAAGTCGTCAAGACGATGCCGACTTCGATGGGCAAGGACAGCACCCCCACGGCGAACGGCTTCTACATCGTCGGTGGCCGGTACAAGCACATCATCATGGACTCCTCGACCTACGGGGTGCCGGTCAACTCGCCCAACGGATATCGCACCGATGTCGACTGGGCCACCCAGATTTCGTATAGCGGCGTCTTCGTGCATTCCGCGCCGTGGTCGGTCGGCGCCCAGGGCCACACGAACACCAGCCACGGGTGTCTGAACGTCAGCCCGAGCAACGCCGAGTGGTTTTACGACCACAGCAAGAGCGGCGACATCGTCGAGGTGGTCCACACCGTGGGGTCGACTCTGCCGGGCACCGAGGGGTTGGGCGACTGGAACGTCCCCTGGCCGGTGTGGCAGGCCGGCAACGCCAACACCTAGCCCGGCGCCCACTTTCGGCGGCTCGGCAATGCGTCTTTCACGTTTCATTCATTCGTCCGCGACCTGAACGTTGTAGGGTGCCGGGCCATGAGCACCCCTTCCCCCGGGCCCGGTTGGTGGCTGGCGTCGGACGGCAATTGGTATCCCCAGCGCTGGGAGACCACCTTCGTCCATTACACGAACGAGTCTCTGGACGCCGTGATCGAAGAGGCCGCCCGCCAGTCGAAGGCCTACGGCGAGCAGGGCTGGGAGATCGTGGGCTCATCGGTGCAACGGGTTCAGGTCGCCCGCCACTTCAGCGACTATGACAAGGGCGGGGACCACTATTTCGAGTGGAGCATCGTCTGCACGCTGAAACGGCCGCTGGCGCCGGGATAAACGCGCCTCGCAATCCCTTGAGACAAAAAGGCCGAAGGGCGAAAACGCCCTTCGGCTTCTCGGGGTGGCTGACGGGGCTCGAACCCGCGACATCCAGGATCACAACCTGGTGCTCTACCAACTGAACTACAGCCACCATGGCCGCGAGCCGGCACCCATACCTGGGCCAACGAGCGGCGACCATCGATACTAGCCGCTCGGTGGCTCGGTCTCCGAATCGATTGTTCGAGTTGGGTTCTCTCCGCCTTGAAGATCGGCGACTACCGTCTCGATTTCGCTGGTAGACGGCCCCGGCGGGGGCACGAATGCGGTCCGCCGGTAGTACTGCAGCTCGCGGATGGACTCGTGGATGTCGGCCAGCGCCCGGTGCGTGAGCCCCTTGGCGGGCTGGCCGTAGTAGATGCGCGGGTACCACCGCCGGCACAGCTCCTTGATCGAGCTGACGTCGATCATCCGGTAGTGCAGGTAGGAGTCCAGCTTTGGCATGTCGCGGGCGATGAACGAACGGTCCGTGGCGATCGAGTTGCCCGCCAGCGGCGCTGTCTTGGGTTGCTTGACGTGCGTGGTGATGTAGTCCAACACCATCGCCTCGGCGGTCGCCAGGTCGACGGTGGACGCCTTGACCTCGTCGATCAGCCCCGAGCGCGAATGCATTTCGGTGACCACCTCGATCATCGACGACAGCGCGGCGTCGTCGGCGTGGATCACCACGTCGACGCCGTCGCCCAGGACGTTCAACTCGGCGTCGGTGACCAGCACCGCGATCTCGATCAACTTGTCCGAGCTCAGATCGAGCCCGGTCATCTCGCAGTCGATCCACACCAATTCGTCGCGCACAGCGCTCAGCGTATGCGTGCGTCGGCCTCGCGCGAGCCCTGCCCCCGCCAGCCCTGGGGAAGTAGGGTGAGCGGTGCGACTGGGGAAGAGGGGCGAGCACGATGACCACCGAATCAGCGTCGACACCCGCGCAGCGGATCGCGAACGGCTATGCCGTCACGGGTCAGGCGCTGGAATTGGGCACGGTCGTCGTCGACGGCGCGGCGGACCCGACGGCACAGATCCGCATCCCGCTGGCCACAGTCAACCGCCACGGGCTGGTGGCCGGGGCGACGGGAACCGGCAAGACCAAGACGCTGCAACTGATTGCCGAACAGCTCAGCGCGGCGGGCGTACCCGTACTGATGGCCGATGTGAAGGGCGACCTGTCCGGGCTGTCCAAACCGGGGGAGGCCAACGACAAGACAACCGCGCGCGCCAAAGACACCGGTGACGACTGGGCGGGCGCGGCCTTCCCGATCGAGTTCCTGTCGTTGGGCACCAAGGGAATTGGCGTACCGATACGGGCGACCGTCGACAGCTTCGGTCCGGTTCTGCTGTCAAAGGTGTTGGGGCTCAACGCTACCCAAGAGTCGACGCTGGGTTTGATCTTCCATTGGGCACAGCAGGCTGGACGTCCGCTGACCACTTTGAACGACCTGCGCAGCGTCATCAGCCACTTGACCAGCGACGAGGGCAAGTCCGACCTGAAAGATCTGGGGGCGGTCAATCCGGCGACCGCGGGTACCATCCTGCGGGCGCTGCTGAACCTCGCCGGCCAGGGCGGCGACACGTTCTTCGGTGAGCCCAAGCTCGACCCGAACGATCTGCTGCGCGCCGACGGGCAGGGCCAGGGGATCATCTCGCTGCTGGAGTTCACCGGTCAGTCCGTGCGTCCCGTCATCTTTTCGACTTTCCTCATGTGGTTGCTCGCCGACCTGTACGCCAAACTCCCCGAGATCGGCGACGTCGACAGGCCCAAGCTGGTCTTCTTCTTCGACGAGGCGCACCTGTTGTTCGCCGATGCGTCGAAGGCCTTCCTCGAGCAGGTCGAACAAACCGTCAAGCTCATCCGCTCCAAGGGCGTCGGGGTTTTCTTCTGCACCCAGCTACCCACGGACATACCGAATGACGTGCTGTCCCAGCTGGGTGCGCGCGTCCAGCACGCGCTGCGGGCGTTCACCCCCGACGACCAGGCCGCGCTGTCCAAGACGGTCCGTACCTACCCGAAAACCGATGTGTACGACCTGGAGTCGGCGCTGACCTCGCTCGGGATCGGCGAGGCCGTCGTCACCGTCCTATCCGAGAAGGGCGCACCCACGCCCGTCGCGTGGACCCGCATGCGGGTGCCCCGCTCGCTGATGGCGTCGATCGGGACCGACGCGATCGCCGCCGCGGCGAAAGCCAGTCCGCTGCAGGCGAAGTACGGGCAAACGGTCGAACAACCGGCGCCGGAACCACCGCCGTCCCGCCCGGCACCGCCGGCGGGGCGACCCGCCGAGCCCGGTTATCCGCCGGTGCCAACGGATGCCGGGATCCCGCCGATGCCGGCGCCCTTCGAACCGAAGGGCCCGGCCATGTGGGAGGAAGTGCTGAAGAATCCGACGGTGAAAAGCGGCATCAACACGGCGATACGCGAGGCGGTGAAAGCCATCTTTGGCACCGGCCGGGGGCGCCGACAGTAACGCCTACGGCAAGTTTCCTTCTCCAAAATGAAGCATCTTTTCAGGTCATTTATTGCCGAAAACCCGGACCGCGCCATCTTTTGCGTCGCCGGACAGAGACTTGTCTGGACCTCAAGCCAGGGGAGCGTCAACCGCGAGAGCAGAAAGTTGCTTCTACATGGATAACAGCGGTTCTCGTGACATTAAGCCTTCGGGCGAGGCGTCTAACCTGTGCGCCCGAGCGGCGATCGAAGGCTGCGGCAACGCGGATCAGGTCCGCCCCGTGGGTACTTCCGGTTAGGGGCCGAGGCGTTTACTGAGGGTTCGTTCGACGACTTCGCCGCGATCGCTGGTCAGAATTGGATCGAAGCCGCCGACTCCCCGCAGTGGGGGCTCCTATCGTTGAGGTAGCCCACAAGAGCCCGCAGGGGCGCTATCGATGACCAACGGAGAGGTGTTTGTTTTCCGGCAGAGGTCACAACCGTCGTCGGCAGGCCTTCGTGTGTGCGTTGCAGCAAGAAGGTAGTGGTGTGGCTGGACCCAGCCAATGTGATTGCTGTTGAAGAATCCGAAACATGGCGCGCGAGCGCCCTCGTCCCATCTCCGCTCAAGCTACCGTGTGGTCACGTTACTGAGGTTTTATCGACCAGGACGGGGAGGAAGCCACTCCCGACGACGTCGTCGTATAGCCAAGACTGCGAGCCGTTGCTTTAAGCAACAATCCATCGACCTTTGGCGGTGGCCAAGACCTGCAAGTCGTCGGGCACGCTGATGGTGTCTGCGAAGACGACGAATTCGGTGCCCATGTGGTTCACCTGGGCTGTGTGTTTGATGTCGAACTCTGCACATCTGAAGTTGACGTAGAGTTCGTCCGTCACGCGGTCGTCAGCATCGTAGGTGAGGAACCACTTTAACTTGGAGTGCTGCAGCTTGGTCGCGAGGTCGTGATGGTCTCCCGCGCTGAGCCGGTCGAGGTAGAGATCGTCACCTTGGCCGAGGTATGGCGGGTCAACGTACACGAGCACGTCGCGTCGATGCGGGGACAATCTCGTGAGGAAGTCTCGGGCGTCAAGTTCGGTCAGTTCGACACGGCGTCGGTATGACCCGATGTAGGCGATTCTCTCGGAGAGATTCTCCCGATTGAAGCGAGCGTCGATCTTCCACATACCCGTCTGTTCTAGGCCCCCGATGGGACGAGCATTCAATATGCCAGATCGGTTGCACCGGTTGAGAAAGAACGTCGCGAATCCCAATTCCAGGTCACAATGCCGCGTTGGGTGGTCATAGATCTCACGGGCGAGGTACCAAGTCTCTAGACTTACTTCGGTGTCCTTGACGCGTTTGATCAGCCGTTTGGTTTGGTTGAACACGCATCGCCAGAACGCCGCTATCCCGGGGTTGAGGTCGTTAATGTGAATGGCATCGACATGCTCACCGACAAGGAGCGTTAGAGCAGTTCCTGCCCCGCCGGCGAACGGTTCTGCGTAGCGGTGCGGGCGTGGATTTTGCAACGCCAATAGTTCTGCGGCGAACGGGGCGATGCGAGCTTTTCCACCGGGATACCGGAGCGGACTGATGTACCTCATAAAGGCAATGACATTGATAGGCAACGTATCCGACCGCTATCCACGTGCTGATGATATCGCGTTACCGCCGCGGTGGCCACCAAGTTCACAGCGCCGCGTCCAGGTCCTCCAAGAGCGGCCGGTAGTGGTGACTCAGCGCCCGAACGTCGGCCGGTCCTCCTCTCTGGGTGAAGCTGTGCACGTACGCGTTCATCATGTCGACGCCTAGTCCGTTGGTGGCATTGTCCTTCTGGCTATCCATCCAGGCTGCAGCAAGCCGTGACCCGCGGTTCTGTGAGTGTTCGATTTGCGGATCAAGATGCTGTAGAACAGCTTTCAACTTGTTCCGTAACGTCGAGCGGCCGACCACCGTCAGGCTGAGCTTATCGATTGCCTCGGTAACGCAGAGTTCGACGATGACGCGCACCATGACGCCAGCGACCAGGGTCATTTCATCGATGTCTAGCCGCTGTGCCTGAACAAGCGTGTCGGAAGTGCGAAGTTGGAACTTCGTGAGGCGCAAGCCCTGGAAGATGCGTTGTTCGGATCTCGGTCGTTGGCGACGCGCCGTCGGGGCGGGCGGAGGCGATGGCTGTGGCGTCGGCTGTGAACCCCCGCCGCCCGCCGCGGGTAGTGTGCTTCCCCCTGGTGTTGGTTGACCAGCCGCTGGCGGCGCTGGGTTAGGAGAATTGGGCGAAGTGGCCGAGCCGTCAGGCATTTTCAAGTGCGCGATGCTGGCTATGTAGTTACTGACCAGGTCCTGATTGTTGATGTCGCGAGCGGTCATACCCTCGGACACATCGAAGATGATTTTTCGGAAGGCCGCGTGCACCGCCTGCTCCGGCCCGACCACGCGGATGACACCACTAGCGCGCTCGATCTTGTAACCGAACGCCTCTTGCATCTGCTTGGGCTGAACGAGGCGTCCGAGGGTAGTCACACGACGCCGCACACGAGCTCCGGCTGTATTGTATCCTCCGCGAAAGATTGTCGTGAGGTGCCCGAGCAGTTGGGCATCGTCGGGGTACGCATTTGCCATAAGATCGCGAAGCTGCATTGCGAGGCCCGTTTGCGATCCTGGCGTGGGGTTGAACCGCTCTGCCATATCGGTCGTCCAGGGGCTGAGGCCGCGGCCCTCGTTCTCCCCGCTATGCCGGAGTTCGATCCACCGCCTTGCCGATTCGCGGTTCTCGAACAGTGAGCAGGCCACGTCATCAGGCCCGGCCCCATTTGCGGAAATGATCGCCTCGACGCGCCGGCGGATCCGCTGGTCGTCGATGAGGTCTGGGGATTTAAGCATCTTCAACGCCGCTACACGGCGGTTCCCCTCCACCACGATGTACAGGCCGTTTTCGAGGATCACCCCGGGAAGCTCGAACGGACTGAGGGTTCCGGACTCGGCGATGTCACGCGCAATGTTGATCTGCTTTGTCGCGTCGAGTTCGATCAGGGCGTTGATGGATTCCCGCGTGGTCTCGCCGCCCTCTTCTAGGCGTGGATTCTCTTCATCCAGGACTAGGTCGGCCCACGATAGTTCGACCAGCCGGACGTGTCCGAGCTCGGCGACCTGCGGCGCTGCCTCAGCCGACACCCTGCTCCCGTCGGGCAGAGGCAAAGATCCAGTGCATGAGCAGCGAGTGTAGTCAGCGTGCTCGGAGGATCGTCGGCCATTCGAAGATGTAGCGCGGACCGCCGTCCACCGGACACGACTTCGAGGCGACGCTCTCCTTGCCAGGATCTGGTCAAACTTCGCTCCGCAACGAACGGTGCTGTTAGCTGCACCTGAGGGTCAAACCTGCCTATGCTCTCGGACACGGCCGGCCATTCCCTCACTCCAACGGGTGAAGCCGAGTGCCGGCCATAGGACCGCTGCACAGTCGCCGACGGAGGTGCCCATCGACGTGAACCGCAACCTTTGGTGTCAGACTCCGCTCGAGGGTGGCTGATGTCCAAGACGCAACTCAAGAAGTTGTTGATCGAGCGTTTTCGAGCACTCCACGACGTCGAAGTCGAACTTGGAGACCACATTACCGTCGTATGCGGCAAGAACGGCACATCCAAATCCTCGATTCTTGGCATCGCCGCGCAAATTTTTAGCTTCGAGAGGGACTATGTCTCGAATACCTCGCTTTCATTCCAGCAAATCACTGGGGGCGCGTTCAAATCCCTGTACAGCGAACACTTCCGAATGTCTGAGACCTTCGACGTGCCAGGGTCAATGACAGTCAACATCGAATTGCATGACGGTTACACCGATGAGGCTGCTACGGCCAGGTTGGAACTCATGCGGCGGCAGAACAAGCCGCGCCCGGTGGTCAGGAATAACAGCACGGCATCTGGGAAAAAAATACCAGCAGAAACTTCACGCATCCCGTAATCTTTTTGAGTTTGAAGCGATTGTTCCCCATTGCGGCCCGAGAATATAATGTCGGCAGTTTCGCCTATCTCAACCAGCACGTGCAGGACTTTCTGAAGCTCACCAACGAGATCCTCAATAGAGATTCTGCGCAAGCTACTGGAACAGACGGGACAATTAGCTCTGCCGTGGCGCATGGTATTGATTACGATCAGGAGTCGGTCTCGGCCGGCGAAGACAATGCAGGGCAAATCGCACTGGCGTTGATGTCATTTGGCAAGTTGAAGGAAGAGTATCCCGACTATAAGGGTGGCTTGCTCTTGATCGACGAGGCTGACGCCGGTTTATTCCCGTCGGCGCAGATCAACCTGTGGAAGGTTTTCGCGCGCGCATGCGTGGACCTCGACATCCAGATCATCATGACTTCGCATTCTCCCGTCCTCATCGAACACGCCTATGAGCAAAGTCAAAAATTCAGGAGGAAATTCAAAACGATTTACCTTAGTGACACATACGGCGACGTTCAGGTAATGCAAGACTGGTCGTGGGGGCAAATCAGCGCCGACATCACCACCAAGACTATTAAGCTCGAATCTGGAGTATCGCTGCCTCGCATACGTGTTTACTTCGAGGACAAGGAAGCCGCCGACTTCTTCGCGGCCCTCGTTTACAGGCAGCCGATCAAAAAGTTCACTAATCCGCTGTCGCAGATTACCATGGGGTGTTCCAATTATGTTCAGTTGATCAAGAATCACGTGCCGGAATTCTCACAAAACAGCATCATCTGTCTTGACGGAGATCAACCCCCCGCAGCTTCGAAAACCGTGGTCTTGCTGCCCGGCGACCTGCCGCCGGACCAGCTGATCTTTCAACACCTTTACAACCTTGCTGCCGATGATCCCTTTTGGATGAATGATCTACAGTTCACGCGAGTGGTTTTCACCAATGCAGCGCGTGAGGTGATCAATGAGTTCAACGTGACGGGCAATGTCGTCGATCTTAAACAACGATTAAGCGCTTACACTGGTTCCAAGAAGCCCAGAGAGGTGTTCAAGAGGTTCTACAAAGGGGAACAGTTCCAGCAGATCATCTCCACCACGGCGAAACCATATAACCCGTGGACGCATTGGACTCAGGCCAACCCCGTTGCGACGAACGATTTCCTAGCGAGGCTGAGGACTGCAATGCATGGTGTCATGCGAAACGGCTACGGCGTGGACGAAGCAAAGTTGCAGGCACTTGAAGTGAAACCAAGAAAAATCGGCTAGAACTCATCGGCCTCCGGCCACTTCTTCATGGGCCAGAGTTTGGCCACGGTAGCCGACGGTGGTGCGGTCGACGACATCGTTGGTGGCATCACGATAGCGCTACACGACGAAACAAAATTCCCGGCCCGCTTGCCTCGACATTGTTGATCACTGTCGCGCAGCACAGCTTCGGTCGGCAGTGTGAATACATCGACTGCGATGTGTGCGATCCGAGAGAAGTACCCGTAAACTTCGCATCGTCCGATCGGGCGCCACGCCGATTAAATGATTCGCCAATTCTCGGGTAGTTCCTGATGCGGCTCTCAGCAATGGCAATTATCCGAAACTTATGCGACGGGCCCGTCACGGTCTAGGCAATCATGAGTTTGCCGTCTCCAAACCTCATCGATGATGACATTGTCGATCAGAAGCTGCTGCGACGGTGAAGTGGCGAAGAGTTCCAACGGCATGTGAGGCAGGTCGGATCGCCTTGGGCCAGAGCGGGATATGACGAATTTGGGAGCCAGCCCTACCCGCCGCCGAGCTTCTTGTAGAAACTTCCCACGATCGGCGCCACGATGGCGCGAGGGCCATACCCGCTCGCCACCGACATCGCCTTGGACGTCAACCCCGGGACGACGCGCATCTTGTTGCGCTCCAACGCATCCAGGGAGATCTGGGCGGTGTGCTCGGTCGAGATCCACAGGAAATCGGGCACCAGCTTTTCGACCAGCGACCGTTCGGCCTGATCGGGTAGGTCGGTGCGTACGGGTCCCGGAGCCAACACCGTGACGTGCACACCCGAGGCGCGCAATTCGCCGCGCAGCGATTCGCTGAACGTGTTGGCGAACGCCTTGGTGGCCGCGTAGGTGGCGTTGTAGGGGATCGGCGAATTGCCCGCGGCCGAACCGGAAATCAGGATGCCGCCGGCCTTGCGCTCGACCATACCCGGTAGCACCGCCAACGTAAGGTCATGCACCCCAAGAACGTTCAGCTGCACCTGTGCCTTCTCGCCCGCTGGGTCAAGGGCGGCGACCGGACCGAACGTCGCGGTGCCCGCGTTGGCGCACAGGATCGAGATGGGGCGGGCGGCGAGCTCGTCGCACAGCTTCGCCCGTTCCGTCGGGTCGGCCAGGTCGGCGGCGCGCACTTCGACCACCACGCCGTACTTGTCGGTCAGCCGCGCGGCCAGCTCGTTGAGCAGATCCTCGCGTCGCGCTGTGACGATCAGGTTGTGCCCGCGGGCGGCGAGCTCGGTGGCCAGCGCCGCTCCGATGTTTTGCGACGCTCCGGTGACAACGGCGCGTGCGTCGGGACTGGGGGCTGGGACCGGCATGCGGCCCATGGTAGACAGCCTCGCACCCAATAGAGTGCCGGGCATGAGTCAGCGTCCGGCCACACCCGTGCCATCGCAAGTGGTGGCGTGGGCGCTGTGGGACTGCGGCTCCCTCGGCATGAACGCGATCGTGGCAACCTTCGTCTTCTCGGTCTACCTGACCGGCAGCGTCGGGGCGGGAATGTCCGGTGGCACGTCGCCCGCGAGTTGGCTCGGCCGCTCGCTCGCGGTCGCGGGGTTGACCATCGCGGTGTTGGCGCCGGTCGTGGGGGTGTGGGTGGAAGCCCCGCACCGTCGGCGGGTGGTGTTGACGGTGTTGACCGGTCTCGCGGTCGCGTCGACCAGCTCGATGTTCCTGATCCGCGACGATCCCAGCT
Source organism: Mycobacterium sp. 1081908.1 (assembly GCF_001673535.1). Taxonomy (GTDB): domain Bacteria; phylum Actinomycetota; class Actinomycetes; order Mycobacteriales; family Mycobacteriaceae; genus Mycobacterium. The sequence goes on along the minus strand of NZ_LZLY01000068.1, from coordinate 21,002 downwards.
ACCTCTGGGCGGGCTTGGTGCTGCTGTCGGCCACGGCCGCGTGCGGGGATCTCGCCGGCGTCCCCTACAACGCGATGCTGCGTCAGGTCTCGACGCCGCAGACGGCGGGGCGCATCTCCGGCCTCGGCGCGGCCTCCGGGTTTACCGGCAGCGTGGTCCTGCTGCTGCTCGTCTATTTCGGTTTCATCGCCGGCACCGGCCCGGTGCGCGGGCTCCTGCACGTGCCCGTCCACGACGGGCTTTATGTCCGGGCGGCGATGCTGCTGACGGCGGCGTGGTTCGCCGTGCTGGCGCTGCCGCTGCTGTTCGTCGCCCACCGGCTGCCGGACTCCGGCGAGACGTCGCGACCGACCAGCATGCTGGGCGGCTATCGCAAGCTGTGGGCAGAGGTGCGCACGGAATGGCGCCGCGACCGCAACCTGGTCTATTTCCTGGGGGCCAGCGCGCTGTTCCGGGACGGGCTGGCGGCCATCTTCGGCTTCGGCGCCGTGCTCGGCGTCAACGTGTACGGCCTGTCCCAGGCCGATGTGCTGGTGTTCGGCGTGGCGGCCAGCGTGGTGGCCGCGATCGGCGCGATGACCGGCGGGTTCGTCGACCACCGGATCGGATCCAAACCCGTCATCGTCGGGTCGCTGGTCGCGCTCATCGCCGTGTCGGCCACCATGATGGCGGTGTCCGGTCCGCACGCGTTCTGGGCGTGCGGGCTGCTGTTGGCCGTGTTCGTCGGGCCTTCCCTGGCGTCGTCGCGCGCACTGTTGCTGCAGCTGGCGAAGGACGGCGGGGAAGGCGTCGCGTTCGGCCTCTACACGATGACGGGACGGGCCGTCGCGTTCGTGGCGCCATGGCTGTTCTCCGTATTCGTCGACGTATTCGGCACCGTGCGCGCGGGCATCGCCGGGATCTGCCTGGTGCTGACCGCCGGACTGGTGGCGATGCTGGTGGTTCGGGTTCCGGCGCGCGCCGAACAGCCCGCGCAGGCCTAGCCTCGCGCGTCGCACACCGTCAGGCCTGCCCCTTCGCGCTGGCTCACCTGAACCCCGCCGATGGTCAGCGAGCAGGTGACGTTGTGGCCGAAGTTGACGACCGTGACGTTCGGCGGATGGGCGGCCGACTTGGACAGGCTGACCTCTTTGCTCCACGGCAGCGCGACGTTGAACTCGGTCTGCAACATGTCGCCGGTGCCGATGTAGACGATGCTGAGCGCGCGGCCCTCGCCGGTGACGTTATAGACGACGTCTTGCATCTCCACCGGGCCGGTCGTCTCCGGGGGCGTGCCCGACGCCGTCGGCGGCGGCAGGGGCCGGAAGGTGCGCGACGGCGGGGTCGTCCGGGTCGAAGGGGTGGGCGTCGGCGTTTCCTCGGTCGACCCGGGCATGGCCGGCAGCGGTGGCACGACGGTCTGGGTCCTGATCGCGTCGTTGACCAACACCAGCGCGATCACCAGCGCGACGGCCAGAAGCACCGCCACACTGGCGCCAATCCACAGCCAGCGCGGCGGCTTCCGGCCTCCCGGCGGCGGGGGCGGCGCTCCAACCGGCGGCGCCTCGCCCGTCGGCGGCACCTCCTGCTGCCAGTAGGGGGGCAGCTGCTTGGTGTCGTTCAGGCTGGACGCCCATTGCGGGCCATACCCGCCGTAGGTGGGCGCGTAGGGCCCCGCCTGGTCGGCATACGCGGGGTCGGCGGGCGGATACGGGTAACCCTGCCGCCCGGTCGGTCCTGACCCCGGTTGAGGGGGACTAAACCGCTCGGGTCGACGTGGATCGTTCATGTCCACCTCATGGCTTGCAGGGTACCTGGGCCGGGCGATTCGGCGGTGAGTCTCCGGACTACGCGCGACTCACGGGCAGGATTTGCCGGCGCTCAGCGCGGCGACCGTCATCGCCCGCATGACCGCGCGTGAGCGCGTCGCGCGAGTGGGCCTGCGCGAATCGTCCGGCGACTTCATGCTGTGCGGGGTCGAGTTCAGCAGGCCGAACACCGCGTGCGCCATCAGCCGGGCGTCGGCCTCGGCCAGCTTGGGATCGAGCTCGCGCAGCACGCCCACCCAGACCTCGACGTATTGGCGCTGCGCCTTGCGGACCTGTTTTTCGGCGGCCCCGGGCAGGTGCGCCAGGTCGCGGTCCTGGATCCGGATCAGGTCGGGTTCGCCCAGGACGAAGTCGAGGTGGAAGTCGATGAGCTCGTCCAACGCGGCGGTCGCGGTGGCGTTGCGGGCTCGCGCGCTCCGGGCGCCGGCGAGCAGCCGGGTGCTGATCCCCACGAGCAACTCGACCAGCATCGACTCCTTGTTGGGGAAGTGGCGATAGATCGCCGGACCGCTGACGCCGGCGGCGGCGCCGATGTCTTCGAGCCGCACCGCGAGGAAACCGCGCTCGGCGAACAGCCGTTCGGCGGCCGACAGCAGTTGCAGGCGCCGGTCGGATTTCAACTGGCTCCGGCGATTTGGGGCGTCAGGCTGGGCGGGCCGGCCCTCCGCCGCGGATGAAGTCACGACAGGCCTCCGTCCGGTCGGTTAATCGTCACTAACTTAGCACGGGCGTGGCCGGTTACAGATGTCCGAGAAGGGTTTACCTTTGGTAGCTGAACCAGCCGGAGGAGCCGTGGCACACCTTTCGTACGAGCGGGGCCCCAGCGATCCGCCGCTGCTCGAAACGACGATCGGGGCCAACTTCGCCGCCACGGCAGGCAGGCACGCGCAACGCGACGCACTGGTCGACGTGGCCGCGGGACGACGCTGGACCTACGCCGAATTGCTGGCCGCCGTGCGCAGATTGGCAACGGGGTTGGTGCGCGCCGGGATCCGCCCGGGTGACCGCGTCGGGATCTGGGCGCCCAACCGGTGGGAGTGGGTGCTCGTCCAGTACGCGACCGCCGAGATCGGCGCGATCCTGGTCACCATCAACCCGGCCTACCGGGAACGCGAATTGGACTATGCGCTAAGGCAATCCGGGGTCGCGATGGTGATCGCCGCCCGGCATTTCAAGGCCACGGACTACGCCGCCATGCTGCGCGAGGTGGCGCCGCGCTGCCCGGACCTGCGCGACGTCGTGCTCCTGGACAGCCAGCGGTGGGACGAGCTGGCCGCCACCGACACCGACTCGGCCGGGCTGGCCCGGATCGCGGCCGCCCTGGATTGCCGCGATCCGATTAACATCCAATACACTTCCGGCACAACGGGATACCCGAAAGCGGCGACGCTGAGCCACCGAAACATCCTGAACAACGGCTACCTGGTTGGCGAGCTGCTCGAGTACACCGCGGAAGATCGGATCTGCATCCCGGTGCCCTTTTACCATTGCTTCGGCATGGTGATGGGCAACCTGGCGGCCACCAGTCATGGCGCCTGCATGGTGATTCCGGCGCCGGGGTTCGACCCCGCCGCCACCCTGCGCGCGGTGCAGGCCGAACGCTGCACCAGCCTCTACGGTGTTCCGACGATGTTCATCGCCGAGCTGGCCCTGTCGGACTTCGACGACTACGACCTGGGCAGCCTGCGCACCGGCATCATGGCCGGCTCGCCGTGCCCGGTCGAGGTGATGCGCAAGGTGATCGAGCGCATGCACATGCCGGGCGTCTCGATCTGTTACGGCATGACGGAAACGTCGCCGGTGTCCACCCAGACGCGCGCCGACGATTCGGTGGAACGGCGGGTCGCGACGGTCGGCCGGGTGGGTCCGCACCTGGAGGTCAAGGTGGTGGACCCGGCCGGCGACCGGACCGTGCCGCGCGGGGTGGCCGGCGAATTCTGCACGCGCGGCTATTCGGTGATGGCCGGGTATTGGAACGAACCGGAGCGGACCGCCGAGGTCATCGACGCGGACGGCTGGATGCACACCGGGGACCTGGCCGTCATGGACGACTGCGGCTATGTCCAGATCACCGGCCGGATCAAGGACCTCATCGTCCGCGGCGGCGAGAACATCTCCCCGCGCGAGATCGAGGAGTTCCTGCACACCCACCCCGACATCGTCGACGCCCAGGTCATCGGGGTGCCCGACGACCGGTACGGCGAAGAAGTCATGGCGGTCGTCATGCTGCGCGCCGGCGCGCCGGCGCTGACCGTCGAGGGCCTGCGCGAGTTCTGCGCCGGGCGGATCGCGCGGTTCAAGATCCCGCGCTACCTCCGGATCGTCGACGAGTTCCCGATGACCGTCACGGGCAAGGTGCGCAAGGCCGAGATGCGCGAGCAGGCGATCGAGTACCTGAGTGACCAGGGCTGAGCGCCCGCCGGCTCCCTGGACGCGGCGTGCGGGCGATGGTATTCTCACGCCAGTTAATGAAGATTAACTGAAATCGGAGGCTGCTGCGGCGATGGACAAGGTGGTGGCGACGGCCGCTGAAGCGGTCGCCGACATAACCGACGGCTCGTCCCTGGCGGTCGGGGGATTCGGGTTCTGCGGCATCCCGGAGGCGTTGATCGCGGCGCTGGTCGACAGCGGGGTGCGCGAGCTGGAGACGGTGTCGAACAACTGCGGCGGCTACGGTGTCGGGCTGGAAGCGCTGTTGCACCACAAGCGTATTCGCCGTGCGGTGGCCTCCTACGTCGGCGACAACAAGGAATTCGCTCGCCAGTTCCTCGCCGGCGAGCTCGAGGTGGAGTTGATCCCACAGGGCACCTTGGCCGAGCGGCTGCGCGCCGGTGGCATGGGAATCCCGGCCTTCTACACGCCCGCGGGGGTCGGCACCCCGGTCGCCGACGGCGGATTGCCATGGCGTTACGACGCTTCTGGCGGGGTGGCGGCGACGTCACCGCCCAAGGAGACGCGCGAGTTCGACGGCGTCACCTACGTTCTCGAGCGCGCGATCCGCACCGACTTCGCGCTGGTGCACGCGTGGCAGGGCGACCGGCACGGCAACCTGGTCTACCGGGCGTCCGCCGCCAACTTCAATCCCGACTGCGCGACGGCGGGCAGGATCACCATCGCCGAGGTCGAGCATCTCGTCGAGCCGGGGGAGATCGACCCCGCCGCGGTGCACACCCCGGGCGTCTTCGTGCAGCGGGTCGTGCACGTGCCCGACCCCGCCAAGCCGATCGAGAAGGTGACGGTGCGGTGAGCTGGACGAGGGAGGGATTGGCCGCGCGGGTGGCCGCCGAGTTCGAGGACGGCCAATACGTCAACCTCGGCATCGGCATGCCCACGCTGATCCCCAACCACATCCCCGACGGCGTCACCGTCGTCATCCACTCGGAGAACGGGATACTCGGCGTCGGGCCGTATCCGCGGGCCGAGGACGTCGACGCCGATCTGATCAACGCGGGCAAGGAAACCGTCACCACGATGCCGGGTGCGGCGTTCTTCGGCTCCTCGACCTCGTTCGGGATCATCCGCGGCGGGCACATCGACGTCGCGGTGCTCGGCGCCATGCAGGTCTCCGCGACCGGCGACCTGGCCAACTGGATGATTCCCGGAAAGATGGTCAAGGGCATGGGCGGCGCGATGGACCTGGTGCACGGCGCCCGCAAGGTGATCGTGATGATGGAACACACCGCCCGCGACGGCAGCCCGAAAGTCGTTGAGCGGTGCACCCTTCCGCTGACCGGCGTGGGATGCGTCGACCGCATCATCACCGACCTCGCCGTCCTCGACGTGCGCGGCGACGGCCTGCACCTCGTCGAGACCGCCCCCGAGGTCTCGGCCGACGAGGTGATCGCCAAAACCGAACCGCCCCTTATGCTGGCGACCACCGGGAGACACACATGAGCACCGCCGTCACGACCGCGCCGTCCTTCGCCGACGAGCATCGGCGGCTGGTCGCCGAATTGAACGCCAAGCTTGCCGCCGCGGCGCTGGGTGGCAACGAACGGGCGCGCGAACGCCACGTCAGCCGCGGCAAGCTGCTGCCCCGCGAGCGGGTGGATCGCCTGCTCGATCCGGGCAGCCCGTTTTTGGAGCTGGCCCCGCTGGCGGCCGGCGGCATGTACGACGACGAGTCCCCGGGCGCCGGGATCATCACCGGGATCGGCCGGGTGTCGGAGCGCGAATGCGTGATCGTCGCCAACGACGCGACCGTCAAGGGCGGCACCTATTACCCGATGACGGTCAAGAAGCACCTGCGCGCACAGGAAGTCGCGCTGCAGAATCGGCTGCCGTGCATCTACCTCGTCGACTCCGGCGGCGCGTTCCTACCACGCCAGGACGAGGTCTTTCCCGACCGCGAGCACTTCGGCCGGATCTTCTACAACCAGGCGACCATGAGCGCCAAGGGAATTCCACAGGTGGCCGCCGTGCTGGGATCGTGCACTGCGGGCGGCGCCTACGTGCCGGCGATGAGCGACGAGGCCGTCATCGTCCGCGAGCAGGGCACCATCTTTCTCGGCGGCCCGCCGCTGGTCAAAGCCGCCACCGGTGAGATCGTCTCGGCCGAGGATCTCGGCGGCGGCGACCTGCACTCGCGCGTCTCCGGCGTCACCGACCACCTCGCCGACGACGACGAGCACGCGCTGCGGATCGTGCGCTCCATCGCGGCCACCTTCGGTCCGCGCGATCCCGCGCAGTGGGAGGTGCTGCCGTCCATCGAGCCCAAGCACGCGCAGTCCGAGCTCTACGACGTCGTGCCGCCGGATCCCCGCGTGCCCTACGACGTGCACGAGGTCATCGTGCGCCTGGTCGACGGCGGCGAATTCAGCGAATTCAAGGCCAATTACGGCAAGACGCTGGTGACCGCGTTCGCACGCATCCACGGCCATCCCGTCGGCATCATCGCCAACAACGGCGTGCTGTTCAGCGAATCGGCCTTGAAGGGAGCGCATTTCATCGAGCTGTGCGACAAGCGCAGGATCCCGCTGCTGTTCCTGCAGAACATCGCCGGGTTCATGGTCGGCCGCGACTACGAGGCCGGCGGCATCGCCAAACACGGCGCCAAGATGGTCACCGCCGTGGCCTGCGCCCGGGTGCCCAAGCTCACGGTCGTCATCGGCGGCTCCTACGGGGCGGGCAACTACTCGATGTGCGGGCGCGCGTATTCGCCGCGCTTCCTGTGGATGTGGCCCAACGCCCGCATCTCCGTGATGGGCGGCGAGCAGGCCGCCTCGGTGCTGGCGACCGTGCGCGGCGAGCAACTCAGCGCGGCGGGCAAGCCGTGGTCGCCCGACCAGGAGGAGGCGTTCAAGGCGCCCATCCGGGCGCAGTACGAGGACCAGGGCAACCCGTACTACTCGACCGCGCGATTGTGGGACGACGGCATCATCGACCCGGCCGACACCAGAACGATTCTTGGGCTTGCCCTTTCGGCGTGCGCCCACGCTCCGCTGGAACCGGTCTCCTACGGCGTATTCCGGATGTGAAGATGTTCGACACCGTATTAGTGGCCAACCGCGGCGAGATCGCGGTCCGCGTGATCCGCACGCTGCGGCGGCTGGGCATCCGGTCGGTCGCCGTCTACAGCGACCCCGACGCCACGGCCCGACACGTGATCGAGGCCGACACGGCCGTGCGCCTGGGCCCGGCCGCCGCGCGCGAAAGCTACCTGGACATCGAGAAAGTCGTCGACGCCGCGGTGCGCACCGGGTCCCAGGCGATCCACCCGGGCTACGGCTTCCTCTCGGAGAACGCGCATTTCGCCGCGGCCTGCGAACGCGCCGGCTTGGTGTTCCTGGGTCCGCCGCCACGCGCGATCGAGGTGATGGGCGACAAGATCACCGCGAAGAACGCGGTGGCCGCGTTCGACGTGCCGGTGGTGCCCGGTGTGGCCAAGCCGGGGCTGACCGACGACGAACTCGTCGCCGCGGCCGACGACGTCGGCTATCCGGTGTTGATCAAGCCGTCCGCCGGCGGCGGCGGCAAGGGCATGCGGCTGGTGGAAGACCCGGCGCGGCTGCGCGAGGCGTTGGTGGGTGCGCGACGGGAGGCGGCCTCATCCTTCGGCGACGACACGCTGTTCCTGGAGCGGTTCGTGTTGCGGCCCAGGCACATCGAGGTGCAGGTGCTCGCCGACACCCACGGCAACGTGGTCCATCTGGGCGAGCGCGAGTGCAGCCTGCAGCGGCGCCACCAGAAGGTCATCGAGGAGGCGCCCTCGCCGCTGCTCGACCCCGAGACGCGGGCGCGGATCGGGGCCGCGGCCTGCAACACCGCCCGCAGCGTGGATTACGTCGGCGCCGGGACCGTGGAGTTCATCGTCTCCGCGGATCGTCCCGACGAGTTCTTCTTCATGGAGATGAACACCCGCCTTCAGGTGGAGCATCCGGTCACCGAGGCGGTCACCGGCCTGGACCTGGTGGAGTGGCAGCTACGGGTGGCCGCCGGCGAGAAGCTGGGTTTCGCCCAGGACGACATCGAGCTGCGCGGGCACGCGATCGAGGCCCGCGTGTACGCCGAGGACCCCGCGCGCGGGTTCCTGCCGACGGGCGGCGAGGTGCTGGCGGTGTCCGAACCGTCGGGCGACGGCGTGCGGGTGGACTCGTCACTGCGGGCCGGGACGCTGGTCGGCAGCGACTACGACCCGATGCTGAGCAAGGTGATCGCCCACGGCGACGATCGCGAGGAGGCGCTCGCGAAACTCGATCGGGCGCTGGGCCAAACCGTGATCCTCGGCGTGCAGACCAACGTCGAATTCCTGCGCTTCCTGCTGGCCGACGATCGGGTGCGTGCCGGCGACCTGGACACTGCGCTACTGGACGGGCGGCTCGCGGACTTCGCGCCTGCCCCGGCGCCCGACGACGTGCTCGCCGCCGGCGGCCTGTACCGTCAGTGGGCTCTGGCCCGCCGCGGCCGGGGCAACCCCTGGGCGGTGCCGACGGGGTGGCGGGTCGGCGGCGGCGCCGCGCCCGTGCGCACCGACATGCGCACTCCGCTGCGCAGCGAGACGGTGTCGGTGTGGGGGACACCCGAGGCCGCCCGCGTTCAGGTTGGGGACGGTGAGATCCATTCCGCCAGTGCGGAACTCGATGGCGCGCGGATGAGTGTGACGCTGGACGGGCGGCGCCGCGAATACTGGTGGGCCGAGGCCGACCGGCACCTGTGGATCGCCGACGAACGGGGAACCTGGCACCTGCGCGAGGCCGAGGAGCACAAGATTCACCGCGCGGTGGGCGAGCGGCCGGCCGAGGTCGTCAGCCCGATGCCCGGGAACGTGATCGCCGTGCAGGTCAGTTCCGGCGACGAGGTCGCCGAGGGCGACGTGATCGTCGTCGTCGAGGCGATGAAGATGGAACATTCGCTGGCCGCACCGGTTTCGGGGCGGGTGGAGGTGCTGGTCTCCGTCGGCGATCAAGTGACGGTGGACCAGGTGCTGGCCCGGCTGAGTGAGGAAAGCAAGGACGAGACATGACGACATCCATTACCGCGGGGACGTTGCCCAAGGAATATGAGGACCTTCGCGACACGGTGGCCGACTTCGCGCGCACCGTCGTCGCGCCGGTGTCGGCCAAACACGATGAGGAGCACAGCTTCCCGTACGAGGTCGTCGCCAAGATGGCCGAGATGGGCCTGTTCGGGCTGCCCTTCCCGGAGGAGTACGGCGGCATGGGCGGCGACTACTTCGCCCTGGCCCTGGCGCTCGAAGAGCTCGGCAAGGTCGACCAGTCGGTGGCCATCACGCTGGAGGCCGGCGTCGGCCTCGGCGCGATGCCGATCTACCGGTTCGGCACCGAGGAACAGAAGCAGAAATGGCTGCCGGACCTGACGGCCGGCCGGGCGCTGGCCGGTTTCGGGCTCACCGAGCCCGGCGCCGGCTCCGACGCGGGCGCCACCCGCACCACCGCCCGGCTCGACGACGGCGAGTGGGTGATCAACGGCACCAAGCAGTTCATCACCAACTCCGGCACCGACATCACCTCGCTGGTCACCGTCACGGCGGTCACCGGAACCCTCGCGGGCGACAAGAAGGAGATCTCGACGATCATCGTGCCCAGCGGCACACCGGGTTTTACCGTCGAGCCGGTCTACAACAAGGTCGGCTGGAACGCGTCGGACACCCACCCGCTGACCTTCGCCGACGCCCGCGTCCCGGAGGAAAACCTGCTGGGCGCCCGCGGGACCGGCTACGCCAACTTTTTGTCCATCCTGGACGAGGGCCGCATCGCGATCGCCGCGCTGGCCACCGGGGTCGCGCAGGGCTGCGTCGACGAAAGCGTCAAGTACGCCAAGGAACGCCAGTCGTTCGGCCAGCCGATCGGCTCGTATCAGGCGATCAGCTTCAAGATCGCGCGGATGGAGGCGCGCGCGCACGTGGCGCGCACGGCCTACTACGAGGCCGCGGCGAAGATGTTGGCGGGCAAGCCCTTCAAGAAGGAGGCCGCCATCGCGAAGATGGTCTCCTCCGAGGCCGCGATGGACAACGCCCGCGACGCCACCCAGATCCACGGCGGCTATGGCTTCATGAATGAATATCCGGTGGCGCGCCATTACCGCGACAGCAAGATCCTCGAGATCGGCGAAGGGACTACCGAGGTGCAACTGATGCTCATCGCGCGATCGCTGGGCCTTTCGTGACCGACAAGTCGATTATCCAGCGGGGCTTGTGGTTTGAGGAGTTCGAGGTAGGCACCACCTACCTGCACCGGCCCGGCCGCACCGTCACCGAGGCCGACAACGTGCTGTTCACCACGCTGACCATGAATACCCAGTCGCTGCACCTCGACGCGGCGTGGGCCGCCGAGCAGCCGGGCTTTCGGGGTGAGCGACTGGTCAACTCCATGTTCACCCTCTCCACGCTGGTGGGGCTGTCGGTGGCGCAGCTGACGCTCGGCACCATCGTCGCCAACCTTGGCTTTTCCGAGGTGTCGTTTCCCAAGCCGGTTTTCCACGGCGACACCCTGTACGCCGAGACCGTGTGCACGGGCAAGCGCGAGTCGAAGAGCCGGCCGGGTGAAGGCATCGTCACCCTCGAGCACACGGGCCGCAATCAGCACGGCGACGTGGTGGCGCGGGCGGTGCGGACCACTCTGGTACAAAAGCGGCCAGACACAGAGGAGTCGTGATGGACCTGCGCGCCGCCGGCCCGGCCTGGTTGTTCTGCCCGGCTGACCGTCCTGAGCGTTTCGCCAAGGCCGCCGCCGCGGCCGACGTGGTGATCCTCGACCTCGAGGACGGTGTGGCCGAAGCCGACAAGCCCGCCGCCCGCAAGGCGCTGCGCGAGAACCCGCTGGACCCCGACCGCACCGTGGTGCGAATCAACGCCGCCGGCACCGACGAGTACGCCCGCGACCTCGAGGCCCTGGCCGATACCGCCTACACGACGGTGATGCTCTCCAAGACCGAATCGGCCGCGCAGGTGACCGCGCTCGCGCCGCGCGAGGTGGTCGCGCTGATCGAGACGCCGCGCGGCGCGGTGTTCGTCGCCGAAATCGCCGCGGCCGAGGGCACCGTCGCCGTGATGTGGGGCGCCGAGGACCTGGTCGCCACCCTCGGCGGCAGCTCCAGCCGGCTGGCCGACGGCACCTATCGTGACGTCGCCCGGCACGTGCGGTCGGCGTCCCTGCTCGCGGCGTCCGCGTTCGGCCGGATCGCGCTCGACGCCGTCCATCTGGACATTCGCGACATCGAGGGCCTGCGGGCCGAGGCCGACGACGCCGTCGCCGTGGGCTTCGACGCCACCGTCTGCATCCACCCCAGCCAGGTCGCGGTCGTGCGGGAGGCCTATCGCCCCAGCGAGGAGAAGCTGGACTGGGCGCGCAGGGTCTTGGCGGCCGCGCGGTCCGAACGCGGGGTGTTCGCCTTCGAAGGACAGATGGTCGACTCGCCGGTGCTCAAGCACGCGGCGATGTTGCTGCGGCGGGCCGGGGAGCCCGCGTCGGACTAGGGCGCGACACGCTTGCGCCTCGGCCGTGATCAACGCGGCGTCTTCGCATTTGGGCGCATAATGGGGAATACGCCAGTCTCGCGGCGAGCGGAGCCTTTCGTGTAGCTGGCGATCGCCAAGGAGGCGGTATGGCGGATAAGTCCCAGACGCCGATGACCGTCGACCTCGACCCGGTGCAACTCATCGCCGCAGACGGCACGCCGACGGCCGAACGGCGCTACGGCCGCGAGCTTCCGCCGGAGACGCTGTGCTGGCTCTACGAGATGATGGTCGTCACCCGCGAGCTCGACACCGAGTTCGTCAACCTGAAGCGCCAAGGCCAACTGGCCTTGTTCGCGTCCTGCCGGGGCCAGGAAGCCGCCCAGGTCGGCGCCGCGGCCTGCCTGCGCAAGACCGATTGGCTGTTTCCCCAATACCGTGAACTCGGCGCCTATCTGGTGCGTGGCATCCCGCCCGGGCACGTCGGGGCGGCGTGGCGGGGAACGTGGCACGGCGGCCTCGACTTCACCAAGAAATGCTGCGCCCCAATGTCGATCGCGATCGGCACCCAGACCCTGCACGCCGTCGGCGCGGCGATGGCCGCGCAACGCCTCGGGGAGGACTCGGTCACGGTCGCCTTCCTCGGCGACGGCGCCACCAGCGAGGGGGACGTGCACGAGGCGCTGAACTTCGCCGCCGTCTTCGCCACGCCATGCGTGTTCTACGTGCAGAACAACCAGTGGGCGATCTCGGTTCCGGTCTCCAAACAGACGGCCGCGGCCTCCATCGCGCACAAGGCGATTGGCTACGGAATGCCCGGGATCCGGGTGGACGGCAACGACGTCCTGGCGTGCTACGCGGTGACGGCCGAGGCCGCCGCCCGGGCCCGGGCCGGCGGCGGCCCCACGTTGATCGAGGCGGTCACCTACCGGCTCGGCCCCCACACCACCTCCGACGATCCGAGCCGATACCGCACCCAGGACGAAGTGGACCGCTGGGCGGCGCTGGACCCGATCCCGCGCTACCGCACTTATTTGCAGGGCCAGGGCCTGTGGTCGCAACGGCTGGAGGATCGGGTCGCCACGCGGGCGAAGCGGATGCGGTCCGAACTGCGCGACGCGGTGTTCGACGCGCCCGACTTCGACGTCGACGAGGTGTTCACCACGGTATACGCCGAGATCACACCGGGATTGGAGGCGCAGCGCCAGCAGCTGCGGGCCGAACTGGGGAGGCTCGAATGACCCAGCTCGCCGAGCCCCCGCCCGTACCGGCCCTCGACGCGGCGATCGGGGCGCAACAGCTGACCATGGTGCAGGCGCTCAACCGCGCGCTGCACGACGCGATGGTCGCCGACGACCGCGTCCTGGTGTTCGGCGAGGACGTCTCCGTCGAAGGCGGGGTGTTCCGGGTAACCGAGGGGCTGGCCGAAACCTTCGGTGAGCAGCGGTGTTTCGACACGCCGCTGGCGGAGTCGGCCATCATCGGCATCGCGGTCGGGCTGGCGCTGCGCGGCTTTGTGCCGGTGCCGGAGATCCAGTTCGACGGATTCTCCTACCCGGCCTTCGATCAGGTGGTCAGCCACCTGGCCAAGTACCGAACCCGCACCCGCGGCGAGATCAACATGCCGGTCACGGTTCGGATCCCGTCGTTCGGCGGAATCGGTGCGGCCGAGCATCATTCGGACTCAACCGAGTCCTACTGGGCGCACACCGCCGGCTTGAAGGTGGTGGTGCCGTCCAGCCCGGCCGACGCCTACTGGCTGCTTCGCCACGCGATCGCCTGCCCCGACCCGGTGATGTACCTGGAGCCCAAGCGGCGTTACCAGGGCCGCGGCTCGGTCGACGCCGGTCGGCCGGAACCGCCCATCGGGCAGGCCATGGTGCGCCGACCGGGCAGGGACGTAACCGTTGTGACCTACGGCAGCCTGGTGAGTACGGCCGTGGCCACCGCGGAAGACGCTCAGCGCGAACGCGGGTGGAGCTTGGAGGTCATCGATCTGCGGTCGCTGGTTCCGTTGGACTTCGACACCATCGCCGCGTCGATCCATCGGACCGGGCGATGTGTGGTCCTGCATGAAGGACCCCGCAGCCTCGGCTACGGGGCCGGCCTGGCCGCCCGCATCCAGGAGGAGATGTTCTACGAGCTGGAGGCACCGGTGTTGCGCGCCTGCGGTTTTGACACGCCCTATCCGCCGGCGCGGTTGGAAAGGCTGTGGCTGCCGGGCCCGGACCGGCTGCTGGACTGCGTCGAGCGTGCGCTGGAGATGCCATGAGCACCGACGAGCGGGTCAAGCCGTTCCGGGTTCCCGATCTCGGCGAGGGGCTGGAAGAAGTGACGGTGTCGTGCTGGTACGTCGCGGCCGGTGACGATGTCGAACTCAACCAAGTCTTGTGCACCGTGGAGACCGCCAAGGCCGAGGTCGAGATCCCGAGCCCGTACGCCGGGCGGATCGTCGAAACCCACGGGGCCGAAGGCGATGTGCTCAACGTCGGCGCGGTGCTGGTCCGCATCGACACCGCGCCGGCCGCGAACGGCGAGGCCGCGGTGCCCACGTTGGTCGGCTACGGCGCCGACGCGGGCATCGACGAGAGCCGGCGGCCCGGCCGACCGCTCGCGGCCCCGCCGGTGCGCAAGCTGGCCAAGGAACTCGCGGTCGACCTCGCGTCGGTGCGGCGGGACGCGGGGGAGATCATCACCCGCGCCGACGTGCTGGCGGCCGCCCGCGATCCGGGACACGACATTCGGCCGGTCCGCGGCGTGCAGGCCCGGATGGCGGAGAAGATGGCGTTGTCCCACCGGGAAATCCCGGCCGCGAAGGTCAGCGTCGACGTCGACTGTAGCGCGCTGCTACGGCTGCGCGACCGCTGCCGCCCCGCGCACCCGGAGATCACGCCATTCGTGTTGACGCTGCGGCTGCTCGTTATCGCCTTGGGTCACAACATGCTTCTCAACTCGACCTGGGTGAACTCGCCCGAAGGTCCGCAGGTGCAGGTCCACCGCGGCGTGCATCTGGGGTTCGGTGTGGCCACCGAACGCGGGCTGCTGGTCCCGGTGATCACCGATGCGCAGAACAAGACGACCCGCGAATTGGCAAGCCGGACGGCGGAATTGATCGCGGGTGCGCGCGAGTGCAGCCTGACGCCCGCCGAACTGCTGGGCTCGACGTTCACCGTGTCGAACTTCGGGGCGCTGGGCGTGGACGACGGAGTGCCGGTGATCAACCATCCCGAAGCGGCCATCTTGGGCATGGGAGCGATCAGGCCACGCCCGGTGGTCATCGGTGACGAGGTTGCCGTCCGGTCGACGGTGAGCCTGACATGCGTGTTCGATCACCGCGTCGCTGACGGCGCCCAGGTGGCGCAATTCGTCTGCGAGCTAAGGGATCTGATCGAGTCGCCCGAGACAGCCCTGCTCGACCTATAGGCGTCAGGACGACGCCTGTGCCTGTTTGATCTGGATCTGGTCGGTTTCGGTGTAGCCGGCGGGTCGGCCGCAGGCCGGCACGATGTAGGTGTGTTGGGCCGTGCCCGCAAGGGTGGTCGGATCCCACGTTATGTGCGCGCTCGATCCGTATTGGGTGTAGGAACCGTCGGCGCAACTGATGTTGTTGAGCGTGTCGAGCACCCATTGCCCGTCGACCAACCGCGCTTGGCTGCCGCCCGCCCCCGCCTTGATGAAGATGCATCCGTCGCCGCAGGAGTTGACGGTCCAGCTCGAGGTCAGGGTCCCGCCGGAAGGCGTTGTCGCCGTCTCGGTGTAACTGCCGTCCATCGTCGGTGTGTCGGCCCACGCCGTGCCGGCGGCGCCGACGACCAAACCGGCGAACATCGTGGTTGCTAGCAAACCCCGTGCGATGACCATGCTCGTGTTCCCCTCTGGATCCGACTCACTGTTGGTGGTCTATCACAGGTTGCGCCTCCTCGCGATTTGAAGACAGCGGCCTCGTGGCAAACATGCAGGTCAGCGCGGTGGTCGCATGGCTGATGTCGCGCCGGACGCCGCGACGGGGGAGAATCGTCTCCTCGCGTTTACCTGCGCCAGTGCGGCGCAGCGCAACGGAAAAGGGCGGGGAGCGCCATGAAGAAACCAGCAGTGGCAGCGATCGCGATCGGCATGGCATTCGCAGCAACGCCGCTCGCGCATGCTGACGACCCGTGGATCGCGATGGCGATCTCGGACTCCACGGGGAAGATCAAGTTCACCACTGGCGGAAGCAGCCAATCCGACGTAGAGAAAACGGTGATGTCGGCCTGTCGCAATACGATCAGCGACTGTCGTCTGTTGGCCAGCGGGCAGGGCGGGTGCGTGGCGATTGCCATGCCTCCGGCGCACACCAGATATTTCGGCGGCTGGGGTCCCACACGTGCTGACGCGGAGGCGGCCGCTGTGGCGAACTCCGCCGGCGGAACAGTCCTGACAGACCACACCCACTGCGCAGGAGATCCCGCGAGCTAACGGCTCGCCGAAACTTCAGAAACGGCGACCCCGCTAGGGTTAACGCCGCCGCGCCGCGGCCAATCTGCTTGCGAATTCCGGTGATTGGATGGAGGAAGCCTGCGGGCCGAGTTCCGTGCGCATGGCAAGGTCGTGCGCTTCGGTGTCCACCGATCCCGGGTTGATCGTGGCGCGCATCGTCGCCTTGGTCGCCAGCACGACCTCGCGGGGGGCGGCCGCGGGACCGGCGGCCAGCTCCAGCGCCGCGGCGACGGGGTCGTCGGCGACGCTGAGGGCCAACCCGTGCCGCACGGCGGCTTCGGCGCCGAAGCGCATCCCGAACAACAGGGCGGCGCGCGCGACCTGGGGACCTACCGCGCGTTGCAGCATCCAGGTCGCGCCCCCGCCGGGATGGAGGCCCAGCTTTTGGAAGCGGGCGTCGAACAACGCGCCGGGCCCCGCGACGCGCACGTCCGCGGCCAGGGCCAGGTTCAGGCCCGCGCCGACGGCCGCCCCGTTGACCGCGGCGATCGTGGGCAACCGGCAATTGCCGACGGCCATGAAGCCGTCGTAGATGCGCCGCAGCCCCTCCTCCGCCGCTCCGGCACCGGCGGCGCCCAGGGCGCTGAGGTCGGCGCCGGCGCAAAACGCCTTGCCTGCGCCGGTGACCACCACGGCGTGCACGTCGGGGTCGGATTCCGCCCGCTCCACGGCCTCCCGCAGGCGCGCGGACATCTCGTCGGTGAACGCGTTGCGCCGGTCGGGGTCGTTGACGGTGATGAGCGCGACGCGAGCGTCGACGCTGTACAGGACGGGGTCGGATTGGCTCACCCGGCTAACGGTACTTGGCCCGCTCACCGGCCCAAACGCCCGCCAAGAATCCATTGAGGATCCCTCAAGCCCTCGCGCCGATGCTCAGTTCAAGAGCAAGAGCGATCCGGCATCTGACGGGAGGAGGCCCCATGCGCACCGCGGCGGAGAAGAAGGCGAACAGGGAACTCGGATTACTCCGGTTGGCGATGGTGTCATCCGCCACCGCGATCATCATCGCGATCGGCATGGCAGTCGCCTACTTCAACCTGCCGGCCGCCGGCCACCCGTGCTCGGTGCGGAACGCCACCGCCCGCGACGCCGCGGGGCGCACGATGTGGTGCAACCCGACAGCGGAGGCGAGCCACGACGCGGTCTGGCAGTACGCGCCGGGCGCGTAGTGACTAGTCGGTGAAGTCGATCCGCACCGACACCGGCGTCGTTTCCAGCGCCTTGACCATCTTGGCGGCCAGCCGTCCGAACTTGCGGGCGCGCGCGACGACGTCGTCGTCCGGCCTGAACGTCGCGACCCCGGCGCGCCACCGATTGCCCTGTCGCAGACGGACATTCGGATTGTCGGTGATGTTCCTGCCCCAGCCGGAGCGGGTGCCGTGCTGGCAGATCACCCATGCGCCGTCGTCGTCGAATTGGGCCGACACCGGAACGCGACGCGCCTGGCCGGTCTTGCGGCCGATGGTTTCCAGTTCGGTGGCCATGGCGGTGCGCACCCCGAGCGCGCTCAACCCTTTCACCGCCGGGTTGAGCAGATAGCGCCCGATCGCACGTTCCCTGCGGAACTTTCGCAGCGTCTTTTGCTCGTGGGTGCCCGTCATGGCCTCAGGTTAGTAGACCGATTGGTATAGTACAACCCCAAGCTGCGACGGAAGGCGAAGAATATGTCGGCGCGGGATGCTCTGATCGCCAGCGTCACGGGGTTGGTGCGGCGGCGCGGTGTCGCCGGAACCGGCCTCAACGCGCTGCTGGAGGACAGCGGGGTGGCCCGCAGGACCGTCTACCTGAACTTTCCCGGCGGCAAAGCCGAGCTCGTCGCCGAAGCCACCCGCCTCGCGGGGGAGGGGTTGACCGCGGTCATCCGGTCGGGCGACGACAGCGACCCCGTCCAGGCGGTCCAGACCTTCATCGACGAATGGAAGGCGCAGCTGAGCGCGACGCAGATACAAGCGGGCTGCCCGATTGTGGCGGCGGTCCTCGGCCGCTCCGAAGCGCCGGCGGCCGCCCAGGCGGCGGGCTCGGCCTTTGGTGAGTGGCAGACGATCCTCGCCGACCGGCTGGTCCGCTCCGGCGCCGATCGCGACAACGCGCGCTCGCTTGCGACCCTGACCGTCGCCGCCATCGAAGGCGCCGTCATCCTTGCGATCGCGACCCAGTCGACGGCGGCACTCGACGATGTCGGGCGTCACCTGGTCGAGGTGATCAAGCTGCACCTGCCCGCCTAGCGGCGGGTGTCCCGAGCGAAAACGCGCGTGCTCAACCGCACGCCGGCGGCTTGCTCTGGGCTGCGCGGTTTCGCCGACGCCCCGTGCGTTCATCGGTATCGTCAAGCTGTGCTTGAGCATTCCATTCCCGCTGTCCTGCGGGAGCGTGCCAGTTCGCGGCCCGACGACCTGGCGTTCACGTATGTCGATTACGAGAACGATTGGGAGGGCGTTGCGGAAAGCCTGACGTGGTCGCAGCTGTATCGGCGCACGCTGAACCTCGCACGGGAACTCAAAGCCTGCGGGTCGACCGGGGACCGCGCCGTGATCCTGGCGCCCCAGGGACTCGAGTACGTCGTCGGCTTTCTCGGCGCACTGCAGGCCGGTCAGATCGCGGTTCCGCTGTCGATGCCGGTGGGTGGCGCCAGCGACGAGCGGGTCAGCGCCGTCCTGCATGACGCGTCGCCTTCGACGATTCTGACCACATCCTCCGCCGTGGACATCATCGCCGAGTATGCGAAGTCGGAGCCCGGCGCGCCATCGGTCGTCGAGGTCGATCGGCTGGATCTTGACTCTCGGCTTGCGGCCGCCGCGGACACCGACGGCGAGACGAGCATCGCGCACCTGCAATACACCTCCGGGTCGACCCGCACTCCCGCGGGAGTTGTCGTCTCGCACAAGAACATTCAGGTCAACTGCGAGCAGATCATGGCCATGTACTACGAGGCGGACGGGGGGATGGCCCCGTCGGACACCACCGTGGTGTCGTGGCTGCCGTTGTTCCACGACATGGGTTTGATCCTGGGTATCGCCTTCCCGGTCCTGTGGGGATTCCCCACCGTGCTCACGAGCCCGCCGTCCTTCCTGCAGCGCCCGGCGCGGTGGATGCAAATGCTGGCCGGCAATCCGCACGCCTTCTCGGCGGCACCCAATATCGCGTTCGAATTGGCGACGCGAAAGACGTCGGACGACGATCTGGCCGGGCTGGACCTCGGGGGCGTGCACACCATCCTCAACGGCGCCGAGCGCGTGAACCCCCCGACACTGTGGCGCTTCGCGGACCGGTTTGCCCGCTTCAATTTCCGCCCCGAGGCGTTGCGTCCCTCCTACGGCCTCGCGGAGGCCACGCTCGTGGTGGCGACCCGCGAGGCGGGCCACCCCCCGGTGACGGTTTCTTTCGATTCGGAGCAGATGACCGCCGGCCACGGCGAGCGGTGCGCGGACGGTGCCGGCATCCCGCTGGTCAGTTACGGCATGCCGAAGTGGCCGATCGTGCGGATCGTCGACCCCGAGACGAGCGTGGAGTGCCCGGAGGGAACGGTCGGCGAGATTTGGACGATCGGCGAGAACGTCTGCTCGGGCTATTGGCAGAAACCCGAAGAGACAGAACGTGTCTTCGGCAGAACGATCGTCGGCGCCTCGGACGGCACACCGGAAGGGCCCTGGCTGCGGACGGGGGATTTGGGCTTCTACTCCGAAGGCGAGATGTTCATCGTCGGCCGGATCAAGGATCTCTTGATCGTCTACGGGCGCAACCATTCTCCCGACGACATCGAGGCGACGATCCAGGAGATCACCCGCGGCCGCTGCGTGGCGATCGCGGTTTCGGACGATGACGGTCCGGAGAAACTCGTCACAATCGTCGAACTCAAGCCCGGCGGCGATTCCGACGAGGACGCGCAACGGTTGATCGCCACCCGGCGTGAGATCATCGCAGCGATATCGAGGACGCACGAACTGAGCGTCGCGGATCTCGTTCTGGTGCCGCCACATTCGATTCCCCTCACCACAAGCGGCAAGGTGAGGCGACGGGATTGCTCAAAGCTCTACCAGCAGGGCGCCTTCACCCGTTTGGACGCGCACATCGGCCCGTCAAAGCCGGGCGCGGTCGAGGACACCGTCGCGGACGCCGGGTCCGACTCGGGATTGGCCCAGCGTGTCCGCACGCTGAGCCAGCAGCAACATGACCTCCTGGTGGGCATGGTCTGCGCGCAGGCGGCGGCGGTGTTGGGGCGTCCGAGCCCCGATGACATCGACCCCGGGTCGGCGTTTCGGGACCTGGGTTTTGATTCGGTGAAGGCCACCGAATTGCTCGACCGACTCAGGACCGAAACCGAGCTGCCGTTGCCGCCGACGCTGGCGTTCGACTATCCGACCCCCGACGAGTTGGCTGCCCACCTGGCCCAGCTGCTGATCGGGCCGGTCGCGGCGGCACCCGCGGTGGAATCGCAGGTGGCGGTAGATGAGCCGATCGCGGTGGTCGGGATGGCGTGCCGGTTCCCCGGTGGGGTGGATTCGCCGGCGGCGTTATGGAATCTGGTAGCCAGCGGCACCGACGCGGTTGGGGCGTTTCCGGGCGACCGGGGCTGGAATTTGGGGGAGTTGTTCGATCCCGATCCGGATGCGGTGGGCAAGACCTACACCCACGCCGGCGGGTTCCTGGCGGACGCCGCCGAGTTCGACGCGGAGTTCTTCGGCATCTCGGGGCGCGAGGCCCAAACCATGGATCCGCAGCAGCGGCAGCTGCTGGAGGTGTGCTGGGAAGCGTTGGAAACGGCCCGAATTGACCCGGCGGGGTTGGTGCGTACGCAGACCGGGGTG
>NZ_LZLY01000067.1 GCF_001673535.1 Mycobacterium sp. 1081908.1 | reverse complement strand
CACCAGCAGGCACGCCTCGTCCAGGGTCAGGGTCAGCCGGGGCCGCTCGGCCAGGTCCTCGAGCGAGCGCGCCCGGTCCAGCCCGAAACGCCCGACGCGGGTGCGCCGCAACGCCGTCAGGTGCCCGCCCACGCCCAGCGCGGCCCCGAGATCGCGGGCCAGCGCGCGGATGTAGGTGCCCGAGGAGCAGTCGACGTCGACGTCGACGTCGATCACGTCGCCGTCGCGGCGCACGGCCAGCACCTCGAACCGCTCGATGCGCACCGGGCGCGCCGCGAGCTCGACCGTCTGCCCCTCGCGGACCAGGCGATAGGCGCGACGGCCGTCCACCTTGATCGCGCTGACCGCCGACGGGACCTGCTCGATGTCGCCGCGCAGCCCGGCGACCGCGGCTTCGATCTGCGAATCCGTCACGTGCCCGGCCGGAACCGTTTGCAGCACTTCGCCTTCGGCGTCCTCGGTGGAGGTGGTCTGCCCGAGGCGGATGGTGGCGGCGTACGACTTCGACGCCGCCGTGAGCAGCCCGAGGATCTTGGTGGCCCGCTCGACGCCGATCACCAGCACCCCGGTGGCCATCGGGTCCAGCGTCCCCGCGTGCCCCACCCTGCGGGTGGAGAAGATGCGGCGGCAACGGCCCACCACGTCGTGGCTGGTCATCCCGGCGGGCTTGTCGACGACGACTAGTCCCGGGCCAATGCCCGGTTCGGTCAAAGCACGATCCCCGTCAGCACCAGCCCGCGCTCGACCGACCAGCGGCCCCGCAGCGCCGGCAGCGGCGGCCCCGACAGCGCGGCCCCGTCGATCAGGATCTTGGAGACGAACGCCCCGGTGGTCCCGCCGGGCGAATCGGGGTCGAACACGATGTGGGCGTCCTCGAAACCCAACCAGCGCTCGGTCAGCGGGAACCACGCCTTGTACGTCGCTTCCTTGGCGCAGAACAGGATCCGGTCCCAATGCAGGCCGCCGGGCAACGCGGAGATCTCCTGGCGTTCATCCTCGAGGGCGATCGCGCCCAGCACTCCGTCGGGCAGCACGTCGTGCGGTTCGGCGTCGATGCCCACCGAGCGCACCGCGCCGGCGCGCCCCACCACCGCGCCGCGATACCCCGTGCAGTGCGTGAGGCTGCCCACCACGCCGTCGGGCCAGCACGGTTGCCCCTTGTCGCCCTTGAGGATCGGCACCGGCGGCACCCCGAGCTCGCCCATCGCGACGCGGGCGCAATGCCGCACGGTGATGAACTCGTTGCGCCGCTTGGCGACCGACTTGGCGATCAGCGGCTCCTCTTCGGGCAACGGGCTCAAGCCCGGCGGGTCGGAATACACCTCCGAATACGCGAGGTCCTGCGATGCGGTGTCGGGCAACACCGACGCCACCAGGGTGCGGGCCGTCATCGAGACTGCCGCTGCCGCACTCGTTCCCGGAATTGCTGGGCCTGGCGGCGCATCTCGGGGGTGATCACGAAGTGACCGCCGAAGTCGTTGAGATAGCCCGGCGCGTACTGGGGATCCGGCAACACCTGGCGCAGCCAGCTGTAGGGCTTGCGGCGGCGCCACTCCCGCGGGTAGCCCACCGACACCTCCTCGAAGCGCACGTCGTCGTACCAGGTGGTGCGCGGAATGTGCAGGTGGCCGTACACCGAACAGATCGCGTTGTAGCGGGTGTGCCAATCGGCGGTCTTGGTGGTGCCGCACCACAGCGAGAACTCGGGGTAGAACAACGCGTCGCAGGGGTCGCGCACCAGCGGAAAGTGGTTCACCAGGACCGTCGGCGTCATCCAGTCCAGCTGTTCGAGGCGGGCGCGGGTGGCGGCCAGCCGCTCGCGACACCAGGCCTCGCGGGTGGCGTACGGCTCGGACGAGAGCAGGAACTCGTCGGTGGCCACCACGTTGCGCTGCCGCGCGATCGCCATGCCCTCGGCTTTGCTCGTCGCCCCCTCGGGCAAGAAGGTGTAGTCGTACAGCAGGAACATCGGCACGATCGTGGCCGGGCCGCCGCGCTCGGTCCACACCGGGTACGGATGCTCCGGCGTGATCACGCCCAGCTCGTCGCACATGTTGACCAGGTAGTCGTAGCGGGCCTTGCCGAAGATCTGCATGGGATCCCGGGTGGTGGTCCACAGCTCGTGATTGCCGGGCACCCAGATCACCTTCGCGAACCGGCGACGCAGCACGTCAAGGGCCCAGCGGATGTCGTCGGTGCGTTCGGCGACGTCGCCGGCGACGATCAGCCAGTCGTCCGGCGACGACGGGTATAGCGATTCGGTGACCGGCTTGTTGCCGAGGTGACCGGTGTGCAGGTCGGAAACGGCCCACAGCGTCGGCTGCGCACCATTGGTCGGTTCCCGGCTGGCCACGACTAACCAGCCTAACGGCCCCGCGCGGCGAGCCGGTTTCCGCCAGGCCCTTGCCCGCGGGATTAGAACGTGTTCTCTTGTACACTCCGGCAAGTACCGCCGAGGCATCCAGGGGGTGTGGTGATCGCCAAGCTGCGGCTGATCGGAGCGCTGGGCGCGCTGGCCACGACGCTGGTCGTGGGCTGGCAAAGCGCCCCGCCGGGCCCGAGCGGCGGCGGCCCCGTCGAGCTGCGGTCGACGGCCGCGCCGATGGAGACCACCATGAAGAGTCCCATCGTGGCCACGACCGACCCGCGCCCCTTCGACGCGTGCGAGGACATCCCGTTCGACGTCGTGCAGCGGCTCGGGCTGGCGTTCACGCCGCCCGAACACGAGGACGGGCTGCGCTGCCACTTCGACGCGGGCAACTACCAGGTGGCCGTCGAGCCCATCATCTGGCGCACCTACGAGCAATCCCTGCCCCCCGACGCCGTCGAGACCACGATCCAGGGGCACCGCGCGGCGCAGTACTGGGTGATGAAGCCGACGTATCACAACAGCTTCTGGTTCTACTCGTGCATGGTCGCGTTCAAGACCAGCTACGGGGTGCTGCAGCAGGCGCTGTACTTCTCGACGGTCTACTCCAACCCGGAGGTGGACTGCATGTCCACCAACCTGCAGCGCGCCAACGACCTCGCCCCCTACTACAAGTTCTGATTACGCTCGCCCGGCGCCCCGGAAAAACCTAGTGTGGGGCCGGTGAGTACCACCTCGACGCGCCCCGCGCAGCCCAAACCCGGCACGCTGGGACCGGTCGTCGACGCCGCGCTCGGCCGGCTGCTGGGCCTGCCGCGGGCGAGCACCGAGTACACCGTGGAGCGCGTCGACGTGCCGATGCGCGACGGGGTCACGCTGGCCGCCGACCACTACGCGCCCGCCACCTCCAGCCCGGCCGGCACCCTGCTCGTCCGGGGGCCCTATGGGCGGCGGTTTCCGTTCTCGCACGCCTACGCCCGGCTGCACGCCGCGCGCGGCTACCACGTCGTGCTGCAGAGCGTGCGCGGCACGTACGGGTCGGGCGGCGAATTCGACCCGATGGTCAACGAGGCCGCCGACGGCGCCGACACGGTCGTCTGGCTGCGCGAGCAGCCGTGGTTCACCGGTCGATTCGCCACCGTCGGGGTGTCCTATCTGGGCTTCACCCAGTGGGCGCTGCTGCAGGATCCGCCGCCGGAGCTGGCCGCGGCCGTGATCACCGCGGGCCCACACGATTTCAACGCCTCGGTGTGGGGCACCGGCTCCTTCGCCGTCAACGACTTCCTGGGCTGGAGCGATCTGGTTGCGCACCAGGAGGACCCGCGACGGGTCAAGATGGCGCTGCGTCAGCTACAGGCCCGGCGCAAGGTGATGGAGGCGGCGGCCGCCCTGCCGCTGGGCGCCGCGGCCCGGGCCCTGCTCGGCGAGGGTGCGCCGTGGTTCGAATCGTGGATCGAACACCACGCGAACGACGACGCGTTCTGGGACGCCCGGCGGTTCACCGACGCGCTGGACCGGGCGCGGGTGCCGGTGCTGCTCATCGGCGGCTGGCAGGACATTTTCATCCGACAGACGCTGCAGCAGTACGCCCGCCTGCGCGGCCGCGGTGTCGAGGTCGCGCTCACCGTCGGCCCGTGGACCCACACCCAGCTGCTCGGCAAGGCGCTGCCGATCAGCGCGCGGGAGACGCTGGAGTGGCTGGACACCCACCTGGGCGGCGAGACGGCCCGGCGCCGGCCGAGCAGCGTGCACGTCTGCGTCACCGGCGTGGACGGGGGTCAGGCCTGGCGCCGCCTGCCCGACTGGCCGCCGGCCACCACCGAACGCGCGCTGTACCTGCGGCCCGGCGGGCACCTGGGCGAGACGGCGCCGACGCTGAACGGGTTGGCGCCGGCCACATTTCGCTACGACCCCGCCGACCCGACGCCCACCACCGGCGGCCCGCTGCTGTCCACCAACGGGGGCTACCGCGACGACAGCCGCCTCGCCGCGCGCGACGACGTCCTCGCCTTCACCAGCCTCACGCTCACCCACGACCTGTATGCCTACGGCGAACCGGTGGTCGAACTGGCGCACAGCTCCGACAACCCCCACGTCGATCTGTTCGTTCGGGTCAGCGAGGTCGACGCCAAGGGCCGCTCCCGCAACGTCAGCGACGGCTACCGCCGCTTGGGCGCCGCGGACGCCACCGCCGGAACCGAGATCGTGCGGGTGGAACTCGACGGGATCGCCCACCGCTTCCGCGCCGGCTCGCGCATCCGCGTCCTGATCGCGGGCAGCTGGTTCCCGCGTTTCGCGCGCAACCTCGGCACCGAGGAACCGCTGTTGACGGGCCTGAAGTCCACACCCGCCACCCACGCCGTGCACTACGGGCGGTCCCGGCTGCTGCTGCCCGTAGGCCCCGCCGACCCGTCAGCCGACCGCGTCGCGGACCCGGAGAGCCACCCGGTTTAGCGCGGCCTCGTCGTGCACCGGCGCGGCCAGCCGGACATCGGCCAGCGGCAGCTGCGCCCAACTGGTGCAGCCGCCGTACTCGGGGGCCCGCGGGATCCGCACCGGCTCGGCCAGCGGGATCACCGACACCACCAGCACGGCCAGCTTGTGCTTGGGCCGGAAATCCAGCCGATCCTCGCGTACCGACTCGGCCGTCCAGATGTGCAGGTCCTCGATCACCGGCAACCCATCAGGCCGGTTAACCTCTTGCGCCGCAACAACTTTCGCGGCGGCGCGCAGCACCAGGTGATCGTCGGCGCTGTCGTCGGCCCCGGCGGCCAGCAGGTCGCGGTGCTCGGGGCGGACGCGATGGGCGTGGCTGTGGGCGACGGTCGGGAACAGCAGGAACTCGCGGGCCGCCAGCTCGAAGCGCTTTTCGCCGATGCCGCCCTTGCGCAGCAACACCCGCTGGCGGCCGTCGAGCAGCGCGTGCACCACCGCGCCCCACTCCTTGAGCGCGGGCGTCACTTGGCTCCCGCGAGGCGGGCCACCACCTCGGGGCGGCGCAGCGGCGGCACGGTCTTGGGCGGCTGGCGCCGCGGCGGCAGGGCCGCCAGCAATCGCGCGGTCGTCTCGGTGACCTCGGCGACCGCCGCCTCGAACGCGTCGACGTTCGCGGCCGACGGGCGGGTGATGCCGCTGACCTTGCGCACGTACTGGCGCGCCGCCGCCGCGACCTCCTCCGGCGTGGCCTGCGGCTGCAGGCCCCGCAGTTCGGTGATGTTCCGGCACATGGCTCCACGATAAACGCCGGGAGCGACCCTCTACGGTGAACACATGACAGACGTCCTGCTGATCGAGACCGACGAGCGGGTGCGCACCCTGACCCTCAACCGCCCGCAGGCGCGCAACGCGCTGTCCTCGGCGCTGCGGGACCGGTTCTTCGGCGCCCTGGCCGACGCCGAGACCGACGACGGCGTCGACGTCGTCATCGTGACCGGCGCCGACCCGGTGTTCTGCGCGGGGCTGGATCTCAAGGAGCTGGGCAGCGAGTCGGCGCTGCCCGACATCTCGCCGCGCTGGCCACCGCTGACCAAGCCGGTGATCGGCGCGATCAACGGCGCCGCGGTCACCGGCGGGCTGGAGCTGGCGCTGTACTGCGACGTCCTGATCGCGTCCGAGCAGGCCCGCTTCGCCGACACGCACGCCCGGGTGGGCCTGCTGCCCACCTGGGGGCTGAGCGTGCGGCTACCGCAGAAGGTGGGCGTCGGCCTGGCCCGGCGCATGAGCCTGACCGGGGACTACCTGTCGGCCGCCGACGCGCTGCGCGCCGGCCTGGTGACCGAGGTGGTGCCGCACGACCGGCTGATGGCCACCGCCCGCCAGGTGGCCGCCTCGATCGTCGGCAACAACCAGAACGCGGTGCGCGCGTTGCTGGCGTCGTATCACCGGATCGACGACACGCACACCAGCACCGGGCTGTGGCTGGAGGCGACGGCCGCGCGGCAATTCCGCACCAGCGGCGACGACATCGCGGCCAACCGCGACGCCGTGCTGCAACGCGGGCGGGCCCAGGTCCGGTAGGAGGAAGCGATGCGCGCAGGCGGTGTCACCATGGGAGCCCTCACTCTGGCGGCGGCATCCGCGATCGCGGCCACCGCAGTGCCGCGCGCCGCGGCCGACCCGCCGCCGAGATTCCCCGACCTGAGCCGGTTCACCGCGGTCCCGGTGGACGGCTACGCGACGCCGTCCCAGGGCGGGACACCCCGCATCAGCTTTTCCGTTACGCCGACCCTGGTGTGCGACTTCTACGGCGGGCCGGCGCCCGCTCCCCAACCGTCGCAGGACATCAAGTGCAGCGGCGACGCGCCCGGGATGGACGACGTCCCGTTTCCCGGTGGCGGCCACTCCAAACCGGGCGACTGCGTCGTGGGCGCGGTGAACTTCAAGGGACCCGGCTACGAACTGAGCCGCATGACCTACAGCGGGTGCGACGGCAACCCGCCCGCGCTGACCTCGGGCGGCAAACCGCTGGCCCCCGGCGCGAAGTTGACGTACCTGAACGTGACCTGCGCCGTCGACGCCGGCAACGTCGTCGCCTGTCTGGACACCACCAGCGGAGACCACGGCTTCGTGCTGCAGCCGTCGGGCAGCTGGGCCTTCTAGCCGAGCGCGGAGCGCAACGACGCGACGGCGTCGTCGATCGACCCGACGGTCGAGTAGCCGGCGGCCAGCCGGTGCCCGCCGCCGCCGAACTTCGACGCGACCGCCGCCAGATCCACCTGGGCCTTGGCCCGCATCGACACCGACCAGTGCTGCGGGTCGACCTCCTTGAAGACCGCCGCCACCTCCGCCTGCTGCGTGGTGCGCACGATGTCGACGATGCTCTCGACTTCCTCGGCGCGCGAGCTGACCCAGTCCCGATGCTCGACGACCGCGTACACCAGCCCGCGACCGCCGACCGCGTCCGGCACCAGCTGCGCCGAGCCCAGCACCCGCGACAGCAGCGGCAGCCACCCGAACGGGTGGGTGTCCATCAGCGTCCGGCTGATCGCGGCGTTGTCGACGCCGAGGTCGACGAGCCGGGCCGCCAGCCGCAGCGCCCGGGCGCTGGCCCAGCGGAACGATCCGGTGTCCGTCGTCAGACCGGCGTAGATGCAGTGCGCGACGTCCCGGTCGATCGGCTCGCCCCACGCGTCGAGGATGTCGGCGACCATCATCGTGGTGGAATCGGCCGTCACGTCGATGAAGTTGGCGCTGCCGAACAGCTCGTTGGAGGCGTGGTGGTCGATGACCAGCGACCGGCGGCCGGGGCCGGCCAGATCGCTCAGCTCGCCGAGCCGCTTGACGCTCGGAACGTCAACGGTGACAACCAGATCGACGTCGCGGCGCAGCTCGTCCGGGCGAACCAGCAGCCGGCAACCGGGCAGCGAGGCCAGCGACTCGGGCAGCGACGCCGGCGCGGCGAAGCTGACCTCGACGCGCTTGCCGCACCGGTCCAGCACCAGCGCGAGCGCCAGGCCCGCGCCGATGGTGTCCGCGTCGGGGTGGACGTGGGCGATCACCGCGACGGTCGCGGCGCCCGACAGCAGCTCGACGGCGGCGCCGGCGTCGACACGTGCCCCGACCCGCGGGGCACCGGCCAGGTCAGTCTTCGGGTCGATCGTCGTCACCGGCGTTCCCGTCGCTCGCGTCCCCAGCCCCTCTGACCCGGTATGGATCGGCCTCCCCGGCCGGCTTGGCACCCGAGCGAACCCGCGCCAGATCGGCGTCCGCGGCGCGGGCACGCTCCAGCAATTCCTCCATCCGCCGCACGCTGTCGGCGGTCGTGTCGCGGGTGAACGTCAGCGTGGGCGTGAAGCGCACGCCGGTGCCGGCCCCGACCTTGGTGCGCAGCGCGCCCTTGGCCCGCTCCAGCGCCGCCGCCGCGGCGGCGTAGTCCGGCTCGTCGTCGAGCGTGCGGCCCATCACCGTGTAGAACACCGTCGCGTCGTGCAGGTCGGCGGTCACCTTGGCGTCGACGATGGTCACCCCGTCCAGGCCCGGATCCTTGATCTCGAACTCGATCGCCGAGGCGACGATCGTGAAAATCCGTTTGGCCAGACGGCGCGCCCTTGCGGGGTCGGCCATCAGGCGCGTTCCTTCTGGACCAGCTCGTAGGACTCGATGATGTCGCCTTCCTTGATGTCGGAGTAGCCCAGCGTCATACCGCATTCGAAGCCCTCGCGGACCTCGGTCACGTCGTCCTTCTCCCGGCGCAGCGAGGTGATGGTGAGGTTGTCGGTGACCACGATGTTGTCCCGCAGCAACCGCGCCTTCGCGTTGCGGCGCACCACACCCGAGCTGATCATGCAGCCGGCGATGATGCCGACCTTCGAGGACCGGAAGATCGCCCGGATCTCGGCGCGACCCAGCTGGTTCTCCTCGTAGATCGGCTTGAGCATGCCGCGCAGGGCCTTCTCGATCTCGTCGATCGCCTGGTAGATCACCGAGTAGTAGCGGATCTCCACGCCCTCGCGGTTGGCCAGCTCCGTCGCCTTGCCCTCGGCGCGCACGTTGAACCCGATGATGATCGCGTCCGACGCCGACGCCAGGTTGACGTTGGTCTCGGTGATGCCACCGACACCGCGGTCGATGACGCGCAGCGCCACCTCGTCGTCGACCTCGATGCCCATCAGGGCCTCTTCCAGCGCCTCGACCGTACCGGCGTTGTCGCCCTTGAGGATCAGGTTCAGCTGGCTGGTTTCCTTCAGCGCGGCATCCAGATCATCCAGGCTGATCCGCTTGCGGGACCGCGCCGCCAGGGCGTTGCGCTTGCGGGCGCTGCGCCGGTCGGCGATCTGGCGTGCGATGCGGTCCTCGTCGACGACCAGGAGGTTGTCACCGGCGCCGGGCACCGACGTGAAGCCGATGACCTGCACCGGCCGCGACGGCAGCGCCTCGTGGACGTCCTCGCCGTGCTCGTCGACCATGCGGCGCACGCGACCGTAGGCGTCGCCGGCGACGATCGAGTCGCCGACCCGCAGCGTGCCGCGCTGAATCAGCACGGTGGCCACCGGCCCGCGACCGCGGTCCAGGTGCGCCTCGATCGCGACACCCTGGGCCTCCATGTCGGGGTTGGCCCGCAGGTCCAGGGCGGCGTCGGCGGTCAGCAGCACCGCCTCCTCCAGCGCCTCGATGTTGGTGCCCTGCTTGGCGGAGATGTCGACGAACATCGTGTCGCCACCGAAATCCTCTGCCACCAAACCGAATTCGGTGAGCTGCCCGCGGATCTTGGCCGGGTCGGCGCCCTCCTTGTCGATCTTGTTGACCGCCACCACGATCGGCACATCGGCGGCCTGCGCGTGGTTGATGGCCTCCACCGTCTGCGGCATCACGCCGTCGTCGGCGGCGACCACCAGGATCGCGATGTCGGTGGCCTTGGCACCACGGGCGCGCATGGCGGTGAACGCCTCGTGGCCCGGGGTGTCGATGAAGGTGATCAGCCGCTCGCTGCCTTCGAAGTCGACGGCGACCTGGTAGGCGCCGATGTGCTGGGTGATGCCGCCGGCCTCGCCCTCGCGGACGTTGGCCTTGCGGATGGTGTCCAGCAGCCGGGTCTTACCGTGGTCGACGTGACCCATCACGGTCACCACCGGCGGACGCGTCTGCAGGTCCTCCTCGCCGCCCTCGTCCTCGCCGTACGTCAGGTCGAAGGACTCGAGAAGCTCGCGGTCCTCGTCCTCGGGGCTGACGACCTGCACGACGTAGTTCATCTCGCTGCCCAGCAGTTCGAGCGTCTCGTCGCCGACCGACTGGGTGGCCGTGACCATCTCGCCGAGGTTGAACAGCGCCTGCACCAGCGAGGCCGGGTTGGCGTTGATCTTGTCGGCGAAATCGGAGAGCGATGCGCCGCGGGCCAGCCGGATGGTCTCGCCGTTGCCGTGCGGCAACCGCACGCCCCCGACGACCGGCGCCTGCATGTTCTCGTATTCGGCGCGTTTCGCCCGCTTGGACTTGCGACCGCGCCGCGGCGCGCCGCCCGGGCGGCCGAACGCGCCGGCCGCACCGCCGCGCTGGCCGCCACGATCACCGCGGCAACCGCACGCCCCCGACGACCGCGGCGATGACAATCCAAGTAGTC
>NZ_LZLY01000066.1 GCF_001673535.1 Mycobacterium sp. 1081908.1 | reverse complement strand
CGCGGGCCGCCAAGGCCGAGGAGGTGCAGATCTCGACGATCTCCTTCGGCACGCCCTACGGCACCGTCGAGTACGAGGGCGCCACCATCCCGGTCCCCGTCGACGACCAGACGCTGCAGGAGATCACCAAGATCACCGACGGCCAGGCGTTCCACGCGGACAGCCTGGAATCGCTCGAGAGCGTCTATTCGACGCTGCAGCGCCAGATCGGCTATCAGACCGTCAAGGGCGACGCCAGCCTGGCCTGGATGCTGCTCGGCGCGGTGCTGCTGGCCGGCGCCGTGCTGGCCGGCGAGTTCCTGAACCGGCGGCTGCCCGCCTGATCGGTCAGGTCGGCAGGCGCCGGTTGATCAGCAGACCCAGCGCCGCGGCGATGAGCGCGACGACGACGCCCAGGCGCAGCCAGCCGGCGCTGCCCGGGCCGGGCACCGTGCGGAACCCGATGTCGTTCTCGATGGCGTTGTAGCTCTTGTTCAGCTCGCTGATGTTGGTGGCGGTGTAGGACTGCCCGCCCGAGAGCTGAGCGATCTTGCGCATCTGGTCCGTGGACACGGGCACGGCGACGCGCTGCCCGTCCATCTCGATCTCCCCGCCCTTGGTGCCGAACGAGATGGTCGCGATGGGCACGCCCTGGTCCTTGGCCAGGCGCGCCGCGGTGAAGGCGCCGTCGTGCGGGTCGCTGGGGTCGGTCGGCTTGTTCTCGCCGCCGTCGGATTCCAGGACGATCCGCGCCGGTGGCGGCCCTTCGCCGCCGCCCAGCACCGAGCCGACCGTGGCGATCGCCTGCAGCGCGGTGAAGAT
>NZ_LZLY01000065.1 GCF_001673535.1 Mycobacterium sp. 1081908.1 | reverse complement strand
GTCGGGGCCGGGGTCATCTTGGTCTTGGGAATGTCGTAGAACTCGCCGTGGAATTCGAAGTAGTCGCCGGTGGTGAGGCCTTGGATGATTTCGATGCATTCGTCCATGCGCTTGCCGCGCTTGGCAAATGGAACGCCCAGAAGTTCGTAGTCCTCGGGCCACGGACTGGTGCCGACCCCAAATCCCACCCGGTTGTCGGTCATGGCGGCCAGCGAACCGATTTGCTTGGCCACCAGCGCCGGCGGCCGGATCGGCAGCTTGAGGACGAAGAAGTTGAACCGCAGCGTCGACGTCACCGCCCCCAACGCCGATGTCAGCACGAAGGTTTCGATGAACTCCTTGCCGTCCAGGAATTCGCGGTTGCCGTCGGGTGTGTACGGATACTTTGAGTCGGACTCGAATGGGTAGGCGATGCTGTCGGCGATCGTCATAGCGTGATAGCCGGCCTCCTCGGCCGCCTTGGCCAGCGGGATGTAGTAGCGAAAGTCCGTCATCGCCTCTGCGTAGGTGAACCGCACGTCGTCCGCCTTCCTTGGGGGGCCGTCACACGAGATTAGAACGTGTTCTACTTTTACCCGCGGGCGGGTCCCCGAACAAGGCGCCAGCCGGTCAGAGCTGATTTTCGGGGCCGATGACGGCCCAGACCGTCTTGCCCGACGACGTCGGGGTGCTGCCCCAGGCGCGCGACAAGGCGTCGACGATCGCCAGGCCGGACACGTCGATGCCCTTGTCCGGCGACGGGAGTCGCAGCGCCGGTGTGCTGCTGGCGTCGGACACCGCGATGGTCGCCGTCGCGCCGTCGGTCTCGACCCGCATCATCGGGACGCTGCCGGTGTGTTCGAGCACGTTTTCCACGAACACGTTGACGACCACCAACGCGACCGGGATGAGCGCGGACTGCGACCACGCGGTCAGCCACTCCCGGACCAGCCGGCGTGACTCGCGAAGACTGGTCAGGTTGGCGGGCAGCTCGGCGTCGGCGTGCCGCACGGTGCGACTCGTGAGCCGATCGAGCGCCTTCAGCGCGGACTTCTCGGTCGCGTACACCGACATGAAGCGGGCCACCTCGCTCCGGGTGATCGCCTCGCGGGCGGCGCGATCCGCGCACACCAGCACTATCGGAACACCGGGCCGGGTGTGCGCCTGCCAGCGCACGCCGATGAAGCTCGACCAGGCCGATTCCGCGGGCACCTGCAGTTTGGAGACGTTGACGACGACGGCGGACGGC
>NZ_LZLY01000064.1 GCF_001673535.1 Mycobacterium sp. 1081908.1 | reverse complement strand
AGCTGGCCGCGGCCGACCGCCAGCTCGCGCGGCTGGCCGAGCGGATCGCGGCCAAGCACCACGAACTCGCCGAGCACGACCAGTCCGATCACGTCGGCCTGGCGCGGCTGACGGGCGAGTTGCGCGGCCTGGAGGACGAGGTCGCCGCGACGGAGAGCCGCTGGCTGGAGCTGTCGGAGGTGCTCGAATGAGCGCGTATCGGCCGGTGCGGTACCCGCCCGGCGAGGCGTTGTTGGCGCTCTACCGGTGGCGGGGCCCGGTGATCAATTCCGGCGTCGGCCGTCGTGGCTACACCTACCTGCTGGGCCCCGAAGCAAACAAGTTTGTGTTTGCCAACGCCGACGCGTTCAGCTGGCGGGAGACGTTCGAGAACCTGGCCATCGTGGACGGGCCCACCGCGCTGATCGTCAGCGACGGCGACGACCACCGGCGCCGGCGCAGCGTCGTCGCGCCCGGGCTGCGGCACCGGCAGATCCAGGATTACGTGCGGACCATGGTCGCCAGCGTCGACGCCGTCATCGACGGCTGGCGGCCCGGGCAGCGGCTGGACATCTATCGGCAGTGCCGTTCGGCCGTCCGGCGCAGCACCGCCGAAAGCCTGTTCGGCCAGCGGATGGCCGTCCACTCCGACTTCCTCGGCGAACAGCTGCAGCCCCTGCTGGACCTGACCCACATGCTCCCGCAGGTGGTGGCGTTGCAGCGACGGACGCGGGCGCCGGGATGGCGGCGGGCGATGGCGGCCCGCCGACGCATCGACGACCTCGTCGACGCCCAGATCGCCGGCGCCCGCGCGGATCCCAGACCCGACGACCACATGCTGACCATGCTGATCAACGGTCGCGACGACGAGGGCTACGCGTTGAGCGACAACGAGATTCGTGATGCGGTGATCTCGCTGATCACCGCGGGCTACGAGACGACCAGCGGCGCGTTGGCCTGGGCGATCCATACGCTGCTGTCCCTGCCGGGCGCGTGGGACGCCGCCGTCGACGAAGTGCGCCGGGTGCTCGGTGACCGGCCGCCCGCCGCCGGCGACCTCGACGCGCTGACCTACCTCAACGGCGTCGTGCACGAGACGCTGCGGCTATACCCGCCCGGCGTCATCTCGGCGCGCAAGGTCATGCGCGACCTCACCTTCGACGCGCACCGCATCCGGGCCGGCCGGCTGCTGATCTTCAGCCCGTACGTCACGCATCGCCTGCCCGAGCTGTGGCCGCAGCCAGCGGAATTCCGGCCGTCGCGCTGGGATCCCGGCTCGCCGGGCTACCGCAAGCCCGCACCGCACGAATACATTCCGTTCAGCGGGGGCCTGCACCGGTGCATCGGCGCGGTCATGGCCACCACCGAGATGACGGTCATGCTGGCCCGGCTGGTGGCCCGGACCACGCTGCGCCTGCCCGCTCAGCGGATCCGGGCGCACAACCTGGCCGCGCTGTCGCCGGCGCCGGGCCTGACCGTCGACGTCGTCGACCTAGTGCCAGCGCATTAGCACCAGCTCGGAACAGAACCCCGGACCCATCGCGAGCATCAGCCCGGGGCTTCCGCTGGGCGGCGGCTTGGCGATGGTGTCGCGCAGGATGTGCAGCACCGAGGCCGACGAGAGGTTGGCGATTTCGCCGAGCGAGCGCCAGGTCAGCTCGAGCGCGTCGGGCCCGAGCTCCAGGGCGCGGGTGATGGCGTCGATCACCTTGGGGCCACCCGGATGGCTCACCCACGCGCCGATGTCGTCCCTGGTGAGTCCGTGCGTGGCGAGGAACCCGTTGACGTCGTCGGCCAGGTACCGGTCGATCAACGTCGTCAGGTCCGGGGACAGCACCAGCTGCAGCCCCGAGGAGCTGACGTTCCAGCCCATGATCTGCAGCGAGTCGGGGTACAGGCGGCTGCGCGAATCGAGGATGTCGGGCCCGCTGGCGCGAAGTTGTTCGGCGCGCCGGTCGCCGACCGCCACCACCGCGGCCGCGCCGTCCCCGAACAGGGCGCTGCCGACCAGCCCGGACACCGTCGGTTTGACGGCCGGGTAGGTGAGCGAGCAGAGCTCGACCGACACCAGGACCGCGACGCCGTCAGGCGCGCCGCGCAGGTAGTCGTTCAACCGGGCCACCCCCGCGGCGCCGGCCACGCAGCCCAGACCGAACAGCGGCACCCGGCGCACGTCGGGTCGCAGGCCGAGTTGCCCGGCGATGCGGGCGTCCAGCGAAGGCACCGCGATGCCGGTGACCGTGGTGGTGGCGATCATGTCGACGTCTTTCGGTTCCAGGCCGGCCTCGTCGAGCGCGCCCGCCAGCGCCTGGCAACCCAGGTCGACGGCGGCGTCGATGAAGATCGCGTTGGCCTCGCCGAAGTCGGTCAGCGTGGGGTAGCGCTCCAACGGCAGGACGAAGTGGCGGCTGTTCACCCTCGCGGCGGCGTGCAGGCGCCGAACGATCTCCTCGTGTTCCTTGAGCCCCGGAAACTCGACGAATTGGTCGGTGATCTCGCTCTGGCTATACCGATGCGGTGGCAGCGCACCGACCACGCCAGCAACAACGCTCATGCCCCACCCTTTTCGTCATGGCCGGTTGAAAGCGACCACTTTCACCCGGGGCTGAGAACCGCTCGTTACCGTGAAAAGTCTAAAAGCTTTAACGCCGTATCGCAAAGAAGTTGATATTCAACGTATGTCAAATTGCGTCGGGCGTAGCGTCACGTAATCAGTTCCGCCAGTGATGAATTCATCATCGAGTGTCGTTTTCTTTGTTTGCGTCGAGTGCCAGCGCAATTAGCGCGTCGGGGGTTAAGGAATCGATAGCGTCATCGGTGACCGTTGAATCGGCGATCGACTTTTCGGGGTCGCCCGCCAACAGTAATAGTTTGTCGAGCAATCCGGTCCGGCGAAGTTCATGAAGCGGAATCTTTCTCAGCGCCGACCAAACCTTTTCCTCGTCGGACTCTTCCGCCTCGCCGCGGAGCAGTTGTCGGGCCAGATGATCGGCCAATGCCGCGGGGTTGGGGTAGTCGAAGACGAGCGTGCGCGACAACGCCAGCCCGGTATCGGCTTTGAGCCGGTTGCGCAGTTCGACCCCCGTCAGGGAGTCGAACCCGAGATCCTGGAAGGCGCGGTCCGGATCGACGGCGTGGCCATCCGAATGTCCCAGCACCGCCGCCGCGTGGGCGCACACCAGCTCGATCAGCTGGCGGCGGCGCTCGCGGGGCGGCAGCTGCCGTAGGCGCTCGGCCGACTCGTCCGGAACGGTCGGTGTCGGCGCGCCTGTGCCGGTGCCCAGCCAAAACCGTTGGCGCGCAAATCCATACGTTGGCAGCTCGACACGCTGGCCGGGCCGCAGGACCGCGCTCCAGTCAACCGTCACGCCGGTGGTGAACAGCCTGCCGGCCGCTATGAGCAGCGACTCCACCTCCGCGCGATCCTTGGCCAGCGTCACCGTCGCGACGGGACCCTCGGTTGCCAGGGATTGCTCCGCCGCGGCGCCGAGGCCGCCGCCGGGACCGACTTCGACGAACACCCCGGCCCCGGACGCCTCCGCGGCGCGCACCCCGTCCGCGAAGCGCACCGGACGGCGCACGTGCTCGGCCCAATAGCGCGCCGTCCCGTACCCGGGCCCGGCGAGCTGACCGGACACGTTGGACACCAACGGTATTCGGGGCTCTTGCGGTGCGATGTCGGCCACCGCGGCTTCGAAGGTTTGGATCATCGGCTCCATCAGCGGCGAGTGGAACGCGTGGGAGACCGCTAACCGACGGGAACGCCGGCCCCGGTTGGCCAGGGTTTGGGCGACGGCGGCGACGGGAGCTTCCGCGCCCGAGATCACCACCGCTTCCGGGCCGTTCACCGCGGCGATGGCCACCCTGTCGGTCAGCAGCGGCGCCACCTCAGCCTCGCCCGCGGCGACCGCGACCATCGCGCCGCCCGCGGGCAGCGCGGCCATCAACCGCCCCCGCGCCGCCACCACCTTCGCCGCGTCGGACAGCGACAACACGCCCGCGACATGGGCGGCGGTGATCTCGCCCACCGAATGCCCCATCACCACGTCCGGCACCACGCCCCAGTGCCGTAGCAGCGCCGCCAGCGCGGTCTGGACGGCGAACAACGCCTGCTGCGCAAACTCGGTGTTGTCCAACAGCTTTGGGTCGCTCCCCCACATCACGTCGCGCAGCCGGTCATCCAGTGCCGCGGCGGCGTCGTCGAAAGCCTCCGCGAACACCGGGAACCGCGCGTACAGCTGGGCCCCCATCCTCAGCGACTGCGCGCCCTGACCGGGAAACACGAACGCCGTCGTGCCCGGAACGTGCGCCTTGCCGACGATCGCGTTGGGACTCGGCTCGCCGCGCGTCAATGCGGCGAGCGCCGCCGTCAGGGTTTCGCGGTCGGCGCCCACCAGCGCCGCCCGATGCTCGAACACCGAACGCGTCGTCGCCAACGACCACGCCACGTCGTTCGCGTCGGGCCGCGCGTCGCCGGCCACATGGGCGCCGAGCCGCGCGGCCTGATTCGCCAGCGCGCGCTCCGAGCGGCCGGACAGCACCCAGGCCGTCGGCCCGTTCTCGCGTCCGGCCGCGGGGGTGGCCGGCCGCGCGGGCGCCTGCTCGACGATCACGTGCGCGTTGGTCCCGCCCATGCCGAACGAGGACACCCCCGCCCGTCGCGGCCCCTCCCCGGCCGGCCACGGGCTCAGCGCGGTGTTGACGCGCAGCCCGAGGCCGTCCAGATCGATTTTCGGGGCGGCGTAGTTGAGGCTCGCGGGAATGGCGGCGTTTTCGATTGCCAGCACCGCCTTGAGCAAACCCGCGATGCCGGCGGCGCCCCCGGCGTGACCGATGTTGGTCTTCACCGACCCCACGGTCAGCGGAAGGGGCCGGAACCTGCCGATCGCCTCCCCCAGCGCGTTCGCCTCAACCGGATCGCCGATCTCGGTGCCGGTGCCGTGCGCCTCGACATACTCCACCTGGCCCGGCTGCAGGCCCGCGTTCCCCAGGGCGCGTCGGATGACGTCGGCCTGCCCCGCGACCGAGGGCGCCGTCTGCCCGGCGGCAGTGTGCCCGGCGTTGCCGACCGCGCTGCCGGGGATGACCGCGCGGATGCGGTCCCCATCCTCGAGGGCGGCGCGCAACGGCTTCAGCAGCACCAGCCCGCCGCCCTCGCTGCGCACGTAACCGTCGGCGCGGGCGTCGAACGCGTAGGTGTGGCCCGAGGTCGACACCGCCCCGAATTCCCGTTCCAGCAGGGTCGTCTCGCTCGCCAAGTTCAGGTGGACGCCGCCCGCGATGGCCAGCTTCGATTCGCCCGACCGCAGGCTTTCCGCCGCGGCGTGCACGGCCACCAGCGACGACGACTGGCCGGAATCGATCGTCATGCTCGGGCCGTACAGGCCCAGCACGTAGGAGATCCGGTTCGCGATCATCGCCCGGCTGATTCCGGCGAAGGAGTGATGGTCGACGTGTTCCGCGGCGTCGAGCGTCAGCACCGCGTAGTCGTCGCTCATCGCGCCGAGGTAGACGGCGACCCGTTCGCCGCGCAGGGTTTCCGGGACGAGGAACGCGTCTTCGAGAAGTTCCCAGGCAAGCTCCAGCGCCAGCCGCTGGCGGGGGTCCATCGCGCCGGCCTCGCGCGGCGACAGGTTGAAGAAGTCGGCGTCGAATTCGGCGACGTTGTCCAGCAGCCCCTCTCGGCGGGTTTGCCCGTCGGCGACGCGGGTGACTTCCCGTCCGTCGCGCAGCACGCGCCAGAGGTCTGCGGGGTTGGCGACGGCCGGGAACCTGCAGGCGAGCCCGATGATCGCGACGTC
Source organism: Mycobacterium sp. 1081908.1 (assembly GCF_001673535.1). GTDB lineage: Bacteria > Actinomycetota > Actinomycetes > Mycobacteriales > Mycobacteriaceae > Mycobacterium. The sequence continues at coordinate 18,668 of NZ_LZLY01000064.1, read as the reverse complement.
TGCCGGTCGCACGGTCAGGGGCCGGATTCTTCGTCGAGGATGGCGAACAGTTCGCTCTCGGTGGCGGTCTTGATGTCGTCGTCGAAAAGGTCGTCGTGGGCGGCGGGATCCGACTGAGCGGTGCTCAGGGTCAGCAGCATCTCGATGCGGGCGGTCATGCGTTTCTTGTCCTCGGGATCGCGGTCGGGTTGGTCGATCAGCGCCTGCAGTTCGCGCACCACGTCGTTGAAACGGGCCATCGAATCCGGCTGCTCGGCGCCGGGGCCGGCGGCCAGCTGGACATCGAGCTGCTCGGCCAGCGCGGCGGGTGTCGGGTAGTCGAAGATCAGCGTCGGCGAAAGGGTAAGTCCCGTCGCGTTTTTGAGCCGATTGCGCAATTCGACGGCGGTCAGCGAATCGAACCCCAGATCCTGGAAGGCGCTCTCGCCGCCGATCTCCGTGCTGCTGTGACCGAGCACCGTCGCGGCGTTGCCGCACACCAGATCAACGAGTTCGCGGTGACGCTGCTCGGGGGTCAGGCCCGCCAGCCGCGCCCGCAGGCCCGTCGACGCCATCGCGATCTCGACGTGGTCCACGACGCGCCGGGCCGGACGGTTGGCCAAGCCGCTCAACAGCGGGGGCAGCGCCGCGCCGCTGCGGGCGAGCGCGTCGCGGTCGAGCCGGGTGGCCACCACGACGGGGGGCTCGGCCAGCAGGGCGGCATCGAGGAGATCGAGCGCCTGATCGGCGGACAACGGGGCCAGCCCGACCCGGCTGATCCGAGCCTTGTCGCGATCGCCCAGATGCTGCGTCATACCCGAGTCCTGTTCCCAGAGCCCCCAGGCGACCGACAACGCGGGAAGTCCGCGCGCGCGCCGGTGCGCCGCGAGCCCGTCGAGGAAACTGTTGGCCGCCGCGTAGTTGCCCTGACCCGGGGCGCCCACCACCCCGGCCATCGACGAAAACATCACGAATGCGGCCAGATTCAGGTCGCGGGTGAGCTCGTGCAGGTTCCACGCCGCGTCCGCCTTGGCCCGCAACACCGTATCGATGCGCTCGGGCGTCAACGAAGCGATCACCGCGTCGTCGAGCACCCCGGCCGCGTGGATCACCGCGCTCAACGGTTGCTGTTCGGGCAGCCCCGCCAACAACTCGGCGGCCGCCGCGCGATCGCTCATGTCGCAGGCCACCACCCGCACCGTGGCGCCCGCCCGCGTGAGGTCGGCCACCAATTCGTCGGCGCCCTCGGCGGTTTGGCCGCGGCGGCTGGCCAAGACGATATGGCGCACCCCGTACCGGCCGACCACGTGGCGCGCCACCAGCCCGCCGACCATCCCGGTACCGCCGGTGATCAACACCGTGCCGCCGGCCAGCCCGACACCGGGGCTGTCCGGCAGGGTCAGAACGACTTTGCCGATGTGGCGCGCCTGGCTGACGAACCGGTACGCCTCGACGGCGCGGCGCACGTCCCACGACGTCAACGGCAATCGCCCCAACGCGCCGGACTCGAACAGCCCGACCAGCTCGACCAACATCTCCTGGATGTGCTGCGGGCCGGCCTCCATCAGGTCGAACGCCCGGTATTCCACGCCGGGATGCTGCGCGGCGATCGACTGCGGGTCCCGCAGGTCGGTCTTGCCCATCTCGATGAAGCGCCCGCCGGACACCAGCAACCGCAACGACGCGTCGGTGAACTCACCGGCCAGCGAGTTGAGCACCACGTCCACCCCGGCCCCGTCGGTGGCGGCCAGGAACTTCTGTTCGAATTCCAGCGAGCGCGAGTCGCCGATGTGGTCGTCGTCAAAGCCCATGGCGCGCAGCGTGTCCCACTTGCCGCGACTGGCGGTGACGAAGACCTCGGCGCCCCAGTGCCGGGCCAGCTGGACCGCGGCCATGCCGACCCCGCCCGCCGCGGCGTGCACCAGCACCCGCTCCCCGGCCCGCACCCCGGCCAGCGCCGACAACCCGTACAGCGCCGTCAAGAACACCACCGGCACGCCCGCGGCCTCGGTCAACGACCACCCCTGCGGCACCCGTACCACGTACCGCTGGTCGACGACCGCCTCGGAGCCGGCCAGGCCCAGGATGCCCATCACCGCGTCGCCGACGGCCAGGCCGCTCACGTCCGGGCCGACCTCGACGACGACACCGGCGCCCTCGGCGCCCAACTGCGCCGCGCCCGGATACATTCCCAGTGCCACCAGCACGTCGCGGAAGTTCACGCCGACCGCGGCGACCTGGACGCGCACCTGACCGGCCGCCACTTCCGCGCGGGGGCACGGCTCGGCCACCAGGTCCTCCAGGGTCCCCCCGCTCCCGGCGGCCAGTCGCCATTCGCCCACCGGAAGTTCCAGCAGCGCGCCCGCGTCCACCGGCGTCAGCCGCGCCTTGTAGGCGGCGCCGTTGCGCACCACCAATTGCGGCTCACCACAGCCGATTACCGACTCGACGTCGAGCGACCCGTCGGAATCGAGCAAAACCACGCGGCCCGGATGTTCGGCCTGCGCCGAACGCACCAACCCCCATACCGCCGCGCCGGCCAGATCCGTGACATCCTCGCCGGAAAGCCCCACCGCCCCGCGGGTCAACACCACCAGCGGACCGCTCGGATCGGCGGCCAGCGAGGACTGCAACACCTCCAGCGCCGCCGCGGTGGCCGCGTGGACCGACTCCACCGCGCCCCCGGCGGGGCATTCCCACACCGCCGCCGGTTCGCCGGCCTCGAGACCGTCCAGCGAAACGGGAGACCACGTGACCTCGAGCAGGCCCCCGCCGGGGCGGGTCGCCGCCGCCAGCTGCTCGGCCGACACCGGGCGAACCACCAACTCGCGCACCGACAACACCGGCAGCCCCGCCGGGTCGGCCAGCTCCAGCGACATCGCACCCGGCCCGGCCGGCGCTATCCGGAGCCGTACGTGCGCCGCGCCCGCGGCATGCAACGCCACGCCCTGCCAGGAGAAGGGCAGCACGATCTGGTCCTGGTCGCCGCCGATGCCCAGTGCGTGCAGGCTCGCGTCGAGCAACACCGGATGAATCCCGAACCCGCCCAACGCCACTCCGGCGTCCTGCGGTGCGGCGACCTCGGCGAAGATCTCGGTCCCGCGCCGCCACACGCTCCGCAGCCCGCGGAACGCCGGGCCGTAGCCGTAGCCCCGGCCGGCGAGTCGCTCGTAGGCGCCGCTGACGTCGACGGCGACCGCACCCGCCGGCGGCCATGCCGAGGATTCCACGATCGGCACCACCGGCCTGGTGGTCAGCACGCCCTCGGCGTGCAGCACCCATCCCGAATCCGACTGCGGGCGAGAGGAATACACCGACACGCTGCGCGAGCCCGACTCGTTCGCGACACCCACCAGCACCTGAACCTGGACCCCGCCGGTTGCCGGCAACACCAGCGGCGCCGACAGAGTCAGCTCTTCGATTGCCGAACAGCCGACCTCGTCGCCGGCGCGCAGCACCAGCTCGACGAACCCGGCCCCGGGCAAGAGCACCACGCCGCCCACGGCGTGATCGGCCAGCCATGGCTGTGCGGCCAGCGACAGCCGGCCCGCCATCACCACCTCACCCGAGTCGGGCCGCTCCACGACGGCACCCAACAAGGGATGGTCGGTTCCGGTCAGACCCAGCCCGTCGACGTCGCGCGACCCCACCATCTCCGCCGACAGCCAAAACCTGCGGCGCTGGAAGGGGTACGTGGGCAGGTCGACGCGTCGGGGGTCGAGGCCGGTGAACGTCGCGGCCCAATCCACGCCCACCCCGGCGGCGAACAGCTCGGCGGCGGCGGTGAGCAGCGACTCGACCTCGGCCCGGTCCTTGGCGACGCTCACCACCGCGAGCGCCTCGCCGGTCAACGACTGCGCCACGGCGGCCGTCAGCGCGTTGCCGGGACCCACTTCGAGGAACACCCCGGCCCCTAGCGTCTCGGCCAGTTGGACGCCGTCGGCGAAGCGCACCGGTGCGCGGACATGCTCGACCCAGTAATCCGGCGAGCCGTACCCCACCCCGGCCAACTGGCCGGTCACGTTGGATATCAACGAGATCCGCGGCACGGCCGGCGACACGTGGCCAACCACCTCCGCGAACCGCTCGATCATCGGTTCCATCAACGGCGAGTGGAACGCGTGCGAGACCGCCAACCGGTGTGTCCGCCGGCCCTGCTGGGCCAGCCGATCGGCGACCGCGCCCACCGCGGCTTGCTCGCCCGAAATGACCACGGCGCCTGGCCCATTGATCGCCGCAATGCCGACCCCCTCGGTCAACAGCGGCGCCACCTCGGCCTCGCCGGCGGCCACGGCGACCATCACCCCGCCGGCGGGCAGCGCGCCCATCAACCGGCCCCGAGCGGCCACCAGTTTGGCCGCATCCGCCAGTGACAAGACCCCGGCGACGTGCGCGGCGGCGATCTCACCGACGGAATGGCCCATCACCACGTCGGGCACCCCGCCCCAGGACCGCCACAGCGCGGCGAGCGCGACCTCGACGGCGAACAGTGCCGGCTGGGCAAACTCCGTGCTTTCCAACAGGTTTGCGTCGTCACCCCAGACCACGTCGCGCAGGGGCAACCGCAGGTGATCGTCCAGCGCCTGCGCGGCCTCGTCGAAGGCGCCGGCGAACACCGGGAAGCGCCGGTACAGCGCCGCGCCCATCCCCAGGCGCTGCGACCCCTGACCGGGAAACAGCCACACCGTCTGGCCCGCCGGCCGCGCCCGCCCGGCCACCGTGTCCGGGCCCGGATCGCCGGCGGCCAGCTGCACCAGGCTCAGCTGCATGGCCTCGCGGTCGGCGCCCACCACCACGGCGCGATGGTCGAACGCGGAGCGCGTCGTGGCCAACGACAACCCCACGTCGGTCACGCTCAGATCCTCGTCGGCGCTCACCCGCGCCAGTAGCCGCTTGGCGTACACCCCCAGCGCCTCGGGCGAGCGGGCGGACAGCACCCACGGCGCCACGACGGTCTCGCGGGGCGTATCACGCTCCACCGCAACGCTTTCCAGCGGGGGTGGATCCTCGACGATCACATGGGCGTTGGTGCCGCTGATCCCGAACGACGACACTCCCGCCCGGCGCGGACGATCCCCCGCGGGCCAGGGCCGCGGCTCGGTCAACAACGACACCGCCCCGGCCGACCAATCCACATGCGGCGAAGGCTCATCCACGTGCAGCGTCTTCGGCATCATCCCGTGGCGCATCGCCTGCACCATCTTGATCACGCCGGCCACGCCCGCGCCCGCCGACGTGTGGCCGATGTTGGATTTGATCGACCCCAGCCACAGGGGCTCGACCCGGTCTTGGCCGTAGGTCGCCAAAAGCGCCTGGGCCTCAATCGGATCCCCCAACACCGTCCCGGTGCCGTGGCCCTCGACGACATCGACGTCGGCCGCGCTCAAGCCGGCGTTGGCGAGCGCCGCCCGGATCACCCGCTGCTGCGACGGGCCGTTGGGCGCGGTCAAGCCGTTGGAGGCGCCGTCCTGGTTGACCGCCGAGCCGCGCAGCACCGCCAGCACCGGATGTCCCAGGCGGCGCGCGTCGCTGAGGCGCTCCAGCACCAGCACCCCGGCGCCCTCCGACCACGCGGTTCCGTCGGCGGCGCCGGCATACACCTTGCACCGGCCGTCGGGCGCCAGCGCCCGTTGCCGGCTGAACTCGACGAAGGCGGCCGGGGTGGCCATCACCGTCACGCCGCCGGCCAGCGCCAGGTCGGACTCCCCCGAGCGCAGCGACTGCGCCGCCAAGTGCATGGCCACCAACGACGACGAGCACGCCGTGTCCACCGACACCGCCGGGCCCTCCAGCCCCAGCACGTAGGCCACGCGGCCGGACGTCACACTCAGGGTGGAGCCGGTGAGCCCGTAGCCCTCCAGCTCCCCCTTCACCTCGCCGCCATAGCCGGCGTGGATGACCCCGGCGAACACCCCCGTCGCCGATCCGCGCAGCCCGAGCGGGTCAATCCCCGCCCGCTCCAACGCCTCCCAGGAGATCTCCAGCATCAGGCGCTGCTGCGGATCCATCGCCAGGGCCTCGCTGGGCCCGATGCCGAAGAACCCCGCGTCGAAGTTGCCGGCGTCGCTCAGGAAGCACCCGCGGCGCGTGTACATCTTTCCTTTGGCGTCGGGATCCGGATCGAACAGCCCGTCGACATCCCAGCCCCGATCGGTGGGAAAGTCCGACACCGCGTCGCGGCCTTCGGCCACCATGTCCCACAACGCTTCCGGCGAATCCACCCCGCCCGCGTAGCGGCACGCCATCCCCACCACCGCGACCGGCTCCGACTGCTTGCCTTCCAACTCCAGCAGGCGTCGCCGCGTCCGCCGGAGGTCGGCGGTCACGCGCTTGAGGTAATCGAGATGCTTTTCGGTGCCCGGCACCGCGTGCTCCTTAAGTTACGAGCCCAGCTCTTCGTCGAGGATCGCGAAGAGTTGGCTTTCGGTCGCGGTGTGGATATCGGCGTCGTCGGCGTCGGCGAGGCCAGTGTCGGTGAGGGCGGTCAGGAGGTTTTGCAGCCGGATGGCCAGGTGCGCCTTGTCTTCCGGCTTCCAGTCGGTCCGGTTCACGAGCGCTTGCAACTCCGCGGCGATGTCGTTGGCGCGGGCGGCGGGGTTGGGCGGAGCGCTGCCGGTCGCGAGGCGGGTGTCCAGGTATTCGCCCAGGGCGCTGGGGGTGGGATGGTCGAAGATGATCGTGGGCGAAAGGGTGAGCCCGATGGCGGTTTTCAGGCGGTTGCGCAGTTCGACCGCGGTCAGCGAGTCGAAGCCCAGTTCCTGGAACGCCCGATCGGCGTTGATGTCCGCGGCGTTGGCGCGTCCCAGCACGGTGGCGGCGTTGCTGCGAACCAACTCGACGAGTTCGCGGTGCCGCTGCTCGGGGGCCAGTTCCCGCAGCCGCGCGGCCAGCCCGGTCGTCGAGGCGCTCACGCCGGCGTCGTCGATGACGCGGCGGGCGGGACGGGTGGCCAGGCCGTGCAGCAGCGGGGGCAGTGCGGCGGCGTTGTCGGACAGCGCGATCCGGTCCAGGCAGGTGGCCACCACGACGGGCCGCTCGCCCAGCATGGCGGCGTCGAGACGCTGGAGCGCCTCGCCGGTCGAGAGCGGTGCGAGGCCCAGCCGGCTCATGCGGTCCTTGTCCGCGTCGCCCAGGTGCGCGGTCATCGCCGAGGCCTGTTCCCAGAGCCCCCAGGCCACCGATAACCCGGGCAATCCGCGGGCGCGACGATGGGCGGCAAGCGCGTCCAGGAAGCTGTTGGCCGCGGCGTAGTTGCCCTGACCGGGGGTGCCGACGATGCCCGCCATCGACGAAAACAGCACGAACGCCGACAAATCGAGGCCCGCGGTCAGCTCATGCAGGTTCCACGCCCCGTCGACCTTGGGGCGCAACACCGCATCCACCCGCTCGGGAGTCAACGACGCGATCAATCCGTCGTCCAGCGCACCCGCGGCATGAAACACCCCGCGCAACGGGTGCTCCGCGGGCACCCGGGCCAACAGCGCGGCCGCCGCGTCCCGGTCGGCCACATCGCAGGCCACCACCGAAACCCCGGCCCCGGCCGATTGCAGCGCGGCCACCAGCTCGGCCGTTCGTTCGTCGCCGCCGCTCCGGCTGACCAGCATGACGTGGGCCGCCCCGTACTGGGCGACGAGATGACGCGCCAGCGCCGAACCGGCCATCCCGGTGCCGCCGGTGATCAGCACGGTGCCGCCGGCCAGCTCCGACGACAGCGTCAGCACAACCTTGCCGATGTGGCGGGCCTGACTGACGAACCGGTACGCCTCGGCGGCGCGGCGCACGTCGAAAGCCCTTGTCGGCAGCGGCTTCAGGACGCCCTGGCCGAACAGATCCGTCAGTTCGGCCAGCATCGCCGCGATGCGATCGGGGCCGACCTCGGTCAGGTCGAAGGCCTGATACCGCACCCCAGGATGCTGCGCGGCGATCTCGTCCGGGTCGCGCGGGTCTGTCTTGCCCATCTCGACGAAGTGCCCGCCGCCGACCAGCAACCGCAACGACGCGTCGATGAACTCCCCGGCCAGGGAGTTCAGCACGACGTCCACCCCGCGGCCGCCGGTCGCGGCGAGGAACTTCTGCTCGAACGCGGGTGTCCGTGAGTCTCCGATGTGGTCGTCGTCGAAACCCATCGCGCGCAGCGTGTCCCACTTGCCCCGGCTGGCGGTGGCGAACACCTCCGCCCCCCAATGCCGGGCCAGCTGGACCGCGGCCATGCCGACCCCGCCTGTCGCGGCATGGATGAGCACCCGCTGCCCGGCCCGCAGGCCGGCCAACACCGACAGCCCGTACAGCGCCGTCAGGAACACCACCGGCGCGCCCGCGGCGTCCAGCGTCGACCAGCGCGCCGGGACCGCGGTCACCATCCGCGCGTCGACCACCGCTTCCGAAGCCACTATTCCCAGCAGCCCCATCACCGGGTCGCCGACCGCCAGCCCCGACACGCCCGGGCCGACTTCGGTGATCACCCCGACGCCCTCGGCGCCCAGCCGGCCACCGCCGGGGTACATTCCCAACGCCACCAGCACATCTCGGAAGTTCACCCCGACCGCGGTCACCGCCACGCGCACCTGGCCGTCGGCCAATTCCGCCGGCGGGTTCGGGCGCACCACCAAGTCCTCCAGCGTCCCGGCGCCGCCGGTGTCCAACCGCCAATTCCCCGCGGGCAGCGCCAAGGCCGCGTCGGGCGGCGCCGGCGCCAGCCGGGCCGCGTACGCCACCCCGGCACGGACCACGACTTGCGCTTCACCGCAACCGATTACCGCGCTCGTGTTCAGCGACCCGTCGGAATCGACCAGCACCACCCGGTCGGGATGCTCGGCCTGCGCCGACCGGACCAGTCCCCACACCGCCGCGCCGGCCAGGTCCGCGACGTCCTCGCCGGGCAACGCGACCGCGCCGTGGGTGAGCACAACCAGCACCCCGCTCCCGTCGCCGGCCAGCCAGGACTGCAACACGCCCAGCGCCTCGTGAACGGCGTCATGTGCGGCCCGCACCACGCCCGGGCCCGCGCCCGGCTCCCACACCACCACGCCGTCGCCAACGCCGTTCTCGCTCAGCGGCATCGGGGACCACACGACCTCGAGCAGCCGGCCGCCGGCCGGGGTGGTCGCGGCCGACAGCTGGGCGGCCGACACCGGCCGCACGTCAAGCCGGCCGACCGACAGCACCGGAAGACCCATCGCGTCGGCCAGTTCGAGGGACACCGCGCCGGCGCCGAGCGGCGCGATCCGGACCCGTGCCCGCGTAGCCCCCGCCGCGTGCAGGCTCACCCGCTGCCAGGAAAACGGCAACACCGTTGGGGCGTCCGCGTCGGCGAGACCCAGCGCGTGCAACGCGGCGTCGAGCAGCACCGGATGGATCCCGAACCCGTCAACCGTGACGCCGGCCTCCGGCGCGAGGGCGACCTCGGCGAAGACCTCGTCGTCGCGACGCCACATGGCCCGCAATCCCCGGAAGGCCGGGCCGTACTCGTAGCCCCGCCCCGCCAGGCGCCGGTAGGCGTCGCTCACGTCGACCTCTTCGGCGCCCGCGGGCGGCCAGGCCGACAGATCCGCGTCCGGTGCGACCGCGCGGGCCCCCAACAGGCCCTCGGCATTCAACGCCCAGTCCGAATCCGGCCGCGCGCCGGACGAATACACCGCCACCGGCCGCGAGCCCGCCGCGCCGGCGGCGCCGACGACCACCTGAATCTGCACCGACCCCGCCGCGGGCAGCACCAGCGGGGCGGACAGCGTCAGCTCCTCGATCACCGGGCAGCCGACCTCGTCGCCGGCCCGGGCGGCCAATTCCACAAACCCGGTTCCGGGGAACAACGTCGCCCCGTTGACCTCGTGGTCCGCCAACCAGGGGTGGGCGGCGACGGAAAGCCGGCCCGTCAACACCACCCCGCCGGAGTCGGGCCGATCCACCACCGCACCCAACAAGCCGTGCTCGGCGGCGGCCAGGCCCAGCCGACCCGTGTCGCCCGATCCCATGAACTGGGCGGGCAACCAAAAGCGCTGCCGCTGAAACGCATACGTCGGCAGCTCGACATTCCGAACGTCGCCGCCGGCAAACGCGGCCCGCCAATCCACCTCGCCCCCGGCGACGTGCGCCTGGCCCGCGGAGAGCCAGAACCGGTCCAGGCCGCCGTCGTCGCGGCCCAGCGACGGGATGACCATCGCGTCTTCCGCGAAACCGACCGTCTCCTCGATGCCGGCGATCAACACCGGGTGCGGGCTGCATTCGACGAACGTCCGGTACCCGGCGTCGCGCGCGCCGCGCACCGCTCGCTCGAATTCCACCGTCTCCCGGATGTTCCGGAACCAGTACTCGGCGTCCAGGCCCGCCGTGTCCATGGGCTCGCCGGTGACGGTCGAGTAGAACGCGGTCGACGATGAGTGCGGCTCGATGTCCGCCAGTGCCTGAATGAGGGGTTCGCGGATCGCGTCCACCTGCGTCGAGTGCGAGGCGTAGTCGACGTCGATCCGGCGGGCCCGAATGTTGTCGGCTTCGCAGCGCCGGATCAACCCGTCCAGCGCCTCCCCGTCGCCGGACACGACGACCGCCGAAACACCGTTCACCGCGGCGATATTCAGCCGATCGCCCCAGTGCGCCGCCAACTCCCGCGCCTTCGGCAGGCCGCACGCCAACGAGGCCATGCCCCCCTCGCCCGACAGCTGGAGCAAAAGCCGGCTCCGCAAGGCCACCACCCGCGCCGCGTCCTCGAGCGACAGCGCCCCCGCCACGCACGCCGCGGCGATCTCGCCCTGCGAATGGCCGATCACCGCGTCGGGCGCTACCCCCACCGACCGCCACAACTCGGCGAGCGACACCATGATCGCCCACAGCGCCGGCTGCACCACGTCCACCCGATCCAGCCCCGGCGCGCCCGGCGCGGCGCGGATGACGTCGATCAACGACCACTGCACGTGCTCGCCGAGCGCCTTGTCGCACCGGCGCATCTGGTCGGCGAACACCGTTGACTCGTCGAGCAATTGGGCCCCCATGCCGGCCCACTGAGATCCCTGTCCGGGGAACACGAACGCCGTCTTGCCCGCCGCCCGGGCCCGGCCCACCACCACGCCCGCGCCGGGCGAACCGGCAGCCACCCCGGCCAGGCCCGCCAGCAGTGTCTCGCGGTCGGGACCCACCACCACCGCCCGATGCTCGAACGTCGAGCGGCTGGTGGCCAGCGACCACCCGACATCGGCGGCGCTCAACCCCGGGCGCTCGGCCACCCATGCCGCTAGCCGGGCCGCCTGGTCGGCTAGCGCCCGTTCGGAACGGCCCGACACCACCCACGGCACCGACGGCGGCTGGTCACGTTGGGCCACAACGGGTTCCGGCTCGGCGGGCACCTCCTCGACGATCACGTGCGCGTTGGTCCCGCTGATCCCGAACGACGACACCGCCGCCCGGCGCGGGCGATCGCCCGCCGGCCAGGGCCGCGGCTCGGTCAACAACGACACCGCCCCCGCCGACCAATCCACGTGCGGCGTGGGCTCATCCACGTGCAGCGTCTGGGGCATCACCCCGTGGCGCATCGCCTGCACCATCTTGATCACGCCGGCCGCGCCCGCGCCGGCCGAGGTGTGGCCCATGTTCGATTTGATCGACCCCAACCACAGCGGCTCGGTGCGGCCCTGGCCGTAGGTCGCCAAGATCGCCTGGGCCTCGATCGGATCTCCGAGCATCGTGCCGGTGCCGTGCCCCTCCACGACGTCGACGTCGGCCGCCTCGAGGCGCGCGCTGGCCAGCGCCGCGCGGATCACGCGCTGCTGCGACGGCCCGTTCGGCGTCGCCAGCCCGTTGGACGCGCCGTCCTGGTTGACCGCCGAACCCCGCAGCACCGCCAGCACGGGATGGCCCAGCCGCCGCGCATCGGTCAGCCGCTCCAGCACCAGCATCCCGGCGCCCTCGGAAAACCCGGTGCCGTCGGCGGCGCCCGCGTAGGCCTTGCACCGGCCGTCGACCGACAGCGCCCGCTGCCGGCTGAAGTCGACGAACATCGCCGGGGTGGCCATCACGGTCACACCGCCGGCCAGGGCCAGGTCACACTCGCCCGACCGCAGCGACCGCGCCGCCAGGTGCATCGCCACCAACGACGAGGAGCACGCGGTGTCCACCGATACGGCCGGGCCCTCCAGCCCCAGCGCGTACGCCACCCGGCCCGACGCGATGCTCAGCGTCGTGCCGCGCATCCCGTAGCGCTCCAGGTCTCCCGGCACCCGTCCCGCGCCGCCGTACGAACCATGGAAGACCCCGGCGAACACGCCGGTCGCCGAACCCCGCAGGTCGAGGGGGTCGATCCCGGCCCGCTCCAGCGCCTCCCAGGAGATCTCCAGCAGCAACCGCTGCTGCGGATCCATCGCCAGGGCCTCGCTGGGCGCGATCCCGAAGAAAGCCGCGTCGAAACCGGCCACGTCGTCGAGGAACCCGCCCTGCCGCGAGTACGACTTGCCGACTGCGTCGGGGTCCGCGTCGAACAGGTCGGCCAGGTCCCAACCCCGGTCGATGGGAAAGTCCGACACCACGTCGCGGCCCTCGGCGACCATCGCCCACAAGCCCTCGGGCGAATCCACCCCGCCCGGATACCGGCAACCCATGCCCACGATCGCCAACGGCTCGGTCGCCTGTGCGAGGTATTCGCGGTTCTCCCGCTTGAGTTGCTCGTTCTGCTTGAGGGACGCGCGCAGGGCCCGCACGAGCTCTTCGTGAGTGCTGCTCATGAGACCCGGCCTCTCGGGTTCCTCAACCGGCGCCAAGCCGCGCGACGATCACCGCCATATTCTCTCAACGGCCGCTCGTGCCGTGTGCGGATCTGGTCAACTGCGGGCGCCAGGGGTCGCGCCACTTGTGGACTCAATGCCAGCGCAGGAGCACGAGCTCAGAGCAGAATCCTGGACCCATCGCGATCATCAGCCCGGGGCTGTCGCTGGGCGGCGGCTTGGCCAGGGTGTCGCGCAGGACGTGCAGCACCGAGGCCGACGAGAGGTTTCCGATCTCGCCGAGCGAACGCCACGTCAGCTCGAGGGCTTCCGGCGGCAGGTCGAGCGTCTTGACGATCGCCTCGATGACCTTCGGACCGCCGGGATGGCTGACCCAGGCGCCCACGTCCGTCGTGGTCAGGCCGTGCGCGCCGAGGAAACCGGTGACGTCGTCGTACAGGTATTGCTCGACGACGCCGGCCACGTCCTTCGACAGGACCAGCTCGAAGCCGGTGGCACCGACGTCGTAGCCCATCGTGCGCAGCGAATCCGGGTACAGGTGGCTGCGCGAGTCGACGATGTCGGGACCCGCGGCACCGATCTGTTCGGCGCGGCGCTCGCCGACCGCCACCACCGAGGCCGCGCCGTCGGCGAACAGCGCGCTGCCCACCAGGCCGGCCACCGTCGGCTTGTAGCCGGGGTAGGTCATCGAGCAAAGCTCCACCGACACCAGGGCGGCGACGCCGTCCGGCGCCCCCCGCAGGTAGTCGTTCATGCGGGCCACCCCGGCGGCGCCGGCCACGCAGCCCAAGCCGAACAGCGGCACCCGCCGCACGTCGTCGCGCAGGCCGAGCCGCCCGGCGATGCGCGCGTCCAGCGACGGAACCGCGATCCCGGTGACCGTCGTGGTGATCAGCACGTCGAGGTCCTGGGGCTGCAGTCCCGCCTCTTCCAGGGCACCCGACAGCGCCTCGCAGCCGAGGTCGACCGCGTGCTCGATGAACACCCGGTTGGCCACGCTGAAGTCGGTGAGCGTCGGGTATTTCTCCAACGGCATGACCAGGTGGCGGCTGTTGACTTTGGAGCTGGCGTGCAGCTGGCGAACCAGGTCTTCGTATTCGGCGAAATCCGGGATGCTGATAAAGAAGTCGGTCAGCTCCCGCTGGGAATAGCGGTGAGGCGGCAGGGCGCCGAAGACACCTGCAATGACGCTCATTGGTCCCACCCTTTTGGAGACGTGTGACTTGGCCGATTGGTTCAGCCAGATCGCTTTTCGAGCTGAAAGCTTAGCCGGGTTTCATAAGTTAGGCAGAAAGATGGCGCGGACCTGCGGCGTTAGCGGGCGTTGTCGGCGCCGGTCCGACACAAAGTCGGCGCGGAAGGCAGCGGGCGCGCCGACGACGAAACGCCCTCACGTCCGCGCCGCGTGCGCCCGAGCGAAGACATTTGCTGCCAAAAATGCCGGGCCAAATGATCGAGCCCGCGCAATTTACCAGTGCGTCAATATAATGCCGGCTCGCCCCTTTTCCAACGGCAAACGGGTCGAACGGGCAAATGTTATCCGCCTAGCGGCGTAGCCGGTCTTTGAGTTCGGCGCAGCCGGCCAGCACCGCTTCGAGCTGCTCGGCGACCCGGTTGGGCGCGGTGCCGCCCCTGGAATCCCGCGAAGCCACCGAGCCCTCGATGGTCAGCACGTCGCGCACCTCCGGCGTCAGCTCGGGGCTGATGGCGGCCAGTTCGTCGTCGGTCAGCTCGTCGAGCCCGACGCCCCGCCCCTCGGCGGTCCGCACGGCGGCCCCGGCCGCCTCGTGCGCGGACCGGAACGGGACGCCCTGGCGAACGAGCCACTCCGCGATGTCGGTGGCGAGCGTGTAGCCGGCCGGGGCCAGGGCGGCCATCCGCTCGACATCGAACGTCAGGCTGGCCACCAGTCCGGCCATCGCGGGCAGCAGCAGCTCCAGCTGGGCCACCGCGTCGAACACCGGCTCCTTGTCTTCCTGCAGGTCCCGGTTGTAGGCCAGCGGCTGCGCCTTCAGCGTCGCCAGCAGCCCGGCAAGGTTTCCGATCAACCGCCCGGCCTTGCCGCGGGCCAGTTCGGCGATGTCGGGGTTCTTTTTCTGCGGCATGATCGAGCTGCCGGTGGACCACGAATCGTGCAGGGTTATGTAGCCGAACTCCGTCGAGCTCCAGATGATGATGTCCTCGGCCAGCCGGGACAGGTCGACGGCGATCATGGCGAAGACGAACGCGGCCTCGGCGGCGAAATCCCGGGCCGCCGTCGCGTCGACGGAGTTGTCGGCGGCGGCGGCGAAGCCGAGCTCCGCGGCGATCGCGCCCGGGTCCAGGCCCAGCGACGACCCGGCCAGCGCGCCCGAGCCGTACGGGGAGACGGCTGCGCGCCGGTCGAAGTCGACGATCCGATCCACGTCCCGCAGCAGCGGCTGGGCGTGCGCGAGCAGGTGGTGCGCCAGCAGTATTGGCTGGGCGGACTGCAGGTGGGTCTTGCCGGGCATGATGGCGCTCGGGTGCGCGGCCGCCTGGGCGGCCAGCGCGGCGACGACCTCGAGCGCGCCGTCGGCGACCCGTCGGGCCGCGTCGCGCAGCCACATCCGAAAGAGCGTGGCCACCTGGTCATTTCGCGAACGCCCGGCGCGCAACCGCCCGCCCAGGTCGGGGCCGACCCGGTCGATCAGCCCGCGCTCCAGCGCGGCGTGCACGTCCTCGTCGGTCACCAGCGGCGTGAAGCTGCCGTCGGCGACGTCCTCGGCGAGGCTGTCCAGGCCGGCCAGCAACCCGTCGCGCTGCTCCTCGTCGAGGAGTCCGGCCCGGAACAGGATCACCGTGTGCGCGCGCGAGGCAACGATGTCGTACGGCGCCAGCACCCAGTCGAAGTGCGTGGACTTGCTCAGCGCGGCCAGCGCGTCGGACGGCCCGTCGGCGAACCGCCCGCCCCACAGCGACCC
Source organism: Mycobacterium sp. 1081908.1 (assembly GCF_001673535.1). Classification (GTDB taxonomy): domain Bacteria; phylum Actinomycetota; class Actinomycetes; order Mycobacteriales; family Mycobacteriaceae; genus Mycobacterium. The sequence continues at coordinate 3,040 of NZ_LZLY01000064.1, read as the reverse complement.
CTCGCGAGTGCTCACGTTTCGTCGACGGCCATGTCCCGGCGGGACGCGATCTTCGACGACAACCCGTGCACGTAGACGAAGCCCTTCGCGGCCGACTGGTCGAAGCTGTCGCCCTCGTCGTAGGTGGCCAGGTTGAAGTCATACAGCGACTCGGCGCTGCGCCGGCCGTTGACCGCGATGTGCCCGCCGTGCAACACCATTCGCACCTCGCCGGTCACGTGCTCCTGGGTCTTGGCGACGAAGCTTTCCAGCGCGTCCTTCAGCGGCGAGTACCAGAGCCCGTCGTACACCAGTTCGGCCCAGCGCTGGTCGGTGTGGCGTTTGAACCGGCCCAGCTCGCGCTCCAGCGTCACGTGTTCGAGTTCGGTGTGCGCGGTGATCAGCACCATCGCTCCCGGGGCCTCGTAGATCTCGCGGCTCTTGATGCCCACCAGCCGGTCCTCGACGACGTCGAGGCGCCCGACGCCCTGGCTGCCGGCGCGCCGATTGAGTTCCTCGATGGCCTGCAGCATGGAGACCCGCTTGCCGTCGATGGACACCGGCACGCCGCGTTCGAACCCGACGATCACCTCGTCGGGCGTGCTCCAGTTCAGCGTGGGGTCTTCGGTGTAGGAGTAGACGTCCTTGGTGGGCGCGTTCCAAAGGTGTTCCAGGAAGCCGGTTTCCACCGCCCGGCCCCACACGTTCTGGTCGATCGAGAAGGGCGAGCGCTTGGTGACGTTGATTGGGATGGCGTTCTCCTCGGCGAACGCGATCGCCTTCTCGCGCGTCCAGGCGTAGTCGCGGACCGGCGCCAGCACCTCCAAATCCGGTGCCAGCGAGCCGAATCCGACCTCGAACCGGACCTGGTCGTTGCCCTTGCCGGTGCAGCCGTGCGCGACGATGGTGCCGCCGTGCTCGCGCGCGGCCGCGACCAGGTGCTTGACGATCAGCGGCCGGCTGATCGCCGACACCAGGGGGTAGCGGTCCATGTACAGCGCGTTGTTGAGCACGGTCGGCAGACAGTAGCCCTCGGCGAATTCGTCGCGCGCATCGACGACGACGGCCTCGACGGCGCCGCAGTCAATCGCCCGCTGCCGGACCAGCTCCATGTCCTCGCCGCCCTGGCCGAGGTCGATCGCGACCGCGACCACCTCGCGGCCCGTCTCCTTGCCGATCCAGCTGATCGCCACCGAGGTGTCCAGCCCGCCGGAATACGCCAGGATGACGCGTTCTGACATTGATCCGTCTCCTTACTTGATCTGCTCGAGCATCGTGGCGAGTTCCGCGCCGGTCATCGGCTCGCGGGCAACCACCAGGATGGTGTCATCGCCGGCCACGGTGCCGACTACGTACGGTAGGGCCGCGCGGTCGATCGCGCTGGCCAGATAGTGGGCTGCGCCCGGCGGGGTGCGCAGCACCGCGAGGTTGCCGCTCGCGTCGGTCGACACCAGCAACTCGCCGAGCAGGCGCGACATCCGGTCGGTGCCGCCGGATACCCCGCGCACCGGGCTGCCGTCCTCGGGAACGATGTAGACGCCGACGCCGCCGTCGGCGCCGCGCAGCTTGACCGCGCCGAGCTCCTCGAGATCGCGCGACAGCGTGGCCTGCGTGACGTCGATGCCCTCGCCGGCCAACCGGGCCGCCAGTTCGCTCTGGCTGCTGATCGGCTCCGACGACAGGATCGCCACGATGCGGGCCTGCCGACCGGCGCGGGTGGTTTCGGCGGCGGCCTTCGAGCGGGTCATCGGGACCGCTCCAGCAGCCACACCAGCAGCGCCTTCTGGGCGTGCAACCGGTTTTCGGCCTCGTCCCACACGGCGCTGGCCGGGCCGTCCATCACCTCGTCGGTGATCTCCTCCCCGCGGTGGGCCGGAAGGCAGTGCAGCACAACGGCTTCCGGGTCGGCCGACCCGACGAGGCGCACGTTGAGCTGGAACGGCCGAAACGGCCCCACCCGGTCCAGGCCGTCGTTCTCCTGCCCCATCGACGTCCAGGTGTCGGTGACCACGACGTCGGCGCCCTTGGCCGCGGCATCGGGATCGGCGGTCACGGTGATCGACGCGCCGGTGGCCTCGGCGCGCCGCTCGGCGGCGGCCACCAGCGCCGGGGCGGGCGCGAAGCCGTCGGGCGCGGCGACGGTGACGTGGATGCCGGCGGTCACCCCGCCCAGCATCAGCGAGTGCGCCATGTTGTTGGCGCCGTCGCCGAAGTATGACAGCCGCAATCCCTTCAGCGACCCCTTGCGTTCGGCGATGGTCTGCAGGTCGGCCAGCACCTGGCACGGGTGGAAGTCGTCGGAGAGCGCGTTCACCACGGGCACCCTCGCGGCGGCGGCCATCGCCTCGAGCCCGTCCTGCCCATAGGTCCGCCAGACGATCGCGTCGACGTAGCGAGACAACACCTTTGCCGTGTCGCCGAGCGTCTCGTCGCGCCCCATCTGCGTGCTGCGGGCGTCGACGACGACGGCGTGCCCGCCGAGCTGGGCGATGCCCACCTCGAACGAGAACCGGGTCCGGGTGGAGTTCTTGTCGAAGATGACCGCGACCCCGCGGGGCCCCTCGAGGGGGCGGCGGACGAACGGGTCCTTCTTCAGTTCGGCGGCCAGCGCGAGCACCTCGGCCTGTTCGGCGGGCGACAGGTCGTCGTCGCGCAGGAAATGCCGCGTCATGCCGCCGCCTCGTCGAGGATGCCCGGCAGGGCGGCGATGAAGCCGTCGATCTGGGTCTCCGTGATGATCAGCGGCGGCGCCAGCCGGATGACGTCGGGGGCCGCCGCGTTGACCAGGAAGCCGGCCTCGCGCGCCGCCGCCTCGGCGCCCTTGGCCGCCGGCGCCGAAAGCACGATGCCCCAGAGCAATCCGCGGCCGCGCACGCGGTCGATCAGCGGGTGTCCGAGCCGCTCGATGCCGTGGCGCACCGACTTGCCCAGCACCTCGGCGTGCCGGACCAGATCCTCCGCGCCGATCACCCGCAGCACCGCCAGCGCGGCCGCGGTGCAGATCGGGTTGCCGCCGAAGGTGCTGCCGTGCAGGCCGGGACTGAGCAGTTCGGCGGCCGGC
>NZ_LZLY01000063.1 GCF_001673535.1 Mycobacterium sp. 1081908.1 | reverse complement strand
ACCGATGCCGTCGGCACCGTCGTCGCCGCCGACCGGCTGCCGCTCGTCGACGAGACCTTCCGGCCCGCCGCCACCACATCGGAAAGTGCTGCGGACCAACAACATTCGTGGGAACTGCCCGGCCCCCACGTCGAGGCCTCCCCGGTGCGGTACGGCGGCAACGTGGTGGCGGTGGTGACGCGGCACCAGACCGCGGAGGCGGCCGACCGCACGGCCGGCCACCTGGAGACCGCATACCGGGAGTGCGCCAACGACCTGGTGCACATGCTCGCCGAGGGCACCTTCCCCGACGTCGGCGACGTGGTCATGTCGCGCTCCACGCCCCGCGCGGGCGACGGGTTCATCCGCCTCGACGTCGACGGCGTCGTCGCGTACGCCAGCCCCAACGCGCTGTCGGCCTATCACAGGATGGGGTTGACGTCGGAGCTGGAGGGCCACAACCTCATCGACGCGACGCGGCCGCTGATCTCCGACCCCTTCGAGGCGCAGGAGGTGGCCGAGCACGTGCGCGACCTGCTGGCCGGCGGTCGGAGCATGCGCATGGAGGTCGACGCGGGCGGCGCCACGGTGCTGCTGCGGACGCTGCCGCTGGTGGTCCACGGCGCCAGCGCCGGCGCCGCGGTGCTGATCCGCGACATCACGGAGGTCAAGCGCCGCGACCGGGCCCTGATCTCCAAGGACGCCACCATCCGCGAGATCCACCACCGGGTGAAGAACAACCTGCAAACGGTGGCCGCGCTGCTGCGGCTGCAGGCCCGGCGGACCGCCAACGCCGAGGGGCGGGAGGCGCTGATCGAGTCGGTGCGCCGGGTGTCGTCGATCGCCCTGGTCCACGACGCGCTGTCGATGTCGGTCGACGAGCAGGTGAACCTCGACGAGGTCATCGACCGGATCCTGCCGATCATGAACGACGTGGCGTCGGTGGACCGGCCCATTCGGATCAACCGGGTCGGGGACCTGGGCGTGCTGGACTCCGACCGCGCGACGGCCCTGATCATGGTGATCACCGAACTCGTCCAGAACGCGATCGAGCACGCCTTCGACCCGGCGGCCCAGGAAGGGTCCGTGACCATTCGGGCCGAGCGCTCGGCGCGCTGGCTCGACGTCGTCGTGCACGACGACGGGCGCGGCCTGCCCGACGGCTTCAGCCTGGAGAACTCCGACAGCCTGGGCCTGCAGATCGTGCGGACCCTGGTGTCCGCGGAGCTGGACGGCACGCTGGGGATGCGGCACGCCCCCGCCCGCGGCACCGATGTGGTGCTGCGGGTGCCCATCGGGCGGCGAACGCGGCTGTTGCTGTAGATGCCCAAACACACCTGCGCGACCCGACGCCTGTCGGTTCGCGCCCTAAACACAACGGTGCGGCCCCGACGATTGTCGGGGCCGCACCGTATGCAAACTGCCGTCAGACTCCGCTGCGGGCCTTCGTCCGGGCGTTGCGGCGCTTGAGCGCGCGCCGCTCATCTTCGCTCATGCCCCCCCAGACGCCCGAGTCCTGGCCGGTGTTCAGGGCCCACGAAAGGCATTCCGTGGTCACCTGGCACCGATTGCAGACCAGTTTCGCGTCAGCGATCTGCGCGAGCGCGGGGCCGCTGTTCCCTACCGGGAAGAACAGCTCCGGGTCCTCGTCGCGACAGACCGCCTTGTGGCGCCAATCCATAAGTTGTTACTCCTCACTGAGTGCGCAGCAAGGCGCACGGTCTTTTTCTTCGGCTGTTAAAGCGTGCACAAGAAAAGGGTCCGCACCCCTACATGAATTTCTGCATGCAACCTTTCGATCGTTTCACAGGCTCAACAGATGTCAATAGTCGTGCGTAGCCTCGTGGGCTATCTCACTTCACAGACTTCTTATTCAGGCCCTTAGTCCGTTGTACTACACTGACGGGCCGTTTCCGCTGTGATGTTGCTCCCGGCGGTCAGTCTCCGCAGCTCATAGGTGGTTTTTGCCGGGCGGGGCGGCCACCGGCAGCGCATCGGGAACCGACCGGAACGTCATGGTTTGGCGCAGCCCGAGGTAATCGCCGTCGAACTGGCTGGCGACCGGGCCCGCGGTCGAGGTCACCCGCAGGCAGGCGGCGTCGTCGTCGCGGATGAGCTGTGCCGGCTCGCCCTTCGGCCCGCTGCCCAGCAGCTGGCGGACCAGTCGCAGCGTGGGGAACACCTTCATCTCGGTGAGCGCGAACACCCCGAGGCCCGACTCGAAGCTGCAGCCGGGGTTGGTCACCAGCGGGCGGCTGTTGCTGTAGGTCCAGGGGCTGGTGTTGGACACCCAGGCGAAGTGCACGCCGGTGACGGGCTCGCGGCCGGCGAGTTCCACCGTGAGGAGCGGTTCGCGGCGGCGGAAGGCCAGCGTGACGGGTATCGCCACGCGCCAATAGCGCAGCGGGGTGACCTTGACGCCCTTGTTGCGCTGCTTTTCCACCCCGGCGACCACCTCCGCGTCGACGCCCATCCCGGCGTTGATCACGGCCCACTGCTCGCCGCAGTCGATCAGGCTGATCCGCCGCCACGTCTGGTGGCGGCGGTAGTCGTCGAGCAGCTGGATGAGCTGGTTGGTCGCGGCCACCGGATCCGGGGAAATGCCCAGCGACCGGGCCAGCACGTTGGCCGATCCGCCGGGCACCACCGCCAGGGCGGGCACCGGCCCCGGGCCGGCGGTGCCGGGGCGGCCGAGCAAGCCGTTGACCACGCCGCTCACCGTGCCGTCGCCGCCGTGCACGACGACCAGGTCGACCCCGTCCTCGACCGCCCGGTGCGCGAGTTCGGTGCCGTGACCCCGGTGGGTGGTGTGCTCGACGGTCAGCTGCAGGCGGCTTTTGAGCGCGTGCGCGAGAAGGTCGCGCCCGGCTGGAGTGGTGGAAGTGGCTGTGGGATTCACGATCAGCACGGCGCGCATGATGCACGAGCTTATGCGGGGCGGTTAAGGCCCCGCTTTGGGGCAAGCGCGCCTGGCTACGCTGACGCTGTGAATCCGCGCGCCCCATCCACCGTCCGCGCGGCGGGCGTGATCGTCGCGGTGCAGGGCGTCGCCGCCCTGGTCATGGCCATCGCGCTGGTGGTGCGCGGCATCGCCGGGGCCGACCAGCGCGTGGTGAACGGCCTGGGCACGGCGGCGTGGTTCGTGCTGGTCGGCGGCGTCGTGCTGGCCGCGGGGCGCGCGCTGGTGCTCGGCAAGCGCTGGGGCCGCGGGGTGGCCGTCTTCACGCAGCTGCTGCTGCTTCCCGTGGCCTGGTACCTCGGGATCGGGTCGCACCGGCCGGGGTTCGGCGTCCCGGTCGGCATCGTGGCGCTGGGCGTGCTGGCCCTGCTCTTCACTCCGGCGGCCGTGCGCTGGGCCGCCGGCGATCAGGGCCGCCCCGCCAGCTCGGCCAACGACGGACCGGACAGCCGGTAGGTGGTCCACTCGCGCTGCGGCGCGGCGCCGACGCCGTCGTAGAGCGCGATGGCATCGACGTTCCAGTTCAGCACCGCCCAGGACAACCGCGTGTAGCCCTTGTCGAGGCATTCGCGGGCCAGCGCCGCCAGCAGCTTGCGGGCGAGACCGCGGCGGCGAAAACCGGGCCGTACGAACAGGTCTTCGAGGTAGATGCCCGCGACGCCGTCCCACGTCGAGAAGTTGACGAACCACAACGCCATGGCGGCGATCTCGCCGTCGACCTCGGCCACGTGCCCGTGCACGATCGGTGAATTGTCGAAAAGCGCTGAGGAAATTTGTGTTTCGGTGACAGTGCATTGCTCGGTCGCGCGTTCGAATTCGGCGAGCGCGTGAATCATGTCGGTAATATCGCCGGCGTCACCCGGGACGGCGCGGCGGATGTTTTCCGTCATTGCTCAACTTCCAGCGCGGTCAATATCGTGGCGAATTTCGTTGTGGTTTCGGCGACTTCGTCGTCGGGGTCGGATTCGGCGACGATGCCGCCGCCGGCGCGCGCCAGGGCGGTGCGCCGGTCGGCCGACAGCTGCGCGCAGCGCAGCGACACCACCCAGTGGCCGTCGCCGCCGGCGTCGCACCAGCCCACCGCCCCGGCATAGAAGCCGCGGTCGCCCTCCAGCTCGGCGATGAGATCGGTCGCGGCCTTCGTCGGAACGCCGCCGACGGCCGGAGTGGGGTGCAGGGCCAGCGCCAAATCGATTGCGGTGGTTGACTTGTCGCGCAGCCGGCCGCTGATCGGGGTGCAGAGGTGCCAGACCGCGGCGGTGCGGCTCAACTGCGGTTCGTCGGCGATGACCAGTTCGTCGCACAGCGGTTCCAGCGCGGCCCGCATGGTGTCGATCACCAGGCGGTGCTCGTGGCGGTCCTTGGCGGAGCGGGCGAGCGCGGCCCCGTTGGCCGCGTCGATCTCCGGGTCGGCGGCCCGCGGGGCCGAGCCGGCGAACGGCTGGCACATCACGCGATCGCCGGCGCGCGCGACCAGAAGTTCGGGGCTGGCGCCCACCAGCGCCGCGCCGGCGTAGTCGTCGCCGGCGGCGGTCAGGTCGACGAGGTAGCCGTAGGCGGCCGGGTCGGCGGCGACCAGTCGGCGCAGCAGCACGCGGGCATCCAGCGCCGCGTCGGCGACCAGTTGCAGGGCGCGGGACAGCACCACCTTGTGCAGCGGGTTGCCCGGTGCCGCGAGCTCGTCGCGGGCGCGAATGATCTGCGCGCGGTAGTCGGCCGGCGGCGGCAGCGCGGCGGCGACGCGGACCGGCGGCAGCGGGCCCGCGGGCCAGTCGGGCGGCCCGTCGGTGGCGACCACGGCGTCGGGCACCAGCAGGGCCGCGGGCCGGTTCACGTCGAAAGGCAACGCGCCCAACACGATTGGGGCCGATCCCGAGCGCAGTGCGGCCTGGGCGGCGCCCACGTCGCGGTAGCTCGCGCGCACCCCCTCGGCGACCAGCGTCCCCCGGGGCCCGCACAGCGCGAACGGCGGTTCGGTGCTCACCCGGGTGCGATCGCCTGCGGGTTGCCGGTCAGCCCGAGCGCGGCGAGCTGTCGCACGCCGTGCTCGAACCCGCACACGGCGATCGAGCCGGCGAGCATCCAGAACCGGCTGCCCTCGACGAGCGGCAACTCGACCCAGCGGGTGATCACCGACCGGGAGAAGTGGCTGTGGCCCACGAACACCACGTCGCGCGAACCCATGTGCCCCAACGCGAATTCGACGGCCTTGTCCGCGCGGTCGCTGACCTGCGCCACGCTCTCGCCGCCCGGGCAGCCGTGCGTCCACACCAGCCAATCGGGGTCGGATTCCCGGATCTGCCGGGTCGTCAGCCCCTCGTAGGAGCCGTAGTCCCATTCGGCGAGCATGGGCGACACCTCATCGACGGTGAGGCCGGCCAGCTTGGCGGTGGTCAGCGCCCGGACGCGCGGGCTGCTGACCACCAGCGGGTCGGCGAGGTTCAGTTCACCGATGACGCGGCCCGCGAGCTCGGCCTGGACCCGCCCGTGATCGGTGAGCTCGAGGTCGGTGCGACCGGTGTGCTGGCCGGACTTGGACCACGGGGTTTCGCCGTGGCGGAGCAGCACCAGCCGGTGGTTGTAGATGCCCATGCCGACCGATTCTGCCGGACGGACATGCCGGGCCGTCGGCTGAAGCGGATGGCGAACGAACATGCCAGGATGGGCACTGTGACCGCGGCAACAAGGAGGGGCGGGCGCTTGTGAGTAAGACCCGGGTATTGGCGGTGGCCAACCAGAAGGGCGGGGTCGCCAAGACGACCACGGTTGCCTCGCTGGGGGCGGCGATGGCGGACGAGGGCCAGCGGGTGCTGCTCGTGGATCTGGATCCGCAGGGCTGTTTGACCTTCTCGCTCGGCCAGGATCCCGACAAGCTGCCGGTGTCGGTGCACGAGGTCCTGCTCGGTGAGGTCGAGCCGAACGCCGCGCTGGTCGCGACGATGGAGGGAATGACGCTGCTGCCGGCCAACATTGACCTCGCGGGCGCCGAGGCGATGCTGCTGATGCGGGCCGGCCGCGAATACGCGCTCAAACGCGCGCTGGCCAAGCTCTCCGACCAGTTCGACGTCGTCGTCATCGACTGCCCCCCGTCGCTGGGCGTGCTCACTCTCAACGGGCTGACGGCGGCCGACGAGGTCATCGTGCCGCTGCAGTGCGAGACGCTCGCGCACCGCGGCGTCGGCCAGTTCCTGCGCACCGTCGCCGACGTCCAGCAGATCACCAACCCGGATCTGCGGCTGCTCGGCGCGTTGCCGACGCTGTACGACTCCCGCACCACCCACACCCGCGACGTGCTGGTCGACGTCGCCGACCGCTACGAAATGCCGGTGCTCGCCCCGCCGATCCCGCGCACGGTGCGGTTCGCCGAGGCGAGCGCCTCGGGGTCCTCGGTGATGGCCGGGCGCAAGAACAAGGGCGCGGTGGCCTACGCCGAGTTGGCGAAGGCGTTGCTCAAGCATTGGAAGACCGGCAAGCCGTTGCCGACGTTCGCCGTCGAGATCTAACCTCCGCCGACGGAGTTGAGTGTGAACTGACGGCGTGATCGCTGCGATTTCCCGACCCAGGATTCACACCCAAAGCCCAGGATTCACGCCCAACGCCGCCGCACTCAGCCCAGCGCCACCACGGTGTCGCCGCGCTGCTCGAACACCCGCGACCCCGAAACGGCCGGGACCACCGCCGCGCTGCCCGGCGAACGGTTCACCGGGATGTAGCGCTCGTTCGCGCCGCTGAGCGGGTCGTAGACCCCGATCGCGCCGGTGACCGGCACCAGCAGCCGGCCGGCCATCATCACTCCCGGCCCCAGCGGCGCCACTCTGTCGGGGCCCGTCTCGCCGGCCGCGATCGTGTAGCGCAGGGTCAGGTTGCTCGCCTCGAAGACCATCAGCGAATCGCCGGTCCACCAGGTCACCAGGTTGCCCGTCTGCGACACCGCCGCCGAGCTCGACGGCGGCTTGGCCAGCAGCGTGCTCGCCACGGTGGTGCCGGTGTCGTCGACGACGTCGATCCGCGGTTGCGGGGAGGGCAGGTACACCGCGGTGTTGTTCTCCCACACGGTCAGCACCCGGGCGCCCGAATCGGCCCCGATCCCGGGTTCGGCCACCACGTGCTGCTGTGGTTCGTCGTCTTCCTTGCCGGGGCGCAGCAGGACCAGCCGCAGGTCGCCCGGCTGCCCGCAGCTCTCCAGCACCGACACCGCCGACGAGCTGGCCGCCGCCGAGATCAGCCGGCACCCCGAGTGCAGCCCGCGCGCCGACGGTTTCACCCGGGCGTCCGTCTCGCCGTAGGCCAGCATCCGGACCATGTCGGAGCGCCACAGCTCGAGCCGGGTATCGCCGGCCGACAACACCGTGGTGCCGTCGGAGGAAAGCCGCACGGCGGGGTCGGCGTAGCCGCTGCGCGCGGCGCCGCGCCGGCCGGTGGCGCCGTCGAGGGTGCTGACCTGCCCGCAGCCCCGGTCGTCCTTGTAGACGGCGACGGCGTAGTGGTAGACCCAGGACAGCCCGCACAGGTCGGTGTCGCGGGCGTAGCTCCAGCGGGTCTGCCCCGTGCCCGGGTCGCGTCCGTCGACCCGGTGGCCGTCGGCGGTGGCGATCGTCCCGCTGACCACGACGGGCGCGGTGGTGCCGGGGCTACGCGCGGTCCACAGCTGCTTCAGGGTGGCCGGGACGTCGCGGGCGGGGGTCGGGGCGGGCGCCGGGATGGCGGCGGGCCGGCTCACGGTTGCCCGCGCGTCGCTGGTCCACCAGATCAGCGCCGCCGCCACGGCGACGACGACCGCGATCGCCGCGGCGGCCAACACGTCGCCCTTCGTGCGGCGCTCCGGTTTGACCATGCGGCGGCGCGGGCCTCAGTTGGCTGCGGCAGGGGCTTCAGCGGGCTTGCGGCGCCGACGGCGGCGCCGGTTGCTCCCCGAGCTACCGGTCGGTGCGGCCGAAGCCGTCTCCGAGGGGGCTTCGCCGTTGGTGCCGGCGGGGTGCCCGGTGGTCGGTTGGCCGCCGCGGGTGCGACGCCGCCGCTCGCCGGAGCGGGCGCGGCCGGAGCGCGCGGGCTTCTCGGCGCCCTCGGCCGGTCCCTTGCGGTCGGCGTCGCGGCGCTTGACCGGTGACTTGCGTGGCGAGCCGACCGTGCCGCCCGCCTCGGCGGGAATGCCCATCTCGTCGTAGAGGTGCGGCGAGTTCGAGTAGGTCTCGGCGGGCTCGGGGTTCTCCAGGCCCAGCGCCTTGTCGATCATCGACCAGCGGGGCAGCTCGTCCCAGTCCACCAGGGTGACGGCGATACCGGTCTTGCCGGCGCGGCCGGTGCGGCCGATCCGGTGCACGTAGGCCTGCTCGTCCTCGGGGATCTGGTAGTTGATGACGTGGGTGATGTCGTCGATGTCGATGCCGCGGGCGGCCACGTCGGTCGCGACGAGCACGTCGATGTCACCGGCGCGGAACGCCTTCAGCGCCTTTTCGCGGGCGATCTGCCCCAGGTCGCCGTGCACGGCACCGACCTTGAAGCCCCGCTCGGCCAGCTCATCGGCGACCTTCTGCGCGGTGCGCTTGGTGCGGGTGAAGATCATGGTCGCGCCCCGGCCGTCGGCCTGCAGGATCCGGCTGACCATTTCCACCTTGTCCAGCGCGTGGGCGCGGTAGACGAACTGCTCGGTGGTGTCGTGGGTGGCCGCCGAGTGCGGCGCCTCCGCGCGGATGTGGGTGGGCTGGTTCATGAAGGTGCGGGCCAGCGTGATGATCGGGCCCGGCATGGTCGCCGAGAACAGCATCGACTGCCGGTCCGCGGGAATCTGGCGCAGGATGCGCTCGATGTCGGGCAGGAAGCCGAGGTCGAGCATCTCGTCGGCCTCGTCGAGCACCAGCGCGGACAGCCCACCGAGCTGCAGGTGCCCCTGCTGGGCCAGGTCGAGCAGCCGGCCGGGGGTGCCCACCACGACGTCGGCGCCCTTCTGCAGCGCCTCGATCTGCGGCTCGTAGGCGCGTCCCCCGTAGATCGACACCACGGAGAGCCGGCGGTCGTCGTCGGCCTTGAGGTACTTGGCCGCGACGGCCAGGTCCTCGGTGACCTGCATGCAGAGCTCGCGGGTCGGCACCACGACCAGCGCGCGGGGGGTGCCGTTGAGCGGCCGGATGCCGGCGCGGTCGGTGATGCGCTGCAGCAGCGGCACGCCGAACGCGAAGGTCTTGCCCATGCCGGTGCGGGCCTGGCCGATCACGTCGTCGCCGGCGAGCGCCAGCGGCAGGGTCAGTTCTTGGATGGCAAACGGGCTCTCGATGCCCTTTTCCGCCAGTGCGCGGACGATTTCGTCGCGGACGCCGAGTTTGGCAAAGGTGAGTTCAGTTGTGCTGGTAGGTGCGGTCATACGCGGATGACAAGCCTTTCGGTGACGTTATTCGCCTGTTGTGTCGGTGTTTCTCTGTCGCGGTCACGCGCGCACGAGTTCCGACTCCGAATACGTCGCCGAGGCGCGGCCCTTGATACGGCCTGAGCGGGTCAGGACGGGCGGGCCAGCTGTGCACGCACATTTCGCAGATACTGGCGGCGATAAAATTCAGCCAATACCTGCGTCCATGATAGCTGGTCGAAAGCTGGCGCCCATTTGGTGCTAATCCCGCCGACTAGAGTGTTGCCATGACCCCGCCCCTTTCCGGGCCCTCCCACGCCGATCAGGTGGACGATCCGCCTGCCTCGCGGCTGTCGGCGGATCACCCTGGCGTCAACGAGTTGTTCGCGGTGCTGGCCTACGGCGAGGTCGCCGCGTTCTACCGGCTCACCGACGAGGCGCGGATGGCGCCCGACCTGCGGGGACGGATCTCGATGGCGAGCATGGCCGCCGCCGAGATGCAGCACTACGAGCTGCTGCGCGACGCGTTGGAACGCCGCGGCGTCGACGTGGTGTCGGCGATGTCCAAGTACGTCTCGGCGCTGGAGAACTACCACCGGCTGACCATGCCGAGCACGTGGCTGGAAGCGCTGGTGAAGACCTATGTGGGCGACGCGCTGGCCGCCGACCTGTACCTGGAGATCGCCGACGGGCTGCCCGACGAGGTCGCCGACGTGGTGCGGGCGGCGCTGTCGGAGACCGGGCACTCGCAGTTCGTCGTCGCCGAGGTGCGGGCCGCGGTGACGGGCAGCGGCAAGCAGCGCAGCCGGCTGGCGCTGTGGTCCCGCCGGCTGTTCGGGGAGGCCATCACCCAGGCCCAGTACGTGTTGGCCGAGCACGACGAGCTGGTCGACCTGGTGGTGTCCGGACCCGGCGGCCTGGGCCAGCTCAGCGCGTTCTTCGACCGCCTGCAGCAGACGCACGACCGGCGGATGCGCGAACTCGGCCTGAGCTGACGCCTCAGCGCGTGCAGGTCGCCATCACGCCGTTGTTCGTCGACATCACCACCGGTTGACCGGCGGCGTTGACGACGGAGCAGTTGAGCCGGCCGTAGAAGCTGGTCGCGACCACCGAGACCGTCTGGACCCCGGGGTTCAGGACGATCACCTTCGACCACGGCAGCGACACGTTGAACTCGGTCTGCGGGTAGCCGCGGGCATCGGTGTAGGCCACGTTCACCAGGTCCAGCAGCTGTTTCGTCCCGGTGACGGTGTAGATGACGGTGCGCGGGTTCAGCGCGACCGGCGGCGGTGCGGCCGCCGGGGGCGGCGCGGCGGTCGGCGTCTGCGTCGGCGTCGGCACCGGGCTGGGCGACGCGCTGGGCGGCGGGGCCACCGTGGTCACGGTCTCGGGCGGTAACGGGGTCTGAGACGGGCTGGGCTGGGCCACCGGGGTCCTGGGCGCGGGCGGCGCGGAGGTCAGCGTCCGCGGCGGTGGCGCCCCCACGGTCGCCTTCGTCGATGCGCTGTCGCCGCTGTTGACGATGACGGCGGTCGCGATGGCGCCGAGGGCCACCACCGCGCCGAGGATCGCCGCCGCCGGGCGCCAGCGCGAGTCGGCCGGCCAGGCCAGGTCGCCGTAGCCGCCCAGGACGTCGGTGTCGGCTCCGTCGTAGTCGTCGTCTTCGGGATCGTCCTGAACGTAGCCAGGGTCCGGGCCGAGACGATCGGTCAGCATGTTTCTGATGGTGCCGATGTTACCGATGTGACTAGCGTCGATCCGGGCGGCGAACGCCATGTTGGCCGAGCTGGGAGCGAATCGTTATGTTCGGTCGGGCCGCGGTTCGCTCACCGCGAATCCGGGGGCCGGGGACACATGCGGCCCAGGCGCGTCCACTAGCCTGCTGCTGACACGTCTGAGGAACTTCAACGCCATTGGTACGAACGGAAGGGGCCACCGTGGAGGTCAAAATCGGTATCACGGACAGTCCGCGGGAGCTGGTCCTGTCCAGTACCCAGACGCAAGCCGAAGTCGAAGAGCTCGTCGCGGGCGCGTTGCGCGACAGCTCGGGCCTGCTCAGCCTGAACGACGAGCGGGGCCGTCGCTTCCTGATCCAGAGCTCCAAGATCGCCTACGTCGAAATCGGTGTCGCGGACGCCCGCCGGGTCGGGTTCGGAATCGGGGCCGAGTCGGCCGGCAAGCACGCGGGAAAGGCCGCTAAGGGCGAGTAAGCGGCACGTGTGACAGCCCACCCCAGGCGAACTGCACGGTGCCGTCGACGGCGTCGGCCTTGGAGATCGGGCGGTCGGAGTCCAGCCAGTACCGGGCGCAGTCGACGCTGATGCCGACCAGTCCCACCGCGATCATCCGGGCGCGGTGCGGGTCGAGCCCCGAATCGGCGCTGATCAGATCGAAAACCGCGTCGGTGCACGATTCCGTCGCCACCCGCACCTGCGCGGCGACCTCGGGCTCGGTGACGTAGTCGTTCTCGAAGATCAGCCGGTAGCCCTGGCTGTCGTGCTCGATGAAGTCGAAGAACGCCTGCACCGCCGCGTGCAACCGCCGCCGGTTGTCGGTGGTGGTGCTCAGGGCCTGCTGCACACCGGAGACCAGGTTTTCGACGTGCCGGTGCAGCACCGCCAGGTAAAGCTCCAGCTTGCTCGAAAAGTGTTGGTACAGAACCGGTTTGCTGACCCCGGCCCGGTCGGCGATCTCGTCCATGCCCGCCGCGTGATAGCCGCGGTTGACGAAGACGTCGCTGGCGACGATCAGCAGTTGGCCCCGCCGCTCGTCGCGGGGCAAGCGGTTGCCGCGCCGGTTGGCGGGCACGACGCCGTCCCCCGGCCGACCACGGTCGGCCGCTTTGACGGCGCGTCGTGCCGCCGGCTTGGCGAGATCGCTCATCGGGTCCTCATCTGATTGTCGCCGCCGGGCGCGGCTCGTCGCAAAGACATTACTACCCGTGGTCCGTTCGCGATCGTCATCGCCACCGTCGCCGCAGGCAGACACGGTGTCGCGGGCCGCATTCGGGCGCGCCAAGGGCGGTCACCGGGCCGGCTGTGCAATCCTGGGGCAATGACGTCCCAGCGGCCCGTGCGCAGCACCGGTCGGGTTCCCATGGTGCGCGACGAGTGGCGAGAACCACTCCGCGCGCTGCGTGACCCGATCGGCCCGGGGGCCGGACGGACCCGCGCCGACCGCGAGCGCCCGCGCCAATGGCGCAAGCAAACCTGGTTGGGGCGGTTCATCTCCACCTACGGCTGGCGGGCGTACGCGTTGCCCGTTCTGGCGGTGCTCACCGGGCTGGTGATCTATCAGACCGTGACCGGAACGAGCGCGCCGAAACCGTCGGCGACGCAATCCATCCAGGGCACACCGGACATCGGCGCGGTGGGCACGTCGATCATCGACGCGCCGCCCCGCGGGCTCGCCGCCTTCGACGCCAACCTGCCCGCCGGGACGCTGCCCGACGGCGGCCCCTTCACCGAGGCGGGCGACAAGGCGTGGCACATCGTGCCGGGCACGATGCCGCAGGTCGGCCAGGGCACCGCCAAGGTGTTCCGCTACACCGTCGAGGTCGAAAACGGCATCGACCCAACGATGTTCGGTGGCGACGAGGCCTTCGCCGAGATGGTCGACCAGACGCTCGACAACCCCAAGGGCTGGACGCACAACCCGCAATTCGCGTTCATCCGGATCGATAACGGCAAGCCCGACTTCCGGATCTCGCTGGTGTCGCCGGTGACGGTGCGCGGCGGCTGCGGCTACGAATTCCGGCTGGAGACCTCCTGCTACAACCCGGTTTACGGGCCCGACCGGCAGGCGCGGGTCTTCATCAACGAGGCCCGCTGGGTGCGCGGGGCCGTGCCGTTCGAGGGCGACGTCGGCTCCTATCGGCAGTACGTGATCAACCACGAGGTCGGCCACGCGATCGGGTACGTGCGTCACGAGCCCTGCGAGCAGCAAGGCGGCCTGGCGCCGGTGATGATGCAGCAGACGTTCTCCACCTCCAACGACGACGCCGCCAAGTTCGACCCCGATTTCGTCAAGGCCGACGGCAAGACCTGCCGGTTCAACCCCTGGCCGTACCCGATCGCCTGAGCGCCGCGCGCCGGCGCGGGAAGCAACCGCGGTTGTTTGCCGTTGAATCGGGCAACTGCTGTGATGGATAGAGCTGACGAAAGCTACCGAGGAGTTGTTCGGTGTCGACATCTGAGACGTCACTGCCGCCACTGGTCGAGCCGGCATCCCAGCTGAGTCGCGACGAGGTGGCCCGCTACAGCCGGCACCTGATCATTCCCGACCTGGGCGTCGACGGGCAGAAGCGGCTAAAGAACGCCCGGGTGCTGGTGATCGGCGCCGGCGGGCTCGGCGCCCCCGCGTTGCTCTACCTGGCCGCCGCGGGCGTCGGCACCATCGGCATCGTCGACTTCGACGTCGTCGACGAGTCCAACCTGCAGCGCCAGATCATCCACGGCGTCGCCGACGTCGGGCGGTCCAAGGCCCGCTCGGCGCGCGACTCGATCGCCGCCATCAACCCGCTGGTCGACGTGCGGTTGCACGAGTTCCGCCTGGAGCCGCACAACGCCGTCGACCTGTTCGCGCAGTACGACCTGATCGTGGACGGCACCGACAACTTCGCCACCCGGTATCTGGTCAACGACGCCGCGGTGCTGGCCGGCAAGCCCTACGTGTGGGGCTCGATCTACCGCTTCGAGGGCCAGGTGTCGGTGTTCTGGGAGGACGCACCGAATGGGCGCGGCCTGAACTACCGCGACCTCTACCCCGAGCCGCCGCCGCCCGGGATGGTCCCGTCCTGCGCCGAGGGCGGGGTGCTGGGCATCATCTGCGCGTCCATCGCGTCGGTCATGGGCACCGAGGCGATCAAGCTGATCACCGGGATCGGCGAACCGCTGCTGGGCCGGCTGATGATCTACGACGCGCTGGAGATGAGCTACCGCACGATCCGCATCCGCAAGGACCCGTCGACGCCCAGGATCACCGAGCTGATCGACTACGAGGACTTCTGCGGCGAGGTATCGACGGAAGGCGCGGCCGCGGCCGCCGATTCCACCATCACCCCGCGGGAGCTGCGCGATTTGCTGGACTCCGGCAAGAAGCTGGCCCTGATCGACGTCCGCGAGCCGGTGGAGTGGGACATCAACCACATCGACGGCGCCCAGCTGATCCCGAAGTCGTTGATCAGCTCCGGTGAGGGCCTGGCGCAGCTGCCCCACGACCGCAGGGCCGTGCTGTATTGCAAGACCGGCGTCCGCTCGGCCGAGGCGCTGGCCGCGGTGAAGAAGGCCGGGTTCTCCGATGCGGTGCATTTGCAGGGCGGCATCGTGGCGTGGGCCAAACAGATGCAGCCCGACATGGTGATGTACTGACCCGATCCGGCCGATCGGCTCCATTACGCTACCGGTGTGACAGTCGAGCCACCGCCGGAGCATGTGCTGGCGGCGTTTGGTTTGACCGGCGTGAAGCCCGTCCCGCTGGGGGCCAGCTGGGAGGGCGGCTGGCGATGCGGCGAGGTCGTGTTGTCGATCGTCGCCGACCACGCCCGCGCGGCCTGGTCGGCGCGGGTGCGGGAGACGCTGTTCGTCGACGGCGTCCGGCTGGCCCGGCCCGTTCGCTCCACCGACGGCCGGTACGTGGTGTCGGGATGGCGGGCGGACACCTTCGTGGCGGGCACGCCGGAGCCCCGGCATGACGAGGTTGTCTCCGCGGCGGTGCGCCTGCACGAGGCGACGGGAAAGCTGGAACGCCCCCGATTCCTGACCCAGGGCCCCACCGCGCCGTGGGGGGACGTCGACGTCTTCATCGCCGCCGACCGGGCGGCCTGGGAAGAGCGGCCGATGGCTTCCGTGCCGCCGGGCGCGCGCACCGCACCGCCGTCGTCGGACGCGGAGAAGTCGGTCGAGCTGATCAACCAGCTCGCCGGCCTGCGCAAGCCGACCAAGAGCCCCAACCAGCTGGTCCACGGGGACCTTTACGGCACAGTGCTTTTCATCGGCACCGCGGCGCCAGGGATCACCGACATCACCCCCTACTGGCGGCCCGCGTCGTGGGCGGCGGGCGTCGTCGTCGTCGACGCGCTGTCCTGGGGCGAGGCCGACGACGGGCTCATCGAACGCTGGAACGCGCTGCCGGAGTGGCCGCAGATGTTGTTGCGCGCCTTGATGTTTCGCCTGGCCGTGCACGCGCTGCACCCGCGCTCGACCGCCGAGGCGTTCCCGGGCCTGGCCCGCACGGCCGCCCTGGTCCGGCTGGTGCTCTAGCTCGGTCGCGCACTCGAGTGTGAACTCACGGCTTTGAGCGTGCACCGGGGGCCGGTAGATCCGCGCAATCCGCGCCGTGAGCTCACACTCAAAGCCGTGAATGCACACTGGAATTCAGTGAAAACGGTGCTGGTGCTCTAGACCCCCGGCGGGAACTCGTAGCGGACCTCGTCCAGCGCGATCCTGCCGTCGACGGCCAGGACGCCCTCGGCGCGCAGCAGCTCGAGTTGCCGGGTCCTCAGGTGCTGCGCCGGGCGCCCGGACGCGGTGATCACCCGGTGCCAGGGCAGGTCCGAGGAGTCGGTCCGCATCACCCATCCGACGATGCGGGGACTGGAAAGCCCTGCGACAGCGGCGATGTCGCCGTAGGTGACGACCCGCCCGGGCGGGATCGCCGCGACCAGGGCACGCACCCGCTCGACCTGCTCATCGGTCACCGGCGCCACGGTCAGCTGGCTTCCAGCAACTCGCGGATCAGCGCCGCGACCTCCGTGGGCCGCGAGTGCGGCACCATGTGATTGCAGTCGAAATCCAGCAGTCGGAAATCGGAGCCGAGGCGCTCGCGCAGGCCCGCGATCAGCTGATCGCTGACGTACGGCGGCGACGTCCGCTTGGCCCGCACCAGGGTCGTGGCCGTTCCGGCGGGTGGTAGCACGACGTCCCGGGCCAGCTCGCTCCAGTACGACATCATGGCCGGCAGGCTGACGCGCCAGCCGTAGCGCCCGTTGGGCAGCTCGATCAGGTGCTCGTCGATCTCGGTGTCGAGCCACGCGGGGTCGACGTCGGCCCAGGAGCCGGTGGCCTTTTCCAGGCGCGCCTCGTCGGCGTCGGGGTAGTCGGGGGAGGAGAACATCGCCTCGGCGATGTCGCGCATCCAGGCCCCGTCCAGCCCGACCGCCGGGTCGAGCAGCAGCAGCGCCGCCACCCGCTCCGGGTGGGCCGCGGCCAGCCGCAGCGCCAGCGCGCCGCCGAACGAGTGCCCGACCACCAGCACCGGCGCCCCTCCTTTAGAGGCGGCTTCGTCGTCAAGCAGCGCGGCCAGCGCCGCGACGTTGGCGTCGATGGTCCACGGCGCCGTCCACGACGACCTGCCGTGGCCGAGCAGATCCGGTGCGGCGACGGCGATTTCGGGCAGATAGCCGGCCAGGTGTTGCCAGCGCCCGCCGTAACCGGTCAGGCCGTGCAGGGCCAGCATCCGCACCGGGCCGGCCGGGCCGTAGCGGTGCACGTGCAGGTCGGCGGTCACCCGGCGGTGTCGTCCCAGTCGTCGTCGGCGGGGACGACGAACGCCTGCTCGATGACGTCCGCCTCGTTGGCATCGCGATCGGCGGCGGCGTCCAGGTAGGCGGTGTCCAGGCCGGCCTCGTCCTCGGCGTCGAGAGCCTGGCGCTGTTCGGCGGCGTCTGCCTCGGGCACCACGTCGTCGGGACCAATCCCCATCCAATCTCTCCTTGCCTAGCGGGCGTTTCGGCTTCCTTCGGTCCAGTATCCCGGATCTTGTCGGACCCTCGTGATTGCATGCAGCCATGCCATACACCTGGGACGACGAGGCCGGTGCCGTTCTGGCGCCCGGCCTGCGCGGTCGGGTGCGTGTCCTGGGCGGGCCCGGCACCGGCAAGAGCAGCCTGCTGGTCGACGCCGCGATCGCCCAGATCGGCGCGGGCGTCGATCCGGAATCGGTTCTGCTGCTTACCGGTTCCGGCCGGATGGGGTCGCGGGCGCGCAGCGCGTTGACGACGGCGCTGCTGCGATCGCGATCCGCCGCCGCGTGCACGGCCGCGGTGCGCGAGCCGCTCGTCCGCACCGTGCACAGCTACGCGTACGCGGTGTTGCGCCGGGCCGCCGAGCGCGCCGGTGACGCGCCCCCGCGGCTGGTCACCAGCGCCGAACAGGACGCCATCATCCGCGAACTGCTGGCCGGCGACCTCGAAGACGGCCCGCGTGCCGCGAGCGCGTGGCCGCCCCATCTGCGGCCCGCGCTGGGCACCGCCGGCTTCGCCACCGAGCTGCGAAACCTGTTGGCACGCTGCGCCGAACGCGGCGTCGACCCGCAGCAATTGGAGCGGCTCGGCCGCCGATTCGGCCGCCCGGAATGGACCGCCGCCGGCCAATTCGCGCGGCAGTACGAGCAGGTGATGCTGCTGCGCGCGGCGGTCGGGACGGCGGCGCCGCAGGCGACGTCGCCGGCGCTCGGCGCCGCCGAGCTGGTCGGCGCCGCGCTGGAGGCCTTCGCCGTCGATCCAGAACTGCTGGCCGCCGAGCGCGCCCGGGTGCGCGTCCTGCTGATCGACGACGCGCAGCAGCTCGACCCGCAGGCGGCCCGCCTGGTTCGGGTGCTGGCCGCGGGCACCGAGCTGACGCTGGTCGCCGGCGATCCCAACCAGGCGGTGTTCGGCTTTCGCGGCGGCGAGGCGGAGCTGCTGACCGACGACTCACCGGCGGTGACGCTCACGGCATCCCATCGCTGCGCGCCCGCCGTCGCGCGCGCCGTCAGCGGCATCGCGCGCCGGCTGCCCGGCGGCGGCGCCGGCAGGCGCATCGACGGCAGTGGGACCGAGGACGGATCCGTGCACGCGCGGCTGGCCGCGTCGACGCACGCGGAGGCGGCCCTGATCGCCGACGCGTTGCGGCGCGCCCACCTGATCGACGGGATCCCGTGGTCGCAGATGGCCGTCATCGTCCGGTCGGTGCCACGCGCCGGGGCGCGGCTGCCGCGCGCCCTGGCCGCCGCCGGCGTCCCGGTGGCCGCACCCGCGTCGAGCGGGCCCCTGTGGGACGAGCCGGCGGCGCGGACGCTGCTCACCGTTCTGGCCGCCACCGCCGACGGACTCGACGGCGAACGGGCGCTGGCGTTGCTGACCGGCCCCATCGGCCGAGTCGACCCGGTGTCGCTGCGGCAGCTGCGCCGAACCCTGCAGCGCGCCAACGCCGATCGCGCGCCCGCCGACATGGGCGGCCTGCTCGTGGCGGCCCTGCGGGCCGACGCGCCGTCGCCCGGACCGCACGCCGCGGCGCTGCGGCGGGTGCGCGCGGTGCTGGATGCGGCCGCGCGCTGCCACGGTGCGGGCCAAGACCCGCGCTACACCCTCTGGGCCGCCTGGCATCGGTCCGGCCTGCAGCGCCGCTGGCTGTCGGCCAGCGAGCGCGGCGGCCCCGCCGGCGCCCAGGCCAGCCGTGACCTCGAGGCCGTCACCGCGCTGTTCGACGTCACCGACCAGTATGTGTCCCGCACGCCCGGCGCGTCGCTGCGCGGGCTCGTCGAGCACGTCGCCGCGCTGCAACTGCCCGGCACCAACCCCGAGCCCGCGTCGCCCGCGGAGCAGGTCAGGGTGCTCAGCGCGCACGCCGCGCTGGGGCACGAATGGGACTTCGTGATCATCGCCGGCCTGCAGGAAGGGCTGTGGCCCAACACGATTCCGCGCGGCGGCGTGCTGAACACGCAGCGCCTGCTCGACGCGCTCGACGGGGTCACCGCGGACGCCTCGGTGCGCGCACCGCTGCTGGCCGAGGAGCGCCGGCTGCTGGTGGCGGCGATGGGCCGGGCCCGGCGCCGGCTGCTGGTGACCGCCGTGGACAGCGACACCGACGGGGCGGAGGGCGACGCCGCGCTGCCGTCGGCGTTCTTCTCCGAGATCGCGCAGTGCGCCGACGACGATCCCGTTGACGCGCAACCGATCTCGGCGCCCCGGGTGTTGTCGGCGGCGGCGCTGGTGGGCCGGCTGCGCGGTGTCGTGTGCGCGCCCGCCGGCGTCGTCGACGACGCCGTGCGGCGTTGCGCGGCAACGCAATTGGCGCGGCTGGCCACGGCCGGTGTGCCCGGCGCCGATCCGGCCGGCTGGCACGGCCTGA
This sequence comes from Mycobacterium sp. 1081908.1, assembly GCF_001673535.1. Classification (GTDB taxonomy): domain Bacteria; phylum Actinomycetota; class Actinomycetes; order Mycobacteriales; family Mycobacteriaceae; genus Mycobacterium. The sequence goes on along the minus strand of NZ_LZLY01000063.1, from coordinate 17,525 downwards.
TCCCGGTCAGCACCACCGAACCGCTGCGGCCCCCCGCGGCGCCCGTAACGCTGACGCCCTCGACCCTGCAGACGCTCAACGACTGCCCGCTGCGCTGGCTGGCCGAACGGCACGGGGGAACCGACGCGCGGGATCTGCGGTCCACCATCGGCTCGGTGCTGCACGCGCTGATCGCCGAACCGGCCAGAACGGAATCCGAACTGCTGGCCGAGCTGGACCGGGCCTGGAAGCACCTGCCCTTCGACGCGCAGTGGCATTCGACCAACGAGCTGGCCCGGCACCGCGCGATGGTCGCGGCGTTCGTGCAGTGGCGGGCGCAGACCCGCGGCGAGCTGACCGAGGTCGGCGTCGAGGTGGGCGTCGACGGAACCCTGACGGCGCCGCGCGACGGCGGCGAGATCCGGCTGCGGGGGCGAGTCGACCGGCTGGAACGCGACGCGGCCGGCCGGCTGGTGATCGTGGACATCAAGACCGGCAAGACGCCCGTCAGCAAGGACGATGCCCAGCAACACGCGCAGTTGGCGATGTATCAGCTGGCGGTGGCCGAGGGCATGATCGGCGCGGGCGAGGAGCCCGGCGGCGCGCGGCTGGTCTATGTCGGCAAGACGGGGGCCGGCGGCGCCACCGTGCGTGAGCAGGATCCGCTGACCGCGGCGGCCCGTGACGAGTGGCGCGACCTCGTCCGGCGGGCCGCCGACGCGACGGCCGGGCCGCAGTTCATCGCCCGGCGCAACGACGGCTGCACCCACTGCCCGATACGGCGGTGCTGCCCGGCCCACGCCGACGGGGCGACGCCGTGAGCCCGCGCTATACGCCGGCCGAATTGGCCTGCGCGCTGGGGCTTTTCCCGCCCACCGACGAGCAGGCGGCCGTCATCGCGGCGCCGCCAGGGCCGCTGGTCGTCATCGCCGGGGCCGGCGCCGGCAAGACCGAGACGATGGCCGCGCGGGTGGTGTGGCTCGTCGCCAACGGCTACGCCGCACCCGGCCAGGTGCTCGGGCTGACGTTCACCCGCAAGGCCTCGGGCCAGCTGCTGCGCCGGGTCCGGTCCCGGCTGGCCCGGCTGGCCGGCATCGGGCTCGGCGCCGCCCCCGAACCGGACGGCGCCCCGACGGTCAGCACCTACCACGCCTTCGCCGGCTCGCTGCTGCGCGACCACGGCCTGCTGCTGCCCGTCGAGCCCGACACCCGGCTGCTCGGCGAGACCGAGCTGTGGCAGCTGGCCTTCGACGTGGTCAGCGGGTACCGGGGAGAGTTGCGCACGGACAAGACGCCGGCCGCGGTCACCTCGATGGTGCTGCGGCTGTGGGGACAGCTGGCCGAGCACCTCGTCGACACCGGCCAGCTCCGCGACACGCATGTCGAGCTGGAACGGCTGATCCACGCGCTGCCGGCGGGCCCCTACCAGCGCGACCGCGGGCCCAGCCAGTGGCTGCTGCGGCTGTTGGCCACCCAGACCGAGCGCGCCGAGCTGGTGCCGCTGCTCGACGCGCTGCACGAGCGCATGCACGCCGCCAAGGCGATGGACTTCGGCATGCAGATGGCCTCGGCCGCGCGGCTGGCGGTGGCCTTCCCGCAGGTGGGTGAGGAGCTGCGGAACCGCTACCGCGTGGTGCTGCTCGACGAGTACCAGGACACCGGGCACGCCCAACGAATCGCGCTGTCGGCGCTGTTCGGCGGGGGCTCCAACGTTCAAGACGACGGGCTGGCGCTGACGGCCGTCGGCGACCCGATTCAGTCGATCTACGGCTGGCGCGGCGCCTCGGCGACCAACCTGCCGCGGTTTTCCACCGACTTCCCCCGCGCCGACGGCACCCCGGCGCCCGTCCTCGAGCTGCGGACCAGCTGGCGCAACCCGCCACGGGCCCTGCGGGTGGCCAACGCCATCTCGGCGGAGGCGCGGCGCCGGTCGGTCGCCGTGCGCGCCCTGCGCCCCCGCCCGGACGCCGCGCCCGGCACCGTCCGCTGCGCGTTGCTTTCCGATGTCCAGGCCGAACGCGAGTGGATCGCCGACCAGATCCACGAGCGGTACCGGCAGGGCGACGGCGCTTGTCCGCCGACCGCCGCGGTGCTGGTGCGGCGCAACGCCGATGCGGCGCCCATCGCCGACGCGCTTCGCGCGCGCGGAATCCCGGTCGAGGTGGTGGGTTTGGCCGGCCTGCTGTCGATCCCCGAGGTCGCCGACGTCGTGGCCATGCTGCGGCTGGTGGCCGACCCGACCGCCGGCGCGGCGGCCATGCGGGTGCTGACCGGCCCGCGCTGGCGCCTCGGCGGGCGCGACATCGCCGCGCTGTGGCAGCGCGCGGTGGCCCTGGCCGGGGAACGCTCCGGCACGGGGTCGCCCGAGTCGATCGCGATGGCCGCCGGCCCCGACCCCGACACGGCCTGCCTGGCCGACGCGATCAGCGATCCCGGCCCGGCGCGCGCGTACTCGGTCACGGGCCACCGGCGCATCGTCACGCTGGCCGCCGAACTGCGCGCGCTGCGCGGCCACCTCGGTCATTCGCTGCCCGACCTGGTCGCCGAGGTGCGCCGCGCGCTGGGCGTCGACTGCGAGGTTCGGGCCGCCGCCAGCCAGTCGGGATGGACCGGCGCCGAACACCTCGACGCGTTCGCCGACGTCGTCGCCGGCTACGCCGAGCGAACGCGCGGCGCCGTAGGCGAATCGGTGACGGCGTCGGTCGCCGGCCTGCTGGCCCACCTCGATGCCGCCGAGACGGTGGAAAACGGTCTGCCGCCGGCCCCGTCGGCGGTCGCGCGCGACCGCGTGCAGGTCCTCACGGTGCACTCGGCCAAGGGGCTGGAGTGGCAAGTCGTCGCGGTCGCGCACCTGTCGGGCGGTATCTTCCCGTCGACCGCGTCGCGCAGCACCTGGCTCACCGACGCCGCCGAGCTGCCGCCGCTGTTGCGCGGCGACCGCGCCGCGACGGGCTCACTGGGCATCCCGGTGCTGGACACCTCGGCCGTCACCAATCGAAAGCAGCTGTCGGACAAGATCTTCGAGCACCGCCGCCAGCTCGAGCAGCGGCGCGTCGACGAGGAACGCCGGCTGCTGTACGTGGCGATCACCCGGGCCGAGGACACCCTGCTGGTGTCCGGCCATCAGTGGGGATCCACCGGGGTCAAACCGCGGGGCCCGTCGGAGTTCCTGTGCGAGCTCAAGGACATCATCGACCGCACGGCCGCCGGCGGCGATCCGTGCGGCGTGGTCGAAGACTGGGCACCCGACCCGGCCGACGGCGAACGAAATCCCATGCGCGACAACGTCATCGAGGCGGTGTGGCCCGCCGACCCGTTGGCCGCGCGGCGCGGCGCCGTCGAAGCCGGGGCCGCGCTGGTGGCCGGGGCCATGACGGGCGATGTGGGCGAGGCCGGCGCCGATGTCGACGGGTGGGCGGCCGACGTCGACGCGCTGTTGGCCGAGCGGGCCTTGTCGGCCGTCCCGCCCGCGCGCGAGCTGCCCAGCCAGGTCTCGGTCAGCGGCCTGGTGGACCTGGCGCGTGACCCGGTGGCCGCCGCGCAGCGGTTGGTGCACCGGCTGCCCACGCGCCCAGACCCGCATGCGTTGCTGGGCAACGCCTTTCACGCGTGGGTCCAGCAGTTCTACGGCGCCGACTCGCTGTTCGATCTCGGCGACCTGCCCGGCGCGGCGGACTCCGAGGTCGGCGACACCCGGGAATTGGCCGCGTTGCAGGCGGCGTTCGCCCGGTCGCGGTGGGCGGCCCGCACCCCGGTGGCCGTCGAGGTGCCGTTCGAGATGCCGATCGGCGACACGGTGGTGCGCGGCCGCATCGACGCGGTGTTCGCCGACCCGGATGGCGGGGCCACGGTCGTGGACTGGAAGACGGGCGAGCCCCCGCGGGGGGCCGAAGCCATGCGGCAGGCCGCGGTCCAGCTCGCCGTCTACCGGCTGGCCTGGGCGGCGCTGGCGCAAGTCCCGGAGTCGTCGGTGCGCACCGCCTTCTATTACGTGCGCACCGGTGCCACCGTCACCCCCGACGAACTGCCGGATCCCGCCGAGCTGGCCGCATTGCTCGGCGACCCGATACCCGGTGGGCGGCCAGCCAGCGTGGTTACATAGGAGTCGTGGGCAACGGTAGGGCGCGCAAGCTCAGCGGCCTGGACGAAACCCTGACCGCCCAGCCCGGTCATCAGTTGGTCGGCGTGCTGCGCATCCCCGAAGACCCCGCCAGCCCCACCCGGGTCATCATCCGCCGGGTCGTGATCGCGCTGCTCGTGTTGCTGGCCGCCACCGTCGTCGTGTACCTGGACCGCGGCGGTTACCGCGATGTGCGCGGTGGGCGCCTGACGTTCCTGGACTGCCTGTACTTCTCGGCGGTGTCGCTGTCGACCACCGGTTACGGCGACATCACCGCCTACTCGGAAACCGCGCGCCTGGTCAACACGGTGGTCTTCACCCCGCTGCGGATCGCGTTCCTGGCGGTGCTGGTCGGCACGACGCTCGAGGTGCTCTCGGAGCGGTCCCGGCAGGCGTGGAAGATTCAGCGTTGGAGGAGCAAAGTGCGCAACCACACCATCGTGATCGGGTACGGCACCAAGGGCAAAACGGCGGTGGGCGCCATCCTCGGCGACGAGGCCTCCGAGGGCGAGATCGTCGTCGTCGACATGGATCCGTCCGCCCTCGAACACGCCGCGACGGCCGGCCTGGTCACCGTCCGCGGCGACGCCACCCGATCCGATGTGCTGCGGCTGGCCGGGGCCCAGCACGCGGCCTCCATCGTCGTCGCCACCAGCCGCGACGACACCGCCGTGCTGGTCACGCTGACGGCGCGGGAGATCGCGCCCAAGGCCAAGATCGTGGCGTCCATCCGCGAGGCCGAGAACCAGCACCTGTTGCAGCAATCGGGCGCCGACTCGGTGGTGGTCTCCTCGGAAACCGCCGGCCGGCTGCTCGGCCTGGCCACCAGCACGCCCAGCGTCGTGGAGATGATCGAGGACCTGCTGACCCCCGACGCCGGGCTGGCCATCGCCGAACGCGAGGTCGAGCAAACCGAAATCGGCGGATCCCCAAGGCATCTGCGCGACATCGTGCTCGGTGTGGTGCGCGACGGCCACCTGCTGCGCATCGGCGCCCCCGAGGTGGACGCGATCGAGGCCAGCGACCGGCTGCTCTACATCAAGCACGCGGGACACTAGTGCCCGACTTCCAGCTGCAGAGCGTCCCGCTGTTGTCGCGCGTCGGCGCCGACCGCGCCGACCAACTGCGCACCGACGTCGAGGCGGCGACGGCCGGATGGGCGGATGCGGCGCTGCTGCGGGTGGATTCGCGCAACCAGGTGCTGGTCGCCGACGGCCGGGTGGTGCTCGGCGCCGCGGCCGCCCTGGCCGACAAGCCGCCGCCCGACGCGGTATTCCTGGGCCGCATCGAGGGCGGCCGGCACGTCTGGGCCGTCCGCGGCGCACTGCAGGCGCCCGAGGACCCCGACGCGCGGACCGAGGTGGTAAACCTGCGCAGCCTCGGCCCGATCTTCGACGACACCAGCAGCCAGCTGGTGTCGTCGGCCATCGCGCTGCTGAATTGGCATGACAGCGCGCGGTTCAGCGCGGTGGACGGCTCACCGACGCGACCCGCGCGGGGCGGCTGGGCGCGGGTCAACCCGGTCACCGGCCACGAGGAGTTCCCGCGCATCGACCCGGCCGTGATCTGTCTGGTCCACGACGGCGGCGACCGCGCCGTGCTGGCCCGCCAGGCGGTGTGGCCCGAGCGGATGTTCTCGCTGCTGGCCGGGTTCGTCGAGGCCGGTGAATCTTTCGAGGTGTGCGTCGCCCGCGAGATCCGCGAGGAAATCGGCCTGACCGTGCGCGACGTGCGCTACCTGGGCAGCCAGCCGTGGCCGTTCCCGCGCTCGCTGATGGTCGGCTTCCACGCCGTGGGCGACCCGAGCGAGGAGTTCTCGTTCAACGACGGTGAGATCGCCGAGGCGCAGTGGTTCACCCGCGACGAGGTGCGCGCGGCGCTGGCGGCCGGTGACTGGAGCAGCACCTCGGAGTCGAAACTCCTACTGCCCGGCTCGATTTCGATCGCCCGCGTGATCATCGAATCCTGGGCGGTGCTCGATTGAGCCCGGTCAGCCGACTTCGGCCAGCTTCGCCTTGACCTGGGCCACGCTCGGGTTGGTCATCGTGGACCCGTCGGCGAACTTCACCGTCGGAACCGTCCGGTTGCCGCCGTTGACCGAGCTGACGAAGTCCGCCGCCGCCGGATCCTGCTCGATGTCGACCTCGTCGTACGGGATGCCGTCGGAGCGCAGCACCGTCTTGAGCCGGTGGCAGTAGCCACACCAGGACGTCGTGTACATCGTGAGCGCCGCGTTGGACATAGCTGGTCCAACGTAACCCAACAATGACGAATTCCGAAGCGACCCAATTCACGCGTGGCGATGCGCCCGGTTTGTCGGACATCGCTGACAAGATGGACGCCATGCCGATGCTCGCCGATCCGTTGATCGCGGAGCTGGACGATGAGCAGCGCGAGGCCGTGCTGGCGCCCCGCGGGCCGGTCTGTGTGCTCGCGGGCGCCGGAACGGGCAAGACCCGCACCATCACGCACCGCATCGCCCAGCTCGTCGCGGGCGGCCACGTCGCGGCGGGCCAGGTCCTGGCGGTCACGTTCACCCAGCGCGCGGCGGGGGAGATGCGCTCCCGGTTGCGCACCCTCGCCGGCGCCGGGCACGCGGGTCCCGGGGTCGGCGCCGTGCAGGCCCTGACCTTCCACGCGGCCGCGCACCGCCAGCTGCGGTACTTCTGGCCGCGGGTCGTCGGCGACACCGGCTGGCAGCTGCTCGACAGCAAGTTCGCGGTCGTCGCGCGCGCGGCCAGCCGCTGCCGGATGAACGTCAGCACCGACGACGTGCGCGACCTCGCCGGGGAGATCGAGTGGGCCAAGGCGTCGCTGATCGGCCCCGAGGAGTACGCACCCACCGTGGCCGACGCCGGCCGGGACGTCCCGATGGACGCCAAGCAGATCGCCGCCGTCTACACCGCCTACGAGGCGCTGAAGGTCCGCGACGAGTCGGTGACGCTGCTGGACTTCGACGACCTACTGCTGCACACCGCCGCCGCCATCGAGAACGACGCCGCCGTGGCCGACGAGTTCCGCGGCCGCTACCGCTGCTTTGTCGTCGACGAGTACCAGGACGTCACCCCGCTGCAGCAGCGCGTGCTCGCGGCGTGGCTGGGCGACCGCGACGACCTGACCGTCGTCGGCGACGCCAACCAGACCATCTACTCGTTCACCGGGGCCACGCCGCGGTTCCTGCTCGACTTCTCGCGGCGGTTCCCGGACGCCACGGTGGTGCGCCTGGAGCGCGACTACCGGTCCACCCCGCAGGTGGTGTCGCTGGCCAATCAGGTGATCGCCGCCGCGCGCGGCCGCGTCGCCGGCAGCAAGCTGCAGCTGTCCGGCCAGCGGCCGCCCGGTCCGGCGCCGTCGTTTCACGAGCACACCGACGAGACGGCCGAGGCCGCCGCGGTCGCCAAGTCGATCGCCCGGCTGATCGAATCCGGCACCGCGCCGTCGGAGATCGCGGTGCTCTACCGGGTCAACGCGCAATCCGAGGTCTACGAGGAGGCCCTGACGGAGGCCGGGATCACCTACCAGATCCGCGGCGGCGAGGGGTTTTTCAACCGTCAGGAGATCAAGCAGGCGCTCCTGGCGCTGCAGCGCGCGGCCGACCGGGGCGACGCGAATCCGGAAGCCCCGTTGCCCGACGTGGTGCGCGCGGTCCTGGAGCCGCTTGGGCTGACGGCCGAGGAGCCGACGGGAACCCGGGCCCGGGATCGCTGGGAGGCGCTGGCCGGGCTGGCCGAGCTGGTCGACGACGAGGTGGCGCAGCGCCCGCAGCTCGACCTTCCGGGGCTGCTGGCCGAGCTGCGGATGCGTGCCGACTCGCGCCACCCGCCGGTGGTCCAGGGCGTCACGCTGGCCTCGCTGCACGCCGCGAAGGGGCTCGAGTGGGACGCGGTGTTCTTGGTCGGGCTGGCCGACGGCACGCTGCCCATCTCGCACGCGCTGGCGCATGGCCCCGAGAGCGAGGCCGTCGAGGAGGAACGCCGCCTGCTCTACGTCGGAATCACCAGGGCGCGAATACATTTGGCGCTCAGCTGGGCACTGGCGCGCAGCCCCGGCGGGCGGCAGAGCCGCAAGCCGTCGCGGTTCCTCAACGGCATCGCGCCGCAGACGCGCGCTGACGCGGCGCCGGCCAAGTCCCGGCGCAACCGGGGGACCGCGACGCGCTGCCGGATCTGCAACGACAACCTGACCACGCCGGCGGCCATCATGCTGCGGCGCTGCACGACGTGCGCCGGCGACGTCAACGAGGACTTGCTGCTCAAGCTCAAGGCGTGGCGGCTGAACATCGCCACCGAACAGAAGATGCCGCCCTACATCGTGTTCAGCGACAACACCCTGATCGCGATCGCCGAGCTGCTCCCCGGCGACGAGGCGGCGCTGATCGGGATCCCGGGCATCGGCGCGCGCAAGCTCGAGCAGTACGGGTCCGACGTGCTCGAGCTGGTCCGCCAGTCCCGCTGACGCCAAACGCCCAGGTCAGAAAATCGGTTGTGGGCGCCGTCCGCTACCATTTACCCTCGAAACCGCACACTGCTGCCAGCCGAGAGGAGGTTCGCCACGATGATCACCAACGCGTTCGGTGTATGCGTGGCGCCCACGGTGCTGGCTGAAGGCCGATCCAAGGCCACCTCCCATGCCGCCCACGCCGCCGCCGTGTCGGCGGCCGCGGCTAAGCACCGCGTCGCCGCCGCGACCGACGCGTCCGTGAATCGGGGTCATACCTAACTAGCCCGGTTTTGCCCAGATGGCCACGGACCCGAAGTCACCAGGATCCGTGGCCACAGTTGTCTGGGAAGCCTCCCAGCCTGGTCCGGATCGCCAAGGACAGCCACCCGACCAGGAAGCAGGTGAACAGGACATGTCGGCACTGCCAGTCCCAAGACCGAGGTTGCCGGAATTGCCTTGTCACGTCGACGATCCCGATCTCTGGTTCGCCGAGGCCCCGGCCGACCTCGAGCGCGCCAAGACGCTGTGCGCGGGCTGCCCGGTCCGCCGCCAGTGCCTGACGGCGGCGCTGGAGCGGGCCGAGCCCTGGGGTGTGTGGGGCGGCGAGATCATCGAGCGCGGCTCGATCGTCAGCCGCAAACGACCCCGCGGGCGGCCGCGCAAGGACGTCGTGGCGGCCTAGGGCCTAGACGACGGCGGTGTCGGGCTCGGCGAACCCGGGGATCAGTTCCTCTGACAGCGCCTTGATCGGCACGTGCGCGTCCAGCTGGCAGAGGATCGCGGCGACCGACGCGATGACACGCATCGGTATCGCCAGCTTGGGCGGCAGGTCCATCTGCCGGGCGGTCTTGATCTGGGAAACCGACCGGTCCATCTGAACCAGGGTCATCCTCTGCAGCCACTTGCGGGTGTAGTGGAAGACGTCGACCTGGATGGGTTCGACGTACTGGCGCAGCATCTCGTCGATGTCTCGGACCGACACCTGCTGGCCCTTCTGGATGAAGCCGACCTTCTCCATCGTCGGCAACAGCAGGTCATAGTTCTTGTCGCGCGCCAATCGGATCGTCATCCCGAGCTCGACGGGATAGCCCCCCGGCAGGGGCGCGACCGCACCGAAGTCGATGACGCCCATCCGGTCGTCGGGCATCAGCATGAAGTTTCCGGGGTGGGCGTCGCCGTGCAGCATCCCCAGCCGGCGCGGCGCGTCGAAGGTGAGCTCGAGCAGGCGGGTGCCGATCAGGTCGCGCTGCTCGCGGGTCCCGTTGCGGATGATCTCCGCCATGTGGACCCCTTCGATCCACTCCTGGACCACCACCTTGGGCGCGCTGGCCACGACGTGCGGCACCAAAAAATGCGGGCTGTCCTGATACGCCTTGGCGAACTTGCGCTGGTTGTCGGCCTCCAACCGGTAGTCGAGTTCCATCTCGGTGCGCTCGATCAGCTCGTCGACCACGCCCTGGACGTCGGCGCCCGGCGAAAGCTGTTTGACGACGCCGACCATCCGCTGCATCGTCTTGAGGTCGGCGCGCAGCGCCTCGTCGGCGCCCGGGTACTGGATTTTGACGGCCACCTCGCGGCCGTCCGACCACACCGCCTTGTGCACCTGGCCGATGCTGGCCGAGGCGATCGGGGTGTCGTCGAACGAGCTGAACCGGTCCCGCCACTTGGTGCCCAGCTGGGCGTCCAGCACCCGGTGCACCTTGGCGGCGGGCAGCGGCGGGGCGTCCTTCTGCAGCTTGGTCAGCGCTTCGCGGTAGGGCTCGCCGTACTCCTCGGGGATGGCGGCCTCCATCACCGACAAGGCCTGGCCGACCTTCATCGCCCCGCCCTTGAGCTCACCCAGCACGGTGAACAGCTGGTTGGCGGCCTTCTCGAGCATCTCGGCCTGGACTTCGTCCTTGGACTTGCCCGTCAGCCGCTTGCCGAAGCCGAGGGCCGCCCGGCCGGCGAAGCCGACGGGGATGCTGGCCAGCTTCGCGTTGCGCGCAGCGCGGCCGCGTTTGATGTCTGCCACGTCTCCATCATCCACGACGGTCGGCGCGCGGCACCGGTGATCCGGACCATAGGTCGTCTGTGCGCTTGGGAGGCGAGGAGGCAAAGCCATGGCAGCAAGGCCGGGCTAACACGAACACAGTGGATGCCTGGTCCACTGACGCGCGACGATCGAGCCCGCGCCCAGGTCGAATTCCAGCGTGGCGTTCAGCGCCCGCGGCGGCGTGGGGTCGGGCACCGCCTCCTGCCCGCGCACCGCGGCGATCACCCGGTTCACCTGGCTGAGCGCCAAGGCCGCGGTCGCCAGCAGGGTGGCGCGGTCGGCGACGCCGACGGTGTCGCGCAGCTGGGCGGCGATCGCCGGCCACGCGGCGTCGCGGTCGCTGCGGTGCAGGTCGGCACACCCCAGGCAGCTGGTCACGCCGGGGATGACCAGCGGGCCCACCAGGCCGGTGCCGTCGCGGACGCGAACCGGGAGGTGCGGCACGCCCCGGGCGTGCAGGTCGCGCACCATGCGCGGGTCGGCGACCAGGTAGTCCGACAGCACCACCAGGTCGACGGCGTCGGGGGACACGGCGGCGTGCGGCTGGCTGCTGCGCGCGACGCGGGCCCCCGAGCAGCGCAGCGACTCCACGAGCAGCTCGGACAGCGGCCCGCGGCCGTGGATGCGGATCGATGCCGCCCGGCCCCGGGGCCGACGGCATTCGGTCGCGACGCCCGCCCCCACCAGTTGCGCGACGAGGTGCGTCAGGCCGTCACAATCCCGCAGGCCGCGGTCGAGGGCCTGGCGCCGCAGCTCGGATATCGGTGTCGGTGACCGCATGGAGCGCAGCAGCGTGGCCAATTCGGCGGGGGCCAGGCCGCAGGGCGGGCGGACCAGTACGGCCCGGCGCGGATCCCAGCCGACCTGCACGGCGCCGTCGGGCCGCAGCAGCACCGGCATCGCCGGGTCCAGCGCATACAGCGAAAGCGCGGCGGCCCGGGTCATGGATCCAGACTGTGCCAGGCCGACGGCGGGCGCCGGGCTCAGTTATCCACAGCGCTTTCACCCGGTGACGACGATCGATTTCTGCCCGACCTTCCAGGCGGTCATGAAACGTTTGATGCTGACCTTCGTGTCGGCGTGGTCGGCGTAGGGGTCGTTGAGGTGAACGGTGTCGTTGTTGGTGTCGACCCCGGTGACCACGAGCAGGTGGTCGGGCGAGGTGCGCTGGTCGTCGCTGTTCAAGATGGTTCCGCCGTTGACCCACGCGATGACCTTGCGGCCGGAGCCGAGGTACTGCTCCAGCGCCGACAACCCGGTCTGGTCGGGCTGGGTGTCGTAGATCATCCGCGACTTGATGCCGTAGTGCTCGAGCAACACGACCGTGTCGGCCATGTCGATGCCGCCGGCGTCGGTCTCGTGGCCCGGGTCGCCGGTGGGCAGGTAGATCGGGCCGTCGCGGATCACCGAGGGCGTGCTCTGCGCCAGCTTGATGATCTGCTTCTCCGTCGGGGTGTTGCCGGTGACCTCACCGACCACGTCGGCGACCGACGCCAGCCCGCAGGTGTCCTCCAGCGACTGCTGCACCCAGTATTTGGCCGCCGCGGCGGGGTCGCCGTAGACGCCGTCGGCGGTAGTCCGTACCCGCGCCGTCGCCGGCGGGCTGCCGCCGGTTGTGGTAGCCGACGGGGTCGCCGGGGCGCACCCCGACGCCGTGGCGACACCCGCCAGACCGATGCAGGCGGCCGCCAGGGCGGCGCGCCACGCGGTGGCAATCCTGACCATGTTCGCTCGCAAAGAGTCGGACCGACATTCGACTGGTGTGCAACGTAGCACCGCCAGCAAACGGCCGCGAGCTAACTCTCGACGGCGCCGCCGTTGGAGTCGGGGTCCTCGAGCTTGGCGATCGCCTCGTCGATGCCGCTGGTGTCGCCGCCGATGACGCGATCGATGAAGCCGGCCGGCTCATCGAGGTCCTCGGCTCCGGGCAGCAGGTCGGGGTGTTGCCAGATGGCGTCGCGCGCGTCGGCCCCGGCGGCCTGCGTCAGCCGCTCCCACAAGGCGGCGGCCTCGCGCAGCTTGCGCGGCCGCAGCTCGAGGCCGACCAGCGTCGCAAACGTCTGCTCGGCCGGCCCACCGCTGGCCCGGCGGCGGCGCAGCGTCTCGCTGAGCGCGGCCGTGCCCGGAATCCGGTCGCCCAGCGCCGCGGTGACCACCACCTGCACCCAGCCGTCGATCAAGGCCAGCAGCGTCTCGAGCCGCTCCAGCGCCTGCTTCTGCGCCGGCGTCGCCTTCGGCTCGAAAACGCCCTGACCGAGCAGGTTCTCGATGGCCGCCGGATCGGACAGCGACGCGGGGTTGAAGTCGCGCGCCAGCTCCTCGATCCCGGACATGTCGATCTTCATGCCGCTGGCGTAGGCCTCGACCGCGCCCAGCAACTGGCTGGCCAGCCACGGCACGTGGCTGAACAGCCGGTGGTGGGCGGCCTCGCGGGCGGCCAGGAACGTCAGGATCTCGCTGCGCGGCTGCTCTAGTCCGGAGGCGAAGGAGTCGACGGCGTCCGGCAGTAGCGCGGCCATCCCCTTGGGGCCGAGCGGCAGGCCGATGTCGGTCGAGGTCAGCACCTCGCGGGACAACCGCCCCAGCGCCTGGCCGAGCTGCGAGCCGAACGCCATGCCGCCCATCTGCGACATCATCGCCATCAGCGGGCCGGCCATGCTCTTGGCCTCCTCGGGCAGCGAGGACGCCCACACCGTGGCGATCTGCTCGGCCATCGGATCGCACAGCCGCTTCCAGGTCTCCAGCGTGTTGTCGACCCAGTCGCTCGGGCTCCAGCCCACCGCCTTCGACGTCCCGGCGGGCAGCGCCGTCGCGCCGTCCAGCCAGGTCTCGGCGAGGTGGACCGCGTCGGCGATCGCCTTGGTCGTGGAGGCGGGAATGGGCGCGACGAACCCGATCGAGCTCGACGCGACCCGGCGCGCCAGTTCGTAGTTCACCGGCCCCGACGCCTTGCCGCCGGCCATGACGGTGCCCGCGCTGGAAAACATCTGGCCCAGCTGGGTGAAGATCTGCCCGAGGTCGCCCATGCCGAACTCGCCGCCCATGCCGAAGGCGCCCAGCGGGTCGGATCCCCCCGAGCCGGAACCGGGATCTTTCTTCTCGCGCTCCGGGTCGTCGCCGGAGGAGAAGCCGAATGGCAGGTCAGGCATAACGCCAACGGTACTCACCCCGGGCACGCGACGCGCCATCTGTGGTCACGCTCGTAGCTGAACGGGCCCGAGCGGCCGCCGGATAGGGTAGGCGCGTGAACAGGCGGATTCTCACGTTGCTCGTGGCGCTGGTGCCGATCGTGGTCTTCGGCGTGCTGCTCGCGGTGGTGACGGTGCCGTTTGTGTCGCTGGGCCCGGGCCCGACGTTCGACACGCTCGGTGAGGTCGACGGCAAGCAGGTGGTCGCGATCGAAGGAACCCAGACGCACCCGACGACGGGCCACCTGAACATGACGACGGTCTCCCAGCGTGACGACCTGACCCTCGGCGAAGCGCTGACGCTGTGGCTTTCCGGCCAGGAACAGCTGATCCCCCGCGATCTCGTCTACCCGCCGGGCAAATCCCGCGAGGACGTCGACAAGGCCAACAATGCCGATTTCAAGCAGTCCGAAGACAGCGCCGCCTATGCCGCGCTGGGGTTCTTGAAGTACCCGGTCGCGGTCACCGTCGCGACGGTCACCGACCCCGGCCCGTCGGCGGGCAAGCTCAAGTCCGGCGACGCGATCGACGCGGTCAACGGCATCCCGGTCGCCAACATCGAGCAGTTCACCGGATTCCTGAAGGGCACCAAACCCGGTCAGGTGGTGACGATCGACTACCGCCGCAAAAACGACGCGGCCGGCCCCATCGGCACCACGCAGATCACGCTGGGAACCAACAAGGATCGTGACTACGGCTTCATGGGGGTGGCGGTCCTCGACGCGCCCTGGGCGCCGTTCACCGTCGACTTCAACCTCGCCAACGTGGGCGGCCCTTCGGCCGGGCTGATGTTCAGCCTGGCGGTGGTCGACAAGCTCACCACCGGTGACTTGGCCGGGTCGACGTTCATCGCGGGAACCGGCACGATTTCCGTCGACGGCAAGGTGGGCCAGATCGGCGGCATCACCCATAAGATGGCCGCCGCGCATTCGGCCGGCGCCACGGTGTTCCTGGTGCCGGCGAAGAACTGCTACGAGGCGACCTCGGACAACCCGTCCGGCTTGCGCCTGGTGAAGGTCGAGACCCTCAGCCAGGCGGTGGACGCGCTGCACGCGATCCGGTCCGGCGGCCAGACGCCGAGCTGCTAGCCGGTGTAGCCCGGCCGGTCGAAGCTGAGCCCTTCGCGTTCCGAGACGGTGAGCCGCTGGGACCCGCACCCGGCGTGCGGCAATGCGTAGAGTTGTGACCGTTCTAGAAAATCTCTAGCAACCGGCCAGCGAGATCAGGGAGCGTAGCCAGTGGGGATGCGGCCCACCGCAAGGATGCCGAAGCTGACTCGGCGCAGCCGGATTCTGATCCTGATCGCACTGGGTGTGATCGTTTTGCTGCTGGCCGGGCCGCGGCTGATCGACGCCTACGTCGACTGGCTGTGGTTCGGCGAGCTCGGCTACCGCTCGGTGTTCACCACCGTGTTGGTCACCCGCATCGTCGTGTTCCTGGTCGCGGGTCTGCTGGTGGGCGGCATCGTGTTCACCGGGCTCGCGTTGGCCTACCGCGCTCGCCCGGTGTTCGTGCCGAGCAACACCAACGACCCCGTTGCGCGGTACCGCGCCGTGGTCGTTTCGCGCCTGCGGCTGGTGGGCATCGGAATCCCGACGGCCGTCGGCCTGCTCGCGGGCATCATCGCGCAGAGCTACTGGGTGCGGGTCCAGATGTTCCTGCATGGCGGGACCTTCGGCATCCGGGATCCCCAGTTCGGCAAGGACCTCGGCTTCTACGCGTTCGAGCTGCCGTTCTACCGGCTGCTGCTGTCCTACATGTTCGTGGCGGTGTTCCTGGCTTTCCTGGCGAACATCTTGGCGCACTACATCTTTGGCGGCATCCGGCTGTCCGGCCGTACCGGGGCGCTGAGCCGCTCGGCGCGCATCCAGCTGGTGAGCCTGGTCGGGGTGCTGGTGCTGCTCAAGGCCGTCGCCTATTGGCTGGACCGCTACGAGCTGCTGTCGCACACCCGCGGTGGCAAGCCGTTCACCGGTGCCGGCTACACCGACATCAACGCGGTGCTGCCGGCCAAGCTGATCCTGATGGCGATCGCCCTGATCTGCGCCGCCGCGGTGTTCTCGGCAATCGTCCTGCGCGACTTGCGGATTCCGGCCATCGGCCTGGTGTTGCTGCTGCTGTCGTCGCTGATCGTGGGGGCCGGGTGGCCGTTGATCGTCGAACAGATCAGCGTCCGGCCCAATGCCGCGCAAAAGGAAAGCGAATACATCAGCCGCAGCATCACCGCGACGCGGCAGGCCTACGGCCTGACGTCCGACCTGGTGAGCTACCGCAACTACACCGGCGACGGGCAGGCCACTGCCCAGCAGGTCGCGGCCGACCGCGCGACGACTTCGAACATCCGGCTGCTCGACCCCACGATCGTCAGCCCGGCGTTCACCCAGTTCCAGCAGGGCAAGAACTTCTACTTCTTCCCCGACCAGCTGTCCATCGACCGCTACCTCGACCGCAACGGGGCGTTGCGCGACTACGTCGTCGCTGCCCGGGAGCTCAACCCGGACCGGCTGATCGACAACCAGCGCGACTGGATCAACCGGCACAGCGTCTACACCCACGGCAACGGGTTCATCGCGTCGCCGGCCAACACGGTGCGCGGAATCGCCAATGACCCCAACCAAAACGGCGGCTATCCCGAATTTCTGGTCAATGTCGTCGGCGCCAACGGCAGTGTGGTGTCCGACGGGCCGGCGCCGCTGGACCAGCCGCGCATCTACTACGGGCCCGTCATCTCCAACACCTCCGCCGACTACGCGATCGTCGGAAAGAACGGCAACGACCGCGAATACGACTACGAGACCAGCACCGAGACCAAGAATTACACCTACGGCGGGCTCGGGGGAGTGCCGATCGGCAGCTGGATCTCCCGCAGCGTGTTCGCCGCCAAGTTCGCCGAGCGAAACTTCCTGTTCTCCAACGTGATCGGCTCCAACAGCAAGATCTTGTTCAACCGGGATCCCGCCCGCCGGGTGGAGGCGGTGGCGCCGTGGCTGACGACCGACAGCGCGGTGTACCCGGCGATCGTCAACAAGCGGCTGGTGTGGATCATCGACGGCTACACCACCCTGGACAACTACCCGTACTCGGAACTGACCTCGCTGGAGTCCGCGACCGCCGACTCCACCGAGGTGGCGTTCAACCGGCTGGCCCCCGACAAGCAGGTCTCCTACATCCGAAACTCGGTGAAGGCCACCGTGGATGCCTACGACGGCACCGTCACGCTGTACCAGCAGGACGAATCCGATCCGGTCCTCAAAGCCTGGATGCAGGTTTTTCCGGGCACCGTCAAACCCAAGAGCGACATCACCCCCGAGCTTTCCGAGCACCTGCGTTACCCGGAGGACCTGTTCAAGGTGCAGCGGATGCTGCTGGCCAAGTACCACGTCAACGACCCGGTGACGTTCTTCTCGACGTCGGATTTCTGGGACGTGCCGCTGGACCCGAACCCCACCGCGAGCAGCTACCAGCCGCCGTACTACATCGTCGCGAAAAACATTGCCAAGAACGATAATTCGGCGTCATACCAGTTGATCAGCGCGATGAACAGGTTCAAGCGCGACTACCTGGCCGCCTACATCAGCGCCAGCTCCGACCCGGCCACGTACGGCAGGATCACCGTGTTGACCATCCCGGGTCAGGTCAACGGCCCGAAGCTGGCCAACAACGCGATCACCACCGACCCGGCGGTGTCCCAGGACCTCGGCGTGATCGGGCGCGACAACCAGAACCGGATCCGGTGGGGCAACCTGCTCACGCTGCCGGTGGG
>NZ_LZLY01000062.1 GCF_001673535.1 Mycobacterium sp. 1081908.1 | reverse complement strand
AGCCCGGTGCGCCCGCGCATGGCGCGCTCGAACGCGGCCAGGTGCGGATACTCGCGCAGCAACCTGCCCAGCTCGTCGAGCACCGCTTCGATCCGGTCAATCACGTCGCCGGGGCCGCCGGCGGCCTCGCGCAGGCGCGGCAGCGCCACGTCGGTCCTGGCCGCGATGGCGGCCTTGATCAGCTCGGACTTGGTGGGAAAGTAGTTGTACAGGCTGGCGCTGGTCACCTCGGCCGTGCGGGCGATCTCGCGGATGGTCGCGCGCGAATAGCCGGCCCTGGCCACGCAGCGCATGGTGGCGACGATGATCCGCCGGCGGGTCTCCTCGCCGCTGGCGCCCGGCGGGCGCCCCAGCTGCGACCGGGCGGGGCTCATGCGGGGCACCCCCCTACGGAACCGGCACATAAATTGATCGGCCGATTATATTTGACGCTGTTAGCCGGAAGTGAGGACGTCACAATGACGCGGGCACAACTGGGTCGCCCGGTCGGCGCCAGCGGCGAGGAGACCCGC